>NZ_JBHZPO010000039.1:0-1039 GCF_042788165.1 Kosakonia sp. YIM B13588 | reverse complement strand
CCCTACATTGGCTTCCTGTTAAGTTTCGAATAGACTACAAACTATTACTTCTCACTTATAAAGCACTAAATGGTTTGGCTCCCATGTATCTCTCCAGTCTTTTAACACGCTACAATCCGTCACGCTCCCTGAGATCTCAAAACTCTGGGCTTCTAGTAGTTCCTAGAATAGCAAAGTCCACTAAAGGTAGAGCCTTTTTACATTTAGCTCCTAAACTCTGGATCAGTCTTCCTCACAGTGTTCGGGGCTCAGACACATTCTCCCAGTTTAAGTGCAGATTAAAAACATATCTTTTTAGCAAAGCCTACACATAACACACATCACATCATAACCTTGTGCTCCAGAACATCTGATCACATGCACATTATCAACTTGTGCTGTTAATATCATGAACAGCAGCTACGCTAATTCCTCTCCACTGCTTCTCTTTCTCTCCCCATCCCGAGACACCCTGAGGTTTGGCCAGCTCCAGTCACCTCCCACCTCGTGATGATTACGGACCTTTAAAGAAGTAGATGCCGAACTCGCAAACATCCCGAACCATCTAGAGACGTACCAGTGCCAATTGGATCCCACTTCATGTGGAGTTTGGACACTGGACCTCCTGGAGTGTTTAAAGGCTCTGGCATGGAGAAGCTGGTGTTGGATCTGTGATGATCTCAGATGTTGAGCTATTTTATGAGTTGCTCAGTAGCTCCTGCTTCCATAACCTCAACTGACTGTATAAGACTGTAGAAAGATCATTACTTATAATCTTACACTCCAGTGCTCATGTTAGTTCTCACTCTCCAGTGTTCTGTATTGTTTAAAGACTATAATCACACTCTTGATGTCACCCAAATGAGGATGGGTTCCCCTTTTGAGTCTGGTTCCTCTCAAGGTTTCTTCCTCATAACATCTAAGGGAGTTTTTCCTTGCCACAGTCGCCACGGCTTGCTCATCAGGGATAAATGCACACCATTCACCTTCACTGTTGATTTCTGTAAAGCTGCTTTGAGACAATGTCTGTTGTGAAAAGCGCTATAGAAATAAACTTGAC
>NZ_JBHZPO010000037.1:0-1180 GCF_042788165.1 Kosakonia sp. YIM B13588 | reverse complement strand
TGACCTGCCCCCAGGATTAGATACAACCGTCAGTTAGTAATGTCGGTTTGTTTACCTTCACATTTTCCATTTCGCCACCGTGCTGCAAACTCTGATGGCGTCAGATAATTCAGTGCCGAATGTGGACGACACTCGTTATAATCCTGCCTCCAGTCGTTAATGGTTTTCCTGGCGTGAACGATATCGCTGAACCAGTGTTCGTTCAGACACTCATCGCGAAAGCGTCCGTTAAAACTCTCAATAAATCCGTTCTGCGTTGGCTTACCTGGCTGGATAAGCCGTAGTTCCACACCATGCTCAAAGGCCCATTGATCGAGCGCGCGGCAGGTAAATTCCGGGCCCTGATCGGTTCTTATTGTCGCCGGATAGCCCCGAAACAACGCGATGCTGTCCAGAATACGCGTGACCTGAACGCCTGAAATACCGAAAGCAGCGGTGATCGTCAGACACTCCTTCGTGAAATCATCCACACAGGTCAGGCACTTGATCCTGCGACCGTTGACCAGTGCGTCCATAACGAAATCCATCGACCATGTAAGGTTCGGCGCATCCGGGCGAAGAAGCGGAAACCGTTCGGTCGCCAGCCCTTTACGGCGTCGTCTGCGTTTTACGCTCAGTCCATTAAGGTGGTAAATACGGTATACCCGCTTGTGATTGACGTGAAGGCCCTCCCTACGCAGCAACTGCCAGATACGCCGATAACCAAAACGTCTGCGTTCAAGCGCCAGCTCAGTAATACGCCCTGATAAATGTGCATCAGCAGCCGGACGCTGAGCATCATAACGGCAGGTCGACAGGGACAAACCTGTAAGCCTGCAGGCACGACGTTGCGACAGACCGGTCGCATCACACATCAACATCACGGCTTCCCGCTTCTGGTCTGTCGTCAGTACTTTCGCCCCAGAGCCACCTGAAGCGCCTCCTTATCCAGCATGGCTTCGGCAAGCAGCTTCTTGAGCCTGGCGTTCTCTTCCTCAAGCGACTTCAGGCGCTTAACCTCGGGCACCTCCATACCGCCATACTTCTTACGCCAGGTGTAAAAGGTGGCGTCGGAAATGGCGTGCTTACGGCAGAGCTCACGGGCAGAAACCCCGGCTTCAGCCTCGCGGAGGATACTGATGATCTGTTCGTCGGAAAAACGCTTCTTCATGGGGATGTCCTCATGTGGCTTATGAAGACA
>NZ_JBHZPO010000004.1:83245-312658 GCF_042788165.1 Kosakonia sp. YIM B13588 | reverse complement strand
CCTGTTAGGGCGCGGCTGGTAAGAGAGCCTTATAGGCGCATCAGAAAAACCTCCGGCTATGCCGGAGGATATTTATTATGATGTTTTTTTGATGCCTATGCTAAATCTTTTTACTACGGTCTTACCAGAATTAAATCCTGGAGATTATTCTGCAGACTGACTCCTAAAATCCTCTTTAATTTTATTATCGCTGCGCATGAAAAAATAAACCATTGCGGACATAATAATGATAAATCCAGCAGCGACAATCCAGTAACCGGGTCCAAATGGGCCGGGGTTAAGAACCATATACACTAATGAGCCTATTGAGCAAATAACTACGCCAGTGCGTAAAATCCATTGAATGTATTTATTGTCATCATCCTTTAGAAAATGATGTGCAAGCAGCATGACAACCATGATTGCCGGGAAAAGTATCAGGCTAACATCAAGATGTAACATTCTGAATGCAAAACCATAGTCCCCGAGTGGAACATCTTTTGCTGAGTTGTATAAATCGGCTCTGTACTCCTCCAGAAATCCCATACCCGCTACGGTCACGACGATACTACTCCAGGTAAGAAATATTCCGCTGAGAGTGTATTTGGCTGTTTTGCTCAACGTGTGTCCTGGGGATTTTTTTCCGAAAAGAATTGCTCCCATCATAAGCATTCCTCCCATCAAGAAGAATGTGCCAATGGTGAAGTCGCCGAGATCAATCCCAGCAACGCTTTGGCCTCGCGGGGCATAAAAGCCTTTCTCTGTAAAAATGTGCGGAATTTGCATACCGGAGCCACCTAACCCGGAGACGACCATTATAATGATCAATAAAACCAGTCCCAGGATTGCCATCCATTCACCCGTGGCTTTTGCTGATGATGATACACCTGTCATATGGCGGCCATACTTCCAGCTGATAACCGACAAAATAAGACCAATTACGGCAACGACCATCATATCTGAATGCGAACGCAACAAGTTGTCCTGCCATTCTTCTAATGTATAGCCAATTTTTCCGGCATACCATCCCAGAACACCAGGCCAGTCACCAAAATCAAGAATAAAACCAGCCAGGTCGCCAATCAGGGCCGCAATAACAGCAGTTGCTGATGCAGACAGAACCAAATACCAGGTCCGTGATTGTCTGAGCTCCATGTCCCTGGTCAGAATAAGACCTATTGACATGGTGATTAAAATTATATCAAGTGCTATAAAAGCAAGGATCTGATACCAGAGAAATAGTTTGGTATATTCCATTGTTCGGTTAACTGCCCCCCCCGTGACCCCAATAATTATCGTGGCGACAGTGCAGAGAAAAATAATTTTTTTAAACTTTTTATCAAGAGCAAAAACCTGGCTGATAATCAGGGCGGTGATTCCGGCAAGCCCCACCGTCATACCATGGAAATACATTACTCTTGAATAATCAACGGGTGTCGTTCTATCCACAAAGATTGAAAAAGGGTTGGATATAAATACGCTACCTACAGCATACAGGACCAGCAAGATTAAAAGCCATTTAATTACCTGCGGCCATGGATACTTCCCTAATCCTATTTCCGGCAGAGTCTCAGGACGGCTATTCATGTTCAAAGCTCCCACGGTTATGCATGTTTCGATATTGCAATTCATCTGAGTTCATTTACTTCTCCATTTCCCGTCTGGAGGGTTTGGCAGACTCCCGGCATAAAGGTATGTTTGCGCTCTTGCCACTTTTCCTGTCAGTGCCCCCCTCGGCTGTAATCAAAATGAAAACCACTGGATAACGCACCATCAGGCCGTAGGTCGTCGGGTGGTTACGCATAGGTCATCATATTGACCATTGATGATCAAAATATTGACCTGAATCTAGATTTTTAGTTCTGACCGGTCATTACGGCCACAATCACTCTCATTCTGAGGTTCAATCAACTCTCTTGGGGCGAATCAACGACAGAGAAGCTACTTTTGAGGGACGTACAAAGGGGAGTATGGTATGTCGAATCTGGCGGCTGGTACTGGTTACTTGCGAAAGCCACGGAATTCCATTTCCGTCTTGCAATCAAGATTTCGGTTGCTGGTAGATATCCGGGCGGTTGATTTGCCAGACAAAATCAGGTCGATTCAGTGGAGTGTACCCGAGCTTTTCGTATAACCACGGCGCGCTGTCAGTCACCAGCATTATGCGACGAAGACGTGACATTACCGGATGAGCATGGCAGCACTCGATTAACCATCGACCAAGTCCCGTCTTCCGATACGCTTCAAGGACATACACGTCGCAGAGATAGCCAAAAGTGGCATGGTCAGTCACCAGCCGGGCAAATCCTATTTGTTCTGAGCCATCAAGCAGGCCAAAACACAGACTGTTCTCTATTGATAGAGAAACTGTTTCTGCATTGATTCCAGATGCCCAAGATGACTGTGAAAGAAAATCGTGTATGGCGTCAATCTGGAAAAACGCAGGATCTGTCGTCACCGTATAGCGGTCTTTTCTAAAAGTAAGATGCTGATTGTTCACAAGTCAAAATCCTCATGGGTAACTCTGCCAGGCTTTTTTAAAGAGAATCCGCACGGGTTGAGCTCAGCATGGTGGTCAGCAACATTGGAGGCATCGTAAGTCCATTTTTTTCCAGGGACGGACTGCAGGTACTCAGATGGTAACTGGCATGCGTGAGCAAATGCAGCAGAATCTCTTCACGCGTCATATCACCAGGCGCCCCATCGGTAAATGCGAATTGAACACGCTCAGTGGCCGTGTCTGCATTCAGTGACCCGGCATAGTCAATCAGCCAGTCGTTGCTGTTAGCTGCTTCTTGTCTCAGAAGCTGCAGTTCAGGAATGTCATCGCTTACCGTCGACGTAAAACCATGAACTTCTCCGCTCAGGTGAGCGCGGAAAATTTTATCCACGATATGAATATGATTAAGCCAGTATGACCCGGTGCGAACAATCTCAGGCACTGCATCGCATTCAGCAGAAAGTAACAGGTCATAAAAGGCCATTTCCTGAAATTTTTTGAGCTCCATCAGGGTGACTAAAAGACCGGATGGCGTACGCATGATTACATTCTCCTTGTGTTTAAGGACGGTTCATCTCCTGTGGTATCCCACTCAGGATGCTTTTTCGTTGACCGTCATGATGAATTTCAGAATGCTTTCGCCCTGGTTTTCATAGAAGTGGGGAGCATCGGTTCTCGCCGCCGCAGAGTAGCCGGTAATCACCTGAAAAAGGCTGTCCTTCACACCCAATGTCAGCGTTCCGGCCTGGACATAAAGTAGCTCAAGCGTACCCGAAGGGTGTCCTGGCGAAGAAAACTTTTCCCCTGGCTGCATCTCCCACATCCAGAGTTCCGTCATGTCAGGCCCCCCTGAACCGGCAAGCAGCCTGGCGCTTCCGCCCTTTTCTCCCTTCCAGAGTTCAGGGATCTCAGCATCCGCAATAATGTGAACATCAGGCCGGGTGCTGACATCGACAAAGTCGGCCACCGAGACGCCCATTGCAGCAGCAAGACGGCACAACAGCGCAATACTGGGGTTGGCCTTACATCCCTCAATCTCGACCAGCATGCCTTTACTGACATTTGCTCGTCTGGATAACTCGTCGAGCGATAATTTTTTTTGCTTGCGGTACTGCTTTATTCGATGTGACACGGCTTCGTTCACTGTACTAACATCAGCACCGGCACCGGTCACTAAATTGACTTTTTTGGTCATTGGTCGGTATCATGAAATAAATTGGTCATTACAGGATTATCACGTGTTCATTGTCTCTCCGTCAATCGCCCCTGAAATATATGCTGTCGCACCTGATTTTCGGGCGCTCAGTATCTCTGTGCAGGCCGCGCCCGTACTGAATCCTCAGGTTGGTGAATTAGCATTGAAAGAAGCCTGTAAAGCTGTTCTGGCAGGCGCTCCAGAATGGGCAGAATCACATCTTGCCGCATGGGCTGAGGCTTTCCAGGCATTTGGCGCCAAACCCAAACGCACACCCTGCTCGGCTGACGCTCTGCGTAAACGCGTGCTTCGCGACGGTGATATGCCGGCCCTCGATCCGATCGTGGATCTCTATAATGCCGTTAGTCTGCGGTATGCCGTTCCCGTTGGTGGCGAAAATATCGCTGCCTATCAGGGTTCACCGCGTCTGATTGTGGCAAAAGGGACAGAACCTTTTGATACTGTAAAAGACGGTGAACCCGCAGTTGAATATCCGCCACAGGGTGAAGTTATCTGGTGTGATGATGCGGGAATAACCTGTCGCCGATGGAACTGGCGGCAGGGGATCAGAACCCGCCTGGGCGTTGAAGCCCAGCAAATGTGGTTCATTCTGGAAAGCCTGCCGCAGATACCGCTGGAGAAGCTTTATGAAGCCGGGAAGATGTTGACCGACGGCCTTGAAAAAATGATGCCGGGTCTGCAGTTTGACGTTGTGCTCATCGAAGCACAACGCACGTAATATCATTCAGGAGAAAGTTTATGTTCACCGGTTTGTCTGCTTTCCCGTTAACTCCCGTCACCGCCAGCGGCGTGGATGAACAGGGGTTCAGTAAGATTCTGGCTCGCCTTACGGCAGCCCGCGTTGATTCAATGGGTATTCTGGGCTCCACCGGCAGTTATGCATATCTGACCCGGGAACAGCGCAAGCGCATCGGTACTCTGGCGAAACAGCATGCCGGAGACATCCCGGTGATGCTGTGTGTAGGAGCGGTCAGCACCGACGCCATCCTGCGTCTGGCTGAGGATGCACAGTTGGCAGGTGCGGACGCCCTGTTGCTGCCAGCAGTCAGCTATCAGTCACTCCGGTACGAAGAGGTTTTTACCCTTTTTGAGACGGTGACCCGGCAGGTGTCGGTACCGGTTTGTGGCATTCACCGGTAACGCGCTGCCATGTACGTTCTGTGCAGAACGCCACGGCCGGCGCCACGGTGGAACCCCTTTTTCCAGGGCGGCAATGATTTTGTCGGTGACCTGCTGGTAAAGATCGGCTTTCTGAGCCGGCGCGGCCTTACGGCCGCGAATGGATTTGTTCATAAGGATGCAACCTATAAAAAAGGGCGCATCCTCCCCGGGGCGGAAGAATGCGCCACCGGGAGTGGAAAAAAGTCAGAGATAGTCAGTAATACAACCTAGCGGCGGATTCCCGCGTAACGGAAAGAGCCATCAGACATCACCTCGCTGACGCTGCTGCGTACGCTGCGAACCGCACTCTCAAACATCGTGCGATCAGCCGGTTTTGCCCGTTTACAGTCGAGACGTATTACCCTGTCAAGCACAGACAGCGCCTGTGAGCGCCAGCTCAGACGTTCCGCATTCCCTACACAGGCAGGTAAATGCCGGAGAGACTGATCGTAGAGCCAGCGAATATTGCTGCGATATTCCTCCACCAGGACATACACCTTTTCTGGCGGACGGGTCTCCTTACGAATTGTCATACCAGTCCCCAGTGGACCGGCCGATGGCATCATAAAAAGATCGTGGTGTTCGTTCAGAACGGCGTCGAATTTGCTCTGCTCCATAAAGGTCTGAAAAGCGTATTCCTTCCCGGGAATTAACAGGTCTGCATTTTCCGACCAGTTTGCATCTTTCGAGGGATTACAACCTTCCGCCCATGCCCTGAGCCATTCGCCGGGGTTTCGGTCATCCGGAACCCGGATGTATATACCAAGGTTCTTTTCAAGCAGCAGTGGCCTTTGCATACCGCCCTGCTGTGATAAAAGAGGGCGTAATTCGGTTGAGGTAAAGCGAATCATCAGGACTCCTTAAATTAATAAGGAGGAGACCTCCCCTGGAGGGAAGGTCCCTCCGGGAAGTGTTAATCAGTCAGAACTGATTCAGTCGAAACGGTAACGCAGCCAGGCCATCTGCTGCGCCATCTGTCGTCCCGCCCGTAAAGCCTTACGTGCGGAGGCAAACTGACCGGCGCTGGCCAGTTGCTGATACTGCCAGTCACGCGAACTGTAGCCCGTTCTGCGTGAAATGATGGCAGTAAAACCCCCTTCAGACTGAACGACCTCGGCGCGGAAACTGCTGTGACCGCTACGGTTGGTGAACCATTCGGCCTGCTGCTGCCGCATTGCTTCTGAAATGCGGCTGAGGACGCGCGTGGTATGGGTGATAAACAACAGTATTATACTGCTCATGGTTTTCTCCTTAGTTAATGCGGAGAAAACCATCACCGCAGATGCAGGGAGGTTGTCCCCGCATGGGTTGGTACATCAGTTATAAGCTGGCTTCATTCAGAAAACACAACCACCTCCGTATGGAGAAAGTCCCCATAGGGTTCAGTGCTTCACGTCAGAAATCAGCATCGCTGCGTTCCATAGACAGAAAGGCCTCTTCGTCTTTGACTGCGCTTTTGTAGAAATATGTCCAGGCTTCTTTATCAATACCTTCTGCCATGCGGCAGAGGTCGTTAAAGAATGCCTCCCATGATCCCGGTATAAGTTTTCGAACATACAGTTCAGCCAGTTCCCGGGCAACAGAAGCCATATCCCAGACGTAATACGGAAAGCCGTCTTCATCTGTCCCGGTATTTAGGTCAAGGCGGCGAAGCGCTGCGATACTCAGCAGTTCGCCTTCCGCTTTAGCCAGTGCAACTTTGTGAGCATTACGCTCGCTGGCACGGATATGAAAATCTTCGGTGAGAATTAACTCGTTCATAAAGGATTCCTTAAATAGTTGTGGAATCCTGTCCCTGACTGGGACAGAAGTCCCGTTAGGGTGAGAAAATCTTCGACTAATTTCGACTAATAAGGCCGTCAGGCGATGTCTGAGAAATGGGCGCTCTGATAAAACATTTCGCGCAATTGCTCTGTAGCTTCGTCCAGCTCTTTTTCCTCGCGAGACCTGGTTACGCCCTGAAGAAAAGCTGTACTCCAGTGAAAACTGTGAACATCTGTCCCCAGAAGCGTAAGCTCGCTCACTGCTTCTTCGACAAAGGTATGTTTTATGAAGCCATGCTCAGTTGCAAAACCAACTGTATGCGCGACATGTCTGAGAAAAGTCAGGTAATCAGGAAGGCCGTCAGCAGGAACCTGAGGATCTGCGTCGACCATGAGTTTGTTATCCAGACGAACGTTAAGCTGAGTTTTTACGTAATCCACAATGATTTTTGCAGAAGCGCGTGAGTCACAACTCAGTAACGCGAGCGGATTGATCATTCTGGTGTAATGCATGGGTACGATTCCTTATGAAAAAAGGGAACCGTCCCAAAGGGAAAGTATCCCTCAGGGTGAGAATCAGGCCAAAAATGCCGGATGAGTAAATCAGGTGTTTGGTAGTGTGAAGTGAAGTAGAAAAGGACCTTAACCTGTAATCAGGTTCCTGTTTGCAAAGGTTAAACAGGTTTGAACCGCCCGAAAGCGCCATCTCTCAGGTTATGATGGCATTGGCATGTGATTACCCGAAGGCGCCTGTCTCAAATCACTCAGGCATTGGCAGTTGTCAGAGACAACGTTAGCAAATTAAGCGTACACAATTCCCGCACCTCAGGCAATAGTGTCAACGCAAAGATCTTTCCACATTATGGTTTGAACCAGGACGATGAAGCCCTTAACGGGAAAGTCACTACTGCTGATAATATCCTGAGAAAATGTGTCATGTTTAAATTGACCAGAAAAAAGGATCATATTTTTACATTTCATGAGCGTTTTCTTTTTCTCTCAGAGATTTCCTGAAAGTTTCAGACAGTGCGCCACGGATGAAATACAGACAGGCATCAGCACGGGTGAATTTGTCGCCGTAATGCGCATGAACCTCCTGTGAACAGGCCACCTCGTAATGCCCTCTATCGATAATGCGTGAAATCCTTTCCTTCCATCCCAAAAACACACAACTAATAACCAAATCCTCACCAGAAACAAAAAAGCTTTTACTCATTACCCTCAACCTTATTATAAACACGAGCCACGTAATGTCCCCTGCCATCGCCATGTCCCAAATCCATTGATGCCAGAGCCTGTGCCTCTTCTTTAGAGAAACCTTTATTCATATGATAATTCATGACATCAACAGAGTAGGCATAACGTAAACTATGAGGCGCATATTTTCCTGTTAATCCGGATTCACGGACAACATTGCGATAACGTTCAATAGCTGTATGTAATGATGGCTTATCAATCAGCTTTCCATTATTTTCATTCAAGTGTTTAATGGACGCATTGATTGCAGCCAGAGTTGACTCACGATCTAATATCGTTGTATCTCTTGGACGTCCTCCTTTTGTCCCGAATACAACACGTATTTTTTCGTCACCATTGAGTAAAGCTTTTTGCCAGGTACGCAATGATTTAGCCGACTGTACTGTTTCTTCTGTTCTTAGACCGAGTAATCTGGATAGTCTCATTGCACATGCAACGCCATCGTCCTTTTGCTCTACACTCGTCAATACCTGCCGGAAATAAGCATCTGGAATAGCAACCTTAGTTCCATCCCGACTCGTTTCCGAAATACCCAGAGCCTGATTGCTCAGTTTTTCGTGAGAAGGATTTGCCATGAATGTTTTCCCCGCACCCCGTAACAAAGCCCTGATAGCTGCCATTTCGTTCTGAAGTGTGCGTCTGGAAATATCTTCGGAAAGACGACTCTTCATATACAATTCGATATGCCCCGTCTTGATATTTTTAATATCTCTGATTTGAATATTAAGTTTTAATAAACGTTCGGCAAACCTGTCCGCAATTTTCATTCGGTCAGAAACGGTTTTAAAACTTCCCCCTGCCTGCCTGGCAAGCGTTTTAAGATTTTTATTCAGTTTTGCCATCAACAACCCTCCATTTAAACAGGTGTCAGTGCTTTTCCGTCTGCGTGAACGGAAAAGCACTGACACCGGCTGCGCCACAGCTACAGACGATGAATTTCACCCCGACGGCACGGTTTATGGTTGCGCTTCCTGCGTCTCGACAGATATCTGTGCATCGGGGCGGCGAAATGTTGAGTTATTGCGAAGCTCCCCAGGTCTCTGACTTGTTCGCGGTTTGCACCGGGCTGAAATTAATCAGTCTGCTTCCACACACCAGTATGTTGACTGGTGTCGCCATCGATATCGTGTCGATTTTCTCCTTTCAGAATGAAGTCCTTACCCGTTTTTACGGGAAAGACGTTTGGTTGATAAATGAACAAGAAGTGAATGAAGTACGTTTTTAAGGCCCTTAAAACCTTTAAGTACGTGTTGGTCAGTTGGTAAAAAAGTTGTCGAAATGGCAGTGCGTCAGCTCTGCCAGTTATGCGCTGCGCGCGTCACTTGGTACTCGTTTCACTCGTACACAAGTGACGCCGCGCTCCTCTGCTCTCAATGCAGTCGTGGAAGATGCCCAAATGGTCATACCCACGCCGCAAAGTTCGCAACGGCAAGCAGCGTCATAAAGAGTGAAAACGATAAGAAAATTACGGCCAGACAACGGCTACAAGACGTATCTGAAAAACAGATACAGAAGTGAAAGGGACCTTCATCGCCAGATACAAACTGTATGCGATCTTCGTTTTCAAAGGGTAAACGAAGTTACCGCCCGAAGGCGCCACCTCTCAGGTCACGGTGGCATTGGCATGGCGATCACCCGAAGGCGCCTCTCTCAGATCGCCGAGGCATTGGCATGTTGCATACAACGCAACGGTACAACGAGAAAGATATTAGATCGGAGCGTGATCCTTTATCAAGTTTTTATCTGTGACATGGAAGACGAGTCTGCAGGAAACCCTCCAAAATTTGAAGGGTTCCTTTAGCGATTTACACGTAATCAATAGTCACCTTTAGGAAGGATTCTCGACGAAGAACTTATCATAAATATCGTCCAGACCAGTGGCAAGACTGTGGTAAAACTCCGTGTGAAATTCCCCATTACATGAATACTTAATAATCCATCCATATGAAAAGTCTTTCGTTGTATATTCAAGATCTAAAATTGTCACAGAACTACCGAAACGCAATAAACGTATAAGCCTGTTAAATCTGTTTAAATACTCAACTGGATTTATCTCTACATCGTAATTACTTTCTATATGACCTATTCGATCAGCAATGAACCAAGTTTCTGATAACATCCCTTTAATTGTCGATGGAAATAGCCTGCCTGCCATCAAACCATCAACAATCTCCTCTTTTAATGATACGCCCTGGCAGTTTATTTTCGTCCTGACAGAATCCAGAAAATAAAAAATGAATCTTAAATAACCACGACATTTATCATAATTCCATCTCTGGAACTCGCAAACTTCGTATTTTGTAAAAGATACACCATTAACCGTAGATGTATAACTTAATATGAATCCAACATACAACCTAGAATATTGTTCTTCAAGTTTCTCAGCGTTCTCAAAAGATACGTTATTTGCCTTAACCACAGAAACCTTAAGATCAGAATGTCGGAATGATTTCTCCAGCAACAGTAGCGAGAAACCATAGGAATCCTTATACCAGGTGTTATCCCGAGGAGAATATAACTCGTTTGTTTCTCCTATGATCCATTTATAATTAATAGAAAACCAGTCAGCTATCTCCTTAATCATATCCATTGAAAGAATATCAATAAACTTATCCGGATTTCGAAGATGCGATAACTTGATCCCATAACCGGAGAGCATTTTCGCCATATCAACTGTATTGATGTTATGCAATTCAAACAGCGACATAATCCTGTCATATATTCCTTTGATTTTGTTATCAGCTGCTGGTTTCATTTCCATTGAAACCACGCCGTCAAGGATCATATTAATTACCTGAGACAGTGAAACGCCAAGAGTTTCGCTTTGCGATTGCAAATAGGCCTTTGTTTCGGGACGAAGTCGAACTGTAGTTAATTCCTTAACGGATGTATCTTCAAGTTGTGATATGCGATCTTCAGCAACCATGTTCCCCGTTTTGATCAGGCTTTGTAGTAACTGTGTGAATCTGAACATGCCTTCCCTCAAGTCTGCGATTACGTTTCAACGGACATTAACAGATAGAAAAATCAAAATAAAGCATCAGAGTGATTACAATTTGATGAATTTTGCCTTTTTCACTGCTCTCCTGCCTACAACACAAAGAGTCAGTGGTGGGCTGTCAGGCATGTGTTACTCCTTTCTTCCATAGCTAAAATTTCCTGCGCAATAACAGAGGATTACCAATAACTCTGCTGATACAACTTGAAAGCTTCCAAAAAAGATTAATAATACTGTTTATTCATACAGTATTATTTGAGGTTTAGTATGCTTCGTTTTGTCCCAGCAGCGCCCTGCCCCGAGCCCTTTACCGCCCCCCTTTTCACTGAGCGATGCCCTGCCGGATTCCCTTCGCCGGCACAAGATTACGTAGAAGCGGAACTTGACCTGAACGAATACTGTATTCAGCGGAGGGGCTCGACTTATTTTGTACGAGCCATAGGAAACTCAATGACGGACATTGGTCTGCATTCAGGCGATTTGATGATTGTGGATAAGGCAGAATCGGCACGGCACGGCGATATTGTTATTGCTGAGATCGAAGGTGAGTTTACTGTTAAACGACTCCTGCTCACTCCACGTCCGGCCTTGCAACCAATGAATCCTGCATATCCAACATTGTGGCCAGAACCAGAACAGCTACAAATTTTTGGGGTTGTTACTGCCTTTGTCCATAAAACTCGCGGTGCGCAGTAATGTTCGCCCTGGCTGATGTTAACTCGTTTTACGCAAGCTGCGAAAAGGTGTTCAGACCTGATCTACGCAGCGTCCCTGTAGTAGTTTTGAGCAATAATGACGGTTGCGTAATCGCAAGATCGATAGAAGCGAAACGTCTGGGTATAAAAATGGGGGTCCCATGGTTTCAGCTAAAAGATATGAGGTTTACTGCTAGAGTTATCGCTTTTTCAAGTAATTACGAACTTTACGCGAGCATGAGTAACAGGGTCATGGCTCACCTTGAGGAACTTGCACCAAGAGTTGAACAGTACAGCATCGATGAAATGTTCCTTGATATCCGTGGCATCGATAACTGCATGAATTTCGAAGATTTCGGCCGACAATTGCGCAAGTTTGTCCAGAACGGGACCGGGTTAACAATCGGTGTGGGGATGGGTCCAACCAAAACCCTCGCTAAATCTGCTCAGTGGGCATCAAAAGAATGGACCCAGTTCGGGGGAGTACTGGCCCTGACATCAGGTAACCCGATGCGAACGGAGAAACTGCTGTCCCTGCAGCCGGTCGGAGAAATCTGGGGTGTTGGCAGTCGAATAGCCAAAAAGTTGAATACCTACGGCATCACCACTGCGTTGCAGCTGGCCCGCATGAACCCAACCTTTGTGCGCAAGAATTTCACGGTAGTACTGGAACGCACAGTACGCGAATTGAACGGGGAAGCATGCATATCGCTTGAAGAGGCTCCTCCGGCGAAACAGCAGATTGTCTGCAGCCGTTCCTTTGGGGAAAGGATCACAACTTATGAGGCGCTGCGCCAGGCTGTTTGTCAGTATGCCGAGCGGGCAGCTGAGAAATTACGGGGAGAACGACAGTATTGCCGGCACATCTCGGTTTTCGTCAAAACCTCACCATTTGCAGTCAAAGAGACTTATTACGGCAACGTGGCCAGCGAGAAACTACTCCTTCCCACGCGCGATACACGTGACATCATCACCGCCGCGGTAAAGGCTCTGGATCGTATTTTTATAGATGGCCATCGTTATGCAAAGGCCGGTGTAATGCTGAATGACTTTACACCCACCGGAGTTTCTCAGCTTAACCTGTTTGACGAGGTACAGCCGCGCGCAAACAGCGACGACCTGATGAAAGTGCTGGACGGGATCAACCTTTCCGGACTGGGAAAAGTATGGTTTGCCGGACGAGGGATAGCGCCGGAGTGGCAAATGAAACGTGAAATGCTCTCACCTTCTTATACAACGAAATGGTCAGATCTCCCTTGCGCTTCGATTAGATAATTCTAGTAGCTCTGTATATGCACAGGTTTACCGCGCATGTTGAGT
This sequence comes from Kosakonia sp. YIM B13588, assembly GCF_042788165.1. Classification (NCBI taxonomy): domain Bacteria; kingdom Pseudomonadati; phylum Pseudomonadota; class Gammaproteobacteria; order Enterobacterales; family Enterobacteriaceae; genus Kosakonia; species Kosakonia sp. YIM B13588. Next base: position 299,769 of record NZ_JBHZPO010000004.1, on the reverse strand, counting down.
AATCTGCTTCATCAAACTTACTGCTTCATCTGCAGGCATCTGAAACTGAACCCGGTGCCTGGCAGCGACATCAAGGGCAAACACCTTCGTGTACACCTCCGTCGAGCTTACTGACTTATGGCCCATCAGGCTCTGCAGCACCTTCAGCGGAATACCGGCGTAAAGCATGTGCATGGCATAGGAGTGACGGAACGTGTGCGGCGTCACTGGTACGGAGAATGTAATGCCATCGGCCGCAGCGGCTTCGACCGCTTCATTCAGCCAGGTCCTGACCGTCCGATCGGTGATCTCCCAGATGCGTGCCTTTTCCATTCTGCCGGTACGTTTATTTTTACGTTCCAGCGGAATTTTCAGCGTGGCCACCATCATCTGCAGCTGGCTGACGTACTGGCTGTCGGACAGCGGGACCAGACGGTGCGCCGGACTGCCGGTGGGCGCACGGCCTGCCGTTCTGGCCGCTTTTTCCGCGCGCTGCTTCAGCGTGGCCAGCCGCACAAACGGGTATGGCGGTGCCAGCGAAAAATCCCCCCGCGTCAGGGCCAGCGCTTCGTTGATGCGCGCGCCAGTGTTCCACAGTGTGGCCAGAAGCATCCTGCGATGCAGATCCGGCACGTAGTGGAGCATGGCGCTCACCTCCGGTGCCAGCAGGTATTTCGGCAGCTCGTCATGCAAAAGAGCCATCTGACGCAGCGCCAGCGCCGCTGGATAGTCGATAGCCACAGGAAGCTGCAGTGACTGGGCAACATATTCGCCTGGCAGACTAGGAAGAGACATCTTCATCAGCATTCCTTTCAACTAAGTAGATGGAACTCGTGTAACAGTTACTCAGGAATTCAGGACTTTCCGCCCCTGAACTATGGCATGCAGATGCTTGAGAATTTTCTGGCCATCTGTTTCCATCATGAAGGGATTTAGGTTAACCAGAGTCAGCATCATCACAATCAACCCGGCAATGACCGTTAGTGGCTGAATACCGGTAAGAGTAAATACTGGTACTGACAGAATCACGGGCAATAATGGACCGGCCAGCGCCGCCGCCATAACTTTCCACCTGGGGGCATCATTCGCATAGTGGTAACTGACACCTCCGTCTGGAAATAACAATCCAAACTTCAGGATAAGTCTGCCCCTTTTGAACCGGAACAACACAGGCTTCCCCACTTGAAAGCGCGTTACCCGAGTTCCCAGCCGCATGGCCATAAGGGCATGTCCGGATTCATGAATAAATGCGTAAATAAAACTGAAGAGATATAAATAAACTGGCAGCATCCATCCAAGACTATCAACGATGTAATGCAGATATTCAAAAGAGAGCAATGGAATTTCTTTAATCATAAATCCCGCCCGCCATTAAATTTGTTTAGCAGCAGCTTTTGCAATTTCATCCACCGCTTCTCTGACCGAAAAAGACAAACTCTGCTTCAGCGAGAAATGTACCCAGTAGCACAGGTGAGATGCCCAGGTCTGACCGTTCTGTCGCGGCTCATAATCCACACTGAAGGCATAGATAATCCTGCCATTCAGATCAAAGCTGGTCGCTTCGCAGTAACGCAGATAAAGCTCGCGTAATTCATCAAAGAATTCTCCCTCTTTGAGCGGGCCCGCTTCTTTGACTGTTTCACGCTGATCCATGAAATGCCCCACAGCTGCTTTTTTGGAAGGAAACTCCCTTCCCCTGATAATCACCTTAGTGGAACGCCCCATCCTTAGCTCCTTAGTTGTTACGCTGCTTTATTGAGAAATCCCGCAACCCGTTTTCATATACATCCGAAAAACACAACCGTACTGATAGCTTCTTCTCTATCGTGTAGATTCAGATCCATAGCTTGATCCGGTATAGGGAACAAAGCTGGTCTTAACGACCAATCGACCCGGGACCAACCGTAAGTTAACGGGGGGCAAATCTGACGAGCAATAATGACTCCATTCGTATCCAAGATCAGCCGCTCAGTCATCCTGACATCATCGTCGTCAGTCGGGAGGTCTTTCCAGCAAATCCAGGCCTGTGTGTATTCGTCTGCGATCAGATCATCTATCAGTTCTTCAGCTTCCAATAACCTAATCTCCTTAATTAAAACCGATCAAATAATCCCTGACCGCAATCATCACCCACTTACGCGCCTGTCCGTCACGCCTGATGACTTTCACTTCCGGTATGGTTTACAGGTTAATTATAAGCAACCATATAGGCACTTCATTAAATTACCGGGTGCACGTTTCCGGGAGATCCGATTTTCTGCCAGATAGTAACTTTCCGGAAGTGTACCACGGTCAGGGAATAAGCGAAGCGGTCTTTTCTGCCCCTGCGCGTCGGGTCACAGGGAAGGTACATAACACAATATCTGGCAGCCATGTCAGATGATGATACTACATCTTGTGTCATGGGGCCGTTGCGCGCCGGAGGGGTTGAAGCAGATCCGGGACAACGGGTTTTCGGATCTCAGAGGAAGAAGAAAAGAATTATTGCATTGAAAGAATTTATTTTTGGTGATTATTGCTTGAAATGTATTATTGCGAAATATGCATGAATAAAAACAATTATTGTTTTGAAAGCTATATTCCCTGCTGCCAGTGGCATTCAGGAAGGCACAGTGAAATCAAATGGCAACAGAACGATAACCTCATTATTATAAGAGAAATACTCTCATTATAAAGGATCGTCTGTGAAAGGTTCAGAATGGAATAAATGGGATTTACATATTCACAGTCCGATGACATGGCAGGCCAATGGTTACTCCGGCCAATGTGATATAGAGCGCTATGTACATCTGCTCGGAGAGAAGCAACTTTCTCTTGTCGCCGTGACCAACTATTTTTATTTCAGGCAGAATGAGCTGGAAACGATCAGGGAAGAGATTGCCCGTCAGGGTCTCAATATAACCGTGCTGGGAAATGTGGAATTCCGCCTTGATCAACAGAACAAGGCCGGGGATTTTATTAATGTCCATATCCTTTTTTCAGATAAGGTGAGCACCGAGCGTATTAACGAAGCCCTAGCCCGTTTTCCGCTCCGGTTAACAGACGGCGACAGAAAGGCCATTTACTGCTGTGAAAAGAGCGTCACGGAGAGCGGCCATGGTGTGGATACCATTGTGGTGGCGTTCAGTCCACTGCTTGAGCATCTCAGTTCCGCATTCCGCCCGTTCAGGGATTACTTAGTGGCCGTCTGTCCGAACGGGTATGGCGGTTATCGGCCCGACGCAAATGGGCGCTCTGCGGCAATCGCAACCGAGATCGACCGTCAGGGACAGATTATTTTCGGCGGAAAGGGTGATCGTGAATTTTTTCTGAGAACGAATCGTTATGACGGTGCGGGCGTCAAACCCGTCTTCCTCTGCTCCGATGCACACCGGGTGGAGGATATCGGCAACCGTTACACCTGGGTAAAGGCGCTTCCGACCTTCGAGGGGCTTCGCCAGGCGTTACTGGAGCCTGAAGACCGCCTGAGGCTCGGGGATGAGTGGCTGACTGAGCTCACGCCAAAAGCACATTTCAGTCAGATCGATATTGAAGGGACGATTTTTGATGGTCAGGAAATCAGCTTTCGGAAGCTGTCCATCCCCCTTAGTCAGGATATGGTGGCGATCATTGGCGGCCGGGGCACCGGTAAAAGCCTGCTGCTTGATGCACTCCGTTCCCGCTTTGCCGGTACCGCGGCACGGGGAAGCGAGCAACGTGAAGTGAATGTTCAGTATCTAAGCATTGAATTGGATAAGGCCAATGGTGAGAAGATCCGATTTGATGCCCGTTCAGAAGGGTATGAGTATCTGCATGTGTCTCAGGGGGAAATCAAAAAACTCTGCCAGGAGCCAGGGCTCATCAGTGATGAGATCAAGAAAATGCTGAGGCTGACACCGGTTCATGAGGCGGGTGATACGGCCGCACAACTGGCAGAAAACCTCAGCGCCTGGCGTGCCTGGCGTGAATTCAGTTTGTACAGGAATGAGCATTCAGAGCCGGTGAATACGCGTGAGTTTCAGCAGCAGATCATCAGAGCCGCTCAGGAAAAAATAGAGGTTCTCACAAGTGACCGCAATAAGGCATTGATTGAGACGTTTCGTGAAAACAGCCGGCGTCAGACATTGCTGGTTCAGATGCGGGATAAATTAACGGGTATACGTGCGGACATTGCGACGGCCGAACATAACCTGAATGCCAGCATAGCGGCTATTAATGCTGACGCTACCGCTCAAGAATCGATCCCGCTTGTAGATCTGTCAGCACAGACAGAGGCTATTGCGCGCAGGCTTCTATCCGTGCAGGAGCAGACGGCACAGTTCGGGCGTGATAACGACGAGATAATTGGCGCTTTCCGCGAGCAGGGACTGGGACAGGACATCACAGGGTTGCTGGAAAAAGTACATGAATATCAGCGTCAAACGGAGGTTGCGGAAACGCATCTGCGTGAAATAGCGCGTCGAGAGACACAGTACCAGACCGGACTGGAACAACGCGCCAAGGTTGCGGCTGAATTCATGGATGGATTGCTGTCCAGACAGGGGGTTATCGATACGGCTTTCGCGTCGCTAACCACAAAACCACATCTGACGCAGGACCAGCAGGCCCTGATACAGGACATTCTTACGGATATCCGCATTTATGGACAGCCACACTTTGATATAAAGGCCTTTTATGACGGGATGCTCAGTTGTCTGAACAGGGGACGATTCAGGGCAAGCGGGGAGCTGACCTCTGTTGACAGGCTTCGGGAGGTGTTCAGGGTCAGCGGTATTGATGAGTTTCGGGCACTGCAGGCAAATGAACCCATGCTGGTTCTGCCGGAATTTTCGGACAGAAAACTGACCGTCGAAGAGTTCTTCTGGCGTGATGAATATTTTAACAGTCAGGGACCGGATTCACTACTCAGCTATCTGTTCAGCCCGGAGCAGATCCAGCGCTATCTGAACGTCAGGGCGGAATTTGAATACAAAGGCAAAACGGTCGAAAAACTGTCAGCCGGTCAACGGGGAACCTTCTATGTCTGCCTTAAGCTGGCGACGGACGCCTTCGGATCTCCGTTTGTATTCGATCAGCCAGAAGATGACCTAGACAATGACTTCATCATGCACAGTCTGGTACCTCTCTTCAGAAAAATAAAACAGTACAGGCAGGTCATTATCGTGACGCATAACGCCAACCTGGTGGTGAACTGTGATGCAGAGCAGGTCATCATCGCCACTAATAATGATGAAGTCATCAGTTACCGTAGCGGGGCACTTGAATACGGAGATCATGATGCCCCAAACAGCATGCGCAAGGCAATATGCGATGTGCTTGAGGGAGGGCGTCAGGCGTTCGAAGCTCGTGAGCAAAAATACGGCATGTTGTGGCTTAAAGCCATCTAATGAGTCTCTGAAAGTGAAGGATACATTTCTGCCAATTCAAAAAAGCAGACCGTCGACAGGCCTGCATTTTTCCGCATTTAGTTTTTTCGGATCTGGAGATAGACGGCACGGGAACAAACCAGCAGCATCGAGAGTAGGCTGGCCAACAGTCGTGGCCCCGCCTGAAAGGATTCTTGGGAAAACTTTTCCCCTCACAACCTGCACGCTGTGAGGGTAACGACTGTCCGACCAGCGGACCATTTGTAATTTTCATTTCATGATGCGTCTTCACCCAGTAAGGCCTGTAAACTAACGGAGTCTTTACAGAGAATAAAGCCGACTTTAACCTGACCACTGAAAACAGCCTCTCCTTCATAATGAGAATGCAAAGCTATTTCCAGTGGTTTACCATCAACCTCATTAGCATTAAAAGTGAAAATGCTCTCTCCATCACTTTTGATTTTATACTCTTCAAAAAAACTTTTATTAACAAGCAGGGTATCAATAGAATCAAAGTGAGGCCTGATATAGACCGAACAGGTGGTATTTTTTCCGCTAATCTTTAGATTGTGCTCTTCATCATAAAACAAATTACCTGTCTTAGTCCCGACATAGTCTAAAAAATTCTTTCTGTATTCATCAAATTCCTCCCATAATTTCTTATCACTCACAATGAGATAGTCATCTTCCTGGAGGCCATCATAATCATGAACCATACTAATAATTTCGGCGAATGACGTAATATCAATACAATTTTGAGCAGGTTGACGACTCAGCAAATCGAGCAAGTCAAGTACATGCTCAGTGACTAACTTGGAGGCACGATGTTCTTCCCATTGATATATCTTGCGAGCAAATTTATCAGTCACATCCTGCTTATCCATCTGGACAATTACATGTTTCATAATATTGCTGTTAACAACATGACTCACAGAAATATTTCCAAAGAGTGCAAATGGGAATTGCTTCTTTATGCTCTTTGAAAAGAAGTCAGAAATATTTTTTCCGAAATTTTCCAGGATAGTTTCGCTGACTGGGGATTGTATTATGCTTTGCTGCCTATGATTGGTAAAAAGGTCAAGATAGTCTTGTACCAGTTCAGACACTTTTTGACGCCGCTCGTTGAAAACGTCTTCAGCAACAAAAGCTGCCCCGGAGAGTTTATTGATAGCATTGAACAGTGAAGCCAGATTGCTTACGATTTTTTCTAATAGCTGATACGAAAATAGATCAGATGCAACAATTGTTTTCATTTTAGATGAGACCGAATTTATACCGCCGCAACGCAATACAGACAACTCCGCTATCTGGGGGATGAGATCCTCAATTCCCCCAAGGCGTCTTCCCATATAGGTTCGCCCGCTTACCAGGCTTTTACCATGTGCTGATGATAATTTCCTTATAATATTCCCGGGTGAATTTGTTGCATCCCCGCGTTCGCTTTTATCCCAGGTAAGCAAACGGATAAACACGTCGATGATGTCTGTACTCGTAGCCATACTATCAGACAGGCGTTCAAAACCACCGGTATTTTCGACAAGACTCCCTTCAAGCAGAGTGCTGACAGCAAACTGACATTGTGTGTTTTGAACGGCAACGGGTTTGCTAATGATAAAAGCAGCAGTTAAGAGTCGAAGATCGGTCAGTGTGTTTTTATAGAAAATATCGAGCTGTTGAGGAATTTCAACTGGTTTTCCTGCAGGTGTTATTTCTGGTCTGAAAACAATTTTTCCATCCAGAGTCGCCTGTGTAACGATAAACTCCTGCCAGATAAACAGACCCGAGTGATGACTTTCATAAGAACCTCGGGCTTTATGGAACCAGCGGTTCATTAAGTCCACCGCCCAGTCAACAGAGACTGACTCGCCTGACAGCACTGCACATGCGACTATGTCGGGTAAGGTGAAAAGGTGCTCTTTCAGAGAGTCATGGTATAACTGCTGACCTCCGGTTTTTTTTGATATGTATTCCAGACCATCAATCCACCCTTCCCAGATTTCGACAAAATCCCTCAGAAGGGCCTCATAACTCTGACGCTGGGTTAAATCAAGCCTCCCCGTGCTGGCATGGCCCCAGCGCACGAGGATGTCCCACGAATAAAAGGTATACATCAAAGCAAGCTGTATTTCTTTGAAGGAAATGCTTTCTCTTTTAGAACACAGCATTCCTGGAATATTCATACATTTTGTATAAAATCTCTCAGATACATCAATGCGTATAACTGCCTGCCGGAAAAGCTGATAAATCTCTGTATATAATTTATCAGTAAAACTACGATCCCAAAAAATGTCATCTGCCAATAACAAAAGATTATCTGTCTGCTGCCCTTGCCTGAAGTTAAATCCGTCCGTAAAAGTTGTTATGTCACGACTGAATCCTTCAATAGCTTCGTCAAAGGCATTAATATCAGCACTGGCTAACGCATCAATGGCATCACCCAAAAGCCCTTTGATTATTCTGTCTGTTGCGATATGACGTTTAGTAGCAATGCCTGTGCGGAAACAACGTGTTAATAAATTTATCAGAACATGCTCTGACTCAATATTTTTAACTTTAAACAGAGGTAGGGTTTCGAACTCACCCCGGCTATCTAGCCTCGAAAACAACGCAATAGCTATTTGTTTTTTCTTTAAACGACCATGCATATTTACAAGCCAGAGAATAATCTTCAATGGCCTCATATAGATATCTTTAATGACTTCTTGTATTGAAAATTCACTTTTTATAACAGAGTAATCATTTTCGAAAGAATAATCCTCAAAGGTCAGGTTGCTATATCTTTCATTTTTGATAATTTGGCTTTTAACCGGGTTGTTTAAAAAAATGCTATGCAGTTGACTTTTCACATGCGCTGATAAAATGTCGGCAGTGAGGTAGCGTAACACCATTCTTTCGCGTTTTTCATCGTCAAGGACACTGAGGCTTTGCACAAAGAACCAGACAGAAAGCGCAATGTTAAGCATCATCCAAATAATACTTATTCCACAAATTATCGCATAATTATAGTTTCCGACGAATGTCCTCAGCAATAATCCGCAGAGCATGAAGCCGGAAAGACATAACCCGCTCAGACCTGCCAGCATGAATCCGGAATAGGTCTGATACGCTGCGTGTACGATTTTCCGGGCTGATTTCCTCTGAAATATCACACTGACAAGGCCAACGACCATGGGATAGACAATACCTATAATGGTAAGCTGTCCCCCCAGGAGGTTTATCTGCGCGTCAAACAGGGTATACCAATCAGGAAACCACTCAGCTATATATGGTTTTATATAACTTTTACCTGAGACCATTACAATGAAAATGGCCGCAAAAAACGATATCAATATAAGCATTGCCTTTACGTAATGCTTTGAACCTGAGACCAGTATTTTTTCAAAGCCGTTCCATTTCAGTGCCATGTATGATTGATTTACATGAATGTTGTCACGGATAAACTTATGTGTCTGGTAGCTAATGCTGTCTAGGATTTTTTTAAGCATATTGGCTCATTAATATAAATATTATTATTTATATACTGTGATAGAGAAAGGTCATGTGAGTCACTTTACCATTACCCATCTGAATTTTCTTCCATCAAGCATCCAGTTCGAGTTGCTTCCGCATTCGCCAGTCTGCCTCTGCACTCCCTTTAGACTGCAGCTGTGGCTAAGGTGAATATCTTTCCTTCTCTGGCTGCCGGAAAACGAATCTGCGCGGCGGGAACGCGGCAAAGGATATGAATTAAAAGAAAGATAAATAAAAGCATATGAGAAATGATAACAATCATAATCAATAAAATCATTTGTGATATGATTTTAACCCTTGCAGCACATAACCAGACAGGGAGTGCAGGATGAAAGAAGAAGTGTCGTTTTCACTCAGCTATGAAGAACTGTACCTGAGCGCAGAAACCGTGATACGGGAAACCCTGCAGGTAACATCCGGACCGGTAATGAAGGATGATATGCTCCGGGGTGAGCTCCGGGGACTCATCCGTTTATGGGACAAGGCAGCCGTGAAAACAGGCCGGGGCGACCTGGATCTGTACCGGGACAAGCGAAGACTGCAAAAACTGGCAGGCCTGCCTGAAGGGAAAGGGGACGAGTGATGAGCAGTGTCCGCCACCGCACGTCACCCCTGCAAAGGTGTATTCTGATAGTGCTGGCCGCGCTCGATGCACAGCAACCGGGCACGTGCGTTCCGACCCGTCTCATCGAAAAATTGCTCACCGGGGGCGGTCACGGTCCGGTGTACGGTCCGAACCTGCGCGCATCCTGCCGGCGCATGGAAGCGGCAGGCTGGCTGCGAACCCTGAGGGCGCCGAACCTGCAGCTGGCCGTGGAGCTGACGCCGGAGGGTCAAACACTGGCTACGTCGCTGTTGGCAGACGAACAGGCGCGGGTGCAGGCAGAACAGCGTGCGGCAGAGGTGCATGTTCTGCCACTGGTTCCGGCCATTCCGGAAGGCAGCCCGGGACCGACCGGTGATGACATCGTAATCAGTCTTAATGGCGTCCCGCATACCGCCTGCCGGGGGGATTTTGTGATACGCCTCGACGGGACCACCTGCCTGCAGCTGTGGAGCACCGGCGGCCGGGTCACCCGCCTGGAAGGCGATCCCCTGCAGGTGGCCGGCTGGCTGCAGGCCTGCCATGCCGCCGGAATCGCGGTCGGGGTGCAGGTCAATGAGAGCCCAGTGCCGGCGGAAGTACACCGGTCACCGCAGCACACATACCCCGATCAAGATGCAACAGACACACTCCATGGGGAAGCACGAACATGAAATTTAGCGGTCAATGATAATTATATCTGGTTCGTCATTATAACTCGCGATGATCTTACTGATCAGAAAACCAAAAATACAAGAAAGGGAAATGCAGTGTTAAGTATTAATAATATAAATATGTTAGGGATCCTAAAAACATGGATTTAGCTTTAGATAATCAAACGAAAAGTCAGGTCTCTCAGGTTTACAGAAAGGATATTGACGGACTTCGTGCTGTTGCCGTCGTGCTCGTTATATTATTTCATGCTGGCGTGTCACTTTTTCCCTCAGGGTTCATTGGTGTGGATATTTTTTTCACTATTTCGGGATTTCTGATTACCGGAAAAGTTATCAGTGATATCGAAAGAAACAAATATTCAATAACCAATTTCATAGCCGGTCGATTATGGCGCCTGCAGCCAGCATTGATTACAACCATGCTAGCAACATGTATCGTTGCATCCTATTGTTATATGCCTGCCGATTATGAAGTCTTTACGAAAAGCGCAAAATACACTGCCTTATTTTTATCAAACCAGTTCTTTGATAAGCAAAGTGCTACCTATGCATCACCAGATGCGGATTACTTCCTGCTTTTACACACATGGTCTCTGGCCATCGAGTGGCAATGGTACTTATTCTTTGCCCTTTTCGCAGCCCTGCTGACGGTGCTGATCAACAAATCAGCAATCAGGGTGACAAGGAAGTCGATGCTTTGTGGGTGGCTGGTTCTAACCTTCATCGCAACCGTTATTTTACTCGTAACGAGTCTGTTTACTTACACGCAGCACTATTACTCACTAACAATGAGAGCCTTTGAGTTCCTGATCGGCGGAAGTACGGCGTTGTTGATTATGCGCCTGCCACCGGTCCATAAGATACTGAGCAACATTCTGGCCGCCAGCGCCATTGCAATCATTGTGTGGATCGCAGGAGAAAGGATTTCTGTCGATTTCTATCCGAATACCTGGACACTTCTTGTCTGCGGTGCCACCGCATTATTATTTTTAAGCCGTAACGCGGTTGTGAATAATTTTTTAGAGCTGGCACCTGTGAATTATACAGGAAAGATTTCGTACTCCCTGTATCTGTGGCACTGGCCAGTTTTTGCCATATTTAACTACCTGGGGTATGCCCTGACAGGAAAGTCCCTGTTTGTTGCCCTGATAATTACTTGCGTTATGGCTGTAATCTGTTACCACGGTATTGAAAATCGCCTCCGACGGGTACGGGTTTCGTTTGTAAAAAGTGTCGTTCTGCTCGTTTTGGTTCCGGTTGTGGTGACTATGACGCTGTTCTCTGTAACTGAAAAAACAGATGGTCTACCTCAGCGTTTTAGCGCTGAATATAATCGCTCGTTCCAGTTGCTGCATGACGCCACAGACAGAGCTACATTGCGTTTTGATTGTCATGGCGGTAACCAAATTCTTGCTGACTGCCATTTCGGTGATTATAAAGGGACTAAAAAAGCCTTTTTAATAGGAGATTCTAATGCCAACCATTTCTGGGGATTCTATGATGTTCTGGGCAAAGATGCCGGGGTTAAAATGTATTCCCTGTCTACATCCACATGTCTCGCATTACCCGGAATTTACCAGTTTGACTGGTGGAAATATAAAGGAATTAAATATGAAAAATGCCACAACAACACCCAAAAATATTACGATTACATTAAGAAAAATCATTATGATTCCGTGATTATTAGCCAGGTATGGGGTAATTATTTTGGCCCATACCTGATCAATCACGACGGAGATGAGAGAAGCGTAGCGCTTTCCAGCAAGCGCTACGAAGATGCTCTTCGTTCAGCCTTGCAGATTATCACTGCCGCAGGGTCTAAACCTATAATCATGTTTACAATAGCGAGAATGCCTGAAAACTACCAAAGCTGCATAAATCAGCATGTTATTCACAGGTATCCATTTGATATCAACGAGTGTGATAATCAAAATCCCGGAAGAAATAATGGTGAAAATGTGATGGAAATGATGAACAGGATGAAGAGAGAATTTCCAACACTGACGTTTATTGATTCAAAGTCAATTCAGTGTGTTAGCGGAAAATGTGTCTCTAACGTCGATGGCGTGACCGTGTATCGTGATGAAGGACATCTAACGGACTATGCCTCATACAGGTTTGGTCAGATGTATATCGAGCAATTCGGTAACCCACTGAAATAAGGAACTACCAGCAGTCCCGTAATGCTGGTCGGGCAAAGAGTAAAGAAAAGGGCGCTGAAGTGCCCTTTTCTTTATGTTATTAAGTAACAACCAACGGTGTTAACAATCAATTCAAGGCTCCACTCCGGAATGGCCTAAATCTCCGTTAGCCCGTCTGGCCGCCACCGGCGAACACCTGGCGGCGCAGCTGCAGGACACCAAGTGGGGCTGAAGGAAACCCGGGAGGATGGCCGTGCGCTGCAGGCAGAGCTGCTGGCCCTGGCACGCCACGACGGGAAGGCGAAGAAATGAAAGTGGAAATACAGGCCCGCGTGAAGGCCTAAGGCCTTCCGCCGCGCACTGGGGCTCGTTGCCAAGGAACGCGCCGGTGAGCCGGTGCCCTCCCCTATAGTGCTTAATAATTTGCGTGTATAGGGGATTTTTAGTAGCTTATTTATTAGACAAAATGAGGAGTCATTACCATGAGCGAGGACGGTTTCAATAAAGATGACCTGAGCAGCACCTTTGCGCGTTTCACCACAAAACGCCGCAATATCGTTTGCGATGAATCCAAGCTGAAGCGGAAAAAACCTGAGCCGGTAAAACTTACGAGTGCAACACAAGAAATTGGTTGTGTGATTTCATCTGTGCTCACCTCTACCGCTAAAGCGGATGTCACAAAAGACAAACAGGACCAATATAAATCTCCTATCCGTTACAGCTGGGAGAAAAAAGGTATTAACGGTGGTTCTAACAGTTTTTAATCTTATGAAGCGATGGCATAACCACCGCTTCATATAGCCATCAGTTATCCTTTGCTTAATCCTGATTTAATCCCGCCTGAAGCTGCATCAATCGCCACCCCTTGAGCTTTTTTACCTGCTTCCGAGCCAGCATCCGTAGGCATTTTAGAAGCATCACTGAAGTTGTTAGCCATATTACCAATTCGAACTCCAGCCCAACTCAGCATACCAACCCAGAACATCGGAAAGACCAGGTACATCATCCCCAGTACCAAGTTCATAATCCATCCATCAGCCGTTGAACTAAAGAAAGCAGCGAAAGGCACCGAGCTGTTTGCAATCCCCTGCTCAGCCATATTGTCATAAAGGATAGTAATCAATCTGTCATCAAGCCAGCCTGCCAGTTCCCACCAGAACGTAATGAACTGAAGAGCGAATAACGCGAATGAGATAGTAAAAATGGTTTTCGGATCGTAGGCGCTGAACATCATTAACGCAGGAATGACCGTGATTATCATCATCAGCAATAATGCCTGGATCATCGGCAGTGCCTGCTTCATTGCATCAAAACCAGGTAACGCTTCGGCCTGTTTCAGTCCAAGACCAATAGACGAGGTAAGGCGTGTAAGATTACCAACTACTCCGGTGGTTGTATCGCTACTGCCAACAGCATAAGTGGTACCGCCCCCGGACAGATCTGCGTTACGTGGGCTGACAAGCCAGCGCAGGGCGATTTCTTCCCACTGCTGTCCAGGGAACTGGCGCTGCATCTCCTTACGTGTGTTATCACTAAAGCTGGCCAGAACTCGTTTGCGAAGCCCGGAAGTACCATCGGACCACCACGTCTTACATGTTGGATATCCACCTGCACCTGTATCTGGATAGCCACTGTCCCGGCTACTGTTGTAAGGCCACTGGCTACGTGGCGTCATAGCCGTGTAGTAGTCATAATATCCGGAAGTATTCAGGAAGTAGTTGCTACCTATCCAGCCCACAGAGTTGATGGTGGCATCACTGAGCTGGCTGTTGCTGTTTTTCAGTCTGAAATATGCTCTCGAGTAACATTGATCTGCAAATTCCTGGACCTCCTGCAACAACACAGGATCACGCAGCTTCGTGTTCTGAACGTCAAAACGCATCTGCCGCAAATTCGTACCGCATGGGATTGATGCAATCATTGCCTGCGTTGTGCCCTTCGACATCATATGCAGGAGATACCACCAAACTGGAACCTCGGCCGTACGACCGTCAAAATCGTTAACGAGTCCCTTGTAGCCAGAATTCTGTGGCGTCGGCACACTGACGCCGCACTGTTTAGCGCGCGAGCTGTCGAACTTGATTGTGCTGATATCAACCGGCAACAGCGGAATACAGCAAAAGAGCATCACAAGATAAGACACATACAGTGCATGTTCGATTCGCGGAAGGGCAAGAAGCCCTTTGTTCCCCTCGTCAGCCCCCTCCTCCCTCACTTTCAGCCAGACGCCAAGAACCCTGATCACCAGTGGCAATGCAAAAAGGCCCGTATTGCTGAGAATGCTCCACATGGCATTATTCATTACCCAGCCAAAGAGAACGAGAAAATATTCCAGAAAACTGTTTGCGGTCATCGTCCTCTCCTTACACAGCGCTTGTCCAGGCCACATATTCTGTGGCTACCAGGAACAACACCCCCATCAGTTCCATACGCACAAGACGCGGACGTCCGTCCGGCCAACGGATTAATGCCTGTGGGCGTACCTTCAGTATCCAGGCGGTAATAAGGCAGCCATAAAGAACCAGTCGCCAGGCAAACAGTCCCCATCGGCTGTCATGCAACCAGCGCCGTGTGATGTGGCCATCAGGGTCGTAAGCCATAAATACCGCTGCGATAGCAAACATGCTGGCCGTCATCAACAGAATGAGCAGCACCATAAGGAGAATGCTGCCAATATGGCCGCTGAACGGGTTAAGTCTCATATCAGTTTGCTCCGGAAGACTGAGACTGGCCCAACTGGCTGAAGCCCTGGTCCTCGTTACCGGCTTTCTGCTGCAGACGGTTATCCTGATTCCTTGTTCCCTGCCGTTCCAGTGCCGTAAGCAGACTGTTATTGCTGATAGATTTGCGTAACTCCATCTCATTACGCAGCGCCGTCAGCTCGCGATCGAGGGCATCGATGCGGCGATCACCCTCGGCAATAGCTTCCGGCTGCTCTGCAGCATTAGGTTCGGATTCACCGGTGGTGAGCATCCTGCGCATTGTTAGCGCGGTTTCAACGGTATCGGACATCGCCAGTTCGCCGGCAAGCCGTTGAACCAGGGCCGCTTTGTCTGGATCGTCACGTAATGCCTGAATTACCCCGCGGGTGACAACCAAACTGCCGGTTTTCAGTGCGGAAAGGTTATCAGTGGTGGGCTGCAGTTCACCACTAACCAGCTTACTAAGCTGCTCCAGATTCTCTTTCGTGGCATCCTCTAGGATGGGAGAAAAGCCAGTACCAGCGACAGCACTGCCCGGCTGGTTATCGGTTCCACCACTGGTACATTCACTGGTTTCCCTGCAAGTCCTGATGGAGCGATCACCAAGCACTTTAACAACGGCCGCTGCGGCCTCTTCAGAAGATTTATAACGTTGGCATGCGGTACCATTGCAGCTCGAGGAGCCGACGCTGCTGTTACTGGTCACTGGCAAATTATTCATCATGTTATAACCAGCTTTGGCCAGATCCCGAGTGGGTTGAATTGCGGGCTGCCCCTTACCTCCCCTTTTCTGCCCACCGACCCACGTCACGCCTTCCTCTCCAGTTGCTTTTTGCAGTTTCTGGTCGCTGGAAACCGCATCGCCACCACTTGTGGCCACAATATCTTTGTACTCTTCAGAGACGGCTACCTGCTGCCATTTATTGCCAATGGTATAATCAGCCAGCTTCTTCGACATACTCTGACAGTTCAACATCGCTTTATCAAAGCTCAAACCGGCCTGCAGAACGCCATTGGTGAGCATTTCATACAGCCCGGGGTTTGCGCGCTGAATAGCCATTGCCGGCATACTCATGACAGCACCGGTCGCCCCCTGAATCACATTCCCCATCAAATCCTTAAACCCGCTGGTAATACCATTCAGCTGGTTGCCAACGGTTGTTTTGATGTCGAAATTGCCACACATCAGATCACTGCTAAGGCCACCATTAATGCCTATCCTGGACATATTGTTACGACTGGGCGGGGGTGAAATAACCGAACCGCCACCAATAGAATAAAAGAGCCCATCGCTGATAGCGTTACCGCTAACTGACGCCCCCGATGAAGACAAAGAGATATCAGCTGCCATTGCCGGCAGCGAGGCAAAAATCAGTAAAAGTCCTGCTTTTTTCATGTTCTGAACCTTTATGAGAAATCGGTGCTGGAAAGGAACGTCTGGCCGCGACGTTTGCAGCAGCTGTACGGTTGCCACAATGCCCAGGCATAGTTACCGTCCTGGGCAATCTGGCCATTGGTGTCGGGAAACACTGCACAGGTCTGGGACAACTGAGGCGAAAGTCGCTGCCATTTGTGGTTTTTCGTGCCGGTATTTTCTTTTACCGGCTCGGGTGGCCAGTAACCCGGGGACTTCTGTCCCGTAAGGGGGTTGTAGACGTGGAGCTGGCCGGAGCGGGTAATGACGTCAGCGACACGCTGAACTACAACCGCTGCTGATTTGTAACTGTCTGTCTGGGTGACAAACCCGCTACGTGGATAAACGTTCCCCCACATATTGCCGGATGTGGTTTCCCCGATTTCTCGTTGCCCGGGGATGAGTGCTTCGGGATAAAGGGTCTCCGGGACACCAGTTCGCCAGACCAGAGCATCCAGTGAGCTGTTGAAATATGGCATGAAAGGAGTGGCAGCACTGTCGCATGAATAGCCCGGCACCATACCGCCAATGACTTTCGTTGCTGGATGTCCATAGGCGTCGCCGTAATAGAAATGCAGGTTCTGCTTACGTTCCCCGGGAGCTTTCATCTCCTGACGACCGCCCCCCGTACTCACGCCCGTCACACTTTCCAGCAGAGAACCTTCAGCACCGCTGGCGGCGTTACTAACTGTGGACATTTCAGTCCAGGGGTTATCTCCGGGGTTGAGGTAAGCCGATACACCAGAGTCGGATGCGCCGTCACTATTTTCCAGCCGAACAGCACTGTTATGTATCATCATTCGCAAAGTATCGAGCTGGCTCAGGTGCTTAAGTTCCAGACGCTGTAGCACCGAGCCGAGACGCGTTAGCAGTTGCTCAGCCCGATATAACTGGCTGAGGTCGCTGTAGTTCAGCGCTAGTGTGCGCATCCGTTGCTGCAGGCGCTGGCTCAGATGGCTGAGAATTTCCATGCGGGCGTGTACAGGCTGCGGCCAGAGCCCTCCCCACTGATGACTTATCAGGGCCTCCAGTATTGCCAGGCCCTCATTCAGACCGAATAATCCGGCCAGTTGCGTTCGGGTAAGCGTGTACCAGGCCGCTGTCTGCAATTCCACGCCATTTTGCTCAAACAGTGACAGACAGAGTTTTTCTACATACCGCCAGTTCACATCCGGGCGCGCCGGATGGCTCAGCTTGCTCAGTTCATCGCGCAGGGTGGCATAATCCGGCAGGGTACGCGGGTCGCTACCGGTTTTGATTTTACGGGGGGAAATGTCAATCATGACCAGATATCCATTTAACTTGTATAGAACGGAAGGTTTTGAAGGCATTATCAGCAAAGGAGCTCATATCTGAGTTAGCGTGCGCAAGCCGTGCTTTGCACGGTGGGAAATGGATTTGGCACGAGAATATTGCTGGGGTACGTCCTGAATTTTTGTTCAGATATAAACACTAGCATTCAAGCTTTTTATCTGTTCGCGCCTTCTGCGTGACGCTGTGTTTCATATCGCATTAGCCACTCTTCCACCTGTTCCTGACACGGCTTCATTCACTGGCGAAATGTAGCGATAGCAGCCAGGCGCTCACTGATGAACGAAGCGGAGAGGGATTGTTGGGACGGTCATTTTTGCAGGAATTGTGATTTTACGAACACTATCTTCCCTGGCCTCACGTACGGGTTGTCGTTTAGAGATACTGCTGTTGCTTAAGGTGTCGCAACAGAACCCGCCCTTCGGGTTTAAAATCTGTGCCATAACGCACCAGGCCAATACCTTTGAGTTCAGCGTCTATGGCATAACGCAGTGCACCGGGGATTTCCTGCTCCAGCAGTACAACGGCGATTTTTTTCAGGCGTGGCTCATATTTGAGCAGGACGGCGGAGAGGGTTCCCATCAGTACATGCGCCGTCCCCGGCAGCCGGGAATACGGCGATTGTGCTTCTCTTCCCATTCCAGACGTTCTCCGGTCGGTTGCAGGATAATAATCAGGCGATTAAACAGGTAAATGTCGGTGTAGAGCGCAAAGAAGCGACTCAGCATCTCGCCGAACAGACAGATGTCGCCCCGCCCGGCAAAACCGTGGCTGTCTTCAAAATCCTGGCGTAGATGGTCTTTAGAGAGATCGAGCAGTTCGATTTTGACGTTCTGGCGAAAATCGGTTTTATCCACCAGTGATTTCAGCCCACACCACAGACTTTCTACTGCCTGAAACGCCTCATGATGCATCACTGCATCCAGTTGACGGCTAATCTGGTAATCCAGCTCTGCGATATGGTGGTCAATCAAATTACGGTCAAGTTTTTCGACTTTCGAACCGGACTTTGTCAAACATTCCAGGAATACCTGCATCCCAGCGGTCAGACGCTCATCGGCAGTTGCATCGGACATCGCCTGCGCATCCTGCCAGATATCAAGCGCGCTTAACGCCGTTACCGGGTTCAAATTGATTTTTTCAAATAAAGAGGCGTAGACACCTCCCGTTTGCGTGCCTTGTAAAACCACGCTTTCGCCTGTGGCGACACTTTCATTTTGTACAGACATCAACATTCCTTATTCATCTGTTAAAACTTCGCCAGCATTTATGGCTGTTTGGGCGCAAGGGAGGAGAGCTCATCACGCAGTTCTGCGCTGAGAGAGGGGTTAAGAAGAATTTTTTCTAATTCCTTTCGGAAAGTCTGATTATCGAGTAAGTTCGCCTTCAGATCGCGAAGCAGATTGCGCATTGCCAGCATAGCTTTGAGCTGTGGAATTTGGCGAGCGACCTCTTCCGGCGTGAAATCTTTCATATCGCGGAACGTTAAGCTGATATTCTCTTCGCCACCATTACCCGCCAGTGTATTTTCGACCACAAGGTTAACTTTTGGGGAATAATCAGAAAGAACACTATTAAAGTTATTCTTATTAATATTGACCTTAACGCGTTCGCTTAAAGATGCAGTTTCCATCCCGTTACTAAAATCACCCGTAACCAGTAATTTCAAAGGTAATTCTGTTTTTTTCTGTGCTCCGCCCGTATGCAGGTCGAGTTTCAGGTTGATACGCGCTTTCGGTATCTCCCTCTGGAAGCTATCGCTCATCGTTCCCTCTCTGTTTATTGCTCTGTGATATTTGCGCCTAATTTTCCCTGCGCATAACACGGAAACAATAAACCAAAACGTTTCATTTTTTACATCGAATATTAAAGATTAGGAATAAATAAAGGCTTTAAATTAATTATTAATACGCGAAGTTATTAATTAATGAGCTAATTAGCGCATAACACTTTCCAGATAATATTATTGCCGACAATAAAGACGCGTAATATTTTCAGAAAGCATTCCTGAATGTATTTTAATTTATCGCTAAAGTTTCTTTAACGCCGTTCAAGTTGATAGTACGGTACCCGCCGCGTTGTCCCCGTCAGGCTATCGAATGCATCCGTTTCTGCGGTGCTGATCCGCATCTCTTTCTTTCTGAGCCTCGCCACATCTGCGGCCAGTCGCTGAATGCCAAACCAGAATAACGCATCGAGCGCCGTGACCTGGAGACCTGTTTCCAGCGCCAGCTTCAGGCGTTCGCGTGGGGCTTTAACCTCTTTGGCGATTTGCTGGTACGGCACAGCCGTAACGTTAGTGGGATCAAGGCGACGAATACGATTGGAAAAGCGGTAACTAAAGGTATCCGGGATAGCGCTTAAATCGCTTTTCAGACTGTAGGTACACCCCCAGCGGCTGCCGCTGATAACGGCGGGTTTGCGGCTGATTTGCAACTCGTCGCGCAGGCTGTCGATTAGCTGCGGCGCGCGAACCAGCAATAAACGAAAGGGCAACTCCAGGCTGGTAACGTAATCCACATTCAACAATGCAATGTGTAAACGCTCCTGCGCCCCGGCCTGCGTCTGGCGGCACTCTTCCATGACATCGGCCCACTGGCGCGCCAGACGCGGCGTTTCATCAACCGCGGTGAAACTATATTTTTCAATCTGATAGTCGATGCGCCCACTCATCTTCGTCTGCCTCTGTTCCCTCGCCTTTACCCGCGAATCACTTTACCAGCGAGCCAATATAACCGGAAGCGGGAGGCATCGCGGATCTTTGTTTTTATACGCACAAATAAAAAACCACCTCATCCGAGGTGGTTCAGGTGTGTTATGAGAAACGGGCGCGGCTAAGGCTGACTCAACACGGTCGTAATATGACTGGCAAGCGCGCCCGCATGTGGCATGGTCAGCATGGTCATATGATTTCCAGGGCTCAGTATGGTGGTAAATTGTGTCGCGTATTCACGCCAAACTGCTTCGCGCTGTTCCCGCTCTGCGCCATTAGCTTCTTGTGCATTAATGCTATGCAACACGCCCAGGTAACGCTCGCGGGGAATATAGGAGGTATTGAGGTTTGCGTACAACACATGGAAAACCCCGGCCAGCAACGAAAGCGGCGTGTTACGGGTATAAACCCCCGCCTCAATCAAAAGTTGGTGCAAACAGATAAGCCGCTGGTGTGGCTCCATTCCCAATAGCGCGTCCTCCGTAATGGGCAGTTCCCGGTTCAGCATCAAATTATAAATGCTGATTAATTTCATCACTGCCCCAAGGTGGCTGACCGGCGGTTTAACCCCAGGTGAGCGGCTATCAATGATAATCAGCCTGGCAACCATCTCCCCTTGCGCCTGTAATTGCAGCGCAATTTCAAAGGCTATCCAGCCGCCAAAGGAGTGCCCAATAAGGTGATAGGGCCCAAAAGGCTGACGTTCACGCATTGCGCAGATGTAATCACGAGCCGTTTCTTCAATTGTCAGATGCGGCATTGTTTTCACATCGGTGAGCCCGCGAGCCTGTAGCGCATAAACAGGAAGATTTGCGGGCAAAAGCGCCACCAGTTCGAGAAAACTGAATGCGGATGCACCAGCGCCTGGGATGCAAAAGAGTGGCGTTTCGCAAGCTGCCCCCTCCTGCATAACAACCACCGGGTGAGAGGAAGATCGGGGAAGCAGATCTGCCGTCATTTGCCTCGCCAGTTGCGCCAGGAACGGCGGTTGCATAATCGATAAATGCGTCCCACCAATAACATGCAGCGACGAATCACTGCTTACTGTACCGTGCCAGCCGCGCCAGATGTCGTCGCTTTCATCCGGCTTTGCCGTATAAAGATTAATGGTGAGATCCGCAGGTGTCGGCTGATACCGAAGCCCCAGCGGCCTGATATACAACACCGTTTCCAGACGTAGCAACAGATCCTCATAGCCAATATCCTTCGGCAACCAGTTATGTTCGCGACAAAGATCAAAAATGGCTTGTATATCAATGGGGCTTTGCAGTTGTGCCAGCATCTTTCTTTCGCTCTCCGGCACATGCAGGGATAAGAAATTTACGATCATTTCGTCACGCAGTGCCCGTTCGCTGCTCGCGCTGAAATCACGCTTTTGATGCGCAGCCGGATGATAGCTATCAATCATGCCGATAAAGGCGATATCTTCCCCGCTTTGTTGCAACTGCAGCGCAATTTCGTAACTAATAACGCCACCCAAAGACCAGCCAGCAAGATGGTAAGGCCCATGCGGCTGTACGCGACGGATGGCTTCAACATGACAGGCGGCCAGCGCTTCCAGCGATGTCGGCGGATTGCCGGTGGTATGCAGACCAAGTGCTGAAAGTGCATAGACGGGGCGATCAACCCGCAACATCGTAGCCAGAGGCGAATAGACCAGCGGATCGCCGGAAGGCTCGTGCACCAGAAAGAGTGGCGGCTGCGCACCTTCGCCCCGCAGCACAACGGGATTATCGGCAAAAGGTGAAGCGAGTGACTCTTCCCTGTACTGAATGACGCCGGCAAGCTGCGCCAGGGATGGATTAGCAAAGAGTGTCGCCAGCGAGATAGCGAGTCCTGTTGTTGCCATGCGGTTTAACAGCTGAACCGCCAGTAAGGAGTGGCCGCCGAGCTCAAAAAAGTTGTCATGCCGCCCGACCTGCGACAGCCCCAGCAGCTCACACCAGATAGCAGCAAGCGTTTTTTCCACCTCACCAGCCGGGGCTTCATCCCCGCGGGTGACCGCTGCCGCGCGATCCGGTGCGGGCAGCGCCTGCCTGTCCAGCTTGCCGTTCGGCGTAAGCGGAAAGCTTTCCAGCGTGACGAACGCGGCGGGCAGCATGTACTCCGCCAGCGACTGCGCCAGTTGCTGGCGGAGCCGTGCAGGCTCCGGCGTGTGACCGGCTTCTGCCAGCAGGTAGGCAACCAGCCGTCTGTCGCCCGGCGTATCTTCCCGCGCAATCACCACCGCGTCGCGTACGCCAGCGCACGCCGTCAGGCAGGCCTCAATTTCCCCGAGTTCGATGCGAAAGCCGCGCAGTTTGACCTGAAAATCATTGCGCCCGAGGAACTCAATGTTGCCGTCCGGTAGATGTCCTGCACGTTCGCCGCGCCGCCGTCCACCGTGGCCACCACCGCATCAGTCTCCGCCTGCGACAGGCTGACCAGCGGCAGCATGCCGGGCGTGATGGCCTGACAGTGCGCCGGGATACGCGGCGGCGGAACCGGCGTATCCCCACCTGCATCGCGGACGGTAATACACTGTGCCATTTCAGCCAGCACCGGGGCGGAGAATGCCCCGCGGATATCCAGCGTCATCCCCTGCCCGCGCAGCCGCTCCAGCAGGCTGACCACCATCAGCGAATGGCCGCCCAGCTCGAAAAAGTTGTCCTGCCGCCCGACCTGCGACAGCCCCAGCAGCTCACACCAGACGGCGGCCAGCGCGGTTTCCACCTCACCGGCCGGGGCTTCATCCCCGCGGGTCACCGCCGCGGTGCGATCCGGGGCGGGCAGCGCCTGCCTGTCCAGCTTGCCGTTCAGCGTGAGCGGAAAGCTCTCCAGCGTGACGAACGCGGCGGGCAGCATGTATTCCGCCAGCGACTGCGCCAGCTGCTGACGAAGCCTTGCAGGCTCCGGCGTGTGACCGGGCTGCGCCAGCAGGTAAGCGACAAGCCGTTTGTCGCCCGGCGAGTCTTCCCGCGCAATCACCACCGCGTCGCGCACGCCGTCGCACGCTGTGAGGCAGGCACCGATTTCCCCCAGCTCGATGCGGAAGCCGCGCAGTTTGACCTGAAAATCGTTGCGCCCGAGGAACGCAATGTTGCCGTCCGGCAGCCAGCGACCCAGGTCGCCGGTTCGGTACATCCGCTGGCCGGGCGTGAAGGGATCCGGCAGAAAACGCTCTGCCGTCAGTTCCGGGCGGTTCAGGTAACCGCGCGCCACGCCATTGCCAGCGACATAGAGTTCTCCGGTCACGCCAAACGGCACCAACTGGCGGTGACTGTCCAGAATGTAGATCCGCAGATCGGCGAGCGGACCGCCAATTAAACTGGCGCCATGTGAGGTGATATCTGAAGGCGTTATTTCATACCAGCTGGCATGCACGGTGATTTCCGTGATGCCATACATATTGATAAGACGCGTATTACGGTTTGATGCGTTGTTAATCCACGGCACCAGAGAGCGCATTTCAAGCGCTTCGCCGCCAAAGATAATACAACGCAGGGAGTGGGAAGTTGCGTCCTGGGCAGCAATCAACTGGCGGAATGCGCTGGGGGTTTGGTTGAGCACCGTAACCTGTTCACGACATAGCAGCGCATAAAGCGTTTGGGGTGAGCGGGCGCATGCGGTTGATACCACAACCAACCGGCCACCCGAACATAACGCGCCGAATAACTCCCAGACGGAAAAATCAAAAGCGAAAGAGTGGCATAGCGACCAGGTATCGTTGCTATTAAAGCTAAAACCAGGCTGGCAGACGGTTAAAAGTCGGGTGATATTCCGGTGTTCAACCATCACGCCTTTCGGCTGGCCTGTGGAACCGGACGTATAAATAACGTAGGCCAGATGGTGCGTCGCCAGGCCGAGTGATAATGGCACAGGGTTGTTCTCATCATCTCCGTCAGCAACGGCTGGTAACGGCGCATCCATTAACACGGCAGGAGTAGCGCTATTCAGCGTCTGCGCAAGAGCAGAATAGGTTACCAGTGCGATGGGGGCGGAATCTTCCAGCATGTAATTCAGTCGTTCGCCCGGATAGACCGGATCCAGAGGAACATAGGCTCCGCCCGCCTTGAGGATTCCGAGGATGCCGATCACCATGTCGAGGCCGCGCTCCAGGCAAATAGCCACGCGATCATTCGGATGAACACCCATTCTGATGAGCCGATGGGCCAGCGTATTTGCCCTGCGGTTCAGCGCGTCATAGGTTAATGAACTCCCCTCGAAAACGGCAGCGACAGCCTGAGGCGAGCGACGGACCTGGGCTTCAAACATTTCGTGGACTAATAAGTTTGAAGCGTCACTTTCTGTAGCGTGAACAGGCCGAAGCAGTTGCTGGCATTCATGTGGCGATAAAATCGGTAAGTAAGAGACTGGCGTATCAATATTCTGCAATGCGCCTTCCAGTAATACAGCGAGGCGAGATTGCATAACCTGAATATCTTCAGGAGTGAAATAGTCGAGGGAATAATTAAATTCAACGCAGACCGATTGGCTCTGTTTATTATTGCTGGTGATGGCGTACTGATTAATGGTTATCGCTAAAGGATATTGCGCCCGGTGATGAGGTTCGATGGTATGAATTGCTGCCCCTTCCAGATGAATGTTAACGTCATAAGGTTCATAGGATAGCGACATATCAAATAAATTGGCTCGGTCGCTATTTTGCTGTTTTTTTATTCTCCGGTTGATTTCCGTAATGGGTAACCGCTGGTGTTTGTAGCAAATACGTAATTCATCGGCGGCTTTTTGCATCACATCAGAAAAGGAATCTTCATCCGTTAATCTAATGCGAACCGGGATAACCGAAGCATACATTCCCACCGCCGCTTTTTGTTGTGCATTTCTTCGATTATGGAGTGGTATACCGAAACAAATATCATCAACGTTTTTTATTCTTTTAAAATAACAGGAAAAAAGGGCAAATATAAAATGCAATACAGACAACCCATATAAAGAAGCCACCTGTTCAATACGCTGAAAAAGGGTTGCCTCAAGCATCCAGGTAACAGGCTCAGGCAGAGATGCTGCTGGCGCGGAGGCTGTCACCAAAGGAGGAAATAACTGTGGCGGCAATGCCGTATATCGCGCAAGCCAAAAAGCCTGATCTTTGGTGCACTGCTTCGCACTCAGATAAGCCGCATCACTGGCAACAAAATCGGCATAGGATAGCGATGCGCTTTCAGATAAATTCTCCCCGCGGATAAGATGACTGTAATTTTCGCTCAACTCTGCATTAAGCAGGCTCAGACTCGTTCCGTCGGCGATAATATGATGGCAGCACAGTTGCCAATACCAGCGATGATTACCTGCATAGATTAACGCGCTGCGCCATAACCTTTCAGCCAAATTAAATGGCTGCGTAAAATTTAATTTCACATACTGTTCAGCTTCATTTATTGGATTATCCGTGGCGGAAAAATCCTTAAACTCTATTAATGGCAAGGCGTAAGAATCAAAATATTGTGCTGGCGACGTACCGGCAACCATTCGCAAACGAAATGCATCATGCCGCTTAATGACGAAATCAAACGCTTTAACCATGATATCGGGAACGATATTGCCATCAATGATCATCACACTCCCTATATTGTAATTTGTTAGTTCAGGATTCAGCGTCTGAGCGAACCAAATCGCCTGCTGATCTGAACTCAATGGAAACCGGGACGTTGAAAGCGCTGTATATTCTTTCGTCACTAATGCACTGTCTAAAAATCGATTATTGGGAGATATGTCCATATATTCCAACCTAATTAATGAAAACCAAATCGTTGTAATTAATTGACTGCACGCTTATTTCCAGAAAGCATGGCACCATCAAATAATATTCTTGATGAATGTCTTTATCCTTTAAATGAACGACTAATTATCCTCTACACCCTCCGGATGCCTTGTCGTCAACGTCGCGAGCCGTATGAGGTAAAACTGAACATGTCTTAACGATAAATCTATCAATTAGTGTAACCGCCCACTCTCTTCACTGGATATATCCATTTAAAAAAACACGTAATAATACCGGGAGAAATCATTTCGTAAGTTTCACATCATATAAAGCACAGCGTAAATCAATTCATCTGGTCACTCTTGGCGTTATTCACTAAAAATTAAACGATCTGTAGTAAGTAATAATCCATGCAAGTTAACAATAATAAATACTCTTTGCGTCTTTATAGCAAGAAAATATATCACCTTAACAACACCTCAGTGATATATACAGCACCATACGCTTGATAATAAAGACGTTATTATTTTTAATTTGACAAAAAATATTCTTACATTTATCGCTGCAACGAAAAACTCCGATAGGCGTTTATTTTATTATTCTGTGCAACTATTCATGCAATGGATAGATATACGACAACATAAAAGAAAACCTTCGCATTGATGAATGATAACAGTGTGATTTCCACAAGATGATTCACCACCACCGCACTCGGATTGAGAAAGAAATGCGCGATGACGACACCGCCTGCGGTACACTGATTGCATTTGCTGATTTCACGTTTACCGATGCACTTACCCATTAACTTGTTGATAGATAAATATGTTTACGTCACAACTAAGCCATACCTCCTCTGACTTCGTGGTGCGGTCGGAAACGGGATTCATCACGCCATTCCCTGCAATAGCCTATTGCAAGCTCGCATTCGACACAGCCTCTTACCGGGATGCGCTTTTTAGCGAATATGCCATCCCTTTTCCCACGGCGCTTGATAAAGCAGTAGTAAAACGGCGCGCGGAATACCTGGCGGCTCGCTATGCCGCCAGACAATTATTACAAAACGCAGGCTGCGATGGTCACGTGGGTACGTCTCCCGGCCGGGAACCCGTCTGGCCTGCGGGCTGGTGCGGCAGCCTTTCTCATACCAGTGGTCACGCTATTGCGATTATTGCGCCGCGTAACGCAGGATTAACGCCAGGCATTGATATTGAAATGTTCGACGCCAGGGCCATGAGAGAGACAGCGGAAATGTTCACCAGCCCTGAGGAGCGGCGATTACTTGCCGCCTGCGGCTTAGCGTATGAAACGGCGTTATTGATAGTATTTTCCGCCAAAGAGAGTCTGTTCAAAGCGCTCTATCCCGAGGTGAAATGTTTTTTCGGTTTTGAAGCGGCGCGGATTTGTAGCATCGATACGGCGGCACAAAGTTTTACCCTCGAGTTAACGCAGCTGCTGACGCCAGAGCGCAAACAAGGGTGCCAGTTTAATGGTCAGTATCTAATCGAGGAAAATCGCGTGATTACGCTGATCGCGTAAGGCAGTGGGCGGGTATCAAATCAGGAAAGGCAGCAGCGATTGCCGCTGCCTTTTGTTGCGATTTACAGACCTACAATGGTGCCGGTATTGGTGATTGCATTCGATTCAAGGTCAAGGCCGTAAAAACCGCCCAGAACCGCGTCCTTGCCGCTGTTCGTGACTTTATTCGCGGTTACTTTTGCGGTGCCATAACTCAGCATATTGAGGTAGTTATACACGTTCCCGTCTGTTTTCACGGTTAATGCATAATCACTGACAATATTGCCTCGGTTATTAATATCGTTTACCGCATTAATCCCAATGCTTTGCCCAAGCATATTACTGTTGCTGTTGTTGGTAACGTGCCGTTGGGTAGTAAGGGTAAGGCTGGTTCCCGCCAGGATATCTTTGAAGTTCTCGATACCGTTCAGGGCATTAATCGCCAGCGCGTTATTAGCGGCGATGGTGTTGCGGTTATACAGCACACCTTTTAACACGCTGAAATTCACATCGCCTTTACCGCTGATCCAGCCGTAGTTGGTGGTGCTGTTATCCACGCTCAGGCTCAGGTTCTTATCAGAAGCGATAACCCCTGTTGCCGTTCCATCTTCCAGCTTACCGTTGCTGAAGTTCTCAAGGTAAGCAGAAGTGATATCGAGGTTACCTGCGCTATATGTCATCGCATAGTTATTATAGAAAACACCGGCCGCTTTAATAATGGCGTTGGCACCGCTCATCAGCATGCTGCGGGTGTTATCGAATACGCCCCGGGACAGCACGTTAAGCGGGCCATTTTCTGCCAGAATACGGCTGTTTGTGCTGTAGATATTCTGTGCGGAAAGCGAGACGCCCGCGTTACCCACCATGCCACCCACATCGCCTGCGACACCAAAATACTCGCCGTTGTAATAACTGAAGTTATTACCGTCTCTGTTTTCAATATTGCCGACAGCATTTACGGTAAGTGTTTTATTCGCGGCAATCAGCGCCGTGTTGTTATAGATTCCTGATTTGGAATCAATGGAGATATTTTCACCTGCGATTAACCCGTTGTTGTTATCCACCGAGTTGGCAACCAGCTTGATATCGCCCATTTGAGAGGTCACAGAACCTTTGTAACTGTCGAAGTTGCCCGTCAGAATCAGGTTAATATTGCTTAAGCCAGCAATCTGACCATAATCATTGAGCAACCAGTTCCCACTGACTCCGACATCGCCAGCAGAGGTAATCTTACCGCTATAGTTATCAACCGTTCCTTTTGCCGCCACATTTACATCGCCCGTCAGGGAGCGCAGCGTGCCACGGTTATTACCCACATTGCCAGTAGAGGTAATCGTCAGATCACCACCAGCCTCAATAAGTGAATTATTGTTGTTGACGTTGTTTGCGGTAATAGCGACATCACCAGCGCCCAGCATATAGAGGTAGTTATACAGGTTACCTTTGGTCACAACACTCATATCGCCATCACTGACAATATTGCCGCGGTTATTAATGTCGTTTACCGCGTTAATAGTAATCCCGTTACCGACCATATTGCTGTTGCTGTTATTTGTCACATGACGTTGCGTATCCAGCGTCAGGCTGCCGCCTGCAGAGATATCTTTAAAGTTCTCGATACCGTTCAGGGCATTGATCGCAAGTGACTTATCAGCCGCAATGGTATTACGGTTATAAAACGCCCCTTTCACGACATTCAGCGCCACTGCGCCTTTACCACTGATCCAGCCGTAGTTCGTGAAATTGTTGTCCACATTCAGCGTGATATCTTTATCTGAGTTGATGAAACCTGTGGCGTTATTATCGATAAGCGTGCCGCTGCTGGAGTTTTCCAGGGAAACGGTATCGAGTGTGAGGTTGCCTCCGCTGGAAATCGTTGCGTAGTTATTGTAGAAAGCCCCGCCGGTTTTGATTGCGGTATCGGCCCCGCTGACCATCAGCGCACGCGTATTATCAATGTTCCCTTTCGCTTGCAGGCTCATTGGCCCATTTTCTGCAATGATGCGGCTGTTGTTGTTGTAAATATTCTGCCCGGAAATCTCAACGCCACCTTTACCGATCAAGCCACCGGTCTGTTGCGGCATGCCGAAATAGAGGCCGAAGTCATTGCCAAAGCTATTACCATCACGGTTATCAACATTTCCGCCTGCATGGATAGTCAGCTTTTCACTGGCTAATACCAGCGATCGGGTGGTATTTACGCCGGCTTTCGCGTCGATGGAGATATTTTGCCCCATCATGAAACCGCCGTGGGTATCCACTGCATTTGCACTCAGTGAAATATCACCTTCTTCCGCACTCACAACGCCGATATAGTTGCTCAGGTCGCCGTTAACCGACACCTCCACGCCCTTCTTGCCGCCGATGCCACCGTAGTCATTACGATAAGAATCGCCCTTCACAATCACTTTGCTATTGGAAAGAAGATTACCGGAATCGTTATTGACCAGGCCCTTACTGTTTAGCGACACATCGCCGTTCGATGCGATCTGACCACCGCTGTTATTGATGCTGTTTGCGTTGATTACTACACCGGTATCGGCTGCGATGCCTAAGGAATCGGAACTGACGGTATCCGCTGTTTTGGTACTGCCGTTGTTGATAGTGCCGCCAGACAGGATGTTGATATGGCCGCTGGCAGATCGGATCAGGCCTTTGTTATTGTCGACATTGCCAAGGCTGACAATGTCCATGTCGCCTGACGTTTCCAGAATACCGCTGTTATTGTTAATCGCGCCGGATTCAAGCCCCAGATAGCCGCCGTGGATCTGGCCGTTACTGTTATTTAGCGTACCGGTTTTTAAGGTGACAATACCCGCTTCGATACCGACATCGTTCCCTTTACCGGCGTTGGTAAAAGTATTGTTATTGGTATCGACAGCCAGCACGCCGCTGGCGGCAATTTTGCCGTTGGTATTGTCAACTGCGCCGCTATTAACGTAGATATCTGCCGTCGTCGAAATCGTACCTGAACGGGCATTAACAATAGCGTTCTTATTAGTATCGAGATAAATAGCACCAGCAGAAGTAATAAGACCCGTTGTATTGTCCAATTTGCCGTTGGTATTAATCTTTGTCGAACCGGTCGATTGAATCTGCGCATTACTGTTCAGTAACTGGCCATTAGCATCAATGCTGATCCCACCAGTGCCACCGGCAATTACGCCCTGATTACGCACGCCCACGCCGCTTTCGGTACTGATAAGATTAATTTTATTCGCGTACATGCCGCCAACTTGCGCAACGTCAACGCTATAGCCGTTACGCGAGCCTGACGCAGTGACAGTTCCGGTCACCTGGCCGTCTGTATTAACGTAGTTATTACCCGCAACAATATTCAGTTCGTCAGCGGTAACTTTCCCGCTGAGCACTACGTTGCGTGACAAAATTTCAGTTGGGCTGGCGTTATCCAGTTTGCTGATTGTAATGGTACCGCCGTTGACGGAATAACCAGCGAGTTTGTCGTTCTGAATATCTGGTGTGCCGGTGGTCAGAGTGAGTTTATCGGTATTAATCGTACCGCCACCATTTACCGTAATACCATTGGGGTTGGCGATAATTAATGCAGCTTTATCACCCGCAACTTCCATCATGCCGTTGATCGTAGACGCATTTTTGGAGGTAACTTCGTTGAGAATAACTTTTGCCGACCCGGATGTCAGGTTGCTGTTACCCTGGATGGTGCCGCCCAATACCGTATCGGATGCTGAGCCGCTGTTATTAAAAATAATACCGTTTTTATCGACGTTCAGGTTGTCCCAGACGTTATGTGACAAGCCATTGCTGTTAGGTTTATTAATATCCACGACCGGCACGCCATTCGCATTATATAGCGTGCCATTTTTCATACTTAAACCAGCGGAATGCGCAACAGCAGGTAATGCGAATATCATTGCTACCGTCAACGGGGCCAGCTGAGTTCTCACAAGGCGTTGGACTTTCTTTTCCGAATTAATCACGCTTTTGCTTCCCTTTAATTAACCTTCAGAACCAATTTGAAATAAAACGTTCTCAGTCTTGTTTCCTGAGCCTGGAATCGATTTTGTTTATTCGAATGAATTTATTGGCAAACTTCACCAGGCATACCGAATCACAATAAAAATTGAAACCTGGCACCTCGCGAGACGTCTGGTTTTTACAAAACCTGTGAAGAATTAACATCAGGATTGAACATCGCAGTATCCCGCGAGCGGGGAATAAATCAAGACCGGGCTAAAAACTAACAGGGGTTCAGGAATAGAACAATATGCCATACTTCAAAATCAGATGATTCATTTGGCCTGGTGAGTGAAAAACAGACAATCGAAGCACATTATTTAAAATAAAATTTAGAAGCATTAAGACAATAAAAACATCGGTGCAGAATTATCTTTTAAGGCACTATAACAAAGTTCAGTCTTATTAATCTGCTTAATATAATTATTTGCCACTCAACGTAATAAAATAAAAATACGTTGCGTAGGAAATTAGCTTTGGGCTAATAACAAAAAAACCCGGTAGTGCACCGGGTTTATTTTTTAGGAAATAAGCGAGATTAGAACAGCGGCTTACCAGAAGCGTCCTGTACGTTGGCTTTCCATGCAGCGCGAACCTGAGCGGTAACGGAATCCGGCAGCGGCGCGTAATCCAGATCGCTGGCGATGGTGCTGCCGTTTTTGTAAGACCAGTCGAAGAATTTAAGCACTTCGGCACCTTTCGCCGCGTCATCCTGTTTTTTATACACCAGGATAAAGGTGGTGGACGAAATCGGCCATGCATCTTTGCCTTTCTGGAAAGTGAGATCCTGAGCGAAAGATTTGCTCCAGTCAGCCCCTTTAGCGCTGTTGCTGAAGCTCTGCTGTGACGGCTCAACCACTTTGCCATCGGCGTCAAACAGTTTTGTCCAGGTCAGGTTGTTCTGTTTAGCATAGGCGTATTCAACATAGCCGATGGAGCCCGGCAGACGCTGTACAAACGCGGCAACGCCATCGTTGCCTTTACCGCCTAAGCCAACCGGCCAGTTCACCGTTGAGCCTTTACCCACTTTGCTTGCCCAGTCAGCATTCACTTTGGATAAGTAGCTGGTGAAAACAAAAGAGGTGCCGGAGCCATCTGCGCGGCGCACCACGTTAATATTCGTGTCCGGAAGTTTGACTTTCGGGTTCAGTTTGGTGATTTCCGGGTCGTTCCACTTTTTAACGGTGCCCAGATAGATATCACCCAACGTTTTACCGTCCAGCGTCAGTTCGCCAGATTTTACGCCAGGGATATTAACCGCCAGCACCACACCACCAATGACGGTCGGGAACTGAAACAGGCCGTTTTTCGCCAGATCATCATCACTCATCGGGGCATCGGATGCGCCGAAATCCACGGTTTTCGCAATAATCTGTTTGATGCCGCCAGAAGAACCAATCCCCTGGTAGTTCACCTGAGATCCCGTCTGTTTCTGGTATTCGGCCGCCCATTTTGCATACACAGGCGCCGGGAAAGTACCACCAGCACCCGTCACATTCGTTGCCGCGAAAACAGTAGTCGTAGAAAGTGCAAGAGCAGCAGCCATCAGGCGAACTGACGCATTAAGCATTGCCATAATCTCTCCGAATCGAAATAGTGATTAAATTTTTGAATAATATTAAGAGGGAGGGCAGCATAGAGCGAATTTATGACAATTTTGTGTCAGCCGCGAAAAATAAAAAAAGGCGGCACAACAAGCAAAAAAAGACCTCCGGATCGCAATCGGGAGGTCTAAGCAAATCTTAGAAAAGATGAATTAACCTAACGGTTAAAATTTGCAACTCTGCGTGCTTTGTAGGCGCGCACTGAGTTACAGTAGCCGCAGCTATTAAACACGAAAACCACAGCCTTCATATGACAGATGTGCAACATTATGTAAGTTATTTTTTCCGCCCGCAAAGTTACCCTCACCGAGAATATTCCACCGACTCAACATAATATTGATTCATCAATAAATGCCCTTCAAAAATAGCCGATCCGT
Organism: Kosakonia sp. YIM B13588; assembly: GCF_042788165.1. NCBI lineage: Bacteria > Pseudomonadati > Pseudomonadota > Gammaproteobacteria > Enterobacterales > Enterobacteriaceae > Kosakonia > Kosakonia sp. YIM B13588. The sequence goes on along the minus strand of NZ_JBHZPO010000004.1, from coordinate 266,204 downwards.
TTTTTTTTAAAATATCAACTCGATATATAGCGGGCGATTAATCCTATTTCGGCATATAACTTTTACTTAATTCGGCAGTTGATATTACTGCATCGTCGACCGTTGCATCAGACCAAAGCGTGTCGTAACGGTGACCTGTCAAATCTTCGACAACTTTACGCGCTTCAGGCGTCACACTCTGTTTATTGCCGTTGGCTTTCAGGCGGTCAAGTTCATCGACAAAAATACGGTGCGTGCGCTTATTCAGATGGAAGGTCAGCGCTTGCCACATTGCCACCAGCAAAAGCCCGGCGGTGCCGATAAACAGCAGCATTACAATGGTAGTGATCGCTTCCTGAGGCTGTTGCAGGCTGCCTTTTACAAAACCACCGCTCTGCAATAGCAAACCCACGGCAAAAGTCGCAATGGCTACCGTAGTTTTACGTGAAAACGTCATCACGGCGGCAAATAGCCCTTCGCGGCGCTGGCGCGTAACCATTTCGTCAATGTCCGGAATAAACGGGAACACGTTCCACGGCGTGAATTCCAGAACACAGCGCCCAACCTGGTAAAACCCGGCGAGGATCACCAGCAGCAGCACTTTGTTTTCCGTGGGGAACTGGTACACCAGGAAGAACCCCCCCAGGCACAGCAGCATCATGCTGTAGGCAAAAACATAAAGCCGGGACGGGCCATATTTGATAATGGCGAAGCCCGCAACGAGCGTTACCGGCAGCCCGACGATGCTCATTGACAGCAAAGTTCCTGCCAGCGAAGACGAGACATGCAAGCAATAAACACAGAAAAAGACAAACACCGTGTTATAAATATCTTTCGCCGTGAAAGAGAAAAGATAAATAGCCAGATGCTTGCGGAACGCACGAATTTTCAGCGTTGAGGCATAATCTTTAAATAACTTAATCACCCCGGTAAGTGTTTGCGCTGCATTGCCAGTTTGACGTTTTTTCTCCATCTCCTGCATCATTTCTGGTGTAATTTCGCGCTCCCAGCTTACTTTCCAGGAAATAAATACGCAGACCATAAACAGCACAGCAAAAACAACACCGTTAATCAAATAAGCATCGGCGTTTTTTTCACCCAACCAGCCAATTAGCACACCGGGGATAAAGGTCGCGAGAAACGTGCCGGAAGCCGAAAGAAACATGCGGCAAGTGGAAAGCTTGGTGCGATCGTTAAAATCTTTGGTCATTTCCGATGGCAATGTTTCCCACGGGATTAAGACCATGGCAGCAATGATTTCAAACGCCAGGTAAACGGCAAGATAAAACCAAAAATTCATACCGTTCAGCCATAACAGAATATAAACCAGCATCAGCGGCGCGCCGATAAGTAAAAAGAAACGACGCCGACCAAATTTCTTGCCTAGAAAATTTTTATAAAAATGATCGGTAAAACTGCCCATAAACAGGCTCACGATAGCATCAACAATCCTTGCGATCGCGACAATGGACGCCGCCTGAATCGGCGATAAACCGACAAACGTGGTGTAATAAAACAGCAGCCAGGCACCAATTACCGTAAAAGCGCCACCGCCCATTATGTCTGTCATGCCGTAACCAATGCTGACAGGAATCGTTACTTTTCGGTTTTTACGGGTCATAGCCAGCCCCCGCGATTGTTCAGCTTTACAAATCTCTCAAGCTGTAACTGTTCTTTATTTATCATGGACATAAAAACTCCATAAGAGAATTATTTGTGCCAGAACGGCGCCGTTAATAACGGACGCCTGTTGCCACCGGAAAACATCACAGTCTTCACGTTATCTCCCTTATGGAATTCATGTCTACTACCATACAAGTTAAGTTGTCGAAAATGTGACCTCAGGCATAAGCCAGAAAAAATCGCCTTCGTAAATTCTAAAAAAGTGAGAAATGAGATCGAAAGAACAGTTAAAAAGCGGCAGTTGTGAATTCACGAAAACCCTGCGCAGCGCAAACAAAAAACCCGCCTGCTATCAGACGGGTTTTAACTTTTCAGCGCACAGTTCATTCCAGTAGCTATAGCGTATCACCAGGTGAAGGCGCTCATTTTTCATCGTAAATCCATACAGAAGGATGATAATCGAGACCATAAAGCAGGCCGAACGGGATTAGCAGCGCAACATGGCGCCCCGAATCATATTCCCCCGCGTCCGTCTGTAATGGCAGCGTCGGGGTAAGGCGATTAAGCCACCGTTGCAGCAATGTCTTCATCAGCACGTTCTCCAGCAAAGGTTGACGCGCTCAGTTAAACGCAAAGCGCGCTATAACCAAAACGATCATTTTTGCGCTGGTTTGCCGAAATATGCATATGTCTTGCGCTGCCTATTATCATGTAATATTGTAAGTTACATGACTGACACCCATCCCGGAGATAACGTGGCACAGAATACGAACGATATTTTTAACAGCGAATTCTCCCGCCAGTACGATGCTTACAACGAGCGACTGGGCGAAATTGCCAATAATCTGCACCTGCTAATATCTCTGTTGCTGAACAAAATGCCGCAGCAAGCGCGAATTCTCTGTGTTGGCGTCGGCACCGGCAGTGAAATCATTCGCCTTGCACAGCACCATCCGCACTGGCATTTTACCGGCGTTGATCCCTCGCCAGATATGCTGGCAGTTTGCCAGCAAAAGCTCGGCCAGGCAGGCATTGCCAACCGCTGCACATTGCATGAAGGCTATCTTAGTGAGCTTCCCGCCAACGGCGATTTTGATGCGGTGCTCAGCCTGCTGGTAACTCACTTCATTCAGCATCCACAGCGCGATGGCATCTATTCACAAATGGCGAGCCAGTTAAAATGCGGCGGACGTGTGATCACGGCGGAGATCGCCGGGGACATGCACAGCCCGGCGTTTGATGAACAGCTCGAAGTGTGGACAACCATGCACGAAACCGCCAGCCAGGCACCGCGCGATATGGCTGAAATCAAAGCGCAACTGTCACAGCGCCTGCTGCTGTTGCCGGCAGAAACCACGGAAGAACTGATTGAACAGGCTGGTTTTACCCCGCCGCAGCGCTTTTTCCAGTCGCTGTTAATTCACGGCTGGACAGCACGCAAAATCTGAGGTGTTACGCCTTGCGTGAACAGCAGGCAATGTAGTTTAACTGGCGGCGATTTGCGCGGAAAAAGCGGAACATGCCGAGAAAACGCGTCCGGTTATCACGGGTGCGCAAGCCATTAAAAACAATGCGCAGCGTACGCGCGAAACCTTCATCACGGATCAGCCCAACGGGCGACATCAGCGACATTGCCCCGTGGCGCGTTTCTACTTCGGCAAAGCCATTGTCGATAAACAATGTTCTCCACGCCGCTTCTGTCATCGGGCTGACATTCGATCTCACCACCTGCTCCAGTTTTGACTGGTTATCTGTCGCCAGCCCGCTGCGCATAAACATAATGTCGTGCGTCAGTAAACGACCGCCGGGTTTCAGCACGCGGTAATATTCGCTGATAAGCTTCGCTTTCGCTTTGTCCACATACATGGTCAGCATCGCTTCGTTAATCACCACATCAAAAGTGTTATCGTCGAACGGCAGCTTATTCGCATTGGCTTCGCTAAGATGAATGTGGCTGTCGAGACCGGCAGAAATCACGTTCTGTCGCGCCTGCGCGAGCGCATTTTTATCCATGTCGATGGCATCCACCGTACAGCCAAAACGCTGCACCAGTTCAATCGAGGTGGTGCCCATATTGCAGGCGACTTCCAGCACCCGGCTCTGCTCATTTAGCGGTACCTGGCTAAATAACCATTCGGTCGCTTCCACCCCGCCGGGGCGCAAACGCGTTTTCCCGAGGCTCGCCAAAAAGGTATGCCCTGCTTTATCACTGTCGGCCATCGGACTCTCCTTTCCATAACATGCATTTTATATGCAACTTAACACAACAGTGTGGAGATGAGAATGGCTTTCATCAACAAAAAAGCCCCTGCGTTTTCGCAAGGGCAAGGCTGTGTCCGAGCCATAAAAATTAGTTAAACACCATACCACCATCGATCAGCAATGATTGGCCGGTCATATAGTCGGAATCCGGCCCTGCGAGGTAAGAGACGCAGGCGGCAACGTCTTCAGGTTCCGAAAGACGCCCAAGTGTAATGCGTTTAGCGAACTGCTCGGTGCCATACCCCAGCGGTTTACCAGCCGCTTCCGAGACCTGACGGTCTATTTCCGCCCACATTGGTGTTTTCACGATGCCCGGACAGTAGCCATTGACGGTAATGCCCAGCGGCGCGAGATCCCGCGCGGCTGTTTGCGTTAATCCCCGCACGGCGAACTTGCTGGAACTGTACACGGCCAGTTCCGGGTTACCGACATGTCCGGCTTGTGAACACGCGTTGATAATTTTTCCGCCGTGTTTTTCCGCTTTGAAGGCTTTTACCGCCGCCTGGATACCCCAAATCACGCCTTTTACGTTGATGTTATAAACCTTATCCACCACTTCCGGCGTGATGGACTCAATCGGCGTCGAAGGCGCAACACCGGCGTTATTCACAATCACGTCGAAACCGTTCAGTTTGGTTCTGGCCTCCTCTACCGCGGCAAACACCTTGTCGCGGTCAGAAACATCCACCGTCACCGCAATCGCGCTGCCATTGTTGTTATTAATTTCGTCAGCCACTGCTTTTGCCGTTGCGGCGTTGTAATCAGCAACAGCGACGGCAAAGCCATCTTTCGCCAGACGCAACGCAATGGCTTTACCAATGCCCTGACCCGCACCGGTCACGAATGCAACTTTTTTCATCATATCTCCTTGGTTTTCAAAGAATCTGGTTAAGATTGAGCTGGCCCATCAGCAGAGGGTTATCGCTGTAATCAACCGGAATGGCGACCACCGCCGGACCGTCCGTGTCCATTGCCGCACGCAGCGTGGGCTCCAGTTCTGCCGTACTTTCAACAGCGAAACCTTTAGCCCCAAATGCTTCGGCATAAGCTTTAAAATCGACCGGGCCAAAATTGACGCCGGAAAGGCGCTGATATTTTTTCTCTTCCTGAATGGCCACCATGTTGTAGGCGTTGTCCACCCAGATGATATGCAGCACATTCGCCCTGAGGCGCACAGCGGTTTCCAGTTCCATGCTCGATTGTAAAAAACCGCCATCGCCGGAAACCGACACTACTTTGCGGCCAGGGTTGACCAGCCAGGCACCAATCGCCCACGGCAACGCAACGCCCATGGTTTGCTGACCGTTGGAAATCATCACCTGGCGGGCGCGGAAGCTATAGAGATAGCGGGCAATCCAGATATGGAAACTGCCCATATCAACCGTCAGCGTGACATCGTTATTCACAATATCCTGCATCGCCCGCACAATACGCAGCGGGTGAATGGCGAACTGGCTGAGCTGCGCCCCTTTACGGCTGAGCAGTTCCCGCTGGTTGCGGCGCTCAATCAGGATCTCTGAGGCGCGCGGCGTGAGGATCAGCGGTTTTTCGATTTTCGCGGCCAGTTTGTCGAGCGTGCTGGCAATATCGCCAACCAGTTCACAATCCGGCACGTAATTGCGCTCTTCATAAGCGGGAAGCACATCGATATGGACCAGTTTCGCGTCACCGGTGTTCCACATCGATGGCTCATATTCCACCGGGCTGTAACCAATACAGATAATCAGATCCGCCAGGTGCAGCAGCCGATCCCCGGCCTGGTTATTAAATAACCCCACGCGTCCGGCAAAGCGGGTGAAATGTTGCTGATTAACCGCGCCTGCTGCCTGATACGTGCTGGTGACCGGAATATGGCTTTTTTCCAGCAACTGATGCAGCGCCGAAATATTTTCCTCACGGCTTGCCATCAGCCCGAGTAAAAACACCGGGTTTTGCGCCTGCGCGATAAGTTTCGCCACCTCGTCAATCGCCGCATCCGGTGCGGCACCTAACTGCGGAACACCGCTGGCGGGCAAGATAGTGCCGCTCGCGGGTTGATCGGCAATATCCTGCGGCAGGCTGACAAACGCGCTGCCCGGCCGACCCTGCTCGGCGGCGCGAAAAGCATTGGATACCACTTCGGCAATCGCGTCGGATGAGGTTATCTCTACTGCGTATTTCGTGACCGGGTTGAACATCGCCACCGTGTCCATGCTCTGGTGCACCAGCTTGGCTTTATCCGCCCGTTTCACCGCCCCGCCCAGCGCCACCACCGGGTCGCCTTCGCTGTTGGCGGTCGCCATACCGGTAATCAAATTGGAACAGCCGGGACCAGACGTGACCAGCGCGACGCCAGCTTTACCGGTAATACGCCCGACTGCCGCCGCCATAAATGCCGCGTTCGCTTCGTGGCGCACCGGAATAGTTTGAATGGTTGAATCAATAAGCGAATCAAACACTTTGTCGATTTTGGCACCGGGAATGCCAAACACATGTTTCACGCCCTGCGCTTCCAGTTGTGCCACCACCATATCGGCGCCATGCGCCCACTGGTGTGTACGGCTCTCTTTACTCATCATTTACTCCTTTAAATGTTTATCAGTTCTCGACGGAACGAATGGCAGCGTCCAGGTTGTCCGGGTGTAAATCGGCGTTGAGAAACGCCGCATCCGCAGGCAGGTCAATCAGCAAATGGTGGATTTCGCCAAACGTCAGCGTGCCGCTTTCAAGCTGGTAATCCAGCAAATGTCCGCCGCCATGACGGTCATCCGTAATAAAGTGCTCGTGGTAGCCCGCCACGTTAATCCCCTGCATATGCTGCGGTGTGCGGAACCCAACGAGCACGCCATCACGCCCGTTGAAACGAAACACGGGTTGATCGTCAAGCACGTCAGTCATGGCGCGATAAGGTGGCGTCTGGCGCGGAACGGTGCGGGTGTGCGCATGGCGAAAATGACCATCAATACGCAAGGCGCAAAAGACATTATCGGAGGGGATCGTCTTATCGATAATGTCGTGCAGTTGCTGGCGGCTGGCCGGTTTATCCAGGTGAAATTCATGCTCTGGTTTAAACCAGGTCATTACCGCGAAAGGGGTTTTTTGCTGTCGGCTGGCTTCCCGTGCGCTACCGTCAGCACGCAACTGGTAAACCTCACTGTTGAACGCAATTAATTCGCCATCCAGTTCGTTAAATGTGCCGAGCCCAAAGTCGCCGTGATTGAGTAAATCCTCAATCGTGGTATTTCCTTCGTAAACACCGCTTAATAGCGCACTCATTAGCGATGTTTGATATATCACACATTCTGGACGGGTTTGTGAAAAAGCACGAAATGTTTCCCGTAGACTTTCCTCGCAAGAACAACCGGTTACATGACTCATTATCCTTTACCTCGCTGAGCAGTCGTTTAGAAAAGCTGATTAATTATTGACTCGTTTCAGCGAGAGATTCCAATATACAAAGCATCAGGGTTTGAGATGTTTTTAATATGGAACTCCGTTATCTACGCTATTTTGTCGCCGTTGCGCAGACGCAACATTTCACCCGTGCCGCAGAAATGCTGGGTATGTCGCAACCGCCGTTAAGCCAGCAAATTCGCCGTCTTGAGCAAGAAGTGGGTACGCCGCTTTTTTACCGGCAAACTCGCGGTGTTGAGCTCACCGAAGCGGGCGAAGCGTTTTATGAAGATGCCTGCCAAATCATCGCGTTGAGCGATGCGGCAATGGAAAAAGCGAAAGGGATTGCGCGGGGGATTAATGGAAAATTGTACCTTGGCGTGACCAGCTCCAATGCGTTTCACACGCAAATTTTTTCAGCGCTTCGCCAGTTTCAGCAAAGCTATCCGCAGGTGGCGCTGTATCAAAAAGAGGACAATATGGCGACACTGATGCAGGAGCTGGAAGAGGGACTGATTGACGTGGCCTTTGTGCGCCTGCCGTGTGAAAACAGCAAAATGTTCAACTTGAAACTGATCGACGAAGAGCCGATGGTGCTGGCGTTACACCGCTCACATCCACTTTCCGCGAAAACGGATATCTCGCTTAACGAATTGCAACAAACACCGCTGATTATCTTCCCTCAGCAGGTCGCGCCGGGGCTGTATGAACTGGTTTACAACGCTTGCCTGCGCGCGGGTATTGATATGGAAAACCAGCAACAAGCGTCGCAGTTCTCCTCTTCGCTGAGTATGGTGGCCGCCGGTTTCGGCTTCGCCATCGTTCCGCAATCCATGGCCTGTTTCAGCCACCCGCAAGTGACATTTCACCGGATGCCGGAACAGACATTAAAAACGGATGTAGCGCTGGCGTGGCGCAAGTTCGAGCGTTCGCCCGCCGTAAAACGGTTTATTGAGAACTTTTAAAAACGCCCGCTGCGAAGCGGGCGTGAAATGTTTAGCTACGGTGGGTATTCACAACCTGACCAATCCCCTTCCCTTCCCTTCCAACGCTTCATTGGGGTCGGCAAAGAAATCGATATTGAAGTAGGTGTCATCGGTTAACAGTTCAATATGGTGCCAGTATTGCGGCGGGCTAATGCCAAAATGCCCGGCTTCAATCACCACTTCCACTTCCGGCGTGGTGTCGTGCTCGCTGGCAAAACCAATGTATTTCACCGCCCCCTGCATCACCGACAAACGGCCAAAGACACCTTTTTTGGTGTTGTGATGGGTGAGCAGCGCCTGTGGAACCGTCTCTTTCGTCCAGAAAGGCGTTGAGCGGGTATGACGGAAATGAACGGGAATTTGATACGCCATAAAACCTCCTGCAACCGCTTCGATTACCAGCCGCACACGTTAGTTTCTTCGTCCGATTCATAGCCCCGGACGATATTAATCAACTCTTTCACCGCGTCTGCAGCATTAAGCGGATCTTTCAGTTCATTAAGACTGGAAAACTCTTTATCCACAGAAACACCGTTATTATTGTTGGTCACCGTCAGGATAAACTCACTGGAATTATCTTTCGCACCCGCAAGGCCAGCAATCAGTTCCGAAACCGCTTGTACGGCAACATCAGGGACATATAACGACATTGGCTTGAGATAGACCTTTTCCTGCGTTTCATTATTCGCACGGTTAGAAACTGCTAAAGAATAACCTTTGTTTTCAGTTGTCATAAGAATTACCTCAGCCTTCAATCAAAATTTTCGGGTCAACATAGAAATCGACGCTAAATATCGTATCGTCGCTTAATGCTTCAATGTTGTGCCATTTTTCCGGCGGAAAAACGCCAAATTCACCGGCATTAATCGTTAATGTCTCTACCGGTTGCGGGCTGGTTTCATCGGCGTAACCGTAATAGCGGATCGCCCCTTGCAGCACACTCAAACGGGGGTAAACACCCTGCCGTGTTCCGGCGTCGAGATGGCGCTTCCAGATGGACGCCGGAGCGGTTTCTTTGGTCCAGAACGGCGTTGAGCGGGTGTGGACATAGTTCGCGGGTATCGCAATACGTTGCATGTTTCATCCTCTTTGTATCTCAGCAAAGCGAGTTTGCCGGGAGGGGGAAAAGAATTTGTTGCATATGATATACCTGTTTTATAATTTGTGGACTACTTTTTTAGTGGCTATTTCCCGTCGGTTTTTATTACTCAAAAATGGTTATTGTAAAGCGCATATCGAAAGGGGAAAAATGGGTGAGGAATTATTTATAACGTAGGGTTAATGCACAATGAAAAACAAATCCAAACTCAATTCTTTTTATTACGGCTTTCCTGTTTTTTTAGTCACCACGCAAGATAAAGATGGCAACACAAATATTTCAGCGGCATCCTCCTCTATTTCCCTTGGTGAGAAACTGATTATTGGCATCAGTAAAGGCGGTAAAACCTACAATAATTTATTGGCTGGTTCAGACGCCGTGATCAATATTCCCGATCACACGCTTTGGGAAAAAGTGGAGCAAATAGGCAAACTTACCGGCGGCGACAGCTTGTCGGAAAACCAGACCAAATGGGGCATAGAAATCTGCCACGATAAATTCGCCAAAGCCGGGTTACACACAGAAGCCTCTGTCGATGTTGCACCGCCGCGCGTCGCAGAGTGCCCAATCCAGGCTGAATGCCGTTTAGTCTCCACCAGCGATAAAGGCCGTTTTATGCTGGCGGAATTGGATATCGTGAACTTATGGGTTGAAAACGCGCTGTTAAATGAAAATGGCATTGTTGATTCAGGCAAATGGAAACCCCTGATTTTCAATTTCCGTGAATACACTACCGTAGGCGATACGCTCGGATATAACGTGAAATACGGCAGCTGATCCTGATAAATTGCCCCCGCTCACGGGGGCAACATCCCTTACTCCAGCAACGACTTATCCCAGCCGCTAAAAATCGCCGCCGGATCGTATTGCGCGGCTTCCGCCTTGCTTAATTGATATTTTTCACCGCCTTGCCCTGCGCCCGGACCACGGTTATCAAACTCATAAAAACGGCTGTCTTCCGGATAAAACCAGATTTTCTCCCCGGCTTTATCTTTGCCGGACATTTTATCCCAGCCGTAAATATGGTCGTCGATTTCACAATTAATAAACGCCGCAAGACCAATGGCGTTTGGATCGGCATAGCGCCCGTCGCTGAACTGTGTTGTCGGATGCCACGGGCGACCCAGCGCGAAGCTTTTCGCCGGAACGCCCGCTTCTTTGCTGAGCTTGCTGTTGATGATCAACAAGCCAAACTTCTCATCCGCCTGCGTTGCCGGCGCGGTGATGTAGCCATACGGCGGGGCAATATCATTGCGGTTACGGGCGATAATCTCGCAGCGATCAAACACCGCAATGCCGGGGCCAAAAATAAAATCAACGTGCCCGCTCACTTCACAATCGGTGAAATAGCTGCGGCTCCCGCTCTTGCTGTAAAAGGTGTCCTGGTAGCCTTCGAGCCGGACATGGCGGAAACGCGCTTTATCGACGTTTTCCGACACCATCAGCGCCACCGCCTGCGTGTCTTTAAGTTTCTTCGCATCGCCATCCGGCAGCGCGGCATTGGCCGGGAAGTCAAAGCTATTGCGAATGGTCAGATTCTCAATGGTCACGCCCGATGCGCGCACTTCCACCGTGCTGGTGCGCCCGGTGCCGAGCTTCTGTCCGTCGCTGCCTAATGAACCGGCAGGCGTATTTGCCTCAATCTGCGTTTGCTCTCTGGATTGCCCCACCAGCGTGACCGGTTTTTCAATCACCAGCCGTTCGTTCCAGCGCCCCTCTTTGACCAGGATCCGCCACGGCGTGCCGCTGTCAGGCGCGGCAGCCAGCGCCTGGCTGATGGTGGCGTACTCACCGGCTTGCGGCGCGGTGGAGACAACGGCATTCCACTCGCTCGCCTGAGCGGAAACGCTGATACAAGCCAGCAACAGCGCTGAATAGCGCAGTGAATAGTGCAGTGTTTTCATCGGTCTCTCCTTAGGGTTTTAATGTGTCGGCAAGCGAGCTCAATTCAGGGGTGGTTCGGATTAGATCAGTCACCATCGATGCGACAGCTTCTGCACCTTGTTGCTGGAAATGGGTGGTATCAGGATTGCTGCGAATGCCGGAGGTTTGCGTTTTATACCAGGGGTAGCGCGGGTCACTGGCATCCACGGCCAGCCAGTAATTCATCCAGTTACTGGCATGTGCATTGGCGAAATCGATGGTCGCTTTTTCCAGATCGATAAGCGGCACGTGATTGCGTTGAGCGGTCTGTTTGATGGTGTCGATGTAATTCCCGGCAAAGCGGTAACCGGGCTTTTTCACCGTGTAATGACTGCTGACCACCACATCGTCGGCGCCCAGCTCAAAGGCCGTTTTCCCGGCGCGGTTTTTTACCCGCGTGGTTGGTGTAAACAGCACCGGCGTCGCGCCCGCTGCGCGCGCCAGCGTGATATAGCGCTCCAGCGAGTGCTGGAACGACAACAACGGCTCGCCCGGCGGAAACTGCGGATTGCCGCTGGCATCATTGGGATAGGTGCAGAGGTTTTTCACGTCAGCCGCGCCGCGCAACGCTTTATCGCTATCGCAGTTTTGATCGTTATGACCGTGGGCGATAAAGACATAATCGCCGGGGCGCAAATCGCGCGCCATTTGCTGGTACCAGCCTTCGTTGTAAAAATCCCGGCTGGAGCGCCCGGAACGCGCGCCATTAAGCACCACGACACCGCTATCAGCGCGAAACGCGTGCTGGAAAACTTGCCCCCAGCCCATGCGCGGTAAACGGGCGACTTCGTACGTGGCGGCGGTGGAGTCGCTGACCAGCAAAATCCGCGTTTTCGCGCTGCTGATAGCCTGCCGATCGCGCAGCGCACGCGGCAAATCTAACGGTTCCCACGGCCCGTTGTTCTGTAAACCGACAATCGGGCGAAAGGCGCTGTCGGTCAGCACCGCACTTCCCGCCTCGCCGCTGTTGTTGTCATAGTTGCGGTTATGGTTAATCACCGACAAAATCCGCGCCATGCCGTTGCCGGTGCGAATCGGCGTCTGCACCGGATCGGCGGTTTGCGCATTCAGGCCAGATAAACGCAACGCGTCGGCCATACCTTGACGAAAGTTAGCCAGTGGTTCGGTCAGCAAACCGGCATTCAGCTTGCTGTTATCACCGCGCTCAACCCATTGCTGTGGGCCGATAAAGCCCAGCGCACCGGCCACTTCGGAAACCAGTCTGTCGGTAAAGGGCGTGATGTTAGCGGTATTGCGGCGCTCTTTTTGCAGCGTAATCAGCAGCGAGGCCATACAGCGCGCACGCGGCTCATCGCTTCGCAAACACGACTGTGCGGTTCCCGTGCTTTGAATGGTGGAAAGGGTTAACGGCGGCGTGAGCGCATCAACGGCCAGTGAATAGCGTCCGTCGCTGCGCGTTTTGGTGGTAAGGCGCTTGCCTGAACTGTCGGTCACCGTCACCGATGCACCCGCCAGCGGCGCGTCGGCAAAAACCGCGCCTTCAAGTATCGTTGCCGCATTCGCCATCGCTGGCAGGCAACAAAACAACACACTAAGTCCCAGAGGGTATTGCATGGGTCATTCTCCTGAAACAGGTTCTCCCGGCAGGCTGCACCGGTGTAATCGCGAGTTTCTGTTTCTGGAAAATGTGGCCAAGAGTGAATGCCATCAGGCATTACGGGTAACAAAGGCTTTTATTTTTATGGTGATATAAAACGAAACGAAGTTTTACACATGTAAAAACATTGTTTTGAGATCGGTCTCAAGAATATGACAATTGATAACTCGGCCCGGCGTTAACCGGGCATCGTCTTCAGCGGGGAAATACGCGGGCGCTTCCGTTAACCTGCAGATTCACTTTCATACCGGGTCGCCAGTCCGGGCGGGTAATGGCTTGTAATGTCAGGCGTTCGCCGGTTTGCGAAAACAGCAGCGTCAATGACGAAAGGTATCCGGCAAAATCCATATCGATAATGTGCGCCTGCGGGTAGGTTTGATGCTCATCGCACGGCACCACACTCACCTGCTCCGGGCGCAACATAATGCGATGAGCGCCAGAAAGCGCGGGGTTATCCACCGCCACATCGCCAAGCAGGCAGTGCGCACGTCCTCGCGCCACATCGGCAGATAAAATCAGCGCATCGCCCAAAAACAGCGCCGTCTCCTCATCAACCGGTTGCGAATAGACCGCGAACGGCGATCCCACCTGCGCAAAGCGACCGTGGCGGATCACCACAATCTGGCTGGCGAAGGAGAGCGCCTCTTTCTGATCGTGTGTGACCAGAATGGAGGCGACGCCCGCGTCAGTCAGCAAATCCGCCGTCGCTTTACGCGTGGCGGCGCGCAAGCCGGTGTCCAGCGCCGAAAACGGTTCGTCGAGTAACATCAGCGCCGGTTTCTGCGCCAACGCTCTGGCCAGCGCCACACGTTGCTGCTGACCACCGGAGATTTCATGCGGCCAGCGCGCCGCCAGTTTGCTGTCCAGCGACACCATCGCCATTAACTCGTCGACACGGCGTTGCTTCTCGTGGCGCGAACCTTTAAGCCCCCAGGCAATATTTTCTCCCACGCGAAGATGCGGAAACAACGCCCCTTCTTGCGGTACAAAGCCAATGTTGCGTTGGTGGGCCGGGACAAACTGACCATCGCCAAACAACGTTTTTCCCTGCAACACAATGCGCCCGCTGTCCGGCATTTCAAACCCGGCGATCAAACGCAGCAAGGTGGTTTTCCCCGACCCGGACGGGCCGACAATCGCCGTGCGGCTACCCGCAGGAATAACCAGATTCACGTCATCCAGCACGCGCGCGGCGGCAAAGCTTTTCGAAATTGTTGCCAGTTCTAACATCTTAAAGACCCGAAAGTTTTTGTGATTGCTTATACAGCAGGCCGGTCAACGGCAAGGAAATCAAAATCATCAGCAACGCATAAGGTGCAGCCGCCACGTAATCGATCTCGCTGGTCAGCGCCCAGAACCCTGTCGCCAGCGTGCGCGTGCCGAGCGGGGAAAGCAGCAGCGTGGCGGTCAGTTCGGTGCTCACGCCCAGAAAGACTAATGCCGCCGCGGTAGAGGCGCCCGGTGCAGCCAGCCGCAGTGTGACACTCACCAGCGCTCTGCCAGGCGAGGTGCCAAGGCTTTGCGCCACCTGCTCAAGCTCGACCGGCGCTTGCGCAATCCCGGCGCGTAAATTGATTAACGCTCTGGGCATAAACATCAACAACCAGGCGAGAAACAGCGTCACTTCAGTCTGATAAATCGGGCGCGCGTAATGAATGGTCACGGTAACCAGCGCCAGCGCCACCACAATGCCGGGTAATGCGCTGGTGATGTAATTACAGCCTTCAAGCAAGCGGAATACGCGGCGCGGATGGCGCACCGAGAGCCACGCCGTCGGAATGGCGAACGCGGTGGTGATTAGCGCCCCGCAAACGGCCAGAAAAAGAGTCTGGCGCAGTGAAAGCCAGAGATCGGCGCGGTGCCAGTTATCGAACCCGCCAAGCCACAACCAGCGGCCAAGCACCGCAATCGGCGTACCGAATGACAGCGCCACCGTGCACGCCGCCAGCAATAACCCCAACCAGCAGCTCCAGCGACCAAGCGCGCGGCGTTGTTGCTTACGCGCTGAACCTGAGCCCACTCGCGCATAGCGCGCTTTGCCGCGCGCCGCCGTCTCCAGCAGCAGCAACGCCAGGCAGCAGAGCGCCAGCACACCGGCGAGCATATTGGCGGCCGGGCCGCTGAACGTTGACTGGAACTGATCGTAAATCGCGGTGGTGAAGGTATCGAAGCGGATCATTACAAACAGGCCATATTCCGCCAGTAAGTGCAGCGCCACCAGCAGCGCACCGCCGCAAAGCGCCAGCCGAAGCTGGGGTAAGATCACGCGAAAGAAGATCCGCCACGGCGGAGTGCCAAGCGATGCCGCAACATCCTCAAGGCTGGGGTCGAGGCGGCGCAACACCGCAGCGACCGGCATATAAATAAACGGGAAATAGGCCAGCACAGCGATAAACACCGCCGCAGGTAATCCGTTAAACGCGGGCAAAACGCTCACCCAGGCATAGCTTTGCACAAACGCCGGGATCGCCAGCGGCGCAACCGCCAGCACGGCCCACAAGCGCCTTCCGGGCAGCGACGTCCGTTCGGTGAGCCACGCCAGCGACGTGCCAAGCGCGACGCTGGCGGGTACCGCAAGTGCAATGAGCCAAAAAGTGTTGACGAGCAACTCACCCACACGCGGGCGAAAAATGAGCGCCTGCACCGTCGCCCAGCCGGTATCAATACCGACACCGATGACAAACCCAACGGGCAGTAAGGCAAGTGCTGCGACAAAAAGGGCAAATACCACCAGCACCCGCGAAGGACGGTGCCGGGCGGCCTGGCTGGCCGCATTGCTTGCCGCCGGGAGACTTAAACTGGACATCAGGCACTCATTCCTGCGTGATTACAAAAGACCGGCTTCGGTCATTAACTCGCTGACTTTTTTGCTGTTAAGCGCAGAGGGTTCCACTTTCGGTGCGTCTAATTGCGCCAGCGGAACCAGTTTTTCATTGGAAGCAGCGCCTTCTCCTACTGCGTATTCAAACGCGGTGTTGGTGCGCAACATCTCCTGACCCTGCTTGCCGGTTATCCATTTGATAAACGCCTGCGCCTGTTTCTGGTGTTTGCTGGACGCTAAAACGCCGCCGCCAGAGATGCTGACAAACGCGCCCGGATCCTGATGTTTAAAGTAGTGAAGCTGGGTATTTTTGCTGTTCTCGCCGGTTTTAGCCTGATCGACAAAGTAGTAGTAGTGATAAATCACGCCACCGTCGATTTGCCCGGCATTGACCGCTTTCATCACCGTGCTGTTGCCTTTGTAAGGCACAAAGTTAGTTTTCATCGCTTTCAGCCAGTCCAGCGTGGCTTTTTCGCCTTTCAGTGTCAGCATCGCGCTGACAATCGCCTGGAAATCAGCGCCTGAAGGCGACGCCGCCCAGCGGCCTTTCCATTCCGGTTTGGCTAAATCCATGATCGATGCAGGTAACTGCGCAGCAGAAAGTTTCGTCGGGTTATAGACAAAAACGGTGCTGCGCGCGGCAATGCCAATCCAGCGACCATGCGCCGGGCGGAACTGAGCCGGGACCTGTTTCAGCGTATCCGCATTGAGCGGCGCAAAAAGTCCGGCGTTATCAACCAGCGTCATCGCCGGGGAGTTTTCCGTCAGGAACACATCGGCAGGTGAAACGTTGCCTTCCTGCACCAGTTGGTTACCCAGCTCCGTGTCGCCGCCGTTACGCAGCGTGACTTTGATGCCGGTTTCTTTGGTGAATTCGTCGACCCAGGATTTTGTCAGGTTTTCGTGCTGCGCGTTATAGACCACGATACCGTCGTCGTTGTCGGCGGCGAACGCCACGGGAGCGGCAAAAACTGAAGAGATGACCAGTGCAAGTGAACAGAGCGGCAAAAAGCGGTTCTTCATCATCATTCCTTTTAAATTATGTGTAATAGTCAGCACATACGAGCCGGGCTGGATTTTAATCGTAGTGGAAATGAAATGAGAATCAAAATTATTATCAAAAGATTGAGTTTGAAATTAAATATCATCAAAAATTAAAAAATGAATTAATTCACCAGTCCACAATGGCGAGATACTCTAAAGATTAAGACAACCTTAACATCAGGTTAAATGTTTCATATATTATCAATCCAGCGAATCAGACAACCGTGGCTATCTTTTCAGTGAATAACAAATTAACATCAGATTGAGTGGGTTTAATACCAAACATCGCAAAACAACCTGCACAGGTAAGACAAATAATTATGAAAAATAAAAAGATAGATACAATGGCAAAAGTGGCTATGCGCAGCAGGGGATTGTCTGTAAAAGAAAAGCGCGTGCGTTATCAGGGTAAGATATTTACCTTTAAATATGTTTCTGGCAACTATGAAGTCTTTTTCGAAGGCGAAAAAGTAGATGCTATCGAAACAGATAACATCAATCAGGCGATTGCGGATTTTAAAGAAAAACATAACAAAACGAAGCGCTAAACCACGCTAAAATACCTTTTCACTTACCGTTAACGCTTCAGCCAATAAATACCAGCAACCTTATTATACCGGGCGGTATTATTATCGAACCCGGTGCCCTCCCCGCCCTTTGTCTGCTCCAGTACACACTCAAAACCCCTAAAAACCCTATGGAAATCACTAGTTTATTTCCACATTTTTTACACAAAACATTTACATGGTAACGATAATTCATATCATCTTGATAATCGCTATCAACAAATGGCGATATTGCTTGCGGCTCGGGAGGATCAGCGCCGCCGTACTTCTGTTAAATCAGGATCACCATAACAATGAAATCTCGTTATCTTTGGGCATTAAATCCTTGTTTATTGATGATGTTTTCCGCTCACGCCTCGGCGGAAGGTCAAAAAGAAGAGACGCTGGTGGTTGCCGCCAGCCGCGCAAACCACAGCGTTACGGATATGGCGCAAACCACTTGGGTCATTGAACAGGCTGAAATTGAGCAGCAGGTTCAGGGTGGAAAAGAGTTAAAAGAGGTACTGGCGCAGTTAATTCCCGGCATGGACGTCAGCAGCCAGGGACGCACTAATTACGGCATGAATTTACGCGGCCGTTCAATGATGGTGATGGTGGACGGAGTACGTCTGAACTCGTCTCGCAGCGACAGCCGCCAGCTCGATGCTATCGATCCGTTTAACATCGAGCGCATCGAAGTGATTTCCGGCGCGACATCGCTGTACGGCGGCGGAAGCACCGGCGGTTTAATCAATTTCGTCACCAAAAAAGGCCAGCCGGAAACCGAGGTTGAGTTCCAGACCGGCACGAAAAGCGGTTTTAACAGCCATAACGATCACGACGAGAACATCGCGGCCGCGGTCAGCGGCGGTAACGATAACGCTTCAGGTCGTCTTTCCGTGGCGTACCAGCGCTATGGCGGCTGGTATGACGGCAAAGGCAATGAAGTGAATATTGATAACACGCAAACCGGTTTGCAGTATTCAGACCGCCTGGACGTAATGGGAACCGGCACGCTGAATATTGACGATCATCAGCAGTTGCAGCTCACCACGCAGTATTACAAAAGCCAGTCTGACGGTAAGCACGGTCTCTTCCTTGGCGAAAACTTCTCGGCGGTGCGCGGCTCCGGCGACGCTTACAACAAAAGTAATCTTGATTCCGACCGCATCCCTGGCACCGAACGCCACTTAATTAACCTGCAATACGCCAACAGCGATTTCTGGGGCCAGGATTTACTGGCACAGATTTACTACCGTGACGAAAGCCTGACGTATTACCCCTTCCCGACACTTTCCGGCGGCTCGGTGACCAGCATCGGCGCATCGCAGCAAAAAACTGATTTCTACGGCGGCAAACTCACCCTTAACAGCAAGCCGCTGGAAGATCTGACATTGACCTGGGGCGTGGACGCCGAACATGAAACGTTCGATGCCAACCAGCAGTTTTTCAATCTCAGCAAAGCTGCCGCCAGCGGCGGCATGAAACTGGATAACGCTTATAACGTCGGGCGCTATCCCGGCTACAGCATCACGAACCTCGCGCCGTTCCTGCAAAGCAGCTATGACATTGCGGCCATCACCCTGAGCGGCGGCGTGCGCTACCAGTACACGGAAAACAGAGTCGATGACTTTGTCGGCTACGCGCAGCAGCAAGCCATCGCCACCGGCAAAGCAACCTCGGCGGACGCCGTGCCTGGCGGCAAAACGGATTACAACAATCTGCTGTTCAACGCTGGCATCCTTGGTCACCTGAGCGAACGCCAGCAGCTGTGGTTTAACTTCTCTCAAGGCTTCGAAATTCCGGATCTGGCGAAATATTACGGTTCCGGCACCTACAAGCTGGAAAACGGTCACTACCGTCTGGTTAACAGCGTCAACGTGAACGATTCGAAGCTGGACGGTATTAAAGTGAATGCCTACGAGCTGGGCTGGCGCTACACTGGCGATAGCCTGCGTACGCAGATCGCCGCGTACTACTCGCTTTCGGATAAAACCATCAACATCAACAAAAGCGACATGACCATCAATATTGAAGATGATCAGCGTCGTATTTACGGTGTGGAAGGCCAGGTCGATTACTTCTTTAGCGACAGCGAATGGAGCACCGGCGCGAACTTTAACGCCATCAAGTCGCAAACCCGCGTCGATGGTAAGTGGCAGAAACTGACCGTGGATAGCGCCAGCCCGTCGAAGATGAGCGCGTGGGTCAACTGGGCGCCAGGCGACTGGACGCTACGCCTGCAAAGCACGCAGACATTTGATCTTTCTGACGCCGATGGGAAACATATTGACGGGTACAACACTGTTGATCTGCTCGGCAGTTATCTTCTGCCTGTCGGTAAGTTGAGTTTTAGCGTTGAAAACCTGCTGGACGAAGATTACACCACCGCATGGGGCCAACGTGCACCGGGTTTATACAGCCCAACTTATGGCGCAGCGGGTTTATATACCTATAAAGGCCGCGGTCGTACTTTTGGCCTGAATTACTCCGTTCTGTTCTGATGAGATCTGCCGCCTGTATTTCAGGCGGCATATTCCGTTTTATTCACGCCCAATAAAAACGCAGAAAAACCGATATCCTCAGCCATTATTTTGCTGAAAATATATCGTGTTATTTTTGCCTTAAGCCAAATACATGACTACAGCGACTCTATTTCCCGGCCAGCGACTACGTAATATAAGATATATTGAAACAACAACCGCTAAATATAAGGTCCGGATATGGATACCGGATTAATACAGCTAACGTTAATAACCCTGAAATAAGACAGGATTTACTTAAGATCGTTATTGCATATCCGTCGGCTCAGATTCGCCCGCCGTTACCTGTTCTTGCTGCACGACCACTTTTGCGTCCAGTTTGTGTTGCTCAGCCACACGTTTCTCTTTCTGTAGCTGCGCCGTGGCTAACTCTTGTTGCGTCACTTTTTTACCTGAAAACGCATCAATCATTTCCGTTCTGCCGTCCGGATATTTAACGATGGTCACCAGCCGTCCGCCGAATTGAGGAATACCGGTCATCGCCAGTGAATAATCAATTTCATGATTTTCCACCTTTTTCTTTTCCTGAACCTGCTGCTCGGCTTTTATCTCATTGCTGTGTTTGTGCTTTTCTGCGCGGCTTGAGAGCGTCACTTTGGTGCTCTCATCATGCGAAGCGCTATTTGCCGCGCCACTGTCCGTATGAGCCGCCGATTTATGGTTTGTGTTTTCTTTTATTGTGGCAAGGTGCGGGCTTGCCTGAATCGCCTGAATCTCCTGCATCATTATCTCCGCTATCAATGACCAGATATTCCGCCAAATGACTCTGCCTGAGCCGAAAAAAAGATCCTCATAACGATTATCGACAGGCAAAAGAAACAGATTAATAACAAATAGCGCTGAAACAGGATAATTTACATACAAAAATTAAATAAGCACGCGATATTTAATAAAACAATAATTTTACTTAAATCAGCTGGATATTAAAAAATATACGTTAAGTCAGGTCTTATAATTAAAAGCAGAAGCGCCACCCATTTTTATCACTAAATTTTAACAAACGAATTTCCATGTCAGCGTGCAACGTTTTAACGCCCTCCTCAGCAAAATAACGCAACCGCTTTACTGTTTAACCGCATCGGCAGCAAAGCTGCCTTTTCCCTGCCTGCGGCATGCTGCTACTCTTTGAAACGCGAAAAAATATTAAATATCAGGAGTGAAAATGAGCCAACAACCGCTACATGCCGCCCCGCTCAGTTGGGGTCACGGCCCACGTACGTTCGAGGTATTTATCGAACCTACTTGCCCTTTTTCTGTACGCGCGTTTAACAAACTGGACGCGCTGCTAAAACAGGTCGGCGAGGATAACGTCACGGTGAAAATCCGCCTGCAATCACAGCCGTGGCATCTGTTTTCCGGTGTGATTATCCGCTGCATTCTCGCGGCATCGACGCTTGCGGACGGCAAAAACGCCGCGCACAAAGTACTGCAAGCGGTTGCCGATCATCGCGAAGAGTTTGAATTTACCGACCACTGCAGCGGCCCGAATATGCATACAACGCCGCAGCAAATCATTGAACGCATCGAACAGTACAGCGGAGTGCAACTGGCAGAGGCTTTTGCTCGTCCGGCGCTGCAAACCGAGATCAAATGGCACAGCAAATACGCACGCCAGAATGGCATCCATGTTTCGCCAACCTTTATGGTTAACGGGCTGGTGCAGGCCGATCTCGGTAGCGGCGACGACATCGAGGTCTGGGCGCAACGTATTCTCGCCTGAGACGACTGCTACACTGCTTTGCAGGCGCTTAACTTCTTTAACACATCAACGAAAAGGCAGGCCAAAATGTCAGACAACTATCAGCCCCCCAAAGTCTGGACGTGGGATAAATCCGGCGGCGGCGCGTTTGCCAATATCAACCGCCCGGTTTCCGGTCCAACGCATGACAAAGCATTGCCGGTCGGCAAACACCCACTACAGCTCTATTCGCTCGGTACGCCGAACGGCCAGAAAGTCACCATTATGCTGGAAGAGTTACTGGCGAAAGGCGTCAGTGCCGCAGAGTACGACGCGTGGTTGATTCGCATCGGTGAAGGCGATCAGTTCTCCAGCGGTTTTGTCGAGGTTAACCCGAACTCCAAAATCCCGGCGCTGCGCGATCACAGCACCACACCGCCAACGCGAGTGTTTGAATCCGGCGCGATCCTGCTCTATCTGGCGGAAAAATTCGGTCATTTCCTGCCAAAAGATCCGGCTAAACGCACCGAAACGCTGAACTGGCTGTTCTGGCTGCAAGGTTCTGCACCTTTCCTCGGCGGCGGTTTTGGCCACTTCTATAACTATGCGCCGGTGAAGATCGAGTACGCGATCAACCGCTTTACCATGGAAGCCAAACGTCAACTGGACGTGCTGGATAAGCAACTGGCGCAGCACACGTTTGTTGCCGGGGATGAGTACACCATCGCCGATATGGCGATCTGGCCGTGGTACGGCAACGTAGTACTGGGCAATGTCTATAATGCAGCGGAATTCCTCGACGCGGGCAGTTACCAAAATGTCCAGCGCTGGGCGAAAGCGATTGCAGAGCGCCCGGCGGTGAAACGTGGGCGCATGGTTAACCGCACGTTCGGCGAGCCGAGTGAGCAACTGCATGAGCGCCACGACGCCAGCGATTTCGACACGCAAACTGAAGATAAACGCAACGCCTGATCTTGCCCACCGGGCGGCATTCCGCCCGGTTTCTCCCGCCATTCACCACACCTTCTGCTCTTTTTTTCACACCATATTTACATAACCGAAATAACTCGTAAGAATGCCTTTTATTTACCCGTAGCCCGCCAAATGTCTGAAACCGCGTTAAAACAGCAGATCCAGAATCTGAAGAAGCACAACGCCCGGCTGGTGCGGATCGCACGCGATGCGCGCAATAAACTCAGCGCCGCGCTCGACGGCACCGGGCTGTGTTTGTGGCAACTGGATGTGCCAAGCGGCAAGCTCATTATCTTTAACCGCCGCTGGGGTTCGATGCTTGGCTATCAACCCAAAGCGCTGAGCGCCCACTTTGATGTCTGGCGCGAACACCTGCATGAAGATGACCGGCAACAGGTGCTGGATGCGTTTTATGACCATTTGCATGGCAAAACGCCGTTTTACGAAGCGTTGCACCGCATGCGACATAAAAACGGTACCGTGACTTGGGTGCTCGATCGCGGTCGCGTCACCGACCGGGACGCCAGCGGCGCGCCGTTGAAAGTGACCGGCACGCACATTGATATGACCAAAGAGAAGCAGTACGAAGAGCAACTGGCTCTGCTTGCCAACCACGATCCGCTGACCGGCCTCGCGAACCGTCATGCGCTACTGCAACACTTTGCTGAACTCAATCTCGCCGGGCCGCTGTGTGTGGCATTTATTGATCTGGATGATTTCAAAGCGGTAAACGATACGTTTGGCCACCGCAGCGGCGATGAGTTGCTGATCCAGCTCAGCCAGCGCCTGCGCGCTGCCTGCCCGGAGGGAACCGTCATCGGGCGGCTTGGCGGCGATGAGTTTGTTCTGTTGCTGCCCTTTGCGCTCAACAGCCTGCTGATTAACAGCACGGCGCATAGCTGTTTGCGTGCCATCCTCAGCCCCTTCGAGCTGGATAATGGCGAGGCGTCGGTGGGTGCATCGATAGGCATTGATGAAGTGCAAGCCGGGGATGATTTCGTTAATGCGCTGATGCGTGCCGATCGCGCGATGTATCACATTAAGCACACCGGTAAAAACGGCGCGGCCATCGGCAAAATACTGATTTCGCTCTCGCCGCAGCATCATGAGGAAACGCCATGAAGCACGCGCGCCAGCAAGCGATTCTGCAGCTTCTCACCAGCCAGCACAGCATCACAACCCAGGCGCTGGCGGTGCAGTTGAATGTCAGTATTGAAACCATTCGCCGCGATCTGAACGCGCTGCAAACGGCGGGGAAAATTGTGCGTCGCCACGGTCTGGCGCGCACAATGCATGATGGCGGGGAACCATTTCGCACCCGGCTAAAAAGCCATTATGCGGATAAAGCCGACATCGCCCGCCACGCACTGAACTGGATAGAAGCCGGGATGACGCTGGCGCTGGATGCCAGCTCCACCTGTTTTCATCTGGCGCGGCAGTTACCGGATATCCCGTTGACGGTGCTGACTAACAGTCTGCCGGTGTGCCAGGAGATGGCGCGGCGCGAACAGATTGAGCTTATCTGCTCGGGCGGCCGACTGGCGCGCACGGAGCGTTGCTACGTGAATCCGGCTCTCGCCAGTCTTCTGAAATCGCTGGAGATTGATCTGTTTATCTTCTCCTGCGAAGGCGTGGATGCGCGCGGCGATATGTGGGATTCCACCCGCCACAATGCGGCGTTCAAAGCCCAGCTGTTACGCCGGGCGCAGCAATCATTGCTGTTAATTGATAAGAGTAAATTCTATCGCGCCAGCGAAGCGAAGATCGGCAATTTGTCGCAGGTCACGCAGATGGTGACCGACGCCAACATCGACGCGCCTCAGCGCTGAGGGGCAAACGCTTCGATTTCCATGTTGCGCAGCGCTTCCAGCGTCGCCAGCGCTTCGTGTTCATCAATCACGCTCATGGCGAAACCGACATGCACCAGCACCCATTGCCCCAGCAATTCACGCGGTGAATCCTCGCACACCAGCGCGATATTGACGTCGCGACGCACGCCGCACACATCCACCTGCGCCAGTTGATGAAAATCATCGCCAACGGCCACCACCTGACCCGGTACGCCTATACACATCTTTGCTTTACTCCACTTCGATACTTTTGATCTGCACGCCGTCGCTGCGCTCAATATGCAGCGTCGGGCAGTGGCAGAGCGGGCACTCATCGTGCCGTTCGGTTTTCACCGTCTGGCTACAGTTCCAGCACCAGGCTTGCGCCGGTTTATGCAGGATATGCAATGTGCACCCCTGCGCCAGCGTCTCGCGGCAGGCGATATCAAAACCAAACCGCAGCGCGCTCTCTTCCACACAAGCCAGCGCGCCCACTTCCAGCCATACGCCCGTCACGCGCTTCGCGCCATTTTGCCGCGCCTGCTGTTCAATGATCTCCACCGCGTTCTGGCACAGGGATAACTCATGCATGCGCTTTGTCCCGCAGTCCTTGCAGCAACGCGCGACGGCTTACCGCGGCATCGGTGACCGGCAACGAGAGCGCCATTTTCAGGCAGTTATCGGCAAGCGCAATGCCAGCATCAACAGACAATCCCCGATCCAGCGGCGACATCAGTGAGCAGCTCAGGTATTGCCCCAATGCGGCTAATTCGCCGACGGTAAAGGTCATTTCGCCATAGGGCAATCGCAGCCCCAGCCGCTGGCTCACCGGGCGGCGAGGCCAACACTGCTGCGGGCCGGGGTAGATTTGCACGCTCAGCATCCACGGCGTCAGCACACAGCCCAGCCACTGTTCTTCAAAGCGGGTGAACGGCGTGACATACACCGGCATCGTTGCATGGACAAACGGCAGACTGTGCATCTCCTGCTCGGCAATCGCCATAAAAGCCGCCTGCACTTCGCGGTGCGGCGAAACGTCGAACCCTATCACCTCATCCTGCATATTCGGTCTCCCGTAAAACAGGCTCCACGCCGGATTCGCGCAGTGCCGCCAGCACCGCCTGTAGCGCGGTGTCCAGGCTCGCCTCCACCAGCGGTGTCAGGCCGATATGCGGCTCCAGCGAGGACGGAATAATACCAATCAGCGTCAGTTTTTTCGGAAACTCCCCGGTAAAGCGCAACGCCGACAGCACATCCGATAACCCCAACTGGTGCGGCGAAATTTTATTGCTGAACAGCGTTGGCACGTCGTCATCGCGCAGGCAGATAACGGCACCCGGCTCGCTTTTGCGGCTGACCACCGCATCGGCGATGATCAGATGATCGCGGTTAGCCATCGCCTCAAGCAGCTCCATGCCCGCCGTGCCGCCATCCAGCACCTCAACATGCTCCGGCAGGCGGTAACGCTGCTCAAGCGCTTCCACCACCCGCACGCCAATCGCTTCATCGGTAAGCAAAATGTTGCCTACGCCTAACACTAAAATCGACATCACAGCACCTTCACCGACACCACATCGTTGCCGTCGGCATCCACCACGTGTACCGCGCACGACATACAGGGGTCGAACGAGTGAACGGTGCGCACCACTTCCAGCGGTTTTTGCGGATCGGCAATTGGTGTACCCACCAGTGACAGCTCGTACGGCCCGGCGTCGTCGTTGAAGTTACGCGGCCCGGCGTTCCAGGTTGACGGCACTACGGCCTGGTAGTTATCGATTTTGCCGTCTTTGATAACGATCCAGTGGGAGAGCATGCCGCGCGGCGCTTCAAGGAAGCTAACGCCTTTAAACTCGCCGCTGGCGGGGATCTCCGTATGGCTAATGGTTTGCACATCGCCTTTGCCGATATTATCTATCAGTGCCTGATACTGCTGCTGCAAGACCTGGTGTAACTCGCAGGCATGAACCGTGCGCCCGATAATGCGCCCCAGCGTAGAGTGCAGTTGCTCCACCGCCACCGTTTTGCCGGTGAGTTTCTGGTAAATGGCGGTGATGTCATGCAATTTTTCCGTCGTTGCCGGATGTTTTGCCGCCAGCTTGCAGAGCATATTGGCGAGCGGCCCCACTTCGACCGTTTTGCCGTAAAAAGTGGGTGATTTAACCCAGGAATATTTGCCCTCTTCCTGCCAGCCGGTGTACTGCGGCAGCGTGGTGCCCTGCCACGGCTCCTGCGGCGCGTCGTCTTTATACCAGGCGTGTTTCGCGCTCTCCTGAATGCCTTTAATCAGGAAAGGATCGGTGTGGGTGTTGATTTCACGGTAGGTGCTAAGATCGGCATTTTCGATGTAGCCGCCAGAAAACAGGAAACTGCCGTTGTTGGCGTCGGTGGGGAATTCCGGCGCGCTCAGGTAGTTCACCGCGCCTTTACCGAGCGTGAGCCATTCCGGGTAAAACGCCGCAATCACCGCCGTGTCGACTTTATAAACCTGCTCGATAAACCCTTCCAGCTTGTCGATAAACGACTTGAGGTACATCAGGCGTTCAAGGTTCAGCACTTCGATGCCATCAAGATTGATCGGGTTGGCAACCCCGCCCACCGCCAGGTTCTGAATGTGCGGCGATTTACCGCCAAGCAGCGCGACAATGCGGTTAGCGTCGCGCTGACACTCCAGCGCTTGCAGGTAGTGGGCGACGGCAATCAGATTTACTTCCGGCGGCAACTTCATTGCCGGGTGGCCCCAGTAGCCATTGGCAAAAATGCCCAGTTGGCCGCTGGCGACCAGCGCTTTGATCTTCTCCTGCACCGCTTTGAAGTCGTTTTCACTGTTAAGCGGCCAGTCGGAAAGCCCCTGTAGCAGCGCGGCGGCTTTCGCCGGGTCGGCATTCAGCGCGCTGGTGATATCGACCCAATCGAGCGCCGAAAGCTGATAGAAATGGACGATATGATCGTGAATCGAGTGGGCGGCCAGAATGATGTTGCGGATGTACTGGGCGTTACGCGGCACCTTCACCTCCAGCGCGCTTTCTACCGCTCGCACCGAGGCAATGGCGTGGATTGTTGTACAAACGCCGCAAATGCGCTGCATGATTATCCATGCGTCGCGCGGGTCGCGGTTTTTGACAATCTCTTCCATCCCGCGCCACATGGTTCCTGACGACCAGGCCTTTGATACAACGCCGTTTTCAATTTCGCAATCAATGCGTAAATGACCCTCAATACGGGTGACCGGATCAATGGTGATACGTTGACTCATGCTTTACTCGCCTCATGTCGCGCAGATGTTTTTAACGGAGGAATAATCGGCAACAGACGTATCAGTAAGATGTACGCACAGACTTCAATTGCCACAAAACCGATGGAAATCAATAACTCTTCCGCTGTCGGGAAGTAGTGGTAGCCGTTGCCGGGATTAAAGGCCAACAGCGAATAAGAGAGCCGCCACAGCGCACAGCCGAGCAGCATGCTCAACGCGCCAAGGAACAAAAAGCGGGAATCACGGCGCAGACGCGGCGCACGCAGGATCAGCAGCGGCAAAGCCAGCAGCGCCATTTCCAGCCAGAACATCAGGCTGTAAAAATCACCGGCAAAGGCGTAATGCCATTTGTCACGCCACGTGATCTCTCCCAAACGCAGTACCAGGAACAGCGCTAACAGTACGCTCAGGATGGTGATCAGTTTGCCAAACAGACGTTTTTCATCCGGCCCGTTGCCACGCAGGCTGGCCTGCATTAATGAGCCTTCGAAAATGACAATTGAGAAGCCCATAATAAACGCGGTCAGCAGCGAGAAAACCGGCAGCATTTCATAGCTCTGCCACAGCGGGTAAACCTTATATCCGGCGGCAATCATCAACGAGCCCATCGACGACTGGTGCATGGTCGGCAGCAGCGCGCCAAGCGCGATAATGAAAAACATCACTTTATTGAGACGGCGCAGCGAAACCTTCCAGCCGAGCCTTTCCAGCAGCGCCGGTGCGAACTCCAACGCCATCACGCCGATGTAAATCGTCATACAGACCGCGGTTTCAAACAGCACTGAATTGACGTTGAAATGGCCGGGAATATAGAAGTAAGGCAGGTTCCAGTAACGACCAACGTCGATGGTGATGGACAAGCCGCCCAGCGAATAACCGAACAGGCTGCACAGCAGCGCCGGGCGCACCAGCGGGTGATAGTCGCCCCGGTTAAAGACATACACTGCCCACGCCAGCGCCCAACCGCCACAGGCAAAGCCGGTGCCGATCAGCAAATCAAACGCGATCCAGATCCCCCACGGATAACCACCGTTCAGATCCGAGACCGATCCGAGCCCGAAGATCAAACGTTTGAGGATAAAGATCGCGCACAGCACGATCAGCGGGGCGAACAGCAGCACCGGTTTACTCAGCAGTTTGCCGCCCATCGCTTGTGGATCATGACTCATGATCGCCTCCGTCATGGTTGTCCCGCGTATTGCGGCGCACCAGTGCGGTCAGCCCAACCAGCACGGCAAGCGGCAACATCATCCCTTTGTAAACCGTGTGTTGAACGTGCTCTGAGCGTGCGCCGGTTGCCAGGTCGGCAAGCGCCGGCAACCCCAGCTCCTGATAAGGAACGCCGGTCAGCACCAGCACCTGCGTGCCGCCGCCCTCTTTCTCGCCGTACAAATGCGGGTAGTAGCTGGGCACGTTATGCAGATAGGTATCGTTGGTGTTCAATGTCTGGCGCGGATAGCGGTATTCAGAGCCAGGTTTCATAGTGAGACGTTTTTTGGCTTCGGCGAGCAGTTCTTCGCGCGTGCCGAAAATCACTGCGCCCGCCGGGCACACTTCCACACACCCGGGCAGCTCGCCGTTATCCAGGCGCGCCACGTCTTTCTGGTTGCAGAGTTCGCATTTATGCAGCGCGCCGAAGGGGTTGTTGTAGTCATACTTCGGCACATCGAACGGACAGGCGACCATGCAGTAGCGGCAGCCAGTACAGACGCTGGCATCGTAATGAACAATGCCGGTTTTGGCGTCTTTTTTCAGTGCCTGCACCGGGCAGACGGAAACACAGTTGGCATCCACGCAGTGCATGCACTGCTTTTTGATATAGGCGTAGCCGTCGCGCAGTTGGTCTTTGTTTTCGCCACTGCCGCTGTGCCAGACCTGAATAATGTTGTTGGTATAGGGCGAAAGTTTGTCGTTATTCGACCAGGTTTGCTCGCCCTGTGGGTTGCGTTGCGGCGTGTTAATTTCCTGACAACGCGTCACACAGGCCTGGCAACCGACACAGAGCGTGGAGTCGTATAACATCCCCAGCGCGCCGGGGATCGGCGGGCGGTTTTGCGCGGCGGCAAAACTCGCGGACGATCCCCCCACCAGCAGCGCCCCGCCTGACGCCACTTTGAGAAAATCACGTCTGTTCACGGCTAGTCTCCCTGTGAATCCGTGTCGTTTTTCTTCTGCTGGCGACCCAGTTCACGCACGGTCATCACGCCGACACCCGCCACCAGACCTACGACGCCGCCCAGCAAACCGACAGCGCTTGCCGACACGGTGCCGCCCTCTTTCAGGTTGACGTCTGGTTTCGCGGCGCGCGGCGTAGGGTTATCCACATGCGCAAGCTGGGAGATGCCTTTGTGAAAGCCAACCCCCTCTTCGTTGCAGCCGTAGCACGGGTGACCAATGGCAACCGGCCAGACACCGCCCACATCGCAAAACTGCAACGTTGAGCAGTTGCCCCAGGTTTCCGGGCCTTTGCAACCTAAGTGATACAAGCACCAGCCTTCGCGATGCCCCTGATCGCCATACGCTTTCGCAAAACGTCCGGCATCGAAATGCGGTCGACGTTCGCAATGCTCGTGAATTAAGCGCCCGTAGGCAAAGCGGGGACGGTTTTTGGCGTCAAGCGCCGGAGGTTTGCCGAAGGTGATGATATGCGCCACCGTGGCAAGAAAGTTTTGTGGGTTTGGCGGGCAGCCGGGAATGTTGATCACCGTTTTGCCAGGCAGCACATCTTGCAGGCTGACTGCGCCGGTCGGGTTAACGCCCGCCGCCGCCACGCCGCCCCAGGCGGCGCAGGAGCCAATGGCGATAATCGCCGCCGCGTTTTCCGCCGCTTTACGAATATGGTCGACAATCGGTTCGCCGGCCACCATGCAGTAAACACCGCCGTCTTTCATCGGAATCGAGCCATCGACCACCAGCACGTACTGGCCTTTGTACTGCTCCAGCGCCCGGTGTTTATTCTCTTCAACCTGGTGACCAAACGCGGCAGAAAGCACTTCGTGGTATTCCAGCGAAATGGTTTCCAGCACGAGGTTTTCTACCGTGGGGTGGGTCGCGCGAAGCAGTGATTCGGTACAGCCTGTGCACTCCTGCGCGCCAATCCAGATAACGGGTGGACGCTGGGGATGACTGACAGCTTCGGCCATTTCGGCAGCGGCTTTGCCGCTTAACCCCATGGTCGCCGCCAGTGCAGCACACAGTTTCATAAAATCACGACGGCTCACGCCATGAGACGCAAATTGTTGGTTCTCTCCTGCCATTTATTGTTATCCCTTAGCCTGGACTAGGATTATTCTCCACCTGATTGGCAGATGAATGCTGCGATCGCCCCGACAAATAATCACATAAAAAACAAGGGTATTATGCAAAAAGCCGGAGAGTGTTGCAGTAGTCACAGAAAAATGAGGGGCTTAGGGGCACAAAACGGCAAAAAAAATGAAAGTCACCCTCGACAAAAGTGACCTTCACAAAAGAGAACGACATATTGAGCAAAGCTTATTTTTAGATTTCGAGACGGTAACCCGCCATAAAAAATCGGATCACAGTGCTGGAGTGGCCCTCACGAAAGAAATCCATCACCATGTCCTTATCCAGCCCGTAGCGACGCGTAAGAATGCCTGCTTCCCACGCGCTGAGTTGACGATCGCCCGTTTTTTCAAACATCCGATGCGAAAACCCGAGTACAAAACCACGCTTATAGTCCGGGCAGAAATGCGCCACGTTACTGGCGCTGTCCGCCTGCGCCGCATTCAGCCCGGCCATCAAGCCCTTACCAAAATGGTTGTCCATCGTTATCACCCCCACAATCGTTATATAAAAAATTATATAACGATCTTTCGTGGCGGCGATAGCGCTGATTAAAACGCGACCCACTCATCCGAAGACGTTGCTGCTTTACGCGGTGCGCCGCGCGATAAATCCGGTTTTACCAGCGCGGTGGCCGCAGGTTTCTGCTGCTCGTCACTGGAAAGGCGGAACTGCTGCACGGAACGCTGCAACTCTTCGGTCTGGCGCTCCAGCGCGGCTGCGGCGGCGGAAATCTCTTCCACCAGCGCGGCGTTCTGCTGCGTTACGCTGTCCATCTGAGTAATTGCCACGCCCACCTGAGAAATACCCTTACTCTGTTCATCCGTCGCAGAAGCAATCTCTTTCATAATGGTGGTCACTTCTCTCACCGCACGCAGAATGCTTTCCATGGTGGTGCCGGTGTCATTGACCAGTTTCGCGCCTTTCTCTACGCGGGAAACAGAATCCGCGATCAGCGTTTCGATCTCTTTCGCCGCGCCGGCACTGCGGCTGGCGAGGTTACGCACTTCACCTGCGACCACCGCAAAACCGCGACCTTGCTCACCCGCCCGCGCGGCTTCCACGGCGGCGTTAAGCGCAAGAATGTTGGTCTGGAAGGCGATGCTGTTAATCACGTTGGTGATTTCGGCGATTTTCTTCGAGCTGTCAGAGATGCCATCCATTGTGCTGATGACTTCTTTTACTAGCGCGCCGCCTTTGCTGGCGGTGGTCGACGCCACTTGTGCCAGTTCGCTAGCCTGGTTGGCGTTATCCGCGTTCAGTTTTACCGTTGAGGTCAGCTCTTCCATGCTGGCAGCGGTTTGTTCCAGCGCCGCAGCCTGCTCTTCAGTACGAGAAGAGAGATCGTTATTGCCGGTGGAGATTTCGGACGCACCGCGCCAGATATTCTCGCTGCCGTGGCGAATGCTGCTCACCGCTTCACGCAGGCTATCCTGCATTGCTAACAGCAGCGGGATCACCTGACCCACGCAGTTACGTCCCATATCTTCCAGCGGCTGGCTGAGATCGCCCTGCGCCATCAGGCTGAAGTGCGCACGAATACGGTTCAGCGGTTTCACCAGCATGGCGACCAGATAGCGGTCGGTGAACAGCAGAATTAACAAGCCAATCACCATTGCCGTAATAATCGCGACACGCGTGGTGCTGGTGCGCGCATCGACCATCACGCGTGTTTCATCGAGGCTGCTGCTGGCCGCTTTATTAAAGCTTTCTGTCGCCGTACCAAAGCTGCGGCTCAAACCCGGCGTAACATTGTTGGCCTGCTGGCGGTACGCGTCTGGCGTACCTTGCTGCGCCAGCTGCATCTGCGGAGTTACCCCTTGATCCAGCAGCGCCTGCCAGGCGGCGATCACTTGTTCAGATACTTTGGGATCCATCGGGCCCGGCGATACGGCTTTAAACTC
Source organism: Kosakonia sp. YIM B13588 (assembly GCF_042788165.1). Classification (NCBI taxonomy): domain Bacteria; kingdom Pseudomonadati; phylum Pseudomonadota; class Gammaproteobacteria; order Enterobacterales; family Enterobacteriaceae; genus Kosakonia; species Kosakonia sp. YIM B13588. The sequence goes on along the minus strand of NZ_JBHZPO010000004.1, from coordinate 233,450 downwards.
CGTCAATTTACGCGACATGGTGTCCAGCGCCTGTTGCACCGGAGCCATATCTGGCGAGCCACCCGCAGCTTTGGCTTCCATCACACGGCTAAGACGAGTAACAAATCGGAAGTACTGATCATTACCCTGGCTAAGAAGAGTCATTTGCGTCACAAGCTGGCGATCGACGTCATTGCCATCTGCGACTTTTGACAGAGAAAAAACACTATACAAGCCGACGCCAGACCACAGCACGCCGAAGATCCCGAGGATCACCAGCATCACGGCTCGTATAGTAAAGTTACGAAGCATATTCATAATATTGTCCTTGCGGTAATGGTGCTTTCTCGCCTGCGGGCGAGAGTTATCTCCATTTATCGGCAAGGTGCGGAAAATATTAAATGTCCACCTAAAAATTTTTGTATGAAAACAGCGTTGATCTTTTCTCTTTCTTCTGCCACTTGAGCCGCCGCCAAAACGATTATTCTGCTAACTTTATTTCACCGTAAATGCGGTTAATGCCGACGCAATATGCTAACAAATAACAGCATAACCAACTAATATTAAACGATATTTTCATTTAATACTTTATTATAAAAACGACCACAAATATGGCAACAGGAAAGAACGTCAATTTTTAAAACGTTGTGCCATAAAATTAAAAACCATAATTAATAAATAAAAATGACATTGGGTAACGATATAAAAATCACGCTTTAACATAGCGATAATGGTTAATATCGCCATTTTAAAAACACCGATAAATATCACTAATCATTCGCTGAAAAAGTTAAAAAAATAAGAGTTAAGCAAGCTTTAAATGCTTGTGAAGTGATGTTAAAAAAGATGTTTTTTTATGCAACATAACCCGATAGTCAGGCAGATAAAGATACAAGGGGAAATGTTAAAATCCAATCATATCGCGGTATGTAGAGGTGCTGCGGCTCGCGCTCGTTGCCCGGTCATGCAATGAGTGCGGAGACAAAACCTCTACAAACGATTATTTTTGTATACATTGATAAATATTATGAATAGCCCGCAACGATTTAGGCCGCGCCGTTTTTTTAGCCGCTTTCCCAGGAATTTTCGCAGAAAGAACGGGTGCCTAAAGTAAATTAAAAACGCTTTTTTGCCTGCCAGGAAAAGCCAGAAAACCAATGGCATTGCGTTAATTATCTATTTTTCTGCATTTCTAACTTAAAAAGCTGGAAATCATTGCTTATGCAGTTAATTAACGTCGTTAAATAAAGAAAATTCGAGATATTAAACTTTTTTATATTTTCGGCATCCCTGCCAACATTACAGCCACTAGGCGAGATACTTTTTGAACCACTCCAGGGTGCGTTGCCAGGCCAATTCGGCCGCCGCCTTATCGTATCGCGGCGTTGAATCGTTGTGAAAACCGTGGTTAACGCCGGGATAAACCCACGCTTCGTAAACTTTTTGATGGGCCTTTAAAGCCTGTTCATAAGCAGGCCAGCCTTCGTTGATGTTCTTGTCCAGCGCCGCGTAATGCAGCAACAGCGGCGCGTTGATTTTCGCCACGTCCGCCGCCGGAGGTTGCCGACCATAAAAAGGTACCGCGCACGCCAGTTCGGGGTAAGCCACCGCCGCTGCGTTTGACACGCCGCCGCCATAGCAAAAACCGGTGATCCCCACTTTGCCCGTCGCCTGCGGATGCTTTTGCATAAACTCGATGGCGGCAAAAAAATCATTCATCAGTTTTGTCGGGTCAACTTTCTGCTGCAATGCGCGACCTTCATCATCGTTACCTGGGTAGCCGCCCACGGAGCTTAAACCATCCGGTGCCAGCGCAATGTAACCTGCTTTGGCGACGCGGCGAGTCACATCTTCGATATACGGATTTAGCCCACGGTTTTCATGTACCACCACCACTGCCGGCACGTTGCCCTGCGCTTTTGTCGGTTTAACCAGGTAGCCACGCACATCGCCATGCCCGTTTGGCGACGGATAAGTGATGTATTCAGGATGAATGTCCGGATCGGTGAATTCCACCTGCGTTGCCAGCGCGTAGTTCGGTTTCAATAAGTTGAACAGCGCCAGCGCCGTCATACCGCTGACCGCATATTTGCCCGCCAGCTGTAAAAACTCTCGCTTATTGATCTTGCCGTGTGCGTAGTAGTCGTAGTAATCGAGCAACTCCTGCGGGAAATCTTTCGCTGTTAACCGCGTCATCGTTTATCTCCGTCTATGTATGCCTCTCTAAGCAAAGCATAGCGCTCCGCTTTTCGCTCAAAAAACATCCAGACACAACCTCATCTTTTGATGTGCAGAAAACAGACGTAAGATAGAAACGTTGTTTCGAATTTTCATCGATAAGATTAAAAAGATAGGAGACATCATGCCTGGCTTCGCCAACCCGAATCGCTACGAACAGATGCAGTACCGTTACTGCGGCAAGAGCGGCTTGCAACTGCCCGCGCTTTCTCTCGGTCTGTGGCACAGTTTTGGTCACGGACACGCCCTGGACTCACAGCGTGCCTTGCTGCGCAAAGCATTTTCCCTCGGCATTACCCACTTTGATTTAGCCAATAACTACGGGCCGCCAGCAGGCAGCGCGGAAGAGAATTTTGGCCGCTTGCTGCGTGAGGATTTTGCCGCATACCGCGACGAGATCATTATCTCCACCAAAGCCGGTTACGATATGTGGCCAGGTCCGTACGGTTCTGGCGGTTCACGCAAATACCTGCTCGCCAGCCTCGATCAAAGCCTGAAGCGGATGGGCGTCGAATACGTGGATATCTTTTACTCGCACCGGGTTGATGAAAAAACACCAATGGAAGAGACGGCATCCGCGCTGGCGCAGGCCGTGCAGAGCGGTAAAGCGCTGTATGTCGGCATCTCTTCCTATTCCACCGAACGCACACAGCAAATGGCGGCGCTGTTACGTGAGTGGAAAATCCCGCTGCTTATCCACCAGCCCTCTTACAACCTGCTGAACCGCTGGGTGGACAAAACCGGCCTGCTGGATACGCTGGAAGATAACGGCGTGGGTTGCATCGCCTTTACTCCGCTGGCGCAAGGGCTGCTAACCGGCAAATACCTGAACGGTATTCCGGAAGGTTCGCGCATGCAGCGTGAAGGCAAAAAAGTACGCGGCCTGACGGAGAAAATGCTGACAGAGAGCAACCTCAACAGCTTGCGCTTGCTCAATGACATGGCGCAACGCCGTAGTCAGTCGATGGCGCAAATGGCGCTGAGCTGGCTGTTAAAAGATGCGCGAGTCACGTCGGTGCTGATTGGCGCGAGCCGTCCGGAACAGCTTGAAGAGAACGTTCAGGCGTTGAACAACCTCAATTTTAGTAGCGAGGAACTGGCGCAGATCGACAAACACATTGCCGATGGCGAGCTGAATTTGTGGCAGGCTTCTTCAGATAAGTAAAAAGGTAATGCCGGGCGGCAGGACGCGGCCCGGCAATGAACTCAGTGTTGATGGCGGGTTAACCGGTCCAGGTAGCCCATCACAAAAGCGGAAAGTACAAACGTCAGGTGGATAATCACATACCACATCAGTTTGTTATCCGGGACGTTTTTGGCATCCATAAACACGCGCAGCAGATGAATCGACGAAATGGCGACAATCGACGCCGCGACTTTGTTTTTCAGCGATGTGGCGTCCATTTTGCCCAGCCAGTTCAACTTCTCTTTATGCTCGGCGATATCGAGCTGTGAGACGAAATTTTCATAGCCGGAAAACATCACCATCACCAGCAAACCACCCACCAGCGTCATATCCACCAGCGACAACAGCGTCAGGATCAGATCCGCTTCCGCCAGGTTGAAGATATTGGGCAGGACGTGAAAAATCTCCTGGAAGAATTTTACCGTCAGCGCAAGCAGGGCAAGGGAGAGGCCGAAGTAAACCGGGGCGAGCAACCAGCGCGAAGCGTACATTGCGTTTTCCAGAAAGCGTTCCATGTTGCGTAAAGTCTCTTCAGATTGCTAAACCGGCGCTCAGTATATCCCAGCCGGGCAAACAATTTGCAACACTAAAGCAACACGGCACTACACCTCTTCGGGGTTGACCCACGGTCGTTGGTTCTCTGGCCATACCAGCACGACCAGCGCCGGATACGCTTCCATACTGAATTCACGAAAACACTGACGCAGGTTGAGCACATCCAGATCCGAATGCGGTACTTTTTCACCATTTACGCAGCGCTTCTTTATATTGTCGTAATACTTATACACCGCTGAATTGAGATCGCTACAGCGACGCTGCGCTTCAAATAACCCAGGCGTACTATTTAATTCCGCCATATTCATGCGCTTAATTGTCGCATGAAGAAAATCTATATATTCATGATTAACGCGCCAGTACCACACTGGCGTAATCGCATTCATTAACGCGGAGAAATGATCTTCCCCTTCCTCTTTTGACAACGGTTGCGGTGGTAAAGGCAGAGTGTCAATTTCACTAAGGGGAGCTTTTTTATTGTACTCACGCATCAATAAAAGAACGCCGCCCGTCAGCAGCAATAAAGCAATAACAGAATAAAAAATACTGTTCATGAGCAGGCTCCTTTTTTTTGATTTTAAAAGTGCGCCATGATATTGTCAACGAACCTCACGCCTGAACACCCTCTTCCCTGTTGATATTAAAGGACATTGGAAATGCTTCCCGAGAATCTTGTCCCGGCACGATTTCACATTTCTGCCGTTGAAACCAAGCCTGGAGAAGAAGGAAAAGAGCCTAATTTAACTCAGGGTAAAAGAACACTCGCTGAACATGCTAACGATATATTAGCGAATGCCAGCCGTACCGGGCAGTCGAGAAATATGCTGCTGGAAGAACGCGACCGCCATATAAAAGAGCGGCTATTGTGTGTGGTAAAAATCGAGACTTTCGCGCGTTTACTTAATGATTTACAAGCGGAAGGCGAGATAGATGCCCAAACATTAAGCCAAATAATTGCGGATAAAACTCAGCAAATAAATGAAGCAGGTAATGAGATTTGGCTTAATCTCATTACCCGAGAAAAAGATACGCCAATGTTTTATAAGTTCGGGGATGAATAACGTGAAAGAGGTCGAAAATAATAACGTTTATTTAGCTTTAGAAGAGAAAAAAAGTGATGAATTTATCTTAAAGCAAAATAAAGACGCCCTGATATTAAGCAAAAACGAAACTATTCAGCGAATCGCGCGTGAACTGATTTCTATTCCTGCGGCGCTGGTGCGCCTGAAATGGCAGAACCGTCGCGAAATCTATCCCCTGCAGGTGAAAGAAGAGATTTATGGCGCTGTCATCGACGCCATCATCGCGCAAAAACCAGAGTTGCGGGATAAAATCATGGGGCGCCTGGAGGCGAACTATCAGTACATTCTGAGCCGCGAAACCGCGACGTTACGCCTGAGCCGCAAACTAAGCGATGGCGAATATCGTACCTCGAATGTTACGACCGTGGCACTGGAAGAAGAAGCGGCGGCGAAGCGAGCCGCAAACACTAAATAGCCCTTACCTCTCCCACGCTTGTACACCTTCGCCTCAAGATAATCCTGAATTAGTCTGCATTTTCAGCTCAGGCTTCTACCCTTAAGTACTCAACAACCGATATGGAGGGTACGTAATGGCGAATAACCAGACGAAAATGCAGGATCCCACCACGCAGTATTACACTGGCGAATACCCGAAACAGCGGCAACCAACGCCAGGCGTTCAGTCGAAGATGGATCCCGTTCCCGACTGCGGCGAGAACAGCTACGTCGGTAGCGGGCGGCTAAAAGATCGCAAAGCGCTGGTGACCGGTGGCGATTCCGGTATTGGTCGCGCGGCGGCTATTGCCTATGCGCGCGAAGGCGCAGATGTCGCCATCAACTATTTGCCTGCGGAAGAGGAAGACGCGCAGCAGGTGAAAGCGCAAATCGAAGCTGCCGGGCGCAAAGCGGTGTTAATTCCCGGTGACCTGACCGATGAGTCTTTTGCCCGCTCTTTGCCGCACAAGGCAAAAGAGCAGCTTGGCGGGCTGGATATTCTGGCGCTGGTAGCGGGTAAACAGACTGCCGTGGAAGAGATTGCCAACCTGACAACGGAGCAATTTACCCAAACCTACACCGTTAACGTTTTTGCGCTGTTCTGGATAACCCAGGAAGCCGTGCCGCTGCTGCCAGCGGGCGGGAGCATTATTACCACATCGTCTATTCAGGCATATCAACCGAGTACCCATCTGCTGGACTACGCCTCAACCAAAGCGGCAATCCTCAATTACAGCCGGGGACTGGCGAAGCAGGTCGCGGAAAAAGGGATCCGCGTTAACATCGTAGCCCCCGGCCCAATCTGGACAGCGCTGCAAATTGCTGGTGGGCAACCTCAGGAGAAACTGCCGCAGTTTGGCCAGCAAACGCCAATGAAACGTGCCGGGCAGCCTGCGGAACTGGCACCGATTTATGTCTATCTGGCGAGCCAGGAATCAAGCTACGTCACCGCCGAAGTGCATGGCGTGACAGGCGGCGAACACCTAGGATAACAGGCATAAAAAAAGCTGGCATTCGCCAGCTTTTTAATTGATTCAGTATTACTTCGCTTTCGCGACTTCTTCGCCCACCAGACCGATCTTCAGATAGCCCGCCTGATGCAGCGTATCCATTACCTTCATCATCGTTTCGTAATCCACGGTTTTATCCGCGCGAAAGAAGATAGTCGTGTCTTTTTTACCTTCGGTTAGCGTATTGAGCGCGTTAACCATCGTTTCATCGGTAACCTGATCGTTACCAATAAACATGGTGTTATCGGCTTTTACCGACAGGTAAACCGGTTTTTCCGGGCGCGGCTGCGGCTGGCTGGTTGATGCCGGCAGGTTAACTTTCACATCAACCGTGGCAAGCGGCGCGGCCACCATAAAGATAATCAGCAGCACTAACATCACGTCGATAAACGGCGTGACGTTGATTTCGTGCATTTCGCCGTTATCGTCCAGGTTTTCATTAAGACGCATTGCCATGACGAATCAACCTACTCGTAATTTTTGCGCGGTGCGAACCGGCTGAGCGTTGCTGGCAGCCAGATCCAGATCGCGGCTTTGCAGCAGCAGAACCTGCGCGGCAACATCGCCGAGGGTCGCTTTATAGCTGCCGATCATACGGGCGAAGATGTTGTAAATCACCACCGCCGGGATAGCAGCAACCAAGCCGATAGCCGTTGCCAGCAGCGCTTCCGCGATGCCCGGCGCGACAACCGCGAGGTTGGTGGTTTGCGTCTGCGCAATACCGATGAAGCTGTTCATGATGCCCCAAACGGTACCAAACAGACCAATAAACGGCGAGATTGCGCCAATCGTTGCCAGATAGCCATTCCCGCGCCCCATATGGCGACCGGTGGCGGCAACACGGCGTTCGAGACGAAAACCGGTGCGCTCTTTAATGCCTTCGTTATCTTCGCTGCCTGCGGATAACTCCAGTTCGTTCTGGGCTTCGTTGATCAACATTGTGCTCAGGCTGCGCGCGTGGAAAGCGGAAGCAATTTCACTCGCCTGATCCAGAGAGCGGGCTTCAGCTAACTGCTGCTGCTCACGCTTGAGGCGGCGCTTGTGTGAAATCATCTCAACACTTTTGCTGAAGAAAAGCGCCCACGTGACGACAGACGCCAGAATCAGGCCGATCATCACCACCTTCACAACGATGTCGGCATGCTGGTACATGCCCCACACGGATAGATCCGTCTGCATCAAATTATTACCCACAGTGTATCTCCGAGACGCAAATCACAAAATCTGTGCGCCATGATATCAAAAAGTCGTCGAATTGATAGTAGTTCTCATTAGTATTTGCAGAGTGCCTGAATTAAAAGTCATTTTCTTTGCGCTTACGCAGTAAACAGACTCCATTGAACATTTTCTGGAAAAAATTCACTCACCGGCACAACACTGCGAGGCATCCGCCAACAATCATGGTAGTCTGGACATCCAGACGTATAAAAACAGGTTGAGCGAGAATGACGGCAAAGCATCTTGATACCGCTCTGGTTAACGCAGGGCGCAGCAAAAAATACACGCAAGGGTCGGTGAATAGCGTTATCCAGCGCGCCTCTTCACTGGTATTCGACACCGTTGAAGCCAAAAAACACGCGACGCGTAACCGCGCCAACGGCGAGCTGTTTTACGGCCGTCGCGGTACGCTTACGCACTTTTCGCTGCAAGACGCGATGTGTGAACTGGAAGGCGGCGCGGGCTGCGCACTGTTCCCCTGCGGCGCTGCGGCGGTGGCAAATACCATTCTGGCGTTTGTTGAACAAGGCGATCATGTGTTGATGACCAACACCGCCTATGAACCCAGCCAGGATTTCAGCACTAAAATTCTCGCCAAACTCGGCGTCACCACCAGTTGGTTCGACCCGATGATCGGTTCCAGCATTGTGCGGCTGATTCAGCCGAACACCAAAGTGGTGTTCCTGGAATCGCCCGGCTCAATCACCATGGAAGTCCACGATGTTCCGGCGATTGTGCAGGCGGTGCGAAGCGTTGCGCCAGAAGCCATTATCATGATCGACAACACCTGGGCGGCGGGCGTGCTGTTTAAGGCGCTGGAATTCGATATTGATATCTCGATTCAGGCGGCAACCAAATATCTGATTGGTCACTCCGACGGCATGATCGGTACGGCGGTATCCAACGCCCGCTGTTGGGAACAACTGCGCGAAAACGCTTATTTGATGGGGCAAATGGTGGATGCCGACACGGCGTATATGACCAGCCGTGGCCTGCGCACATTGGGCGTTCGTCTGCGTCAGCACCACGAAAGCAGCCTGAAAATTGCCGAATGGCTGGCCGCACATCCGCAGGTGGCGCGCGTGAATCACCCGGCGCTTCCCGGCAGCAAAGGCCACGAGTTCTGGCAGCGGGATTTTACCGGTAGCAGCGGCTTGTTCTCGTTTGTGCTGAATAAGCGCTTAAGTAATGAAGAGTTAGCCAACTACCTCGACCATTTCTCGCTATTCAGCATGGCGTATTCGTGGGGCGGTTACGAGTCGTTGATACTCGCCAACCAGCCAGAACAGCTGGCGGCGATTCGCCCGGACGGTGACGTGGATTTCACCGGCACATTAATCCGAGTGCACATTGGTTTAGAGAATGTTGACGATCTGATTGAGGATTTAGTGGCGGGCTTTCAGCGCATCGTGTAAACCAAGCTTACGGGCGTAAGTATTCAGAAAATTCTCTGTTTCTTGCGCCCCCGATCAAGGTGTTTCAGGCGAACTGGAGTACAATAGCCTCCTCTACGCGGTTCCACGGGAAAGTCCATGGCTGTTATTCAAGATATTATTGCTGCGCTCTGGCATCACGACTTTGCTGCGCTGGCAAATCCACATGTTGTGGGTGTTGTTTATTTAGTAATGTTTGCCACCCTCTTTTTAGAAAACGGTCTGCTTCCTGCTTCGTTTTTACCCGGTGACAGTTTGCTGCTGCTTGCTGGTGCGTTGATTGCGCGCGGCTGCATGGATTTCGTCGCGACGTTAGCCATCCTAACTTCCGCCGCCAGTCTCGGCTGCTGGCTGAGCTATATCCAGGGCAAGTGGCTTGGGAATACGCGCGTGGTGAAAAGCTGGCTCTCGCAGTTGCCGGTTAAATATCACGAGCGGGCGACCTATATGTTTGACCGTCACGGTCTGCTGGCACTGCTGGCGGGGCGTTTCCTGGCCTTTATCCGCACCCTGCTGCCGACGATGGCGGGCATCTCCGGCCTCTCTAACCGCCGTTTCCAGTTATTTAACTGGCTGAGCGGGCTGCTGTGGGTCGGCGCGGTGACCTCGCTGGGCTACGCCATCAGCATGATCCCGTTTGTGAAACGCCATGAAGATCAGGTGATGACCTTCCTGATGCTGCTGCCGGTGTTCCTGCTGGTTGTCGGCCTGGTTGGCGCTGTCACTGTGGTGCTGAAGAAAAAATACTGCAACGCGTAACGCGTTTCCCCTCTTCGCCATGAAGAGGGGAAGTCTTACATTCCCTGCATCATGCGAATTCTCGCCACATCTTCTCCCGGCGTCAGGCCAAAATAGCGCTTAAACTCGCGGCTAAATTGCGACGGGCTTTCATAGCCAACGCGCATGGCCGCCGCTCCGGCTTTCATGCCATCGTGCACCATTAACATGCGCGCTTTGTGCAGGCGGTAAGTTTTCAGGTATTGCAGCGGCGAGGTGCTGGTCACCGATTTAAAGTTATGGTGAAACGCCGAAACGCTCATATTGGCTTCCGCCGCCAGTTGATCGACGCTGAGGTTTTCCGTGTACTGGCTTTCAATGCGTTTTAGCACGCGGCTTATCAGGCTGAAGTGGGTCTGGCGGCTGACTAACGCCAGCAGCGCACCGCCACGCGGCCCGGTTAGCACGTGGTAAAGCATTTCGCGGATAATCTGTTTGCCGAGAATACGCGCATCCAGCGGACGTTCCATCACATCCAGCAAACGCTCAGCGGCACAGAGGATCTCTTCTGATAACACCGCTGAGTTAATGCCGCTTGCCGCCACGTCCGGGCGAAAATGTTCATCTTCGCCGATATCCATCAGCAGCTCCTGCAATTGCAGGATATCGACATTCAGACGGATCCCCGCCAGCGGTACTTCCGGCGTGGCGAAGGTTTCACACTCAAACGGCAGCGGTACGGTCAGCAGTAAATATTCATTGGTGTCATAACGAAAGACTCTTTCATTGATATAACCAATTTTGTGACCGGAAAAGAGAAAAACGATGCCCGGCAGGTACATGACCGGTGTACGGGTTCCCGGCTGAGTACCGTACAGTAAGCGGATATCCGGCAGCAGTGCATTGAGCCTATTTTCATTCCCTTTCAATCGTTTAATCTTTTCAGTGAGCTGCAGGCAAATCTCTTCACGCTTCATTTCTCGCCACTCCGGCAGGCTATTTCGACCCGTACAGTGTGCAAACTTTTGTGCTTTTTCTCCAGTCACAAGGAGAAACAGGCAAGACATCGGCAGGAATGTGCATTGAGAGCGCGCCAGCCCGCGCCCACAATAATCGCCATTGGGCAAATCACCGCCACACTCTTTTTTCACCTCAATAAGAAGGGAACGAGCAATGAACAATTTTAATCTGCATACCCCGACCCGCATTCTGTTCGGCAAAGGTGCCATTGCCAATCTGCGTGAGCAAATCCCGGCAGGTGCCCGCGTACTGATCACCTACGGTGGCGGCAGCGTGAAGAAAAACGGCGTGCTCGACCAGGTTTACAGCGCGCTGCAAGGGCTGGATGTGCTTGAATTCAGCGGCATCGAACCGAACCCGACCTACGAAACGCTGATGAAAGCGGTACAGGTCGTTAAAGACGAAAACATCACCTTCCTGCTGGCAGTCGGCGGCGGTTCCGTGCTGGACGGCACTAAGTTTATCGCTGCTGCGGCTCACTATGCCGAGGGCGTTGATCCGTGGCACATCCTGCAAACGCGCGGCGGCGAAATTAAAAGCGCGATCCCGATGGGTTCTGTGCTGACGCTGCCGGCGACCGGTTCCGAGTCCAACGCAGGCGCAGTGGTATCGCGTAAAGCGACCGGCGACAAACAAGCGTTCCACTCCCCGTTCGTTCAGCCGGTCTTCGCGGTGCTGGATCCGGTCTACACCTATACCCTGCCGCCACGCCAGGTGGCGAACGGCGTGGTTGACGCATTTGTTCATACCGTTGAGCAGTACGTCACTTATCCGGTCGATGGCAAAATCCAGGATCGCTTTGCCGAAGGCATTCTGCTGACGCTGATTGAAGAAGGCCCGAAAGCCTTGCAGGAGCCGGAAAACTACGACGTGCGCGCCAACGTGATGTGGGCGGCGACACAAGCGCTGAACGGCCTGATTGGCGCGGGCGTGCCGCAGGATTGGGCTACGCATATGCTGGGCCACGAACTGACGGCGATGCATGGTCTTGACCACGCCCAGACGCTGGCGGTGGTTCTGCCTGCACTGTGGAATGAGAAACGCGATACTAAACGCGAAAAACTGCTGCAATACGCAGAGCGCGTCTGGAACATCAAAGACGGTTCTGAGAACGAGCGTATCGACGCGGCGATTGAAGCCACGCGCAACTTCTTCGAGCAGATGGGCGTTCCGACCCGCCTTTCCGGTTATGGCCTGGACGGTAGTTCCATTCCGGCGCTGCTGGCGAAACTGGAAGAACACGGCATGACAAAACTGGGCGAGCGCCAGGATATCACGCTGGATGTGAGCCGTCGTATTTACGAAGCGGCACGTTAAGGTCTCATTGCCCCGCCTTCCGTTTTTGGTTTTTTCGACCACACTTAATGCACATCACCTTACCGGGCTCGTCCCGGTAAGCTTATTCAAAGGAGAAATGCATGACACATCCAACCGTGATTAAGCTTTCTGACGGCAACCTGATGCCGCAACTGGGTCTTGGCGTGTGGAAAGCGAGCAACGAGGAAGTGATAACCGCTATCCAAAAGGCGCTGGAGGTAGGATATCGCTCCATTGATACCGCCGCCGCCTACCAGAACGAAGAGGGCGTTGGCAAAGCGTTAGCCAGCGCAGGCGTACCGCGTGAGGAGTTGTTTATTACCACCAAGTTGTGGAATGACGATCAAAAACATCCCGCCGAAGCGCTGAAAACCAGCCTGAAAAAGCTGCAACTGGATTACGTCGATCTCTATCTGATGCACTGGCCGGTTCCGGCTATCGATCATTACGTTGAGGCCTGGCAAGGCATGATCGAACTGCAAAAACAGGGGCTGGTAAAAAGTATCGGCGTGTGTAATTTCGAGATCCACCACCTGCAAAAGATCATTGATGAAACCAGCGTGATCCCGGTTATTAACCAGATCGAACTGCACCCGTTGATGCAGCAGCGGCAACTGCATGCCTGGAACGCGACGCATAAAATCCAGACCGAGTCCTGGAGCCCGCTGGCGCAGGGCGGCGAAGGGGTGTTTGATCAGAAAATTATTCGCGATCTGGCAGATAAATACGGCAAAACGCCTGCTCAGGTGGTGATCCGCTGGCATCTTGATAGCGGTCTGGTGGTGATCCCGAAATCGGTCACCCCGGCGCGTATCGCCGAGAACTTTAACGTCTGGGATTTCCGCCTGGATAAAGACGAGCTGGCGGAGATCGCCAAACTGGACGCCGGTAAACGGCTGGGGCCGGACCCGGATCAGTTCGGGGGTTAAGTTTTTCCAGCAGGCCACAGCGCTGTCATTGTGGCTTTTTGTCTACAGAAAACAAAAATCCCGGCATCTCGCCGGGATTTTTATGTGCTTAACGCACGCGTGAGGCTTTTTTCTTCGCCGGCGCAGCGGCGGTGTTTTTACCATTGCTGCGCTGATGCACAATCGGCGTGTGCTTGGTTAATGCCGGGCGCGACTGGCGATTCTGGCGTCGCGCTTCGCGCATTTCATCAAGCGTCGGCGCTGGCACCAGGCATTCACGGCGTGAACCAATCAGGTGCTTTTTACCCATCGCTTCCAGCGCCTGGCGCAGCAGCGGCCAGTTAGCCGGATCGTGATAACGCAGCAGCGCTTTATGCAGGCGCCGCTGTTTATCCCCTTTCGGCACCACCACTTCTTCGCTCTTGTAATCGATCTTCGACAGCGGGTTTTTCCCGGTGTAATACATGGTCGTCGAGTTAGCCAGCGGTGACGGGTAGAAGTTCTGCACCTGATCTAAGCGGAAACGGTGACGCTTGAGCCACAACGCCAGGTTCACCATATCTTCATCGCGCGTGCCGGGGTGCGCAGAGATAAAGTACGGGATCAGATACTGCTCTTTACCCGCCTCTTTAGAATAGGTGTCGAACAGCTGTTTAAAGCGGTCGTAGCTGCCCATTCCCGGTTTCATCATCTTCGACAGCGGCCCCTCTTCGGTATGCTCCGGGGCAATCTTCAGATAACCACCGACGTGGTGCGTCGCCAGTTCTTTCACATAGCGTGGATCCTCCACCGCCAGATCGTAACGCACGCCAGAAGCGATCAGGATCTTTTTGATACCTTTCAGATCGCGGGCACGGCGATAGAGATCGATCGTCGGCTGGTGGTTGGTGTCCATGTGCGGACAGATATCCGGATAAACACAGGAGAGACGACGACATGTCTGTTCAGCGCGCGGTGATTTACAGCGCAACATATACATGTTGGCGGTTGGCCCACCAAGATCGGAGATAACGCCAGTAAAACCGGGCACCGTGTCACGAATCGCTTCGATCTCGTTGATGATCGAGTCTTCGGAGCGGCTCTGAATAATGCGCCCTTCATGCTCAGTGATCGAGCAGAAAGAACAGCCACCAAAGCAGCCGCGCATGATGTTAATCGAGAAGCGGATCATCTCGTAGGCCGGAATACGGCTGTTACCGTATGCCGGGTGCGGCACGCGCTTGTAAGGCAGCGCAAAAACGCTGTCCATCTCTTCGGTCGACAGCGGGATCGCCGGAGGGTTGATCCAGATATAACGATCGCCATGCTTTTGCAGCAGCGCACGGGCGCAACCGGGGTTCGTTTCGTGGTGCAGAATGCGCGACGCGTGCGCGTAGAGCACTTTGTCGGCTTTCACCTTCTCAAAGGAAGGCAGCAGCACGTAGGTTTTCTCCCACGGTTTCGGGCGCGGCGGCTGAACGGTAACGCGTTTTGCTTCCTGCGCTTTCGGCTCAACCGGTTTGTTATCGGCACACGGCAGATCATCGCCGTAAGGATGCGGAATCGGATCGATTTTGCCCGGCGTATCAAGGCGCGTAGAGTCAACGCCGCTCCAGCCAGGCAACGCTTCTTTGACGATGATCGCGGTGTTACGCACGTCGCGGATTTCACCGATCGGTTCACCGGCAGCGAGGCGGTGCGCTACTTCCACCAGCGGGCGCTCGCCGTTGCCGAACATTAGCATGTCGGCTTTGGCATCGATCAGCACCGATCGACGCACTGTATCGGACCAGTAATCATAATGCGCGGTACGGCGCAGGCTGGCTTCGATACCGCCGAGGATCACCGGCACATCTTTCCACGCCTCTTTACAGCGCTGGGTATAAACCAGCGTCGCGCGATCCGGGCGTTTACCGGCGACGTTATCCGGTGTGTAGGCATCGTCATGGCGCAGCTTACGATCGGCGGTGTAGCGGTTGATCATCGAGTCCATGTTGCCAGCGGTCACGCCGAAAAACAGGTTCGGTTTACCGAGGCGCATAAAGTCGTCTTTGCTGTTCCAGTCCGGCTGGGCGATGATGCCAACGCGAAAGCCCTGCGCTTCCAACATACGACCGCAAATGGCCATACCGAAACTCGGGTGATCGACATAGGCATCACCCGTCACCAGAATGATGTCGCAGCTATCCCAGCCAAGTTGATCCATCTCTTCGCGCGACATCGGCAAAAACGGCGCGGGGCCGAAGCAGGCCGCCCAGTACTGGGGCCATGAGAAAAGGTCACGATCCGGTTGGATCAGGGATATTGCGCTCATCTTGCTTCCAAAAGTGGTAAAAAAATCATCAAAGGGCGGCGATTATACGCCGTAAACTTGCACGAAATGAAGGAGGATTTTGTCAAGGCCTGATAAGCGTGTAGCCACCAGGCCAGGTCAGTTATGGCGCGGGGTTCACCAGCAGTTGCCCCACGGAACCACGATCGGCCATTTCCAGCGTCTGGCTTTGATACAGGAACGGGAAGTGCGGCCATGAAGGCTGACCAAACCACACCAGCAGCTCCACTTGACCGTCAATCCAGACCGTATCTTTCCAGCCCCGGTCTTCCGGGAAAGGCATCGCGCCGTTAACGTTGCGCACCTGGAACATCACGCCTTCCATATGGAACGATTGCGGCATCTCCGCACGCACCGTCCAGCGCTCCCAGGTGCCCTGCTGGGCGGTAATATCGATACGCTGCGTATCCCATAGCTGGCTGTTAATGCCCGGATCGCTACCCAGGGTGATGTCGCGGTTGCGGGTTGGCGTACCGGCCTGAATATCGGACGGCAACAAGCGCATCGGCAGCGTGTCGGTGACCAGCGGCAGCAGGCCGGTTGGTCGCAGCGTCAACACCAGCGTGGAGATCAAAATGCTCGACGGTTCAAAGAAGCCGCGCAGGCGATCCATAATGCTCGCCGCTTCACCGCAGGTGATCGACACTTCATCGCCGTTGGTCATATCCACCAGCACTTCGCGCCGCTCGCCCGGTGCCAGCGAAAGCTGCTTAACCGAGACTGGCGCAGGCAAAAAACCCTGATCGCCGGCAATGACATGCAGTGCGCGACCATCGCTCATTTGCAATTGATAACGGCGAGAGTTTGAAGCATTTAACAGACGCAGACGCACCCAGCCGCGAGAGACTTCGACATACGGACTTTGCGCACCGTTGACCATCAGCGTATCACCGACAAATCCCCCGCTGCCCGGCTCGCTATATTCCGGCGTGCCGAAATTATCCAGCCGTTTATCCTGAATAATGACCGGGAAATCATCTACGCCGTAGTGCTTAGGGATCGGCAGCGTTTTGCTGATCTCATCTTCGACCAACCACATCCCGGCGAGGCCGTTATACACCTGCTGCGCGGTGCGGTTCGGCGTATTGGCGTGATACCACAACGTCCCCGCACTCTGGCGGATCGGCAGTACCGGTGCCCAGTCGTTATTGGCGGTCATCATGCGCGCCGCGCCGCCGATAAGCGGGCCTGGCACCTGCAAACCGCTCACGGTCATCGCCACGTTTTCCGCCAGCCGGTTGCTGTAAATCAGCTTAACGTCATCGCCATTCCAGACGCGGATTGTCGGCCCGAGATAGCGCCCGTTGATGCCGGAAACCTGCGCCCGTGTGCCTGTGGCAAACGACCAGTGCGCGCGTTGTAAGGTCATAAACAGCGGTTGGCCGCGCCGGGATTCCAGCAGTGGAGGAATGGGCAGCGGCGGTTGCGGCCCGGCAGCATTTGCCCTCAGCGGTACCGCGCCTGCACAAAGCGCAACCCCGGATGCCTGAAGAAACTGACGCCGACTGAGTGACATATTTGCTCCGTGTAAAACTGACTCAATGCGCCGGAGGTTTTCTCTCCTGCGGTGTTGCGAAATAAAACAGATTAAACCCGGCCGGTTGCTTCGCGTTCTGCAACTTCTTTATCGAGCTCTGCAATTTTGGCCGCCATCAGTTCGCGACAGTGCGTCGCCAACTGGCGTACCTGATCTTTACCAAATTGCGAAACATCTACCGGCGGCAGCATCTCGACAATCACCAGCCCGTTGCGCAGACGGTTAAGGTTAACTTTGTTCGCATTGTTGGAAACACACACCGGAATAATCGGAACACCGGCGGCAATCGCCGCATGAAACGCGCCGGTTTTAAACGGCAGCAAACCGCGACCGCGGCTGCGGGTGCCTTCCGGGAACATCCAGATAGAAATATTGCGTTTCTGGATCTGTTTCACCACTTCGGCAATGGTGCCGTGCGCTTTTGCACGATTGTTGCGATCGATAAGCAGATTACCGGTCAGCCAGTAAAGCTGGCCGAAGAACGGCACCCATAGCAGGCTTTTCTTACCGACGGTGACCGTTGGCGGCAGCACAATGCTGGAGGCGGTCACCATATCGTAGTTGCTCTGGTGGTTCGCAATATAGATAGCGTTACCGAACTTTTCCGCGCCTGGCGGCAGACGGGTTTCGACTTTCAAACCAAAAACCGGCGCAAGGCGACCGAACATATGGCCGAAGGTGGCAACATGTTTAGGATTACGCGGACTGAGTAAACAATAGAGAGAGCCGAATACGCACACCAGAATGGAGTAGATGACGACAATAATGACGCGAAAAATGAATAGCATAACAAACCTCTGAAGCCCATACCTTTGAGCATTATATACACGCCAGCGCCATCACGCTGAAACTGGCTGTGTCGCCGTCGACCCGCAGCGGGCCTGGGCTATTTTTTTAAAGGCCGCAGTAGGGTGTGCGGCCTTTAAAAAAACGTATTGTTAATCGCAATGCACGAATTAACAACGCTTTTACGGGAAATTTTCTCAGAAAGATCTCCCCACCGGGAAGGTGGGGAGCCTGGCGGCGAAGATTACTCTTCGCTGTCGCCCGCACCCGGGCGGGAAGGCGCGTCAATCTCGACACGGTCAATTTTTTGCAGGCCGCGCATCAGCGTACCGCGACGCCCGCGCTCGCCCTGCACTTTTTGCAGCTCTTCCGGGCGCAGTTTAATTTTGCGTTTACCCACGTGAATGGTCAGCGTGCTTTGTGGCGGCAGCAAATAGAGATGTGCAAGGCTATCTGCGCCTGACGCCGCATCAGCGGAAGGGATACCGATAATCTTGTTGCCTTTACCTTTCGACAATTGCGGCAGCTCGCTGACCGGGAACATCAACATACGGCCTGCGGCGGTGATCGCCAGCAGCATGTCGCTGTCGTTCTCGATCTCCAGCGGCGGCATCACTTTGGCGTTTTCCGGCAGGCTGATCAGTGTCTTACCGGCCCGGTTACGCGCCACTAAGTCATTGAAGGTACAAACGAAGCCATAACCCGCATCGGACGCCATCAGCAATTTTTGATCCTCGTTGCTCATCATCATATGCTCAACGGTCGCCCCCGGCGGTAGCGTCAGCTTACCGGTTAACGGCTCGCCCTGACCGCGTGCGGAAGGCAGCGTAATCGGATCGATGGCGTAGCTGCGCCCGGTGGTATCAATAAACACCACCGGCTGGTTGCTCTTGCCTTTTACGGAAGACTTCCAGCTATCGCCCGCTTTGTAGCTCAGCCCCTGCGCGTCGATGTCGTGGCCTTTGGCGCTGCGCACCCAGCCCATTTGTGACAGCACAATAGTCACTGGCTCAGACGGCTGCATATCATGCTCGTTCATCGCTTTCGCTTCTTCGCGCTCATGCAACGGTGAACGGCGATCGTCGCCAAATGCGTCGGCATCAGCTTGCAGCTCTTTTTTCAGCAGGTTGTTCATCTTGCGCTCAGAGGCCAGGATCGCCTGCAGCTGATCGCGCTCTTTTGCAAGATCGTCCTGCTCGCCGCGGATCTTCATCTCTTCCAGTTTGGCGAGATGGCGCAGTTTTAACTCAAGGATCGCTTCCGCCTGCGTTTCGCTGATACCGAAGCGCGACATCAACGCCGGTTTCGGTTCATCTTCCGTACGGATGATTTCGATCACTTCGTCGATATTGAGAAACGCCACCAGCAAACCTTCGAGGATATGCAGGCGTTTGAGCACCTTATCCAGCCGGTGATTCAGGCGGCGGCGCACGGTATCGCGACGAAACGCCAGCCACTCGGTGAGGATCTCCAGCAGGTTTTTCACCGCCGGGCGGCCATCCAGGCCGATCATGTTCAGGTTGATACGGTAGCTTTTTTCCAGATCGGTAGTGGCGAACAGGTGGTTCATCACCTGCTCCATATCCACGCGGTTGGAGCGCGGCACGATCACCAGACGCGTCGGGTTTTCATGATCCGACTCGTCACGCAAATCATCGACCATCGGCAGCTTTTTATTGCGCATCTGGCTGGCGATTTGCTCCAGCACGCGCGCGCCAGAAACCTGGTGCGGCAGCGCGGTAATGACGACTGCGCCATCCTCTTTTTTCCACACTGCGCGCATACGCACCGAACCGCGACCGTTCTGGTAGATTTTGCGGATTTCAGCGCGGGAGGTGATGATTTCCGCTTCAGTCGGGTAGTCTGGCCCCTGCACGATATCCAGCAGCTCATCGAGCGTGGTTTTCGGTTGTTCGATCAGGGTGATCGCCGCGTTAGCCACTTCGCGCAGGTTATGCGGCGGGATATCCGTCGCCATACCTACGGCAATACCGGTCGTACCGTTGAGCAAGATATTCGGCAGGCGCGCAGGCAGCATTTTCGGCTCCTGCATCGTACCGTCGAAGTTCGGCACCCAGTCAACGGTGCCTTGCCCCAGTTCGCTCAGCAGCAGCTCGGCGTATTTAGACAGACGGGATTCGGTGTAACGCATCGCCGCAAAGGACTTCGGATCGTCCGGCGCCCCCCAGTTGCCCTGGCCATCGACCAGCGGGTAACGGTAGGAGAACGGCTGCGCCATCAGCACCATCGCTTCATAGCAGGCGCTGTCGCCGTGCGGATGGTATTTACCCAGCACGTCGCCCACGGTACGGGCGGATTTTTTGAACTTCGCGCTGGCGTTCAGCCCCAGTTCTGACATTGCGTAAACGATGCGACGCTGAACGGGTTTCAGGCCATCACCGATAAACGGCAACGCACGATCCATGATGACGTACATGGAGTAGTTCAGGTATGCGTTTTCCGTAAATTCATGCAGCGCAAGGCGCTCTGCCATATCGCTCATTAATCGTGATTCCTCAACGTATGCGCCCGCCTGTGCGGCGGCAATATTGCCGCAGATACTACCTTATCTGCGGCGAGGAGTCATAGCGATGAGCGATTTTTTCACGCGCGTTTAGCGCTTACTGAGTGACTTTGCGGATCTCTTTGACGTCGATTTCAACTGAATTCCAGTCCTTATCGACTTCGCCCTGGATCTCCACCGTATCTTGTGGCCCAACGGTCACGCCGTTCCAGCGCTTGTGGTTGATATCGACATTGATGGTGCCGGTCGAATCTTTGAACAGGTAGGTATCATCAGAGATGCGCTCGACAATATTACCGCGCAGCGTCACCCAGGCGTCGTCGCGCAGTGATTTCGCGCTTTCAACGGTGGCTTTGCTGCCGTTCGGCCCGGTAAAACCGCCGCTCTGCGAGGTTGCACCCGGTCCGGTAAAGCCACCAGGATTCGCCGCGAAAACGGGCGCGGAACAAAGTGTGAGAACAGCGACAAGTGCAGCAATCTTTTTCATGTTTTATCTCCCTTACGATGGTTAACGTCCATTTAACCCGTCACTCCTTAACGACTTCTTAACGGGAAAAAAGATTTATTTCCGCTGTACATTGTCGACCAGCAGCGGTTTTACTGCCAATAACATGGAGTAAAAGGAGGCAAAATGCGCATTTTACTGGTGGAAGATGACACGCTCATCGGCGACGGTTTAAAAGCCGGGCTGGGCAAAAAAGGCTTCAGCGTCGACTGGTTTACCGATGGCAAACAAGGCAAGGCAGCTCTGTTTAGCGCGCCGTATGATGCGGTGATCCTCGACTTAACGCTGCCGGGCATCGACGGGCTGGATATTCTGCGCGACTGGCGCGAACAAAAGCGCGCGGAACCGGTGCTGATCCTCACCGCGCGCGATGCCATCGACCAGCGCGTTGAGGGGTTGCGGCTGGGCGCAGATGATTATCTGTGCAAACCGTTCGCGCTGGTTGAAGTGGCGGCAAGGCTGGAAGTGCTTATTCGCCGCCGCCACGGGCATACGCAAAGCCTGCTGCGCCACGGCAACGTCACGCTCGATCCCGGTAATCTGGTCGCCACGCTTGACGGCGAAACGCTGGCGCTAAAACCGAAAGAGTTCGCCCTGCTGGAGCTGCTGCTGCGCAATGCCGGGCGCGTTCTGCCGCGTAAATTAATCGAAGAGAAACTTTATACCTGGGATGACGAGGTCACCAGCAACGCGGTGGAAGTGCATGTACACCATTTACGCCGCAAGCTCGGTACGGCGTTTATCCGCACCGTTCATGGCATCGGTTATACCCTGGGAGACGCATGAAACTGACCCGCCCGCTGAGTTTACGCCTGCGCCTGACTATGCTGTTTTTGCTGCTGTCGATGGTCGCCTGGCTCAGCGCCAGTCTCGTTGCCTGGCAGCAAACCCGCGATAAACTCGACAAACTGTTTGATACCCAGCAAATGCTGTTCGCCAAACGGCTGAGCGTGATGGAGTTTGAGCCGCTAAAAAACGCCGCGCCGGCGCTCGGTAAAAAGAAGATCAAACACGGACATCTGGATGATGATGCGCTGGCTTTCGCTATCTACTCAACCGACGGCAATATGCTGCTGCACGATGGCGAAAACGGCAAAGAGATCCCCTATAACTACCGGCGGGAAGGGTTTGATAACGGGCAGCTACGTGATGATGACGATCAATGGCGTTTTCTGTGGCTCACTGCGCCGAACGGGAAATTCCGTGTGGTAGTCGGCCAGGAGTGGGATTATCGCCACGAGATGGCGCTGGAGATCATCACCTCGCAGCTCACTCCGTGGCTTATCGCCCTGCCGCTGATGCTGGCGCTATTGATCGTATTGCTGAGCCTTGAATTGCGACCGCTGAAAAAACTGGCGCAGGCGCTGCGCTCACGGGCGCCGGATCGTGCCGATCCGCTCAGTAGCGAAGGCGTTCCCAATGAAGTGCGCCCGTTAGTGGACGCGCTGAACCAACTCTTTGATCGTACGCAGAGCATGATGCAGCGTGAACGGCGCTTTACTTCCGATGCCGCCCATGAGTTACGCAGCCCGCTGGCGGCGCTGAAAGTACAAACCGAGGTCGCGCAGCTTTCCGATGACGATCCCGCCGCACAGCAAAAAGCCCTTAGCCAGTTGCACGTGGGGATCGATCGCGCCACGCGTCTGGTGGATCAATTACTGACGCTCTCCCGGCTGGACTCCCTGAGCAACCTTGCTGACGTCGAAGAGGTTTCGCTGGCTTCCCTGCTGCAATCGGCGGTAATGGAGATTTACCCGACAGCGCAGCAAGCAGATATCGATATACGTCTGCATCTCAATGCCCTTGCGGTCAGCCGCCAGGCGCAACCGCTTTTGCTGAGTTTGCTGGTGCGTAACCTGCTGGATAATGCCATTCGCTACAGCCCACCAGGCAGCGTGGTCGATGTGACGCTGGACGCTACTGAATTCAGCATTCGCGATAATGGCCCCGGTATTGACGATGACGCGCTGGCGCGCATTGGCGAGCGTTTTTACCGCCCGCCGGGACAAACGCAAACCGGTAGTGGGCTGGGGTTATCAATTGTGCAACGCATTGCCCGACTGCATCACATGCGCGTCGCATTTGGCAATCATCCGCAAGGCGGGTTTATCGCGCAGGTGAGCTGGTAGCGAGGTTTATTGCGGCTCAAGCAAAAGTCTTTGCACGTTTTGCCAATTTTTCCGCACCGTTGATGCGGTTAAAATCGCCGTCAAACGCATTTAACCGAGGATTTCTCATGAGCAATATCTTAATTATCAACGGTGCGAAAAAATTCGCGCACTCTAACGGCCAACTGAATGACACCCTGACCGAGGTCGCGGAAAGTTTTCTGCGCGACGCCGGGCATGATGTTAAAACCGTACGTACCGACGGCGATTACGATATCAAAGCAGAAGTAGAGAACTTCTTGTGGGCTGACACCATTATCTGGCAGATGCCAGGCTGGTGGATGGGTGCACCGTGGACAGTAAAAAAGTATATGGACGACGTGTTCACCGAAGGCCACGGTTCGCTGTACGCCAGCGACGGTCGCACGCGTTCTGACGCTTCGAAAAAATACGGTTCTGGCGGCCTGATTCAGGGCAAAACCTACATGCTGTCGCTGACCTGGAACGCGCCGATGGACGCCTTTACGGATGAAGAACAGTTCTTCCACGGCGTGGGCGTTGACGGGGTTTACCTGCCGTTCCATAAAGCGAACCAGTTCCTGGGTATGGATGCACTGCCAACCTTTATCGTGAATGACGTGATTAAAATGCCGGACGTGCCACGCTATATCGCAGAATATCGCAAGCATCTGAGTGAGATTTTTGCTTAACTGTGAAGCTGGACTTATAGGGAGTAGGTTAATCATGTTGACAGTAATTGCAGAAATCCGTACCCGTCCAGGACAGCATCACCGCCAGGCGGTACTTGATGAATTCGCCAAGATTGTACCGGTCGTGTTGCAGGAAGCGGGTTGCCACGGCTACGCGCCGCTGGTCGATCATGCGGCTAACGTAAGTTTTCAGGCGACCGCGCCGGACTCCATCATGATGGTGGAACTGTGGGAAAGCGTCGCACACCTTGAAGCGCACCTGCAGACACCGCATATGAAAGCGTGGAGCGAAGCGGTAAAAGGCGACGTGCTTGAGACGCATATCCGCATCCTGGAAGCGGGTCTCTAAGCGTTTGTCCCTCTCCGTTTACAGAGAGGGACACTGCTTTTACCAGTAGAGTTTCCAGCTCTGCGAAAAGCGCATCAGCGCTTCCACATAGAAGTAATCCCCCCAGCTACTACACTCATCAACGCCCTTATTGCTCGCCAGATGATATACGGAATGTTTCAGCAGCCCGTTAGTCGGTTCGTTTTTCCCCGCCAGATAGTGCTTATTAAGCGATGACATAATACGCATTGCCCACTGCTGGTAGCGTTCTCTGTCCGGATCGGTAACGGGCAGATGCTTAACCAGCTCCAGTAGCCCGCAGACGGCAATCGCCGCCGATGACGAATCGCGCAACGCATCGGTGCCGACCAGCGCCAGATCCCAGTGGCACACCGCATCTTCCGGCAAGCGGTTGAGAAAGTAGTTCGCCAGCCGTTTCGACAGCGCCACCATCTCTTGATCGCCAGTGTAGATAAAGCTCAGCAGAAAACCGTAAATCCCCCACGCCTGCCCGCGCGACCAGCAGGAATCATCCGCGTAGCCCTGCTGCGTATTGCCGTAACGCGGCGCACCGGTGTTGATATCCATATAGTACGTGTGAAACGTGGAGGCATCTTCGCGAATCAGGTATTTCGCCGCCTGCCGCACATGGGCTTGCGCCGCATCGGCAAAGCGCCGCTCCCCGGTCTGTTCTGTCGCCCAGTAGAGCAGCGGCAGGTTCATATTGCAGTCGATGATCATCCGCCCGGCTTGTTCAGGATCGCGCAGATCGCCCCACGCCTGGATAATCTGCGCCTTGTGATGGAAGCGCTCCAGCAGCGCTTCTGCCGCCAGCAGGGCGAAACCGCGCGCATCGCGATTGCCGGTCAGCCGCCAGCTTGCCACGCACGAAAGCGTATATAAGAAGCCGAGATCGTGGGTGTTGGTGTCGCTGCGCCCGGCAATGCGCAGGCCGAATGAGCGCACATGGCGCTCTGCCAGCGCGCGGAACTGCTCATCGCCACTCATTTCCCACGCCAGCCAAAGCTGCCCGGTCCAGAAACTGGTGGTCCACTCGACATTGTCGGTTAACGGGTAATAACCCTGCACACAGGTTTCGGCAGGAAAGTGTTCTCCGAATTCCGTTAAATGACGGCGAATCAGTTCAAGGGTATGGCTACGCGCAGAATCAAGTTCATCTTTAAATACCTGCGCATCCACAGGTGCGCCGGGATAATCACGTAACGTTTCCTCAACGATTTTACTTAACATATTTCGGTTCCTTGTTGGTGCGTAATTTAAAATAGCCGTTAACGCGTTAGTTATTTCCCGCGATATCCAGTGCGCTATGCTGACGCCATTTACTTTGGCAAGCCGATAACGTAAACAGGGAAATTAATGTGAAGGTCAGTGCCACGCAGCCCATAATAATATAGGTATTTTCAAAGCCGATGCGGTCATACAAAATACCGGCCGGGGAAGAGACCACGACGTTACCGACATATAACATTGCCTGGTAACCCAATAAATACATGGTGGCATTAACGCGTTTATCGAAATGTTCAGCAATGTATTTAAATACCGATACCAGCAGCAGGCAAATCTCAAGACCATATAACGGTTTTAATACTGAAATAAGCAGATGAGACTCGCATAGTCCGGAAATAATCAACCGCGCGCCCACCGCCAACCCGACAATTAGTAACCCGCGTTTCGCGCCGATGAAATTCACAAACAGCGGGATCACCATATACATGACGAATTCCATGCCGGACTGCACCGTGCCCAGGTAACCAAACACCGCGTTGCCCTGATGAACGTCATCAAAGAAGGTGACGAAATAGCGGGAGAATTGCTGCTCGGCGATAAACATCATCCACGCCACACCGGCAACGTACAGACAAAATGCCCAGAATTTGCGGTTACGCAGCAGCGCGTAGACATCCGCCGGGGCGATTTTCTCTTTGGTCAGCACCTCGCTGGCGTTGGCGGCGTTAACGTTGACTTTCAGGCTCAGCAGCACCGCCAGCATGATAAGCGACGCGACCGATCCCATGATGAAGTTATACGCCGGTGAGAGGTTAAACAGCAGGCCGGAGAACGAGGACGCTACCGCCCAACCGAGCGAGCCCCACATCCTGATTTGGCCAAACTCCATGCCGTTTAAGCGGCTGTAGCGGTCGGTATAAGATTCACAGGCGGCGACACCCGCATACCAGGCAAAACTTAAATAGATAGCGCCAACAATAATGCCCAGCAGGGTATTTGAAATTAATAACGGTTGATAAACGTAGATAAAAAACGGTGCCATTAATGCTGACATCAGCACCACAAAATAGAGCAAGTATTTGCTCATGCCTATTTTATCCAGAATGTAACCGTAAATCGGTTTCAAAATAACGGAAAAGATCCCGTTAATAGCGAATACTGTGCCAATAACCGTACCGCTAAGATTGGCTTTTTGTCCTAACCAGATAGCCAGCAGGCCGATACTTGCAGACCAGGTAAAAAAATAGAGAAAGATAAAGCTACTGATTTTGTAATATTCGGTTTTATTATTTATCGCGATCTTTTCCATACTATCCTCGACGAAAGCATGTAGGGTTCAGAGTTCATAGCCCGGCCGTAGCCGGGAATTAAAAGGCAATAACAATATTATTTTTCTGCCCCGGTTTTTTAATCACCAGCGCCTGTTCTTCGATGTGCAACTGCGGTAAGACGAAATCAAAAGCCTGCTCCGTAATAGCCGCCTGAACGGCACAGGCCTGCCACTGCCTGCCCGGCGCAATGTCTCCACGCAGCACCGGAATTGACGCGCAAGGGGAAAACATAATGCTGCTGTTAGGCGGTGTGACCACGCTGTCGGCTTCCCGCGGCGCGGTGGCAAGTAATTCAAAGATGCCGCTGACGCCATTTTCCGCGCTCACCAGGCTACCGCCCTGCGCGTCGCGGTGCGGCGCTTTCAGCACGGCGAATCCACCCTCTACGCTTTGTAAATGGCGAGCCGAATCAATACGATGCACGCGCAGGTGCCAGTCGCCGCACGGAATAAGCCAGCTTGCGATATGCACGTCTGACCATGGCGACCAGCGCGAGAAAATCGCCTGTTCTGTCACAATCACCTCGTCGCACTCACGGCGGCCGCGAAAGTAATTATCCCCTTCGCTGAGCAAAAGCATCGAGTCGCAAGCGGCGTGTTTAATTCCATAACGCCCGCGTTCGATGGTGAAACCAAAACGGCTTGAGTAAGCAAACTTTGTGTATTTCGCCTCGGTATTGACGTAATTGTTCAGCTCCAGTTGTCCGGCGGTGAGCATCCAGACATGCCGCGAGCGATCGCTGTGGACAATAATCTGCCCGGCAGGTGCAATCGTACGCTGCGTGTTTAGCGCAGGCAGCGGCAGCTCTGGCGCTTGCCAGAATTCGTGTGAGTGCGGCAGCGCCAGGATCAGAAAAACTTTCAGCGCCCAGTACGGCGAGCCAGGTGAATTGTAGTCTTCACACATCGCAAGGTTCGGGTAGGCGAAACCAAGCGTTAAAATGCCGTCGCGATCGAAAATCGGCTGCTGTAACCACCAGCGCAGATGGCGCAGGACAACCCCTTTCACCACGCCTGGAGAAAATACTTCCAGCCCGGAAAAGGCAACCGCACTCCAGAATGCCACCATCGCAAAGCGGTAAGTCAGGCTGCGGCCAAACGGAACAGATTCGCCCTCCGCCGCTGACATATAGATAAAATCTTCGGCAAAAAGCGTTGCCCGCTCATGGAGAATCGCCGCGCGCGCTGCATCGTCTTCTGCGTTCAGCGTGGCGTAAATCAGCCCGTAAAAATGAAATGCCATTGAGATGTAGTAATCTTTTGGCCGGCCAGGACCATCGGAATACCAGCCGTCGCCAAGGTAATAGGCATCCATCATGCTAAAGCGCCGTTCAATGGCTGCGGCATCCCAGGGTAATCCGGCACGTTTAAAACCGAGCTGCACCATGATGGCGAAAAAATTCCAGTTGCTGTCAGGCATCTGCGCGTCGGTGATCTGGTTCAGCCACTGGTGCAGATTGTGGACATCAGCTTCGCCCAGCAAGGCGGTAAATTTATCGCCCAGCAGCGCCAGCCCCAGACCGTAAGCCGCCATCTCCACCAGCCGTTGATCGTAGGGTTCCGTTGCTCCCCAGTAGCCCGCGCTTTGCGGATCGACACCGCGTTTGATCGCAGCCAGATACTTGTGACTGAAGGGTTCTGCATCGCCGCCTGCCATTAATGGAAACAACCCCCACAGCGCGCGGGACAGCCCTTCCATTTCGGCAATCGCATCGCTGTAATGCGCGCTGGTGGCTCCCAGCGAGAAATGCGACGCCCCTTCCGGAAACTGTTTATCCAGCGCCGCCAGCATCTGCTTCAACGCGCCGACCACATCGTCGCGGGATGACAATGGATTTGATGTTTTCACTTCCGCCGCCTGCATAGCGTTCTCTCCTTCATGGTGTGGCTGAAGGATAGTTAATGAACAACCGCCGGAAATGTTAGCTTTGTCACATCGGCACGCTTTGCCTGAACCCTCTGTTGAGAAAATTTAAAACCGTGGTTTATAAATGTATCTTGCGGGGTAAAAATTGAGATGGGTTGCACTATGACGACGCCATTACAGAACGAACGACTTGAGTTGATCACCTTAAACGATGCGGTGGTGTCGTTTAGCCGACTTTTCGCCAACACCGTGCGTTATCACCACTGGCACCAGTGTCTGGAGGTGCTGTACGTTGAAGAGGGTTTTGGCGTGGTTATGGTTGATAACCGCCAGTACACCATGCGGCCTGGTCGACTCTTTTTCTTTCCGCCTTTCACCATCCATAAAGTGATGGTGGATGAGCAAGCACAGGCCATTTATCGACGCACCATTATTCATGTTGATCACCACGCCGTGCTGCAAAACCTGCGCGCGTTCCCGCACAATCACCAGCGTTTGCAACTTCTCGCGTTACGCGGTGGCGCGGCGGTGGTGATGGATGTCGCGGCTATTCACCCGCATATCGACCACCTGTTTAGCAGCTACGCGAGGCTTGCCGAGAACCACAGTCTGAATGGCGAACAAGTCGCCTGTTTGTTGCTTAATCTGTTGAGTATGTTGCCGGAAGACAAGCAGAAATTGCCGGATGAACGCAACGGCATTGCTACCCCGGTGATGTTCTGGCTGGAGGAGAACTACCGGCAGAAATTCAGCCTTGCGCGGCTGGCGCAGGAGTTGGGCAAATCCCGCAGCTATGTCTCGCGCCGTTTCCATTTTGAGACCGGCGAACCTATTCACCAGTATCTGAACACTTTGCGCTTGCGCAAAGCGTGCGACTTGCTACTGCATAGTGCGCTGGCCATTCATCATATCGCCAGCGAAGTGGGCTTTTCAGATGTGACTTACTTTATCAGCGCGTTTAAGAAAGGCATTGGCGAAACGCCGCTGCAATACAGGAAAAACTCTTCGCGCTAAACCGCGCTGACTTTTACCGACTGTGTTTTTTACTAAGGTATGGTTCTGTCACGCCATCCGGGAAGCGAACTGGATACCGGCTTCACCACGATAAACTGGAGCAGGTAGGTATCAGGGTTGCCTGATTATTCTTCTCTTTAACACCATCATAAATTCAGCAACGTCTTCAGCTTCAGGTCGCCCAATAAATTCTGCAATACTCTGATCCAGCCGGTCAATCAACTCGCCCGTTCTGGGGCTAATATTGGCCAGTACTTCCATATTTTCAAGAAACGGGAAATCGAGTTTTTCATAGGTGTTTTTGCCGAGTGAGTTATCAACCCATTTATATTTTAAATAATGAAAATCAGCGCTGGAGATCTGAATATAATTTAAATGATTGGTGTAAACAAAATTGGCTGATTTTGGGTCAATAATAGTGTGAGAAATATTATTCTTATCGATGGCATGGCTTTTAGTTTGATTACAATCCACACATGCCATGGTCAGATTATCGAGGACAAACATCTGCGAAGGGTTTAATGTTTTTCCTCGTATATGCTCAATTTGCAAACTTCTCCCGTAACGGCCAACACTACGCTTGCAATAACAGCATCGCTTATTACTATGTTTTAGCAAGTCGGCAACCAGACGTTTCTTTAACTCTTTTAAACAGTTAATCTCCTGCGTCGTGAATATTTCTTTCTTTTGGACTTTGTTTTTTTGACGCCCAGAAAAAAAAGATTGTTCACGCTTAGGGAGAGAAAAACAAGTCCAAACCTCAGAAGGCTTCAGAGTATTACTGGCTAACAGCGCCTGCAATCTTATTATTATATCTTTCTCATCCTGAGTGATCGCTATATTATTCAACATAATCATCACCTCGACTCTCTCTATCGCTTACCACCCTATTAGCAATAGAGTCATTCCACTCTTTCATATTTTCAATTATATCAATAGCCTGTTTTATTAATCCCTCTTTCCCTCCAAGGCCTTGCACCTTTTCTTTTATTTTTTTCAGACTGGCAACCGCCTCATTAACCTGTGCAGAACTTGAATCGGGAGTCAAGCTTGTCACAGTTCTGGCAATTTCCTCCTCCACAAAAGTAGAGCGATAGGGCGAAGTATAAAAATAATCGAGAATGACTCGATCATAAGATTCTTTGGCAATTTCATGGGAATCTTTATAGATAATCGGTGATGTTTCATTTCCTTTATCCATTATAATAACTGCATCGGTTTTTTTCTGTCGCATAGCTTCTGATACCACAACCGGGGAGTGTGTTGCGATAATACAGTAGATACCTTTATTCCGGGAAAGAAGCTCTTCCAGATCGTTGTGAAAAGTCATTTGCCAGTGCAGATGATAACTGATTTCAGGTTCATCAATTAAGATGACACAATTATCTTCCGCATTGAGTGCGATCTTCAAACTGGTCAAAATCTTGGTTTGTTCACCGCTGCTCAACTCACCAAAATCGTACTGCCCATGTTGCATCTCTAGCAACACTTTAATATTTTTTGGCCTTAACGATAAGAAAGTATTCAAGAATTTTGATTGCTCTGGCTTTAAATCAGAAATAAAATGTTCACTGCCAAAAAGTGCTTCAACATTTTTCCCATCCTCAGCGGATATAATTTTATCAATGCTGGTTTTCTCTCTCCTGCGATCTAATACTTCAGTATACTTCTTACCTTGCTCTGTGATTGAAAGCTTGAATTTTAATTGCATATTTTTTTCAATTTTCTCAAGCTGTTCTTTCACAAGCGTTGGCGCAGTCAAATAGGTAGCTAACTGCCGGCCGATACTCGCATAAAAGATAGCGTTGTTGACGTTCCTCATACCAAGATAAATAATACGCTTATCTTTAAGACCTTGAAACCTGTCATAAACTGTATTGGCAACACACAATATTTTTGCGTCACCATGGTCTGCTGCTATTTTTTTTGCAATATCTCTTAATGCCCGGCTTTTCCCCGAACCATTATTACCGATGATATACGCAAAGCTATTTTGCTGGCTGCTGTTGGCTTGTTTAACATTATCTTTTAACTTGAGAATTAACTCATCCATATGGTTCATATTGCGTCCTTCATCGCTGCCCTATCGACTAACAAAAACCTTAAGATAATTCTTAGGTCATCGCAAGTCGCTGATAGCACCAAAACAAAAAAGGATGCATTAAGCATCCCTTTTTTGTTTTGCAACGGTGCTTATCAGGCTTCAATATCCGCCATGTCGCCTTTTTCTTGTAGCCAGTTGCGGCGATCTTCTGAACGCTTCTTCGCCAGCAACATATCCATCATTGCGTTGGTCTGCTGTTCGTCTTCGTCGCTGATCACCAGTTGCACAAGGCGGCGGGTATTCGGATCAAGCGTGGTTTCACGCAACTGCATCGGGTTCATTTCGCCCAGCCCTTTAAAGCGCTGCACGTTCGGTTTGCCCTTTTTGCGTTTTAACTGCTCCAGCACACCGGTTTTTTCCTCTTCCGTGAGCGCGTAATAAACCTCTTTGCCGAGGTCGATACGGTACAACGGCGGCAGCGCCACATGAACGTGGCCGTTTTTCACCAGCGCGCGGAAGTGCTTTACAAACAATGCGCAAAGCAGTGTGGCGATGTGCAAGCCATCGGAATCCGCATCCGCGAGAATACAGATCTTGCCGTAACGCAGTTGGCTCAGATCGTCGCTGTCTGGATCGATACCGATCGCCACCGAAATGTCGTGTACTTCTTGCGAGGCCAGCACTTCATCGGAAGAGACTTCCCAGGTGTTCAGGATCTTGCCTTTTAGCGGCATGATCGCCTGGTATTCACGATCGCGCGCCTGTTTCGCGGAGCCGCCCGCCGAGTCACCTTCCACGAGGAACAGTTCGGTGCGGCTCAGATCCTGCGCGGTACAATCCGCCAGCTTACCAGGCAACGCCGGGCCGCTGGTCAGCTTTTTGCGCACCACTTTTTTGGCGGCCCGCATACGCCGCTGGGCGCTGGAGATGGCCATCTCCGCCAGCAGTTCCGCCGTTTGAATATTCTGGTTCAGCCACAGGCTGAATGCGTCTTTCACCACGCCAGAAACAAACGCGGCGCACTGACGAGAAGATAATCGCTCTTTGGTCTGCCCGGCGAACTGCGGATCCTGCATCTTCACCGACAGCACATAAGCGCAGCGATCCCAGATATCTTCCGCTGAAAGCTTCACGCCGCGCGGCAGAATATTGCGGTATTCGCAGAATTCGCGCATTGCGTCCAGCAACCCCTGACGCAGGCCGTTAACGTGCGTGCCGCCTTGCATGGTGGGGATCAGGTTGACATAGCTTTCCGTCAGCAGCTCGCCGCCTTCCGGCAGCCACAGCAGGGCCCAATCTACCGCTTCCGTTTCAGCAGAGAAATTGCCGATAAACGGTTTCTCCGGCAGCGTCGGCAGGCCATTAACCGCTTCGCACAAATAATCGTTCAGGCCGTCCTGGTAGCACCAGCGCTGCTCGGCGTTGTTCACCTCATCTTTAAAGGTGATCTCAACCCCCGGGCAAAGAACGGCTTTGGCTTTCAGCAGATGCGTCAAACGGGAAACGGAAAAACGCGGGCTATCAAAGAAGGATTCATCCGGCCAGAAATGCACACTGGTGCCGGTATTGCGTTTACCGCAGGTGCCGATCACTTGCAGATCCTGCACTTTTTCACCGTTTTCAAACGCGATGCTATAGACCTGGCCGTCACGTTTGACAGTCACTTCCACGCGGCGGGACAAGGCGTTAACCACCGAGATGCCAACGCCGTGCAAACCACCAGAGAACTGGTAGTTTTTATTGGAGAATTTACCGCCGGCGTGCAGACGACAGAGGATCAGCTCAACGGCCGGAACACCCTCTTCCGGGTGGATATCCACCGGCATACCGCGCCCGTCATCGATAACTTCCAGCGACTGATCGGCGTGCAGGATCACGTCCACGCGCTTAGCGTGGCCCGCCAGCGCTTCATCGACGCTGTTATCAATAACTTCCTGGCCCAGGTGGTTAGGGCGCGTGGTATCGGTGTACATCCCCGGACGGCGGCGAACCGGCTCAAGCCCGGTGAGTACCTCTATGGCATCAGCGTTATAGGATTGCGTCATGGTTTGTTCGTAGATAGTGACCGCATCGTTTCCTTGATGGCTCAATGCAGCCCAAGGAAATCGATAATCTGTGTGAAATGATTCTCAAAGCCCACAAAGGCATGGTTTCCGCCCTCTTCCACTGTCTGACGGCAGGCATCGTAATATGCCACCGCCTGGCGGTAATCCAGCACTTCGTCCCCGGTTTGTTGTAGCAGCCAGATTAAATCCGGCGCTTCGAGCGGGTCAACTTGCATCACTTTGAGCTCGTAAATATGGCGAGACTCTAGCACATATTGCTGCCCTGTGTAGGGGTTCTCGTTATTGCCAAGATAATCTGCCAGCAATTCAAACGGTCGCACCGCCGGATTCACCACCACCGCAGGCAACATGAAACATTGCGAAAGCCAGGTGGCGTAATAGCCCCCGAGCGAAGAGCCGACGATACCAAGCTGTTTTCCGCCCTGCGCCAGCACCAGTGACTCCAGCAATTCTGCCGCCGCAGCGGGGTAAGGCGGCAGTTGCGGCACAATCACGTTGATCTCCGGGTGATGCTGCGCCAGCCATTGCGAAAGCAGCGTCGCCTTAGCGGAACGCGGCGAACTATTAAACCCGTGCAGATAAAGAAGCGTGGACATCAGTAACCTTCTGAAGCGGTATCCGGCCTGAACTGGGTGCTTTCCAGACGGCAAACTTCTGTGTGCAACGTTCCGTCCGGGTAGAGATCCAGCCAGCGCCAGCCGGGCGCGATGGTATCAAGCGTGAAGTTAGCGCAGTGCGGTTTAAACTGGACGCAGGTTGATGGCGTCGCCAGCAGACGGCGGCCGTTCCAGTCGAGATCCAGCTCCTGGTGAATATGCCCGCACAACAGATACCGCACCTGCGGAAAACGCTGTAATACGTTATCCAGCTCACCCGCGTTACGCAGGCTGTGTTGATCGAGCCAACTGCAGCCGGAAGGGAGTGGATGGTGATGGAGCAGCAATAAGGTGTGGCGCTGCGGGCTGTCGGTGAGTTTCTTCTCCAGCCAGTCGAGCTGGAACTCGCTCAATTCACCGTGTGGTACGCCAAAGACCTGGCTATCCAGCAGCAGAATTTGCCAGTGATCGCCGATAAAAACGCGTTTCGCCGGCGAGATCCCCGCATCCTGCAGCGCGCTGTACATGGCGGGCTGGAAATCGTGGTTACCAGGCAGCCAAACGCAAGGCGCGTCAAAGCTTGCGATACCATCAGCGAAAAGCTGATAAGCCGCAGCGGTATGGTCCTGTGCCAGGTCGCCGGTGGCGACAATAAGATCGCATTCACGCTGCTGAGAGCGGATAGCCTCCAGTACTGCCTGATAGCTTTCCCAGGTATTCACCCCTAACAACGTTTCATGCTTTTCGGCAAACAGGTGAGAATCAGTTATTTGTAATACCCTCACTCTGGGCTCACCCGCCAGAGAGAGGTTTAACAGGCTTTCCAAATGGTGTCCTTAGGTTTCACGACGCTAACAAACCGGAATCGCCATTGCTCCATGTGCTAAACAGTAACGCAGCCAATCGGCCAGAAACTGGTTAATTTGATGCTTTTCGTCGCGTTGATGCAACTTTTTATTCGGATAATCATAACGCGCTTTGAAACGAAAGATCTGCTGACTCGAACACACTTCAGCCACCATCGCGTCGTGATAAAGGCGCACCGTCATTGACGGCAAGCTCCAGTAACTAATCGATGGCGCGGTCTGCTCAATTTCCACAAGCGTGGTGTAGCGGGTGGACTCGACTATCGTTAACCGGTACTGCGCGTTGGTCACCTGATAGCTCACCGTTTCGCCCGCTACGTCATTACGCGGCAGCAAGCGGCGCAACTGGGCGAAATTGGTTTCGCACAGGCGCATCATTTCTGGGAAGTCAGGTGTATAACGCTTCATTTTTTCCACTCGTTTCGTAAGCTCCCATGATGCAGTTGCAGCCATTGCAGGGCAATGACAGACGCTGCGTTGTCGATTTTCCCCTCTTCTACCCACTGGTAAGCCTGTTCCCGGCTCACCACATGAACACGAATATCTTCGTTTTCATCCACCAGACCATGAATACCCGAGGCCTGCGTGGCATCCACTTCGCCCACCAACACGGCAGAACGCTCGCTGGTGCCGCCGGGGCTTGCCAAATAACTCAACATTCTTTTCACACGACCAACGTGCAGACCGGCCTCTTCGATGGCTTCGCGACGCACAACATCTTCATCGCTTTCGCCCTCTTCAATCATGCCGGCCACCATTTCGAGTAACCATGGGGTTTCGCTGGTATCAAACGCCGCAATGCGGATCTGTTCGATCAGCACAACTTCGTCGCGCACTGGGTCAAAGGGTAGCAAGACTGCGGCATGACCGCGTTCAAAAATTTCACGGCGAACTTCACCGCTCATTTCGCCATTGAATAAACGGTGGCGAAAGCGGTATAGATCGAGCGAAAAAAAACCGCTATAGAGTGTTTCCCGTGCAATAATTTCTACATCGTTTTTTGTGAAAGTCACTGCGGATGTTACTGGCTTACTCATGGGCGGCATCTCTTTTGAAATAATGACAAAACAGTAGATTTCAAGCCTGTATAGCTATCGTTTCAAGTGCTATGTGATAGATTGATGCATATTTACGCCGATGGCACGTTACGCCAAGCTTAAGCGGTGCCACTATCTGGTAGAATCGGCGATTATTTTTTCTAATTTAGACCAGCGCTAATACTGCTTCACAACAAGGAATGCAAATGAAGAAATTGCTCCCCCTCCTTATCGGCCTGAGCCTGACCGGCTTCAGCGCCATGAGCCAGGCAGAAAACCTGTTACAGGTTTATCAGCAGGCGCGTTTAAGCAACCCGGATCTGCGTAAATCCGCCGCTGACCGCGATGCTGCTTTTGAAAAGATTAACGAAGCGCGTAGCCCGTTACTGCCTCAGCTTGGTTTGGGTGCAGATTATGACTATTCCAATGGCTACCGTGACAGCAAAGGCGTCAATTCGAATGTCACCAGCGCATCCTTGCAGTTAACGCAAACCATTTTTGATATGTCGAAATGGCGCGCCCTGACGCTGCAGGAAAAAACCGCCGGTATTCAGGACGTCACCTGGCAGACCGATCAGCAAACGTTGATTTTGAATACGGCTACCGCCTATTTCAACGTACTGAGCGCCATTGATACGCTTTCCTACACCGAAGCACAGAAACAGTCGATCTACCGTCAGTTGGATCAAACAACCCAACGCTTTAACGTCGGCCTGGTCGCCATCACCGATGTGCAAAACGCCCGCTCGCAGTACGACACCGTACTGGCGAACGAAGTGACCGCGCGCAACAACCTCGACAATATGGTGGAAGCGCTGCGTCAGGTCACCGGTAATTACTACCCGCAACTGGCTTCGCTGAACGTCGACAACTTCAAGACCGATAAACCGCAAGCCGTTAATGCGCTGCTGAAGGAAGCGGAAAACCGTAACCTGACGCTGCTGCAGGCGCGTTTGAGCCAGGATCTGGCCCGCGAGCAAATTCGCCAGGCGCAAGATGGTCATTTGCCAACGCTCAATTTAACCGCCTCAACAGGTGTCTCTAACACCTCTTACAGCGGTTCAAAAAG
Organism: Kosakonia sp. YIM B13588; assembly: GCF_042788165.1. NCBI lineage: Bacteria > Pseudomonadati > Pseudomonadota > Gammaproteobacteria > Enterobacterales > Enterobacteriaceae > Kosakonia > Kosakonia sp. YIM B13588. The sequence continues at coordinate 196,406 of NZ_JBHZPO010000004.1, read as the reverse complement.
CGCGCAAAACCCGGATGTTGACGCCGGCCAGAATAAAGTGGGTCTGAGCTTCTCCCTGCCGCTGTATCAGGGTGGCCAGGTAAGTTCGCAGGTGAAACAGGCGCAGTACAACTTTGTTGGCGCGAGCGAACAACTGGAAAGCGCGCACCGCAACGTGGTGCAGACCGTGCGTTCCTCTTTTAACAACGTGAACGCCTCTATCAGCAGCATCAACGCCTACAAACAGGCGGTGGTTTCTGCCCAGAGTTCTCTGGATGCGATGGAAGCGGGTTACTCCGTGGGTACGCGTACTATCGTCGATGTGCTGGACGCGACCACCACGTTGTATAACGCCAAGCAGCAGCTCTCCAGCGCGCGTTACAATTACCTGATCAACCAATTGAATATTAAATCCGCGCTGGGTTCGTTGAACGAGCAGGATCTGCTGGCGCTGAACAGTACGCTGGGTAAACCGGTCGATACCGCACCGGAAAGCGTCGCGCCTGAAAATGCACAGCAGGCAGCCAGCGTTGATAACTTCAACGGCAACGCACAACCTGCCGCAGCACGCACCAGCGTGAAACGTTAAGCAGTACTTTTCGACAACGGGGGCATCAAGCCCCCATTTTTACGTAAGGCAACGTAAAGGCCTCCCCTCCTTGCTTTAACTTCCCCCCCGCATCCTCTATCCTGACCGTTTACTTATACCTTTGGGGTCCAGGAATATTACAATGAAACGGACAAAAAACATCCAACACGCGACGTTCCGCAAAAACTGGAGCGCGCGCCATCTGACGCCTGTCGCGCTGGCGGTTACCGCCGTTTTTATGCTGGCGGGTTGTGAAAAAAATGACGAGACAGTTTCCCTGTATCAAAACGCGGATGATTGCTCATCGGCAAACCCGGGGAAAAGCGCGGAATGTACCACCGCGTATAACAACGCGCTGAAAGAAGCCGAGCGTACCGCACCGAAATATGCCACGCGTGAAGATTGCGTCGCCGAGTTCGGTGAAGGTCAGTGCCAGGCAGCACCGGTGCAGGCAGGCGTAGCGCCGGAAAACCAGGCACAGGCGCAGTCCAGCGGCAGCTTCTGGATGCCGCTAATGGCTGGTTACATGATGGGTCGGATGATGGGCGGCGGCGCGGGCTTTGCACAGCAGCCGTTATTCAGCTCGCGTAACCCGGCAAGCCCTGCTTATGGTCAGTACACCGATGCTTCCGGTAAAGGTTACGGTGCAGCGCAGCCTGGCCGTACCATGAACGTACCGAAAACGGCGATGGCGCCGAAACCGGCGACCACCACCACGGTAACGCGCGGCGGCTTTGGTGAGTCTGTGGCGAAGCAGAGCACCATGCAGCGTAGCGCCAGCGGTACAACCACCCGTTCAATGGGCGGCTAAGCGCCATGGAAAGAATCAGTATTACCGAGCGCCCGGACTGGCGCGAAAAAGCCACCGAGTACGGTTTCAATTTTCACACCATGTACGGCGAGCCCTACTGGTGTGAGGATGCCTATTACAAGCTGACGCTTGCGCAGGTCGAGAAGCTGGAAGACGTGACCGCAGAATTGCATCAGATGTGCCTGAAGGTGGTTGAGCAAGTCGTTGCCAGCGATGAGCTGATGGCGAAGTTTCGCATTCCTAAGCACACCTGGAGTTTTGTGCGCCAGTCATGGGCCACGCATCAGCCCTCTTTGTATTCGCGCCTCGATCTCGCCTGGGATGGCGTGGGCGAACCCAAGCTGCTGGAAAATAATGCTGATACGCCGACTTCGCTGTATGAAGCAGCGTTCTTCCAGTGGATTTGGCTGGAAGATCAGCTCAATGCCGGCAACCTGCCGCAAGGCAGCGATCAGTTTAATAGCCTGCAAGAGAAGCTGATTGAGCGCTTTGCCGAGTTGCGTGAGCAGCACGGTTTTCAGCTGCTGCATTTTACCTGCTGTCGCGATACGGTCGAAGATCGCGGTACAGTGCAGTATTTGCAGGATTGTGCGGCAGAAGCAGAGCTGGCGTCTGAATTCCTTTATATCGAAGATATCGGTCTCGGGGAAAAAGGCCAGTTCACGGATTTGCAAGACCAGGTGATTGGTAACCTGTTTAAGCTCTATCCGTGGGAATATATGCTGCGCGAAATGTTCTCTACCAAGCTGGAAGACGCAGGCGTACGCTGGCTGGAACCCGCCTGGAAAAGCATTATTTCCAACAAAGCACTGTTGCCGATGTTGTGGGAAATGTTCCCGGATCATCCGAACCTGTTGCCGGCTTATTTTGCCGAAGACGCGCACCCGGAGATGGAAAAATACGTTGTTAAACCCATTTTCTCCCGCGAAGGCGCCAATGTGTCGATCATTGAAAACGGCAAAACGGTCGAAGCCGTTGAAGGGCCGTACGGCGAAGAAGGCATGATCGTGCAGCAGTTCTGCCCGCTACCCAAATTCGGCGACAGCTATACGCTGATTGGCAGCTGGCTTATAAACGATCAACCCGCCGGGATCGGCATTCGCGAAGATCGCGCATTGATAACCCAGGATCTCTCCCGTTTCTATCCGCACGTCTTTGTGGAATAAGAGAAAACCCGGCCCGTTGAGCCGGGTTTTTTTATTGTTTACAACACGCCAAACAGTTTCGGCAGGAACAGCGAGATCGCCGGAATATAGGTCACCAATATCAACACTAAAAACAATACGGCATAAAAAGGCAGCATCGCTTTTACCACCTGTTCGATCTTCTGCTTACTGACCGCACTGGCGACAAACAGCACCGAACCGACAGGCGGGGTGATCAATCCAATTCCCAGGTTCACCAGCATGATCATGCCGAAATGTACCGGATCGATCCCCAGCGCATTAGTCACCGGCAGCAGCACCGGCGTCAGGATCAAAATTAGCGGCGCCATATCCATCAGCGTGCCGAGCAACAGCAGCATGATGTTAATGCACATCAAAATAACGTATTTGTTATCCGAGATTTGGGTGAAGGCTTCCGTAATGCGGGCGGGCAATTGCATATAGGTCATTACCGCCCCGAACGCGGCGGCAAAGCCAATCAGGATCATCACGATCGTCACCGTTTTCACCGTGCGGTACATCAGCTTCGGCAGTTCCGACCATTTGTAATCGCGGTAAATAAACATGGTGACGAAAAAGGCCCACAGGCAGGCGATTGCCGCCGATTCCGTCGCAGTGAAGATCCCGGACAAGATGCCGCCCATGATGATCACCACGGTCATCAACCCCCACAGCGTATCCACAAAGATCTTCAACGCCTGGCGAAACGGCACGCGCTCCCCTTTTGGATAACCGCGTTTATGGGCGAATGCCACGCACATTACCATCAGTGTAAAACTGAGCAACAAACCCGGCAGGATCCCGGCAATAAAGAGTGCGGCAATAGAAACTGTACCGCCCGTCGCCAGCGAGTAGATCACCGAGTTGTGACTTGGCGGCGTTAAGATCGCCTGCACCGATCCGCTGGCAGTGACCGCGGCAGCAAAATCACGCGGGTACCCTTTTTTATCCATTTCCGGGATCATCACTGAACCGATCGAGGCGGTATCTGCCACGGACGATCCAGAAATCGCGCCGAAAAACGTGGAAGCGACAATATTTACTAACGACAGTCCGCCGCGGATAAAGCCGACAAAAATATAGGCGAAATTCACCAACCGACGGGCAATTCCCCCTTCCGCCATGATCGCGCCTGCGAGAATAAAAAACGGGATCGCCAGCAGCGAGAACTTGTTCACGCCGTTCGTCAGCTGGATCATCACCGCTTCCAGCGGAATATCGATATACCACGCACCCAGCACCGCGCTAATGCCCACGGCGTAAGCCACCGGTACACCCACCGCCAGCATAATGGCCAGCGTAAAGAGCAGAATAAATGCATCCATAAACGTTCCTTACGGGATGTGATCGGGGATTAGCTCGACGAACCCAGCATCACCACCGGGCGGTGATATTGCGCGCCAAAAAGCATTTTTTCGATAATGAACAAAATGGTAATGGCCGAACCGACAGGCAGCGGTAGATAGCTTTCGCCTGCGGTAAAGAGCGGGAATTCGGCGACCGGCTGTTCCCACAACTCCGCGCATAACGCAGTGCTGTACCAGAGAATAAAAACGCTGATCGCCAGCAGCATTAAATCCGCGAACACAAAGCAGACTTTGCGCAGCGGTTCACTTAAACGATCGGTAACCATGTTAACCGCAATATGCGACCCCGCGCGGTAACTCACGGCGGCGCCAATAAAGGTAAAGGTCACCATGCAAATAATGGCGACCGGCTCCGGCCACGATAACGCGCTGTTCATGACATAGCGGGCGAAAATGCCCACCGGAATAATCGCCACCATAATTAACAGCGCCAGACCTGCAATCCACATCGATATCCGGTAAAGAACATCCATCAACAACGAATAGCGTTCAGCCATAGCAGTTTTCCCGGTGAAAGTTGCAAATGGGCAGGACACAAAGCGCGCCCGCCCGGCAAAAGTTATTGCACTTGTTGGATACGGGTAATCAGCTCCTGATGCTCTTTACCGTATTTATCGCGAACCGGTTGTGTGGCTTCATAAAACGCTTTGGTATCGATGTCGTGGAATTGCACACCGCCCGTTTTCATGGCTTCCAGCGATTTTTCGTTATAGGTTTTCCACAATTCTCGCTGTTCGGCTTGTGCCTCTTTAGCCAGTTTCAGAATTAATTCCTGATCCTCTTTTTTCAGCTTGTCCCATTTGGCTTTTGAGAACAAAAACAGCTCGGGAATAATAAAGTGCTTACTCCAGGTATAATTTTTGACGACCGGTAAATAGTTGTGCGCGACAAAAGTTGGCGGGTTATTTTCCGTGCCATCAATCACCCCGGTTTGCATTCCGCTGAATACTTCGCTGACCCCCATCGCCACCGAGTTAGCGCCCATCGCTTTCAGGGTATCGAGTGCAATTGGGCTGCCCTGCACGCGGATCTTCATGCCCTTAAGATCTTCCGGCTTAGTGACAGGCGCTTTGGTGATCAGATTACGCGTACCGGCATCCATCCAGCCCAGGAAGATCAGGCGCGATTTGCTGCTTTCTGACAGGCGGTTACCAATTTCCTGGCCAATCATGCCATCAAGCACTTTATGCATATGGTCTTCATCGCGGAAAATATAAGGCAGTGTAAAAACGTTTATCTCCGGTAATATCGCCGCCACTGGTGTCATAGAGACACGAATAATATCAATAGCGCCAATTTGCGCCTGCTCAATAACTTGTTTCTCGTCACCTAATACGCCGCCTGGAAAGGTCTTAATATCCAGTCGACCGTCAGTCGCCTTACTGAGCTTTTCCCCCATATGTTTTACTGCCACCACGTTCGGGTAGTCGGCAGGGTGCACATCGGCAGCGCGAAAGGTTTGGGCGACAGAGGCGTGGGAGATAAACAGCAGAGCGGAACTAATACAGACTTTCAGTAAGGTTTTCGCTGAGTTCATATTTCCGTGTCTCCAGAGGGTTTAATTTTTAGGCACAAAAGGCCGGCCGCGAACAGAATGTTCGTGGCATTACACCGGATTGTTTTTATGGGTATGTCTAAAAATCAGACACTCTGAAGCGTAGACACTCAGGTGGGTTATTGCGACGATGGTGTTCACAAAAAGAGCAAAAATTCAGCACAGCGTTTCATTTTTGTAGCGAAGCTCTTTTTATTTTCAAAAAAACCGTATTTCAGATGCGTTTTTTTGCGACTCTGCTCGAAGTTTTCCATTTTCAGGCAAAAAAATGGCGCATAACGCGCCATTCATTTAGCCAACCAGGACCGAGAGCATACTGAGCGATCCCATCTCGAGACCATCAACCGGTATCGACACAGGTTCCTTGCCATCCCATGCGCCAAGCACATACAGCAGAGGCAGGAAGTGATCCGGCGTCGGGTTAGAGAGCGAACCACCCTCATGGTCAAGATAATTGACCAACGGATGCTGTTCGCTCGGCCCCTGCCAGGTCAGGTTCTCTTTCACATAATCATTGAACGCAATGGCCCACGGATACGGGGTATTTTCGCCATGCCAGCGCGCAGTACGCAGGTTATGCACCACGTTACCGCTGGCCACCAGCATGATGCCTTCATCGCGAAGCGACGCCAGCTTACGGCCCATTTCGAAGTGCCATGCCGCCGGTTTGGTGCTGTCGATACTGAGCTGCACCATCGGAATATCCGCGTTCGGGTACATTTTGATCAACACGCCCCATGAACCGTGATCAAACCCCCAGGCTTCTTTATCCAGCGTTACCGGCACAGGTGAGAGCAATTCAACTAAGCGTTGCGCCAGCTCCGGCGAGCCAGGAGCGGGGTAATGCGTATCGTATAACGCCTGCGGGAAACCACCGAAATCATGGATAGTTTTCGGCGCTTCCATGGCGGTGACACCAGTTCCGCGAGTAAACCAGTGCGCGGATACCACCACAATCGCTTTCGGGCGTGGCAGCGTCTCGCCCAGAGCGCGCCAGGCGCGAGTATAAACGTTATCTTCCAGCACATTCATTGGGCTGCCGTGGCCCAAAAACAGTGCAGGCATGCGAGGTGCTGACATGGTGATATCCTTACTGAGTGTGTCTATTTGATAAACGTAGATTACGCTTTTTCAGCGGGTGAAGAACTCAGATAACCATGATGAAGATCATCAGTAATTTTGAATGTAAGGAATGCGTAAAGATCGCCAACCCGTCTCGCTTTTCCTGCAACAAAAACTTAGATTAATGAGAATGATTATCATAAAGGAGTAAGCTATGTCAGTACCTTTGATTCTGACCATCCTGGCAGGCGCGGCGACATTTATTGGCGCGCTTCTTGGTGTTATCGGCCAGAAGCCCTCAAACCGCGTACTGGCGTTTTCGCTCGGTTTTGCCGCCGGGATCATGCTGCTTATCTCGCTAATGGAGATGTTGCCCGCCGCGCTGGCAACGGAAAATATGTCGCCCATGCTCGGCTACGGCATGTTTGTGGTCGGCTTGCTGGGCTATTTCGCGCTGGATCGCATGCTACCGCACGCGCATCCGCAAGATTTAATGCAGGGCACACAGCAAACTTTTCCGCGCGGCATTCGCCGTACCGCTATTTTGCTGACGCTCGGTATCAGCCTGCATAACTTCCCTGAAGGGATCGCCACTTACGTTACCGCCAGTAACGACCTGGAACTCGGCTTTGGCATCGCCTTTGCGGTCGCGTTACACAATATTCCTGAAGGGCTGGCGGTTGCCGGGCCGGTGTATGCGGCGACCGGGTCAAAACGCAGTGCGGTATTCTGGGCGGGCATCTCCGGAATGGCGGAAATCCTTGGCGGCGTGCTGGCGTGGCTGATTCTGGGAAGCCTGGTCTCGCCGGTAGTGATGGCGGCGATTATGGCGGCGGTCGCCGGGATCATGGTGGCGCTGTCGGTCGATGAGCTGATGCCGCTGGCAAAAGAGATCGATCCCAATAACAATCCCAGCTACGGCGTGCTGTGCGGCATGTCGGTGATGGGATTAAGCCTGGTAGCGCTACAGGCGATGGGGTTTGGCGGTTAAGCCAGGTGATTGCGGGCAGCGGTGTATTAATCGCCCTGCCCAACGCGCCGACGTTTTTTTAACTCCTCTACCACGCGTAAATAGCCTTTATATATCGCTTCCCGATCATGGCGGCAGGCTTTGCAATTACGTTTAAGCACGTGGATATAACCCAGGACAATCAAAACAACAGCCACAATCCAATACCAGGAAATGAACACATTGCCTCCGTCATATATTCGGCAAAAATTGCTTCACAAATTAATCACAAAGCCACTTAAATTGAACGAGTTAGAAAAATCTCAAATCCCTTTTAATACTCGCCGCAGCGCTTACCACTTTATAAGTAGAACTCTGGATTTTCAATGCGTGATGACCAGAAGCGCGCCAAACTTTGATGCAGAACAGGCAAAAAAAATCCGCAGCTAAAAGCTGCGGATTTTTATGGATAAGTTTGAATATTAGCTGGCTTTACGCTCATGCTCCTGGCGATAAGCCACCAGGTCTTCAATCGTCACTACCGCCATATTGTGCTGTTTCGCAAACGCGATGCATTCCGGGGCGCGCGCCATCGAGCCATCGTCATTGGTTAATTCACACAGCACACCCGCTGGTTTGAAGCCCGCCAGCGTCACTAAATCGATAGTCGCTTCTGTGTGACCACCACGGGTCAGCACGCCCCCCGGCTGCGCGCGCAGTGGGAACACGTGGCCAGGACGGTTCAGATCGGACGGTTTTGCACCATCGGCAATCGCCGCACGAACAGTAGTAATACGGTCAGCCGCCGAAACGCCGGTGGTTACGCCGTGCGCCGCTTCAATGGTCACAGTAAAACCGGTGCCAAATGCGCTGGTGTTGTTCTCAACCATCATTGGCAGATCGAGTTGTTTACGGCGTTCGTCGGTCAGGCACAGGCAAACAATACCGCTACCGTGGCGAATGGTCAGCGCCATCTGCTCAACGGTCATGGTTTCGGCGGCGAAAATCATGTCGCCTTCGTTTTCGCGGTTCTCGTCATCGAGCACCATCACACCACGGCCTTCGCGCAGCGCGGCAAGAGCGTGTTCAATACGTTGGAAAGGCGTGCCAAAAGAAGAAAGCAGCGTCTGATTCATGGTAAAAGACCTCAATAAAGTTATGGTTACCAGAATCAGGGCAGTCTTAGGAGTGTCGCAATGCGGCAAAAAAATAACGCGAGCGGGCGTCATTGCCCGACAGATTCGTTACTCTCTCCCATCCGGACTTTAACCGTCGGCCCCGGAATTACACCGGATCTGCTGACCTTCAGACGTTAACCTGAAGCGCTCGCGGGCTTTCAGCATGCGCTGATTTACCGCCGGTGGGGAATTTCGCCCCGCCCTGAGAATAAGCGGGATAACTATAACGCCATTGATAATCTTCGGCAATGCATAAGCTTCAAACAATTCTGGTTTATCACCTGGGGTTATCACACTACAATAACCCAATGAACCTATCCGAACAGGGACCCCAAAATGATTGATCCGAAGAAAATTGAACAGATTGCGCGACAGGTTCACGAATCCATGCCGAAAGGGATCCGTGAGTTTGGGGAAGACGTTGAAAAGAAAATCCGCCAGACGCTGCAATCGCAGTTAACCCGCCTCGATCTGGTCAGCCGCGAAGAGTTTGACGTGCAGACGCAAGTTCTGCTGCGCACCCGCGAAAAGCTGGCGTTGCTGGAACAGCGCCTCAGCGAACTGGAAAGCCGCAGCAGCGGCAACGTCACCGAAGTGAAACCGGCTCCCGCCATTCCACCGGTTGATGAACAATAGTAAAAAGCCCTCATAAAGAGGGCTTTTTCTTTTTCATCCTTCACCAGCAGCGCCGTTATTGGCTGTCTTTCTGGATCTTTTTGATGATGTTGGTGGTGGAGCAACCGTCTTCAAAGTTGAGCACCAGCACTTCGCCGCCGTTGGCCCACACCTCTTCGCTGCCCGCGATCTGTTCGGGTTTGTAATCCCCGCCTTTCACCAGTAGATCCGGCAGGATCCCGGCAATCAGGCGCTGCGGCGTATCCTCTTCAAACGACACTACCCAGTCCACCGCTTCCAGCGCGCTCAGCACAATCATGCGCTGCTCAAGCGGGTTCACCGGACGGGTTTCCCCTTTCAAGCGTTTGGTGGACGCGTCACTGTTAACCGCAACAATCAGGCGATCGCCCAGTTTGCGCGCATTCGCCAGATAAGAGACATGCCCGGCATGCAGAATGTCGAATACGCCGTTGGTCATCACCACTTTCTCGCCGCGCTTACGCGCCGCAGCGACAGCGACTTTCAGTTCATCTTCCGTCATCACACCGAAGCCGGTTTCCGCACGGCCACGCACGGCATTTTCAAGCTCGATTGGCGACACGGTTGAGGTACCAAGTTTACCGACCACCACGCCTGCGGCCGCGTTGGCGAAATAGCACGCCTCTTCCAGCGAATTCCCGGCCGCCAGCGTCGCCGCCAGCACACCAATCACCGTATCGCCCGCACCGGTCACGTCATACACTTCCTGCGCCTGGGTCGGCATATGCAGCGGCGCTTTGCCCGGCTGCAGCAGCGTCATTCCTTGCTCGGAACGGGTAACCAGCAGCGCAGAGAGTTCGTAATCGGCAATCACTTTCATACCGCGTTCCACGATCTCGTCTTCGCTTTTGCACTTCCCGGCCACCGCTTCAAACTCAGACAGATTCGGGGTCAACAGTGTGGCACCGCGATAGCGTTCAAAATCCGTGCCTTTCGGATCGATAAGCACCGGCACACCGGCTTTGCGTGCCAGTGCGATCATCTGCTGAACACTTGCCAGCGCCCCTTTGGCGTAATCCGACAGCACCAGCGCGCCAATATTGCCAAGCGCCTGGCTGATGCGTTCATGCATCGGTTGCGGATCGACTCCTTCAAAACCCTCTTCAAAGTCCAGGCGAATCAACTGCTGGTTACGCGACAGCACGCGCAGCTTAGTGATGGTTGGATGCGTCGGAACAGAAACGAAGTCACATTTAACGTTAACATCCGCCAGCGCTTTGCTCAGCGCGCGCGCCGCATCGTCAATGCCAGTCAGGCCAACCAGACGCGCCGTGGCGCCCAGCGAGGCAATGTTCATTGCCACGTTTGCCGCGCCGCCCGGTCGCTCTTCAATGGTATCGACTTTAACAACCGGGACTGGCGCTTCCGGAGAGATACGGCTGGTTGGGCCATACCAGTAACGATCCAGCATCACATCACCCACCACCATTACACCGGCTTGCTTAAACTCTGGCAGCGTCACTTTCATTCCTGTCTCCTGAGAGATACAAAATTTGCGCGCGATGATACCACACTTACGCCGGGGCGCACGGTTCCACCAGCCACTTGTCCCAGCTGGTTTTGATAAGCGCACGCTCGGCGACAAAACAGGAGAGCGGCACATGTCCCGGCAACTCTTGCAGCGCCAGGTGGTGCAGCTCATCACGCAATGTGGTGTACGCCAGCGTCAATGCCTGCGCTTCCTGCTCCTCCATGATGCCGTTTTGCGCCAGCCCTTCGAGAATGCGCACATTATCCGACCAGCGCGTCAGTTTCGGCTTGTCATGGGCAAAGCGCAGCACCAGATATTGGGCGATAAACTCGATGTCGGTGATACCGCCTTCATCGGCTTTCAGATCGAAGCGGTCTTTATGCTTGTTGCCAAGATGGGCACGCATTTTCTCGCGCATTTCTCGCACGTCGGTTTGCAGCGTTGCGCCGTCGCGAGGCGTCATCAGAATATCGCGGCGAATGGCGTCAAATTCGGCGGTCAGTTGCGGATCGCCGTACACCACGCGCGCACGGGCCAGCGCCTGATGTTCCCACGTCCAGGCTTCGTTTTGCTGGTAATCGGCGAACGATTCCGTAGTAGTGACCAGCATCCCCGCAGCGCCAGATGGACGCAGACGCGCATCAACTTCATAAAGGATGCCGGACGACGTGCGCGTGCTAAACAGGTGCATCACGCGCTGCGCGAGACGCAAATAGAACTGGCGACCATCGATTTCACGCTCGCCATCGGTCATCACATCCATCGGGCAGTCGTGCAGGAATACCAGATCCAGATCGGAGCTGTAACCCAGCTCCCAGCCGCCCAGCTTGCCATAACCGACCACCGCAAAACCGCGCCCTTCGCGATCGTGCAGATGCGTTGGCTGGCCATAACGCGCCACCATTTGCCCCCAGGCTTGCTGCACCACCGCATCAATAATCGCTTCCGCCAGCCAGGTTAAGTGATCGCTCACTTTCATTACGGGCAACGTACCGGCAATATCCGCCGCCGCCACGCGCAGCAACTGCGCCTGCTTAAACTGCCGCAGCGCCTCAAGCTGTTGCTCTTCATCATCTTCCGGCACGCGCAGCAGGTATTGGCGCAGCTCATCGCGATAGGCATTCATCGCCGTCGGTTGATAGAGCGTATTCGGGTCGAGCAATTCATCAAGCAGGATCGGGTAGCGCGCCAGCTGACTGGCAACCATCGGCGACGCGGCACACAGGGAAATGAGGTGTTTCAGTGCGCCGGGAAATTCACTTAGCAGCTCAAGGTAAGTGGTGCGGGTAATAATTCCGGTGAGCAGTGGCGTCAGGCGCGACAGCGGTACTGGCGCATCGTCGCGCGAGCATACATCGCTGAGCAGATGCGGCATTAAGTGATCGAGCACTTGCCGCCCGCGCGGGCCAATGGTGCGTTTATCCAGCTCTTTGCGAAAATCGGCAATCAGCGCCACCACGCGGCGACGATCGTCCTCTGAGAGATGCCCCAGCACGGGCGTGGAATCCTCCTCCTGCAACGCATCCTGCCACAATTCGCGCCAGCTCTCAGAAAGGGCATCTTCCGGCGAATCCGTTTCATCATCGCCAATCAGATCGTTAAATATCTGACGCACCGCCGACATATGCGCATCCAGCGTTTCGCAGAGCGCTTGCCAGCTCTCTTTGCCCATTCCCCAGGCGAGACGCGCGCGATTCAGTTCATCGCCCGGCAGCGTCTGTGTCTGTTCGTCATTGATGCTTTGCAGCAGGTTCTCCAGCCGTCGCAGCCACAAATACGCCTCGCGCAGCCGTGTCGCGTCGCCCTCCGGCAGCAGATGCAGTTGATCAATCGCAGTAAGCGTCGGCAACAGCGAACGCGATTGCAGCGCAGGTTCGCGACCGCCGCGAATCAGCTGGAAAACCTGGACGATAAATTCAATTTCGCGGATCCCGCCCGCGCCGAGCTTAATGTTGTCCTTCAGGCCACGGCGACGCACTTCGCGAGCAATCATGCCTTTCATGTTACGCAGGGACTGGATCACGCTGAAGTCGATATAACGGCGGAAAACAAACGGGCGCAGCATTGCGCGCAACTCCCGCGCATGGTCGCCGTCGTTATCGCCCATAATGCGCGCTTTCACCATCGCGTAGCGTTCCCAGTCGCGCCCCTGCTCCTGGTAGTAATCTTCCAGCGCGGCAAAACTCAGCACCAGCGGGCCGCTGTCGCCAAACGGGCGCAAGCGCATATCGACGCGGTAGACAAAGCCATCCTGCGTTGGCTGGTCGAGGACTTTAATCAGCCGTTGACCAAGGCGAGTGAAAAATTGCGCGTTATCCAGTTCACGGCGTCCGCCGCGCGTTGCGCCATTTTCCGGCCAGGCGAAAATCAAATCGATATCGGATGAGAAATTGAGTTCGCCGCCCCCCAGTTTGCCCATGCCGAGTACCAGCATCGGCTGCGCCACGCCTTGTGGATTGCTCGGCGTTCCCCACTCACGGCAGCAGGCGTCATAAAGCCAGTCGCGCGCGGCGACGATCAGGGTTTCCGCCAGCACGCTAAGCTGTTGCAGGATATCCTCTTCCGCCACCAACTGTAACGCCTGGCTCCAGGCGATGCGCACCATGATGCGACGGCGAAACAGCCGCAGCGCGCGCATCAGCGAGACTTCATCAGTGACGCCATCCAGCGCCGCTTGCAGCCATTGCGCATAGTGTTGCCATTCGTTCGCCGGCGGTGGCGCGCTTTCAAGCTCTGCCAGCCACTCAGGATGCGCGATGATGCTGCCCTGAACAAAATCACTAAAAGTGAGCACTGACTGCGCCTGCGCGCTCAATGGCTGCGCGGTGAGCGATTCCGGCAGACGAGAAAATACCGTTTGCCAGTGTTGCGACAATCCTGCGTGGTGCGGCATGCGAAATATCCTTTCGTTAACGTTTTCCGCTGTGCAACCAGAACGGCTCCTGGGTAATCGCGGTATTACGGAAATGTTCGATTTCGACTCTCTGGCGCGTTTCAATGGCGTGCTGAAGCCCCTGCCAGTTTTCCAGCCACTCTACGGCGCGTGCGCGATCGTAATGCCCGGCCAGCAGTAACACGCTGTCGATATCACGCGCCAGGCGCGGCAACTGGTCGCGATAGCTGTCGCCCAGCGGCTGGGCAAAGGCTTTTTTCAGCTCGGCGGCGCAGCGTGACAGATGGACGTCAGCAAAGCGTTTAAAGGAGTCGGCGAATTTGGCCTGCGCTTTTTCATCAAGGAAGGTTCGCCAGCCCTGCGTCACTAACCACTCGGTGAGCACCAGTTTTGCCAGGGCCGATTGCGCGCTCCACACCGCCGTATTTGCTGAAACGGCAGACGTAATGGTCGCTTCAGACTGTGTCAACAGATCACGTAAGTGAGCGCTCGCTTTGCGCGGGACAATACCGCCAAACAGCGCCAGTGTGTGGCGCAGCAACGCAATGGCGCTCAGAACATCGGCTTTCGCTTTCTCATTTCCCCGTACCCACAGCTCCTCATGGTATTGCCATTGCGACAACGCCAGTTCCAGCGCGGCGGCAAAAGCCTGTTCAATGCTGGCCTTGACGGGGGTTTGCAGAATCGCCATTGGGCGGCGTTCGCGCACGGCATTGCCCTGCGCCAGGTGATAACCGCGCGCCGCTTTGCTCAGGCTGCCCTGCCGCAACCCGGAGACGTTTACCAGTTGGCGCGCCAGCTTGAGAATATCCGCCGGAGAACCGCTCAGCAGTTCCAGCTCCAGTTCACAAATCGGCTCAACAAATTCACCCGCTTTGACTTCGCCTAAATCAAGGCCAATTTCAATGCGGCTCTCGCCAACGTTAACCAGCCATTTTTCACGGTAGAAATCCGTGCTAAACAGCGGCTGCACTCGCGCTTGTAAATCTGCAGGTAGCACGCCATCAGGCCACACTTCCGCCGGGAAGCGCGCCAGATCAAGTTCCGGCTGGGTAAGTGGAATATTGTATTCAGGCCGCTGATGCAAACCGCCAATTACCCGCCCGGCGATTTTCATCGTCATTTCGTACTGGCCGTCAAAACCACGGATGCGCAGCCCCATATCGTGGCCGCGCAGCCAGTTATCCGGCGTCTCGTAATAGATGTTGAGTAACTGGCTGGACGCGATATGTTCTTCGGTCAGCGTATGCAGATGTTGACGAAGCGTTTCCACGCTGTCGCTCTTCACGATAAACTTTAATTCGATTTCCTGAGCCATGGCCTTGCACTTATGGTTATGTCACATCAGTGAAAATTTCGGCGAACTAACGCGCCCGATGTTTGTCAGTAGATAGTATTTTGCGTCAAATTGCCATGCAATGCGCAATCTGACGGGTGCAAAAGTTCGCGTAAGTGCGCAGTTTGACCTGGAAGATTCCGATTGATGCCAGCAGCCAGGTATCGTCAGACTGTTGCCACTGTTTATCACTCACATTTAATGAAAAAAATGACTGCCTGATGCCAAAATTACGCCTGATTGGATTGACCCTTTTTGCACTTAGCGTGTCCGTTGGTACCCACGCCGAAGAAAAACGTTACGTTTCCGATGAACTGAATACCTGGGTTCGTAGCGGCCCGGGCGATAATTATCGCCTTGTCGGCACGGTGAATGCCGGTGAGGAAGTCACGCTGTTGCAGGAAAACAGTGATTACGGCCAGGTGCGCGACAGCACCGGGCGTACCGCGTGGATCCCCCTGAAAGAGCTGAACAGCCAGCCAAGCCTGCGCACCCGCGTGCCAGAACTGGAAAACCAGGTGAAAACGCTGACCGATAAACTGAACAATATCGACAATACCTGGAACCAGAAAACCGCCGAAATGCAGCAGAAAGTCGCCCAGAGCGATAGCGTGATTAGCGGTCTGAAAGATGAAAATCAAAAGCTTAAAAATGAGTTAATCGTGGCGCAGAAGAAGGTGAGCGCCGCGAACCTGCAACTGGATGACAAACAGCGCACCATCATTATGCAGTGGTTTATGTATGGCGGCGGCGTGCTGGGCGCGGGCCTGATCCTCGGCCTGCTGTTACCGCATATGATCCCTACCCGTAAACGCAAAGATCGCTGGATGAACTAAGCAGATTCGCCATCTTCTCTACACTTACGTATTATCTGTCGGCAAATGTGTAGAGGAGAGTGGCGGCGTGAAGAGTTATCTGGTCGGTGGTGCAGTACGTGATACGTTGTTGGGCCTGCCGGTCAAAGACAAAGATTGGGTTGTTGTCGGCGCGACGCCGCAAGAGATGCTCGACGCGGGTTATCAGCAGGTAGGCCGCGACTTTCCTGTGTTCCTCCACCCGCAAAGCCACGAAGAGTATGCGCTGGCGCGTACCGAGCGCAAATCTGGCTCCGGCTATACCGGTTTCACCTGTTATGCCGCGCCAGACGTGACGCTGGAGCAGGATCTGCTACGCCGTGATTTAACCGTGAATGCGCTGGCGCAAGATAGCCAGGGCGATATTATCGATCCCTATGGTGGCCAGCAGGATTTGCGTAACCGCATTCTGCGCCACGTCTCCCCGGCTTTTGGCGAAGATCCGCTGCGCGTGTTACGCGTTGCGCGCTTTGCCGCCCGTTACGCACACCTTAGCTTCCGTATCGCCGATGAAACGCTGGCTCTGATGCGCGCGATGACCGATGCGGGCGAACTTGAGCACCTGACACCCGAACGGGTGTGGAAAGAGACCGAGAGCGCGCTGCAAACCCGTAATCCCCAGGTTTATTTCCAGGTGCTACGCGATTGCGGCGCGCTGAAAGTACTGTTCCCGGAAATCGACGCGCTGTTTGGCGTACCGGCACCGGCGAAATGGCACCCGGAAATCGACACCGGCATACATACACTAATGACGCTCTCGATGGCGGCGATGCTCAGCCCGCAGGTGGATGTGCGTTTCGCCACGTTGTGCCACGATTTAGGCAAAGCGCTAACGCCAAAAGCGCTCTGGCCGCGCCACCACGGGCACGGCCCGGCGGGCGTCAAACTGGTCGAGGGCTTGTGCCAGCGGCTACGCGTACCAAACGAGCTCCGCGATTTAGCCAAACTGGTGGCGGAGTTCCACGACCTGATCCACACCTTCCCTATTTTGCAGCCGAAAACCATCGTCAAATTGTTCGATTCCATCGACGCCTGGCGTAAACCGCAGCGTGTTGAGCAAATCGCGCTAACCAGCGAAGCGGACGTGCGTGGGCGTACCGGTTTTGAAGTCTGCGACTATTCGCAGGGGCGTTTACTGCGTGAAGCCTGGGAAGTGGCGCGCGCCGTGCCGACGAAAGCCGTCATAGAGGCTGGGTTTAAGGGAGCGGAAGTGCGTGAAGAGCTGACGCGTCGACGGATTGCAGCTCTGGCGGTCTGGAAGGAACACCGTTGCCCTCAGCCAAAAGACTGAGGGCGCAAGTCTTAGAAGAAGACCAGATAAACCGCTGCCGCGACCACAAAACGGTAAATCGCGAACGGAATAAAGGAGATGTGTTTAATCAGCTCCAGGAAGGTTTTGATGGCAATCAGCGCAACGATAAATGCGGTGATAAAACCGACGGCGAACATTGGGATATCACCCACGGTGAGAAAGCCCATGCTCTTATAGAGATCCAGTACCGTCGCGCCCATCATCATCGGCACCGCCAGCAGGAAAGAGAACTCGGACGCCGCATAGCGGCTAACGCCCATCAGCATCCCGCCGGAGATCGTCGCCCCGGAACGGGAAAAACCCGGCCACAGCGCCAGACACTGGAAGCAACCAATCATAAACGCCTGGCGATAAGTCATATCATCTACGCCCTGTGCGCGCGGGACTTTCGGCTTCAGCACTTCGGCGGCAATCAGCAAGACACCACCGACTACCAGCGCATAGGTCACGTTTAACGGGTTAAACAGCGATTTGATGGTATCGTGGAATACCAACCCCAGCACTACCGCCGGGATCATGCCTAACAGGATATGAATCAGCGTCAGGCGGCCGGTGCCGGTCCCTTCATGCGGCTGCTTGCCGAAATGAATGCCAATCAGGCCAAACAAACGCCGCCAGAACATCACCACCACCGCGAGGATCGAACCTAACTGGATCACCACCTCGAACGTTTTTGCCGTATCACCTTCAAAGCCTAATAAATGCCCAACGATTATCATGTGACCGGTACTGGATACGGGCAGAAATTCTGTGAGACCTTCAACGACACCCAGAATGGCTGCTACCAGCAATGAATGCATATCGCCCATCAAATAAACCCCTAAAAAGATATAAAAAACGGCTTATCCCGCGGAGAAGCCGTGAAAGACCGAGATCTATGACCTGAATACTAGCGCTTGGTTTAACTATTATGAATTTAAATACTTTCTTTCGGATTTAAGCCACGCTCAATGATTACGCCCACATTCAGCGCCCGCGCAACCGCACCTGGTTTGCTCAATTTGATACGCACCCAGGGCGAATTAAAGCGCGCCAGCAACAGCTCAGCCACCTCCTCCGCAACGCGTTCAACCAGCGCAAAACGCCCGCCTTCGACATGGCCGATAATCACATCCGCGATATCCGCATAGCTCAGACAATCGTTCACATTGTCGCTTTTCGCCGCAACGCGGTTATCCCAGGCCATTTCGATATCGAACACCAGCTTCTGCTCAATGGTCTGTTCCCAGTCGTAAACACCAATAGTGGTGATAACCGAAAGCTGCTCTATAAATACAATGTCCATTTCACCTCGCCTGCTATTTGCCCCGCCATTGCCACTGCCAGGCCGCATCTTGATTGGCTGCCTGGCAGATTTTGCGCAAAACCTGGATACCACTTTCCATCATTTATGCGTATTATCCATGGATGCAGAGAATAAAACGACATTTTCACAACGGAACAGCGTTATGAGTGCAATCGCGCCTGGGATGATTCTCCTTGCATACCTTTGTGGCTCTATTTCCAGCGCCATTCTGGTCTGCCGCATCGCCGGTCTGCCCGATCCGCGCGCGAGTGGCTCCGGCAATCCCGGAGCGACCAACGTATTACGCATTGGCGGCAAAGGTGCAGCGCTAACGGTCCTGATTTTTGACGTCTTAAAAGGCATGCTGCCGGTGTGGGGCGCGTACGCGCTTGGCGTAACGCCGTTCTGGCTCGGCCTTATTGCGATTGCCGCCTGTCTTGGCCATATCTGGCCGGTTTTCTTTAAGTTTCAAGGCGGTAAAGGGGTGGCGACGGCATTTGGCGCTATTGCACCTATCGGCTGGGATTTAACAGGCGTGATGGCGGGAACCTGGCTGTTAACGGTACTGCTGAGCGGCTATTCATCGCTGGGGGCGATTGTCAGCGCGTTAATAGCGCCCTTTTATGTCTGGTGGTTCAAACCGCAGTTCACTTTCCCGGTCGCGATGCTGTCCTGCCTGATCCTGCTACGCCATCACGACAATATTCAGCGCCTGTGGCGACACCAGGAAGGCAAAATCTGGTCGAAGCTGAAGAAGAAAAAAGAAGAGAAAGAAAAAGCGTCATAGTATTGCCCGGCGCACAGTGTGCTACCGGGCCATCACGGTTTACGCCGCAGGCAGCTCCGCCAGCGGCCAGCGCGGACGCACTGTCACACCCAGCCCGGCATCATTACCCGCTTTCAGACGCACCATTCCCGCATAGGCGATCATCGCGCCATTATCGGTGCAAAACTCCGGGCGCGCATAGAACACTTCGCCGCGACGTTTATGCATCATTTCCGCCAGCTTCGCACGCAGCGTACGGTTGGCGCTCACACCGCCCGCCATCACCAGACGCGTAAAACCGGTTTGATCCAGCGCACGCTTGCATTTGATCATCAGCGTATCAACCACTGCGTCTTCAAACGCACGCGCAATATCGGCGCGGGTTTGCTCGTCAGAACCGTTGTTACGAATGGTATTCGCCGCGAAAGTTTTCAGACCGGAGAAGCTAAAATCCAGCCCCGGACGATCGGTCATCGGACGCGGGAAGACAAAACGGCCTTCGGTGCCCTGAGCCGCCAGTTTTGACAGCATCGGCCCGCCCGGGTAATCAAGCCCCAGCAGCTTAGCCGTTTTATCAAAAGCTTCCCCGGCGGCATCGTCAATCGACTCACCGAGCAGCTCGTAATGTCCGATGCCGGTTACGCTGATAAGCTGCGTGTGGCCGCCGGAAACCAGCAGCGCAACGAATGGAAACGCCGGTGGATTTTCTTCCAGCATTGGCGCCAGCAAGTGCCCTTCCATATGGTGAACCGGAATAGCGGGAACGTCCCAGGCGAAAGCGAGCGAACGACCAACCGTCGCGCCAACCAGCAGCGCGCCGACAAGGCCAGGCCCTGCGGTGTAAGCCACTGCATCGATATCTTTCGCAGTTAATCCGGACTCTTCCAACGCGGCCTGAATCAGCGGCACGGTTTTACGCACGTGATCGCGCGAAGCCAGCTCTGGCACGACGCCGCCGTAATCGGCGTGAAGTTTTACCTGACTATACAGTTGGTTGGCTAACAGCCCTTGTTGATCGTCATAAATTGCGATGCCGGTTTCATCGCAGGATGTTTCAATGCCCAGTATGCGCATGACTCTGTTTACCTCTTTGTAATAGCGCGCAGTGTAGGGCGAATGCGGGTCGAAGTAAAACTTTGCTCACTCCTGCAGCGGAGTTCGTGTATACTCCTCACCCTTACAAAAGTCCCCTTTCAAAAAGGGCGGCGGTGCTTTACAAAGCAGCAGCACTTGCAGTAAAATTCCGCACCATTTTGAAATAAGCTGGCGTGAACGCCAGCGGCAAACCGAATTAATCAAAGGTGAGAGGCACATGCCGGTAATTAAAGTACGTGAAAACGAGCCGTTCGACGTAGCTCTGCGTCGCTTCAAACGTTCCTGTGAGAAAGCAGGTGTTCTGGCGGAAGTTCGTCGTCGTGAGTTCTATGAAAAACCGACTACCGAACGTAAACGCGCTAAAGCATCCGCAGTGAAACGTCACGCGAAGAAACTGGCTCGCGAAAACGCACGCCGTACTCGTCTGTACTAATCTGTCAGGGCAAGCGCCCTTTCGTTTAGACCGAGTTGTAGTTGTAAGGCCGTGCTTCCGAAAGGAATGCGCGGCTTATTTTCGTTTATTACCTGATATAACCTGCGGATTCCGGTCGCATTATGTTGGCCCGGAAAACAACGGCTATAAAAGATCAAAACGGGGCTTATGGCTGGACGAATCCCACGTGTCTTCATTAATGACCTGCTGGCGCGCACCGACATCGTCGATCTCATCGACGCGCGTGTAAAGCTGAAAAAGCAGGGCAAGAATTATCACGCGTGTTGTCCTTTCCATAACGAAAAAACGCCCTCTTTCACCGTGAACGGTGAAAAACAGTTTTACCACTGCTTTGGCTGTGGCGCGCATGGCAACGCGCTCGACTTCCTGATGAACTACGACAAGCTCGAGTTTGTCGAAAGCGTCGAAGAACTGGCGGCAATGCACAACCTTGAAGTGCCGTTTGAAGCAGGCAGTGGACCCAGCCTGATAGAGCGCCATCAACGGCAAACGCTCTATCAATTAATGGATGGGCTAAACGCGTTTT
Source organism: Kosakonia sp. YIM B13588 (assembly GCF_042788165.1). Classification (NCBI taxonomy): domain Bacteria; kingdom Pseudomonadati; phylum Pseudomonadota; class Gammaproteobacteria; order Enterobacterales; family Enterobacteriaceae; genus Kosakonia; species Kosakonia sp. YIM B13588. The sequence goes on along the minus strand of NZ_JBHZPO010000004.1, from coordinate 175,104 downwards.
ATCAGCAATCGTTGACACAACCTGCCGCAGAGCCTGCACGCCAGTATCTGTCCAGACGCGGTTTGAGCAGCGAAATCATTGAGCGGTTCGCCATTGGTTACGCGCCCCCCGGCTGGGACAACGTATTAAAGCGTTTTGGCGGCAACAGCGAAAACCGTAAATCACTGATTGATGCGGGTATGCTGGTCACAAACGATCAGGGACGCAGTTACGATCGTTTCCGCGAACGGGTCATGTTTCCCATTCGTGACAAACGTGGGCGGGTGATTGGTTTTGGTGGGCGCGTTCTGGGTAACGATACGCCTAAATACCTGAACTCCCCGGAAACGGATATTTTCCATAAGGGCCGCCAGCTGTATGGCCTTTATGAAGCGCAGCAGGACAATGACGAGCCCCAGCGACTGTTGGTCGTTGAAGGTTATATGGACGTGGTGGCGCTGGCGCAATACGGCATCAACTACGCGGTGGCTTCGCTCGGAACGTCAACAACGGCGGATCATATTCAGTTACTTTTTCGCGTAACTAAAAATGTTATCTGTTGTTACGACGGCGACCGTGCTGGCCGTGATGCCGCATGGCGAGCGCTGGAAACCGCGCTGCCTTATATGAGCGATGGCCGTCAGCTGCGTTTTATGTTTTTACCGGATGGCGAAGATCCGGACACGCTGGTGCGTAAAGAGGGCAAAGAGGCGTTTGAAGCGCGGATGGAGCAGGCACTGCCGCTCTCCACGTTTCTGTTTAACAGCCTGTTGCCACAGGCGGATTTAACCACGCCGGATGGTACAACGCAGCTTGCCGCATTAGCGCTGCCGTTAATCAACCAGGTGCCGGGTGAAACGCTACGCATCCAGCTGCGCCAGCTGTTGGGGAATAAAATTGGCATATTCGACGATGCGCAACTTGATCGATTAATGCCAAAACAGGTGGAAAGCGCAACGACGCGCCCCGCTCCCCAGCTAAAACGCACAACCATGCGTATACTGATAGGGTTATTGCTCCAGAACCCGGAACTGGCTCCAAAGGTTCCACCGTTAGAGGGTTTGGATCAATCAAAGCTTGCCGGGCTTGGCTTATTTACAGAACTGGTCAACACTTGTTTGTCACAGCCAGGCCTGACTACTGGCCAGTTGCTTGAGCACTATCGCGGCACAAAAGAAGCTGCAACCCTTGAAAAACTGTCGATGTGGGACGATATAGCAGATAAAGATATCGCTGAAAAAACGTTCACCGACGCGCTCAATCATATGTTTGATTCGATGCTTGAACGGCGGCAAGAAGAGTTAATAGCTCGTGACCGCACACATGGTTTAAGCAGCGAAGAACGCCGGGAACTCTGGCAATTGAACCAGGAACTGGCAAAAAAGTGAATTCAACGGCTTAAGTGCCGATAACCGATCGGGAAGATCCCGACAGCCGCGATGAGGGCCAGCGGCAAAAATATAAATACACCCTCGCGTTAAATGTTGGCGGTTTATTTCGCCGACCGACACCAACCCTCATGAATTAAGTGTGGATACCGTCTTATGGAGCAAAACCCGCAGTCACAGCTGAAGCTTCTTGTCACCCGTGGTAAGGAGCAAGGCTATCTGACCTATGCCGAGGTCAATGACCATCTGCCGGAAGATATCGTCGACTCCGATCAGATCGAAGACATCATCCAAATGATCAACGACATGGGCATCCAGGTGATGGAAGAAGCACCGGACGCCGATGATCTGTTGCTGGCCGAAAACTCCAACAACACTGACGAAGATGCGGAAGAAGCCGCCGCACAAGTGCTTTCCAGCGTTGAATCTGAAATCGGGCGAACCACTGACCCGGTGCGCATGTACATGCGCGAAATGGGCACCGTTGAGCTGCTGACCCGCGAAGGCGAAATCGACATCGCTAAACGCATCGAAGACGGCATCAACCAGGTTCAGTGCTCCGTTGCCGAATACCCGGAAGCGATCACCTATCTGCTGGAGCAGTATGATCGCGTTGAAGCTGAGCAGGCTCGCCTCTCTGATTTGATCACCGGCTTTGTCGATCCAAACGCTGAAGAAGACATGGCGCCAACCGCGACCCACGTCGGTTCTGAACTCTCCAGCGAAGAGATGGATGATGATGAAGACGAAGAAGATGAAGAAGACGACGACAGCGATGATGACAACAGCATCGATCCTGAACTGGCGCGTGAAAAATTCGCTGAGCTACGTACCCAGTACGAACTGACTCGCGACACCATCAAAGCCAAAGGACGCAGCCACGTTGCCGCGCAGGAAGAGATCCTGAAGCTGTCTGAAGTGTTCAAACAGTTCCGTCTGGTGCCAAAACAGTTCGATTACCTGGTTAACAGCATGCGAGTCATGATGGATCGCGTACGTACCCAGGAACGCATCATCATGAAACTGTGCGTTGAACAGTGCAAAATGCCGAAGAAAAACTTCATCACGCTGTTCACCGGCAACGAAACCAACGAAACCTGGTTCAACGCTGCGCTGGCCATGAACAAACCGTGGTCGGAAAAACTGCATGAAGTGGCAGAAGAAGTTCAACGCGGCCTAATGAAGCTGCAACAGATTGAAGAAGAAACCGGCCTGACCATTGAGCAGGTAAAAGACATCAACCGTCGTATGTCTATCGGCGAAGCGAAAGCGCGTCGTGCGAAGAAAGAGATGGTGGAAGCGAACTTGCGTCTGGTTATTTCTATCGCCAAGAAATACACCAACCGTGGTCTGCAGTTCCTCGATCTGATTCAGGAAGGCAACATCGGTCTGATGAAAGCGGTTGATAAGTTCGAATACCGCCGTGGTTACAAATTCTCCACCTACGCAACCTGGTGGATCCGTCAGGCGATCACCCGTTCCATCGCGGATCAGGCGCGCACCATCCGTATTCCGGTGCATATGATTGAGACGATCAACAAGCTCAACCGTATCTCCCGCCAGATGCTGCAGGAAATGGGCCGTGAACCTACGCCGGAAGAACTGGCTGAGCGTATGCTGATGCCGGAAGATAAGATCCGTAAGGTGCTGAAAATCGCGAAAGAGCCTATCTCCATGGAAACACCGATCGGTGATGATGAAGATTCGCATCTGGGTGATTTCATTGAGGATACCACCCTCGAGCTGCCGCTGGACTCTGCAACCACTGAAAGTCTGCGCGCCGCAACGCACGACGTTCTGGCTGGTCTGACCGCCCGTGAAGCGAAAGTTCTGCGTATGCGTTTCGGTATCGATATGAACACCGACCATACGCTGGAAGAAGTGGGTAAACAGTTTGACGTGACCCGCGAGCGTATCCGTCAGATCGAAGCGAAAGCGCTGCGTAAACTGCGCCATCCGAGCCGTTCTGAAGTGCTGCGTAGCTTCCTCGACGATTAATTCGTCAGGCGATAAAAAAGCTCCCATACGGGAGCTTTTTTTTGCCCGCTATTTGTCGTTACAGGCCGCGCGTCACCAATGCTTCGTCCAGTTCACGATACGCTTCCACCAGCTTATCCAGCGTTGCGCGGTTAAGCCCGCTGGGGTTTGGCAGCACCCAGACCTGCGTCACGCCGATCGTCATATTTTGCTTACCCCAGTTCACACCGCGTACGCTAAACGCCTGCTCAAAGGCTTGCTTTCCTAACACCGCCAGCGCGGCAGGCTGATAATCCTCGATTTTCTTGACCAGTTCCCTGCCCCCGCTACGCAACTCATGCAACCCGACTTCCGTAGCCTGCACCGTTGGACGCTCAACCAGCATGGTGATGCCACAGCGAGTATCCAGCAGATGCCGCTCATCTTCCGGGCGCAGTTGCTGATCGGTAAAACCAGCCTGATGGATAACTTTCCAGAAACGATTACCCGGATGAGCAAAGTGGAAACCAGTATGGGCAGAAGATTTACCCGGGTTGATGCCACAAAACACCACCCGTAGCCCCGGCGCCAGAATATCGTGGATCATGCTTAACTCCCGAACAAAAGCGATAATCTCCAGTATAAGAGATTGAAAATGCGTTGTTTATAAAAACATCAGCCAGGTGATTCATGCTGGATTGCAGGGGTAAGTTACTTTATAATTCCCCGCCACGGCCCCTTAGCTCAGTGGTTAGAGCAGGCGACTCATAATCGCTTGGTCGTTGGTTCAAACCCAACAGGGGCCACCAAATTTTATATTTAAAATCATATAATTAAGCCGCTTCCTTGAAGTGGCTTTTTTGTTTCTGCCTACTTGTGAGTCGCAAAAATGGCGGTTGATTTTAAATAGATGCCTAAAACTTCTGCCCAAAAAGCATAGGGTAATCATACCGATGGGTTCTTTCATGCGGCTGTTTATTCTGCGGAGTGCGTTACAGGGTTTTCTCTCCGAATTTTATCCTTTGGTAAAAAAGTGACTGCACCTCATCCTGTCAGCAACGTATGATTCGTTTTCATCAGCGCCACACGCGGAAAACAACGGGGATGATTATTATGTTGTGGAGTAAACGCGCTCTTTTCACTTTCGCTATGTTGTCGTTCACCACAATTGCACAGGCAGACAATATACAGTGTCCGCAATTCCCGTCCCCGACGATGAGGCAGCATGCCCTTACGGATGCCAGCATGTTTGTCGGTCCGCCAAAAGAGCGGGTTGAACTGATGCCAGATACGGATAAAGACACTGTCTGGACACTGGCAGATTATCAGGACGAGGCCAGGGAGCATAAAACATCGCTCTACCTTGTATGCCGGTATAAAAATACGCTGCAAACTGTCGAATTGATGGTTCCAGCAACAGCGCGGAAATGTTCAGTTTCGTATAACCAGCACAATAATCTGATCACCCGTTGCCAGTAATCCCGCCACAGTAACGGGGAAGTGAAATAGTGACGATCAGAATGAGCTAATGGATTATTGCTTATTAAAGGTTGGCTCACGTTGCTGGCGACCCCGGACGATGAAAATGGTGCTGAGTTATATCGCAATCAATGTCAGCATCGCCAATGCACAGGCTGAGAGAATGTTTACTATTGTCAGAGCCAATGACCCGATGCTTACCCTGCGCATCCGGGAGATTACGGAAGCCGTCACGAGACTCTCCAGAGTGATTATTTCTTTAAATGATTGTCCCCGCGCACCACAGCATATCGGTGTGACTCATTGCCCCGAATAACCTAATCAACAAGTTCTTTGTCTCTTCGGCATGCTGCTTCTGGGTTTCAAGAAAGTTAATCCTTCAGCCGTTTCTGTACCGGTGGAAATGCGCAGAATTAGCCGTGCCGATGCAAAAAGAAATAAGAAGTAAAAAGCCTGTCAAATTATCAACCTGCCGATTTGATATTTACTCCCCCAACTCCTAATCTTCCTTCATCAGACCAATGAGCGATGCATTGGGCCATGCTACCGCAGGGGCGAAAACCGCTGCACAACGTTGGGAGTATTTGCCGTGAGTTTCCAGCCCAGATATGCCAGTAGTGAATCTCCTGACCCGGCCGAAGCAGTTGCTCAGTTTGCCGCCCAAATCGGTCATGACGATGTTGAAACCATCCTTTTCTTTTGCTCTCCGGATTACGATCTGGAGGTATTAGGCCGCGAATTAAAAAACACCTTCTCCTGCCCCTGCATCGGCTGTACCTCTTCCGGTCATATTGGCACTGAAGGTTTTCAGCATTCGGGGCTGCTGGGTCTTGGGCTCAGCAGTGGTTTTCACGCCCGCGCGTTTATCATTCATCCTCTTCTTGAATACACCTCGGTCATTACGGATATCGCGGAATCCATTCGCCGCGATAGCGAAGAGAGACCAAACCTGCATCGTTTTGGTCTGCTGCTGGTGGATGGTCTGTCGATGGCCGAAGAGCGACTGGTGGCCAATCTTTATCAACAGATTGGTAATGTGCCCCTCATTGGCGGCTCTGCCGGTGACGATCTGCGTTTCGAAAAAAGCTTTATTTATGATGGCGATGGTCATTTTATCTCTGACGCTGCCGTTTTCGCGGTGATCGAAACCAGTTCACCTGTCGCCACGTTTAAGATCCAACATTTCGTCCCCAGTGATGTTGAACTGGTTATTACCGAGGCGGACGCGGAAAAACGGCTCATTATGGAGATCAACGGTGAACCTGCCGCTCAGGTCTATGCCGAATCCCTTGGCCTTACCGTCGACGAATTGACGCCAACTGTCTTTTCCCGTAACCCGCTGGTGCTCTCTTTCGGAGATGAACCCTACGTTCGCTCAATCCAGAAAATAAACGACGATCTCTCTCTTACTTGTTATTGCGCTATCGAAGAGGGGCTGATCGTTTCGATCGGCAAAGCGGAAGATCCGATCCAGACGTTTAGCCAGGCGTTTGAAAAAGTGCACGAGACGATCCCAAACCCTGCGGTCATCATCGGCTGCGATTGTATCCTGCGCCGTCTCCAGTTCGAAAAAGAGGGGCTGGAGCAGCAGATCGGCGAAATCATGGTGCAGAACCGGGTAGTGGGTTTTTCAACCTACGGTGAGCAGTACAACGGGTTGCATGTCAACCAGACATTTACCGGTGTCGCCATTGGAGGGTAAATATCATGTCGCTCTATTCCGAAGCCTCTACCCCGCCCCTTTCCCCTGCAGACTACGAGCGCAAACTCGCTGCCCGGGATAAAACCATTGATGTGCTGAAACGCCGCATCGCCCAGGAAGCCAGGCATAGTCACGCCACACCGTTTGCCATTCTCGAACAAAATGTCGGGCTGGAGAAAGTGGTCGCGCGTAAGACCATGGAATTAGAAAACGAACGGCATGAACTGGAAAAAGCGCTGGCCGAGCTGCGTCTGGCGCAGACTCAGCTACTTCAGGCGCAAAAAATGGAATCTATCGGTCAGCTCGCCGCCGGTATCGCCCACGAAATCAACACCCCGACACAATATGTTGCCGATAATGTCGGCTTTATAAAAGGCGCCACGGACTCGCTGCTAAAACTGCTGAATGCCGCCCTCGCGCTCGCTGACGTTGCACGAGAAAAAATGGCCGATGATCCGGTAATGACAGAGTTCGATACGACGCTCAAACGCACAAAAATTGATTTTCTGCGTCGGCAAATTCCAGGCGCGCTGGACGAGTCTCTGGAAGGGCTTGAGCATATTGCGCGGATTGTCGCCGCCATGAAGGAATTTTCCCACCCTTCGAAGAATGTGAAAGAGCGGATAGATGTGCGCGATGTAATTAATACCACGGTCACGGTGGCCCGCAACGAATGGAAATATGTGGCGGAACTCGAAACTAACATCGCCGACAACTTACCGCAGCTTCCTTGCCTGCGAGATATGGTCGGCCAGGCCATTCTCAACCTGGTGGTCAATGCTGCCCACGCCATTGCGGATACTCTGCAGGAAGGAGTGAAAGAGAAAGGCCGCATCGTTATCTCCGCATTACAGAACGGCGACTATTTAGAAATCCGCGTCGAGGATGATGGCAGTGGCATACCTGCCGCCATTCGCGAGCGCATTTTCGATCCTTTCTTCACCACCAAAGCGGTGGGTAAAGGGACAGGACAAGGCTTAGCGATTGTCTATTCCACCGTGGTCGACAAACATAATGGAAAGATTCGCTGCGAGTCAGCAGAAGGCGTGGGCTCCACGTTTATCCTGCAATTCCCGCTCAACTGCCGCAACGAGGATGAGCCTGCATGCAAGTGATGTTCGTTGATGACGAAAGCCGGGTGCTTTCAGGCATTGAGCGCGCCATCATGATGCAAGACACCGAATGGGAGTGCCGCTTCGCTACAAGCGGCCCTGAAGCGCTGACCATGCTGGAAGAGACGCCGGCAGATGTCGTGGTCTCCGATATGCGCATGCCCTTTATGGATGGCGCAGAGTTACTGGCGCAGGTGCGCAACCGCTGGCCAGGTACGATACGTATCATTTTATCCGGCTACTCGGAGCCAGGCGCCACCCAGCGTATGCTGGAAGTCGCGCATCGATTTGTCTCTAAACCCTGCGACAGCGCGACGTTAATAGCGATAATTGAAAGCGCGCTTTCTCTGCGCACGATGTTCAACGATCCGGCGGTGCTCGACGTGGTCGGTCGGATCAACCAATTACCCGCCGCACCGAAGGTGTTCACTGCAGTTCAGCACCTTCTCAATAACCCCGATAGCGATACCCGGCAGATTGCCGAATTGCTGGGCAGCGACCCGGCGCTGAGCGCCAAAATCATGCAGCTTGCGAATTCAGCCTGGTTCAACAGAGGTTCGTCGATCCACGATATCGGTAGCGCTATTACGCTTCTCGGCATAGATCAGGTGAAATTGCTGGTGCTGGCGTCACACTGTTTTACCGATGCGAAAAGGGATCCTTTGGTCAGCGAGTTACGCCGGGTCTCTCTTCTTGCCTCCTCACTCGCCGCCCGGATTACAGGCCACCAGGGACTGGAGCCCACCGCCGCACTGCTCGCGAATATTGCGAAGCTGATCCCCGAAATGAGCGAGATCGGTAGCGAAATAACCACATGTAATGCTATTCCCATGCATGCAGCGGTAGGCGCTTACCTGCTGGCGGTATGGGGATTACCGCTCGATATCGTCGAAATAGTGGCGGGGCAGGCCCAGCCCTCACGTTTCGCACATGATGCATTCGGTGCGCTTGGTGTGGTGCATGTCGCTGTGGCGCTGGCCAACAACAGCACCCCCGATCGCGATTACCTTGAAAAAGCAGGCGTGCTTGACCAGCTCCCCTTATGGCAACAAATGCTCGCTAACCTACAGGACACTCTTCATGACTGATACCGCCTTACCCAGGGTGCTGTGCGTAGATGATGAACCTAACGTACTCGCCGCGATGGAACGAAACCTGTTTGGTGAATTTGATGTGGTGGTAGCTCCGGGTGGAGAAGCCGCTCTGGACGCGGTTCGTTGGGGAGAACGCTTTGCGGTGATCATGTCCGATATGCGCATGCCCGGCATGGATGGCGCCACCTTTCTGGCGAAAGCGCGGGAGCTCTCACCCGAGAGTGTGCGAATCCTGCTTACCGGCCAGGCTGATGTGGAGTCCTCTATCGCCGCCATCAATAAAGGCGCCATTTTCCGCTATCTCTGCAAACCGTGTCCGAAAGAAGAACTGGTCGCGGCGCTTAACGACGCCGTGCGCCAGTATCGTCTCGTCTGTGCAGAAAAAGAGCTGTTGGCAACCACCCTTACCGCCTCGGTCAAAACGCTGACGGAAGTGCTTGCCATGGTCGCACCGTGGGCCTTTCAGCGGGCGGCGTTCGCCCAATCTTGCGTTCGCCACGCACTGCCCAAGCTGGAGTGGCCAGATGAGTGGATCTACACCATTGCCGCGTCATTAAGCCAAATTGGATGTGTTGGTATCCCCGCCGATATCGTTCAGGCCGATGCTGCTCAGCGCAAACTCTCAGAGGAAGAGAAAAAGCTGCTGCTGGGGCATCCCGACGTCGCGGGAAAGCTGGTGGAAAATATTCCCCGTCTTGAACTGGTCGCCGGGATCATTCGCCACCAGGCAAAAGAACCGGCGCCGAATGTGCCGCTTGAGGTTTTACGCGGTGCGCATCTGCTGCGCGCCGCCCTTGAACTGGAGCGACATGCGGCGCGGGGATGGAGCCTGGAGCGGCCATGGGAAATTTTACGGGCAGCGCACCCACCGTTGCCCGAATACATCATTAAATCCCTCTCGGATTTCCGCTCAAATGTCACCGGTGTGCGTTCTGCACGTATTCGCGAACTGATGCCGGGTTGGGTGGTTGACGAAGATATCCGCACCACCAATGGCTTGATGGTGCTGACCAAAGGACACGAGTTGACCGATACCGCGATCTCGGCGTTACAACGTTTGCTCGCTGCCAACGCCATTGAGGAGCCCATCCGGGTTCGCGGGCTGCCAGACAGCACTGCATCGGCATAATCGTTACGTGATCGGGTGGGTAATCGCGTCGCTATGCTGCAAATAGATAAACCGTTGCAGGCGGGGCAAACACCCCGCCATAAAGCAACTTTTCGCTCGTTTCGCGGCAAAAAGACGCCATAAACGCAATTTTCACAGAAAGACTAACGCATTGAAATATGTCCCATGTAATATGGCTCCGGGCTATTGCGAGATTTGCAACCATGGTCCAGATTTGATGAATTAACAACTCCCTTTAACACACTCAAAGCGCTTTGACGAAACGCCATGAACAAACCTATAAAACGGCTTGAAATCATCAAATACGCCATTGAACTGGAGGATGACGGTATCATCCTCAGCCAGCTTCCTTTACTTAAAAATGAAGTTACGGACCCAGAGTTAGCGTTTATCGTTCACGCGCTTGAAGAGAAAAATTACAGCGAAGCGATGCGCGCCATCACCGTCTGGCTGCAAAACCAGCGCTCAGTGGTCAACTGGCAGGATCCGCAAGTGGCCGCCAGCAAGCTGGAGCTGAAAGCGCTGGAAGAGCAAATGCGCGAACTCATTGATAAACGCAATGCGCGTATCCAGTTGCTGGATGAATTCAACGATCTCTACTTAACCCGCCTTGGGCCGCTGATGTCGCAGATCTTGCGACTGCGTAAAACGCTGGCCGAAGCCGCAGTGCGCCGCCAGGAGGCGGAAGCGCGCCGTCGTGAGGCGGATTATCTGCGCTGTCAGAAATATCTGTCGCAAGCGGTGGAAGTCTTAGTGACCTTGACGCAACGCTGGCAAAGCATGCCACCGCACTCATTGCAGGCGGCGGAAGCACGCAAGCATCTGCAACAACAAAGCGAGCTGATTGCCTCGCTGCTCGCCGAAGCGCAGGAGCTGGAGCGCGGCCTTACGCGGGAAGAAGAGCCTACACGCCAGGCGCGTGACGAAGCGCGTCAGGAGTATGAAAGCTACCAGGAGCAGCAACACGACGCGGAAAAACGCTTTAGTTTCGAGCAGAAGATGAGCGAAGACGAGCGTCATGAGCTGAAACGTCTGTGGCGCCAGGCCAGCAAGCTCTGTCATCCGGACCTGGTGGATAACGAACTGAAAAACGACGCTCACAGCATGATGGTGCAGCTTAACCAGGCGCGCCAGCGCGGTGATCTTAGCGCCATTCGCTCAATTTTAACCCGCCTGCAAAAAGGGCTGGAGCCATTAATGGCAAGCGATCGCCTCAACGATCTGCAGCGCCTGCGCCAGCGCATTCTTGAGGTCAAACAGCATATTGCGAGCCTGATTGAAGAGCTGGCGACGCTGGAAAAAGAGGAGTCCTGGCAGTTGGTCTCCACGCTTGGCGACAGGGAAACCTACTTCCGCCAGCAGGAGAAAGCGCTGGCGGAGATCCGCCAGACGCTGGAGCAGCAGGTCAGCGAAGCCGAGTACGACGAAGTGGCCTGAGCGCAACGAGCCCGGTAATCGCACCGGGCTTTGCGTTTATTTCTTGTGCCAGTAGGCTTGCGCGCGTACCAGTTGTTGATCGATGTCAGCCGTTTCAAAGCGGTTCATCAACGATTTCACTACCTCTCCTTCCCCGGTCAGCCAGATAAAATAGTCGTTTTCCGGCACGCTTATCGCCGCCAGTTTGTTGGCAACGGCCTGCGAGTTATGCCCCTGCACCCACTGAATATCAAAGCCGTTTACATCCGCGAAATAATCTTGATAAGCAGCATCTGCAATGTTTACCACCGCTGTGACCTGCGGGCGTACCGTCAGCAGGCTGAGCGCTTCCAGGCGGCGGCGCAGCGCTGGCATACCGGATTCGTCACAAACGTACAGCTGCCAGGCGTAATCTTCCGGCACCACCAGCGAACCGCGCGGCCCGCCGATAGTCAATTTATCGCCCACCTGCGCCTGCATCGCCCAGTTGCTCGCCACGCCGCCGTCGTGAATGTAGAAATCCAGCGCCAGCTCGTGGCGGCTGGCATCGTACAGCGGCGTATAGTCGCGGGAAGCCGGGCGCGGGCCATCACCCCAGACGATACCTTCATCAGTCACCATCGGCGGCACAAAGTGCGTGCCCGGCTGCGGGAAGAACACTTTGCTGTGATCGTCAAAGCCACGGGAGATGAAGCCATCCAGTTGCTCGCCGCCGAGCACAATGCGCTGGAAGCCCGAACCTGCGCGTTCGACGCGCAAAACAGTTAACTCGCGAAAGCGCAGCTCATTGCGCACGCGCTGGGGATAGCGTTGAGGGTTGGTTGTCATAATCGGCCTTCGAGAACGTGAATACGATATATCTAAATGTTGTGCAAATGATAATGATTGTTGATTAGGCAGAAGGCAAGATCTTTTTAAGATATAGCAGTGTGAAAACGCACCGGTTGCTAAATGTGCAATAAAAGCCATTTAAAATCAGCTTATTAAAACAAAAAACAGTATCACCATTGTTAAAATTAATTATTTTAGATATAAATTAGATATATCAAATTACATGAGAAAGCAGATATGCGGCATCATCATCACGGCAATGCCGACAGCGAGCACCAACACGGGCACGGCGGCGGTCGACGTCAACGTTTTTTCGGTCACGGCGAATTACGTCTGGTGATCCTGCATCTGCTCAGCCAAAACGCCAGCCACGGTTATGAACTGATCAAAGCCATTGAAGCATTGACGCAGGGCAACTACACACCCAGCCCTGGTGTGATTTACCCGACGCTGGATTTCCTGCAAGCGCAGCAGTTAATTACGGTTGGCGATGAAGAAAACGGGCGCAGAATGATCGCCATCACGCAGCAGGGCACGCAGTGGCTGGAGGCAAATGCGCCATCGCTGGCACAGATTGAAGATCGGATTAAAGCACGCAATGTTGGCTATCAACTGCGTAAAAACCCGCAGATGAAGCGGGCGCTGGAGAACTTTAAAGCCGTGCTGGATTTACGGGTGAATCAGGGGGAAGCCAGCGCCACGCAGCTCAAACAGATAATCGGCATTATCGACCGCGCAGCGCTGGAGATTTCACAACTCGATTAAATTGCCTGGGGTACATCGCGCAGGCGGAACACCTGCACCAGCTCGCGCAGATGCAGCGCCTGGTCGTTCAGCGCCGCTGCTGCCGCCACAGATTCTTCCACCAGGCTGGAGTTCTGCTGGGTGGTGGAGTCAATCAGGCCAATCGCGCTGTTAATCTGTGAAATACCATCGGTCTGCTCGCGGCTCGCCTGGCCAATTTCACGCAGGATAACATCCATCTCTTCAACGTTAGTGACCATGCCGTTAATCAGCGCACTGGCTTTTTCCACCAGCGCCATACCTTCACGGGTCTGGCTGGTAGAGCTTTCAATCAGATGGCGAATATCGTTGGCAGAGGAAGCGCTCTTTTGCGCCAGTTGTCGCACTTCACCGGCCACGACGGCAAAACCACGGCCGTGTTCACCGGCGCGCGCCGCTTCGACCGCCGCGTTCAGCGCCAGAATGTTAGTCTGGAAGGCAATGGCGTCAATCAGGTTGATGATGTCCGACATGCGGTTAGATGTGTCGTTAATCACGCGCATCTTCTCGGTAACCTGCTTCATCATCTCGCCGTTGTTCTTCACGACTGTCGCTGCATCGGCAGAAAGGTGTGTGGCTTCGGAGGTGTGATCGGCGGTGTTTTTCACCGTTGCGGTGATCTGCTCCATAGACGCCGCCGTCTGCTCGACGGAGCTGGCCTGCTCTTCGGTACGCGCCGCCAGATCCTGGTTACCGGCCACAATCTGCGCCGCCGCGCTGGAAATACTCTCAGAGCCGTTTTGCACCTGATGGACAATCTCGACAAGACGGTTTTTCATCTCCATCAGCGCACGCAGCAGCACGCCGGTTTCATCGCGGTGACGGGAATCGATGGTACGCGTTAAATCGCCGTCGGCAATCGCTTCGGCAAAGGCAACCGCTTCACTCAGCGGGCGAGTGATCATCCGCACGATATACCAGCCAATCAGGCTGCCCATGCCGATGCTAACAATCGCCAGCAGAATCAGCATCAGGCGGTTAGAACTGAAATCGTTCTGCACCTGATCGCCCGCCGCGCGCATTTGCCCATCCTGAATGGCGATCAGCGCCAATACGCGCTCTTTGTAAGCATTCTGGATGTTAATGGTTTTGGTCATCATCTCCTGAATCGCACCCGCGCGGTCGTTATTTTTAACGGCATCGAGGATGCGGAAACGAGAGTCGAGATACTGCTGGCGCACGGTGCGGATGTCTGCGAGGATTTTCTGTGATTTATCATCACGCAGGTTTTTAGATAAATCTTCCAGCAGAGCCGTAATGTGGGAGCTTATCTCAGCAAGCTGCTTTTGTGACTCACCGGTCCATTTGCCGTCGCTATCCAACAGCATCAGTTGCTGTGTGCTGACAAAGGTCTGGAAATTATCAATAAGCTGATTCGCTTTTACCGTGGTTGGGTAATCTTCATGCACGATCTCTTGCATTCCGTTATTCGCGCGGTTCAGGCTGAAAAGTGACAGACAGGAACTCACTACCATTAACGCAATAAAAAAGCCGAACGCCAGAAATAATTTCGTGCCGATTTTTACATCGTGTAAAAACATATATTCTCCATGGGTTTGATTATTTTATTGACGAAAGTTCCGCGCCCTCACCCTAATGGCGCGCTTAAGTCCCTGGCGCAAATTAAAAGAATGCAGCCACTAGCCGTTATCGGTAACGTTAGCGCTAACTTTATGAGTTTGATCGTTTTTTTAATTACTTAATGAACTTTCTGATAGCCATCAACGATTAATCGTTATTTATCGATCGTTATATGTGCGAAAAAATAGATTTGCGCAAACAATATTAATATCGCTACACTGAATTTAACGCGGCATTAAATAAGCATCAGGGTAAAATATTTATACTTCACAATGCGAACTGTGCTTAATATAAAATTAACAAAATATACATATTGCACTTACATGAAATGGCATAAATCAAGAGGTTACAAATAAAAAAACCACCAGCGCGGGGCCAGTGGTTTTTAAGAGAAAGGTAAGCTACTAGTGCAATACAGCAACCGCATCCTGCAGGCGGTCTGCGCGATGTTTAACCATTGCCGAAACCGCAGCGCTCTCCTCGACCAGACCGGCGTTTTTCTGCGTGATGGCATCCAGTTCCGCCACCGCACGCGTCAGTTCGGAAAGCCCCGTCGCCTGCTCAGATGTCGACTGGCTAATCTGTCCGATCAGCGCAGTCACGTTTTGCACCTGATTGACAATGTCTTCCATCGTGCGGCCTGCGGCATGCACCTGGTCGTAACCAGACTGTACTTTACTGGCACTGGCGTCGGTCAGCTTACGAATATCGTTCGCCGCGCTGGCGCTACGGCTCGCCAGGTGGCGAACTTCACCCGCCACCACCGCAAATCCTTTGCCCTGCTCACCGGCTCTGGCCGCTTCTACCGCGGCGTTCAGCGCCAGGATATTGGTCTGAAAAGCGATGTCATTAATCAGCTTGGTGATAGAGCCAATGCGCCCGGTGCTGTCGGCAATCTCATCCATGGTTTTCACCACCGTCTCCATCGCCTTACCGCCGTGTGTGGCAGCGCTACTGGCGGAGCTGGAGAGCTCGTCTGCCGCCGATGCCGTTTGCGAGTTGTTTTGTACCGATGCCGCCATCTGGCTCATCGTGGCAACCGTCTGCTGCACATTCACTACCGTCTGGCGCGTGCGTTCATTAAGATCTTCATTACCTTTCGCCAGCGTTTCACTGCCGCTACGCACACTGTGAACCTGGGTTGAAACGTCATTGATCAACCAACGGCACATCAGCCCCAGTTGCCCGATCGCCCGCAATGTCAGCCCCAGCTCATCGCTGCGGTTCAATGGTTGCACGCTATTGCGCTCCCCGGTGGCCACACTCAGCGCCTGACGCGCCACGTTTTCCGCCGGGCGAACAATTTGCCACTCAAATGCCAGGCAGCCCAGCAGTATCGCCAGAGTGCTCACTGTCAGCGCCAGGCCGCCTGCGCCGGTAAACCACAACCCGAGAAATTGCACAGCCCACAACAACGTCATGACGCTACGCGCACGCCAGCGGAGCGGCATGCCTGCCAGTTTTCCCCACCAGTGCCTGCTAATGACCAGGCCTTTATAGACGCGTTTGTTGCAGCGCCCTTCGTTTAACGCTTTGTACAGCGGTTCAACGGCGGCGATCTCTTCATCTTTCGCCTCGGTGCGAATCGACATGTAGCCGGTAACTTTGCCATTGCGCACCATAGGAACAGCATTGGCTCGCACCCAGTAATGGTCGCCATTTTTACGCCGGTTTTTGACGATGCCGCTCCACGGCTCGCCCTGTTTCAGGGTGAACCACATATCGGCAAAGGCCGCTTTGGGCATATCCGGGTGGCGAACGAGATTGTGGGGCTGGCCAAGCAGCTCATTCTGGGTATAACCACTGGCATGGATAAACGCGTCGTTGGCGTGGGTGATGTAACTTTGCTGGTCAGTGGTCGACATCAGCGTGGTGTCATCTTCCAGCATAAAGCGCTGTTGGCTGACATAAGGAGGAGAAGACATGGTTGCGTCCTATGCAGGTTATATTGCTGTTAAAAATTACTGCGAATGTTATTTCGGCGATAATGGGTTTATCTTTAGTTGTTAAATTTGATTTAGATCGCAATTTGCAATAAAACCCTGTTTTTCGTGGGTTCGTTAACTCTATGATTTTAATAATTTCGCTATGTTATCACTGAGCTTTCGTAACACAAACGCCCTATAACCGCGCATTCATTGCACCAAATGGGCGCAATGCGCTCAGCACCTCTCCTGAAGCGAACAATTTTTAATCACAAAAGATACAAATTATTAACGTAACGGCATGATTAAATTTTGCACACTTTCATTTTTCCCTGGCATTTATCCCGATTTATGCTCCTCGCACCGAAGTGGCGTAATCCCTGCAATACTTAAAACGGTATCATGTGATACGCGAGCCCCCGGAGCCCATTTTGAACAGGTTACCTTCCAGCGCATCGGCATTAGCGTGCAGCGCTCACGCACTGAATCTCATTGAAAAGCGAACGCTCGACCATGAGGAGATGAAAGCATTAAACCGAGAGGTGGTGGATTACTTTAAAGAGCATGTCAATCCGGGGTTTCTAGAGTATCGAAAATCTGTTACCGCCGGCGGGGATTACGGAGCCGTAGAGTGGCAAGCTGGCAGTTTGAACACGCTTGTCGACACCCAGGGGCAGGAGTTTTTAGATTGCCTGGGTGGATTTGGAATTTTCAATGTGGGGCACCGTAATCCAGTTGTGGTTTCCGCCGTACAGAATCAACTCGCGAAACAACCTCTGCATAGCCAGGAACTGCTCGATCCATTACGCGCAATGCTGGCCAAAACGCTGGCGGCATTGACGCCCGGCAAACTGAAATACAGCTTCTTTAGCAACAGCGGAACAGAATCCGTCGAGGCAGCGCTAAAACTGGCGAAAGCCTACCAGTCACCGCGCGGTAAATTCACCTTTGTCGCCACCAGCGGTGCGTTCCACGGTAAATCGCTGGGCGCATTGTCGGCAACGGCAAAATCGACCTTCCGCAAACCCTTTATGCCCCTGCTGCCGGGCTTCCGTCATGTGCCATTTGGCGACATCGACGCAATGCGTACGCTGCTTAGCGAATGCCAGAAAACCGGCGATGATGTCGCCGCCGTGATCCTGGAGCCGATCCAGGGTGAAGGTGGCGTGATCTTACCGCCGGCTGGTTATCTGCCAGCGGTACGCAAGCTGTGCGATGAGTTTGGCGCACTGCTAATTTTTGACGAAGTGCAAACCGGCATGGGTCGTACGGGCAAAATGTTCGCCTGCGAACACGAAAACGTGCAGCCAGATATCTTGTGCCTGGCGAAAGCGCTGGGCGGCGGCGTGATGCCGATTGGCGCGACTGTCGCCACCGAAGAGGTGTTCTCGGTGCTGTTTGATAACCCATTTCTGCATACCACCACCTTTGGCGGTAACCCGCTGGCCTGTGCGGCAGCGCTGGCGACCATCAATGTGCTGCTGGAAGAGAACCTGCCCGCTCAGGCGGAGCAGAAAGGCGACATGTTGCTGGACGGTTTCCGCGCGCTGGTGCGTCAATATCCGGATCTGGTGCAGGATGCGCGCGGCCGTGGGATGCTGATGGCGATTGAGTTTGTCGATAACGAAACGGGCTACAACTTTGCCAGTGAGATGTTCCGCCAGCGTGTGCTGGTTGCCGGAACGCTCAATAATGCGAAAACCATTCGTATCGAACCGCCGCTGACGCTGACAATTGAGCAGTGTGAGGAAGTACTGAAAGCGGCAGCCAACGCGCTGGCAGCACTGCGGGTTACCGAAGAGCTGGCGTAAATATCTGCATAAAACCCTCTCCTGGTGGGAGAGGGTTTTTTATTGCTCATGGAAAATTAGTGGTCATCAGCCGTTCAGGTTTTCTGCCCTATTACCTTGAGATTTCAATCTCACGCAGAAACGGCTTTTACAGCTGCGGTACGCGTTTTCAGGCGCAATCAATGCACCATGAAAGCGGATGTTTACTGCGGCAGTAAACCAATGAAGCTGCGTTTTTTGCGCGGCTCCGACATCAGTTCTTCCAGCTTCTCCACGCACGCCAGGTAATGCGGTGTCTCTTTGTGCGCCTGGACGGCGGCGTCATCCTGATACGCTTCATAAATAAAAAAGCGGGTTTTCACTTTCGGATCCTGTAATACATCAAAACGCAGATTCCCCGGCTCGCGGATAGCGCCTTCGTGATTGGTGCGAAAGACCTGTAAAAACTCATCTACCCTGTCCGGTTTGATATTGATTTCCACCAGTGTCACATTCATGGTTGCTCTCCTTGTTTTTCCTCCAGCCAGAACTGGTACGCCTCACGGGCGTGCATGTGCTCGTGTACCACTTTTTTTACCGCCTTGAGCATGGCGAGCGGCGCGCTGGACTGGAAAATGTTGCGCCCCATATCCACACCTGACGCGCCCTGATCAATGGCGCGGAAACACATCTCCAGCGCCTCCTGCTCGGGTAACTTTTTCCCGCCAGCAATCACGATCGGCACCGGGCAACTTGCGGTGACCTTTTCGAACCCCTCTTCAACAAAGTAGGTTTTCACAAATTGCGCACCCATTTCGGCGGCGATACGGCTGGCCAGCGAAAAGTAACGCGCGTCGCGCGTCATCTCTTTACCCACGCCGGTCACTGCCATCGTCGGCACACCGTAGCGGTTACCCGCATCCACTAGCTTAATGATGTTGTTAATCGACTGGTGCTCATATTCACTGCCGATGTAGATTTGCGCCGCCACCGCGCAGACGTTGAGCCGCAGCGCATCTTCCATCGCCACTGCCACGCATTCGTTAGAGAGTTCGGCAAGGATTGAATTGCCGCCAGAGGCGCGCAGCACCACCGGTTTATTGGTGGCGGGCGGCACCACACTGCGCAAAATGCCGCGCGTACACATCAGCACATCGGTTTGCGCGAACAGCGGCGCAATAGATAAATCAATACGCTCAAGCCCGGTCGTCGGCCCCTGGAAATAGCCGTGATCGAAGGCCAGCATCACCGTGCGGTTACTCTGTGGGTTAAAGATCCTTGCCAGCCGCGATTGCATACCCCAGTCCAGCGCGCCGCAGCCCTTCAGGGTGAAAGGCACATTTTGCTGCGCGATGCCCAGCCCAAAGTCTTTGCCATCTTTGATGTCATCTACATCCGCCATCCTGCCTCCCGCAAAAAGCTGTGATAGAACAAGTGATTTTGTGACTGAATAATGTTCAAAAGCGTAGGCGCTGAACTATATTTACGACCGTACGAGGATCACAGTTTTATCTATGATGCTTGCGAGGGGGCAAAACCCATGAGTTACCTTTTAGCGTTAGATGCAGGAACTGGCAGCATTCGGGCAGTGATCTTCGACTTAAGCGGGCGGCAAATTGCCGTCGGCCAGGCCGAGTGGAAACACCTGAGCGTGGAAAACGTCCCCGGCTCTATGGAGTTCGACCTCAACACCAACTGGCAACTTGCCTGCCAGTGCATCCGCCAGGCGCTGAAAAACGCCGGTCTGAGCGGCGCGGATATTCAGTCAGTCGCCTGCTGCTCCATGCGCGAAGGTATTGTGCTGTATAACAACAATGGCGACGCCATCTGGGCGTGCGCCAACGTTGATTCCCGCGCCAGCCATGAAGTTGCCGAATTAAAAGAGATCCATGACTGGCAGTTTGAAGCCGAAGTCTACAGCGTTTCCGGGCAGACGCTGGCGCTCAGTGCCATGCCGCGTCTGCTGTGGCTGGCGCACCATCGCCCCGACATTTACCGCGATACCGCCACCATCACCATGATCAGCGACTGGCTGGCCTCGCGCCTCTCCGGCTGGTTAGCGGTGGATCCTTCCAATGCCGGCACCACCGGTATGCTCGATCTCTTTACCCGCGACTGGCGACCCGACCTGCTGGATATGGCCGGGTTACGCCCGGATCTGTTATCACCGGTGAAAGAGACCGGCAGCCTGTTGGGCGAAGTGACTCACCAGGCAGCGCAAGAGTGTGGGCTGCGGGAAGGCACGCCGGTGGTGATGGGCGGCGGGGATGTGCAGCTCGGTAGCCTTGGGCTTGGTGTGGTTCGCGCCGGGCAAACCGCCGTGCTCGGCGGCACGTTCTGGCAACAAGTGGTGAATCTGCCGCAAGTACGCACCGATCCGGAAATGAATATCCGCGTCAATCCGCATGTCATTCCAGGCATGGTACAAGCGGAGTCGATTAGCTTTTTCACCGGCCTGACCATGCGCTGGTTCCGCGACGCGTTTTGCGCCGAAGAAAAATTGATTGCCGAGCGGATGGGCATTGATGCCTACACCTTACTGGAAGAGATGGCGGGTCGGGTTCCAGCCGGTTCATGGGGCGTGATGCCGATTTTCTCCGATGCCATGCACTTCAAGCAGTGGTATCACGCCGCACCGTCGTTTATTAACCTCTCCATCGACCCGGAAAAATGCAACAAAGCCACGCTGTTCCGCGCGCTGGAAGAGAATGCGGCCATCGTTTCCGCCTGCAATCTGGCGCAGATTTCACGCTTTTCCGGCGTACAGTTCGACAGCCTGGTCTTCGCCGGTGGTGGCGCGAAAGGCGCTCTGTGGAGCCAGATTTTAAGCGATGTGACAGGCCTGCCGGTACGCGTGCCGGAAGTGAAAGAGGCCACCGCGCTGGGCTGCGCTATCGCCGCAGGTGTGGGTGCCGGGTTGTATGACGATATGGCGACCACCGGCGAACGGCTGGTGCGCTGGAGCCGGGAATTTACGCCAAACCCGGAACATCGCGAGCTGTACGACACCATGATGCTGAAGTGGCAGAAAATCTACGCCGAGCAGCTCGGCCTCGTCGACAGCGGTTTAACCACATCCCTGTGGCAGGCACCCGGCCTGACAACCGGAGCCTGAAGCACTTTTCCCTCTCCCATGCGGGAGAGGGATATTTGAATTCCATCACAATCATTCGCTCCGCCTTTTCCCTTTTCTGCCGCGACGGCTAAAGTAGAACTCATCCGACCACATAACAATAATTTTACATTGGAAGAGAGCATGAGCCACTACCCGTCGCTGTTCGCCCCACTCGATCTGGGCTTTACCACGCTAAAAAACCGTGTGCTGATGGGTTCAATGCACACCGGGCTGGAGGAGCGCCCGGACGGCGCAGAGCGGCTGGCAGCATTTTATGCCGAACGCGCCCGTCACGGTGTCGGGCTGATTGTCACCGGCGGCGTTGCGCCTGCGCTTTCCGGCGTCACTATGGAAGGCGGTGCGGTGCTGCACGATGCCAGCCAGCTTCCCCATCACCAGCAAATCACCGAAGCGGTGCACCAGGAAGGCGGCAAGATCGCCCTGCAAATTCTGCACACCGGGCGCTACAGCTATCAACCGCAGCTGGTCGCGCCATCGGCGTTACAGGCGCCGATCAACCGCTTTACGCCGCATGCATTGAGCCATGATGAAATTCTCACGCTGATTGATGATTTCGCCCGCTGCGCTGCGCTGGCGCGGCAGGCCGGTTATGACGGCGTTGAAGTGATGGGTTCTGAGGGCTATCTGATTAACGAATTTCTCGCCGCACGCACCAATCACCGTGAAGATGAATGGGGCGGCGATTATGCCCGGCGCATGCGCTTTGCACTGGAAGTGGTGCGTGCCGTGCGCAAGCGCGTCGGCAGCGACTTTATTATTATCTATCGCCTGTCGATGCTGGATCTGGTCGAAGACGGCGGCACGCTGGAGGAAACCATCGCGCTGGCGCAGGCGGTAGAAGCCGCAGGCGCGACGCTGATTAATACCGGTATTGGCTGGCACGAAGCGCGTATCCCGACCATAGCCACGCCGGTGCCGCGCGGCGCATTCAGTTGGGTGACGCGCAAGCTGAAAGGCAAAGTGAAGGTGCCGCTTATCACTACCAACCGCATTAACGATCCGCAGGTCGCCGACGAGATCCTCGCGCGTGGTGATGCCGATATGGTATCGATGGCGCGCCCGTTTCTGGCCGATGCCGAGTTTGTGTCGAAAGCACAAAGTGGCCGCGCGGATGAGATCAATACCTGCATCGGTTGTAACCAGGCCTGCCTGGATCAGATCTTCGCCGGTAAGGTCACCTCCTGCCTTGTTAACCCTCGCGCCTGCCATGAAACGCTGATGCCGGTGCTTCCGGCTGTGCAAAAGAAAAACCTGGCGGTGGTCGGCGCAGGTCCCGCCGGGCTGGCATTTGCCATTAATGCCGCCGCACGCGGCCACAGCGTAACGCTGTTTGATGCCCAGGCGGAGATCGGCGGGCAGTTTAATGTCGCCAAACAGATCCCCGGTAAAGAGGAGTTCTACGAAACGCTGCGTTATTACCGGCGGATGATCGATCTGACCGGTGTAACGTTATGCCTGAATCAACGTGTCGATCCGGCCCGGCTGCTGGAGTTTGACGAGGTGATCCTGGCCAGCGGCATTGAACCGCGAATGCCGCCGATCGACGGGATCGACCATCCAAAAGTGCTGAACTATCTCGATGTACTGCGCGATAAAGCGCCGGTGGGCGAAAGTGTGGCTATTATTGGCTGCGGCGGGATCGGCTTTGATACCGCGATGTATTTAAGCCAGCCGGGCGAGCCAACCAGCCAGAATATCGCCGAGTTTTGTGTGGAATGGGGAATTGATACCAGCCTGAATGAAGTGGGCGGTCTGCGCCCGGAAGGACCGCAGTTACCGAAAAGCCCGCGCCGCATTGTGATGTTGCAGCGTAAAGCCAGCAAACCTGGTGAAGGCCTGGGGAAAACCACCGGCTGGATCCACCGCGCCACGTTATTGTCGCGCGGGGTAAAAATGATCCCGTCGGTAAGTTATCAAAAGATCGACGATGCCGGTTTGCACCTGTTGATCGGCGGCGAACCTCAACTCTTAGCTGTCGATCATGTGGTGATCTGCGCAGGCCAGGAGCCGAAACGCGAGCTGGCGGAACCGCTGCGTGAGGCGGGTAAAACGGTACATTTAATCGGTGGCTGCGATGTGGCGCTGGAACTGGATGCCAGACGGGCGATTGCGCAAGGGACAAAACTGGCGCTGACGATTTAAAATAACTGGTTTGAAGCTGAAAGCTTTCTGGAACCCCCAGCCTGGCAGGGGGTTTTCTATGGATAACAAAGTGGCCCGCCGAGCGGGCCACATTTCCGTTAACGTTTTTTACGCACTTTCACTGCTTTCAGCACCACGAACTTGTTGTTAGTGGCAAGGGTTTCGCAGTTGCCAAATACGCGTTTCAGCTTGCGGAAATAGTCGAGGTGGCGGTTGCCAACAATGCGCAGCTCACCGCCATATTTCAGGCAAAAACGCGCATCGTTAAACATCTGCCAGGCAATATGATCGGTAATCGCGCTCTGCTGGTGGAACGGCGGGTTACACATTATCGCGTCAAACCTGTCCGGCTCCACGCCGGACAGCGAGTTGTTGATCATATACTCGCTGCGTTCAACGGCTTGTGGCAGGTTCGCTTCCACGTTCAGCCGCGCGGAAGCCACCGCCATCGCCGACTCATCGGCGAACAGCACACGGCTATTCGGGTTTTGCGCCAGCAGTTTTAAACCAATTACGCCATTGCCGCAGCCCAGATCAACCATCTCTCCTTCGACGTTTTCCGGCAGATGTTGCAGGAAAAATCGCGCGCCAATATCCAGCCCGCTGCGGGAAAAGACATTGGCATGGTTATGGATAGTCCAGTTCGTGCCGTCCAGCTTCCAGCTGGCGAGCATCGAACTCTCCTCAAGCGCAGGTGCGCTAAACGTGCAGTTGATGAGCCGCGCTTTTTTCCATGCCAGCGACGTAGTGGTCGGCCCGAGGATTTTTTCAAACAGCGCTAACGTCGAGTTGTGGACATCGCGCGCTTTCGCCCCGGCGATAATCCGCGTTTGCGGCGTCACCACGTTGCGCAGCGCGCGCAGTTGCTGCTCCAGCAGCGCCAGTTGTTTTGGCACTTTGATAAGCACTAACGCCGGGTTTGCGGGCAGCGGGCTCAGGCTGTCTTGCAGCGTGACGGCGGTTTCGTCCAGATCGTTAATGCGCAAGTTATGCTGTGTCGCCAGCTCTGCTATATAGGAGTCGTTGACGGAAACCGGGCGATGCGACACCAGCGCACATGCCAGCGCGCCGAAGCTGTCGTTAAAAATAAGAACCGGGCCATCGACCTCATTCACCTGTTGCAGCAGATACTCGTCCGCCGCGTCCCACGCCTGTAGCGACGCCTCTTCCACGCCGACAGGGAATCTGTCTAAAGTGAATGATTGTCCGTTTAACTCAACCTGGCTCATCGCCCCTCCGCAATGCTAAAATTCGCGCGTTTTATCGCTTAATTATCCGGAGATGTAAACACATTTCGCCATGAACAAGCTGACCTATCTTCAGGGCTACCCTGAATCCCTGCTCACGCAGGTTACCACCCTGATTGAACAGAACCGGCTGGGCGAGGTGCTGAAAAAGCGCTACCCGGAAAGCCACGACATCACCACCGACAAAGCGCTTTATCACTATACGCAAGAGCTGAAAAACCAGTATCTGCGTAACGCCGCGCCAGTGAATAAGGTGATGTATGACAGCAAAATCCATGTGTTAAACAACGCACTCGGTTTGCATACGGCGGTCTCGCGTGTGCAGGGCGGCAAGTTAAAAGCCAAAGCAGAAATCCGCGTCGCCACGGTGTTTCGCGATGCGCCAGAAGCCTTCTTGCGGATGATCGTGGTTCACGAACTTGCACATCTGAAAGAGAAAGATCACAACAAAGCGTTCTATCAGCTGTGCTGCTATATGGAGCCGCAGTACCATCAGCTCGAGTTTGATACGCGGTTGTGGCTGACGCATCTGACGCTGGATCGTAACGGGTGAAGTTTTCGCCATCACCTTTTGTGCTTGTGCGGGGCAGTGCACTGGTTTTGTCATCTCGTCGTGCTAGAGTGATCAAAGACCCCCTTACGGAGAATTAGCGCCTGTATGATACGTTTCGCTGTCATAGGTACGAACTGGATCACCCGCCAGTTTGTCGATGCCGCCCATGAAACGGGCAAATATAAACTCACCGCCGTTTTTTCCCGCAGCCTTGAACAGGCGCAAACGTTCGCCAACGACTACCCGGTCGAGCATCTGTTTACCTCGCTTGAAGATATGGCGCAAAGCGATGCGATAGACGCGGTTTATATTGCCAGCCCGAACTCCCTGCACTTCCCGCAGACGCAGCTTTTCCTGCGTCACAAAAAGCATGTGATCTGCGAAAAACCGCTGGCCTCCAACCTGCGTGAAGTGGAAGCGGCTATCGCCTGCGCCCGGGAAAATCAGGTGGTGCTGTTTGAAGCGTTCAAAACCGCCAGCCTGCCGAATTTTATCTTGCTGAAACAAACGCTTGCCAAAGCGGGCAAACTTCGTAAAGCCTTTATCAACTACTGCCAGTACTCGTCGCGCTACCAGCGCTACCTGGACGGAGAAAACCCGAATACCTTTAATCCGGCGTTTTCTAACGGTTCGATTATGGACATTGGTTTCTACTGCCTGGCATCCGCCGTGGCACTGTGGGGCGAGCCGCATAGCGTTCAGGCCACCGCCAGCCTGCTGGAAAGCGGCGTGGATGCGCACGGCGTGGTGATCATGGATTACGGTGATTTCAGCGTTACGCTGCAACACTCAAAAGTGAGCGATTCCGTACTGCCGAGCGAAATTCAGGGCGAGGCCGGATCGCTGGTGATCGAGAAAATCTCCGAATGCCAGAAAATCTCGTTTGTGCCGCGCGGCGGCAAAGCGCAGGAACTGACACAGCCGCAGCACATCAATACCATGCTGTATGAAGCGGAAACTTTTGCCCGCCTGGTGGAAGAGAACGAAGTCAACCACCCGGGGCTGGATGTCAGCCGGGTTACGGCCAAACTGCAAACGGAAATTCGCCGCCAGATTGGCGTCGTTTTCCCGGCGGATGACATCGGCGAACAGCTTCCGGCGTAAAAGTTCGTAAAGCATACCTGGCTTCACATTGACGGAATCAATGTGCTGACATATTTTGTTACCTGCAAAGGGGAGTAACTTCATTGCCGGTGGATCGTCATTACGATGCGTATATGCATCCGGTCGCCGGGCGTCTTCACAGACGTAAGTGAGACCTTGCCGGAAGGCGAGGATCCATTGCACCTAAAGCAAACGGCTAACCTCTTCCGACGTTAGCCGTTTTTTGTTTTCAGGTAAGGATTCACGCAATGAATACTGTCGGCACACCGATGTTATGGGGCGGCTTCGCGATTGTGGTCGTGATTATGCTGGCCATCGACCTTCTGCTTCAGGGGCGTCGCGGCGTCCATACGATGACCATGAAGCAGGCGGCCGCCTGGTCTGTGGTTTGGGTCAGTCTCTCCCTGCTGTTCAACGCCGCCTTTTGGTGGTATCTCACGCAAACCGAAGGACGCGCCGTTGCCGACACTCAGGCGCTGGCGTTCCTCACCGGTTATCTGATTGAAAAAGCGCTGGCGGTTGATAACGTCTTCGTCTGGCTGATGCTGTTTAGCTACTTCTCCGTGCCTGCTGCGTTGCAGCGCCGGGTGCTGGTTTACGGCGTGCTCGGCGCGATTGTGCTGCGCACGATTATGATTTTCGCTGGCAGCTGGCTTATTACCCAATTCTCGTGGCTGCTATATGTTTTTGGCGCGTTCCTGCTGTTTACCGGCGTGAAAATGGCGCTGGCGAAAGAGGACGAAACGGGGATCGGTGACAAACCGCTGGTGCGCTGGTTGCGCAGCCATTTACGCATGACCGATACCATCGAAAATGAGCATTTTTTCGTGCGCAAAAATGGCCTGCTGTTTGCCACACCGTTGCTGCTGGTGCTGATTCTGGTTGAGCTGAGCGATGTGATTTTCGCAGTCGACAGCATCCCGGCAATTTTCGCCGTGACCACCGATCCGTTTATCGTGCTGACTTCAAACCTGTTTGCGATTCTGGGCCTGCGTGCGATGTATTTCCTGCTGGCGGGCGTGGCGGAACGCTTCTCGATGTTGAAATATGGCTTGTCGGTCATTCTGGTGTTTATCGGCATTAAAATGCTGATTGTCGACTTCTTCCATATTCCGATCGCCATCTCGCTTGGCGTGGTGGGCGGGATCCTCGTGCTGACCATGCTGCTCAACGCGTGGGTTAACCACCAGCACGACAAGAAAAATAGGGCGTAAGCCGTAAATGACCGCTCTGCCAGTGCGCGGAGCGGTCATTTCATCAGCCTTGTCGCCTTTATCACAAAACGTTAACACAAAAAATCAAAAAGCCGCGCCTGGCTGGAAAAGTTCTTCTTCTCCCCTTTCTTGTTGCTGCAGAGTCCATATACTGCTTTCTGCAAACAAATGTTACATCCTGACAAATGTCACCCAAAAAGGCATGCGGGATGCAACTCCACAACACGAAAGGAACATGGCATGACAACGCACCGCTCCACCGGCTTACTGCAACGCTTGATTGATGGCAGCCTGGTGAAACAGATTCTTATTGGTTTAATTCTGGGTATTTTACTGGCGTGGATTTCGACGCCCGCCGCTATTGCGACCGGCATTTTGGGCACGCTTTTCGTTAGCGCGTTAAAAGCGGTAGCACCGGTACTGGTGCTGATGCTGGTGATGGCCTCTATCGCTGGTCATCAACAAGGACAAAAGACGCGTTTGCGCCCGGTGCTGGTGTTGTACCTGTTAGGTACGTTCACTGCCGCGCTGACCGCCGTGCTGGCCAGCTTTCTCTTCCCTTCCATGCTGCAGCTTGTGCCAGGAGCGAATGATGTCACGCCACCATCCGGCATTGTGGAAGTGCTGCGCGGTTTACTGACCAGCATGATCGCCAACCCGGTGACGGCGATCATGAACGCTAACTATATCGGCATTCTGGTGTGGGCTGTTGGGCTGGGCTTTGCGCTGCGCCACAGTAATGAGAGCACTAAAAATCTGGTGCAGGATATGGCAAGCGCCGTCACCTTTATGGTGCGGATCGTTATCCGCTTCGCGCCGATCGGCATTTTTGGCCTCGTCTCTTCTACCCTTGCGACATCCGGTTTTGGCGCACTGTTAGGCTACGCGCAACTGCTGGTGGTGCTGGTAGGCTGTATGGCGTTTGTCGCGCTGGTGGTTAACCCGCTGCTGGTGTACTGGAAGATCCGCCGCAACCCTTTCCCGCTGGTCTTTACCTGCCTGCGTGAAAGCGGCGTCACCGCCTTTTTCACCCGCAGTTCAGCGGCGAATATTCCCGTGAACATGGCGCTGTGCGAGAAGCTGAATCTCGATCGCGATACCTATTCGGTTTCTATCCCGCTGGGTGCCACTATTAACATGGCGGGCGCGGCAATCACCATTACCGTGCTGGCGCTGGCGGCAGTGCATACGCTGGGCATTACGGTTGATGTGCCAACGGCGCTGCTGCTGAGCGTCGTGGCGTCGCTCTGTGCCTGTGGCGCGTCCGGCGTGGCGGGTGGTTCTCTGCTGCTGATCCCGCTAGCCTGTAACATGTTTGGTATTTCCAACGACGTGGCGATGCAGGTGGTGGCGGTCGGCTTTATTATCGGCGTATTGCAGGATTCCTGCGAAACCGCGCTCAACTCCTCCACCGATGTGCTGTTTACCGCGGCGGTGTGCCAGGCGGAAGATGAGCGCCTGGTGAATAACGCTCTGCGTAACTGATCTTTTTGGCTGCCTTCACTGGGCAGCCGGTTTCTCTTGCTGCGCGGTTTCGACTTTAAACGGGTCGATGCCGCGTTTTTGCATGCGCCAGAAGCGAATAATGTTCAGGCCATTCATCACCAGAAAGCTGCCTTCGATCAACGAACCGCCAATCGATCCGAGCCAGATATTGTGGATCATCCAGCAGCAGGTCGAGCACCAAATCACGCAGCGCATCGGCAAGCCTTTAAAACGAAACAGCGCCCAGGTGCTGACGATCGTCCCGGCAACCGGCAACAGCTCCATCGGATGGTGAAATTTCGCCAGCCCCAACCCGCCGGTAAGCACAATAAACAACGCCATTACCCACAGGCTACGGGTACGCAGAGTAATCAGGGTGCGAATGGCGTTAAGCATGGCGCTGGAGCCTGCAGGAAATGCGCCCATCAGAAAGAAATGCACGCCGATAATGGCGCTGTAGACCGAGAGTTGTTTTTTGAAGCGCCGTTCATCACGGTTGATAAAGGTTGTAATACCAATCAGAAAGGCAATCACACCAACGCCCTGGGCAAGCCAATACGTGGTCATGGAAAATCCTTGTTGGGTCTGAAGTGGAGGGGTGTCGATTTACCAAAAGATTTCGCGCCAGGGCAAGGCGGCAAACTCACGAATCCCCGGGAGCTTACACAAGTAAACGACCGGGGTGAATGAGCGTAACCAACACAGACATGGCGCGAAAGATAAAGGTAAATTAAAGCGTTACGCCGCTTTTGAAGATAGCCAGTTCGCGGAAATCGTTTTTCTCGTTGCAGGTCTTTTTGCCGTTGGCGATATCGACGATCACATCCACGAACTCGATCAGCAGTTGCGGCATCGCTTTGCCGTGAATCAGCTGACCGGCATCATAGTCGATCCAGTGTTTCTTCTTCGCCGCCAGTTCGCTGTTGGTGGCGATTTTCACCGTCGGCACAAAACCACCGTAAGGCGTACCGCGACCGGTACTGAACAGCACCATATGGCAGCCCGCCCCGGCCAGCGCGCTGGTGGCAACCGCATCGTTACCCGGTGCGCTCAGCAGGTTCAGACCGTGAGTTTTCAGGCGCTCACCGTAACGCAGCACGTCCACCACCTGGCTGGCACCCGCTTTTTGCGTGCAGCCCAGTGATTTCTCTTCCAGCGTCGTAATACCGCCCGCTTTGTTACCCGGCGATGGGTTTTCGTAAATCGGCTGATTATGCGCGATAAAGTATTGTTTGAAGTCGTTGACCATGGTGACGGTCTTCTCAAAGGTACTTTCGTCGCGGCAGTGGCTCATCAGGATACGTTCCGCACCGAACATCTCCGGTACTTCGGTCAGCACGGTGGTGCCACCGTTGCCGATTACGTAGTCCGAGAAACGGCCCAGCATCGGGTTGGCGGTGATGCCAGAAAGACCATCAGAGCCGCCGCACTCGAGGCCGAATTTCAGCTCGCTCAGTTTGCCCGGTTCACGCTTGTCGTTGCGCATCGCCTGATAAAGCTCATGCAAATGCTCAAGACCGGCTTCCACTTCGTCATCCTGGTGTTGGCAGACCATAAAGTGGACGCGTTCCGGATCGAATTCACCGAGCGTCTGACGGAAAGCGTCGACCTGGTTGTTTTCACAGCCCAGACCAATCACCAGCACCGCGCCTGCGTTCGGGTGACGCACCATGTTTTGCAGCATGGTGCGGGTATTAATATGGTCGTCACCCAGTTGGGAACAACCGTAGGTGTGGCTGAACAGGTAAACGCCGTCGATACCTTCGGCGTCTTGCGTCTCTTTCAGGAAACGGCTCTGGATCTGACGGGCAATGCCGTTCACACAGCCGACCGTCGGCAGGATCCACAACTCGTTGCGGATCCCGACTTCGCCATTCGCGCGGCGGTAGATCTGAATGTCACGATCCGCTGCCTGTGCGCCTTCCTCCTGAAAATCAGGTTGATAGCTATACTCGTCCACATCGCTCAGATTGGTACGGGCATTATGGGAATGGATGTACTCGCCCGACGCGATATCTGCTGTCGCATGACCAATTGGCAGACCATACTTGACAACATTTTCACCTTTAGCGATGGGCTGCAGGGCAAACTTGTGCCCGCGAACCACCGCCTGGCGCAGCCGAACGGTCTGGTTGTCGATAACGACTTCCGCGCCTTCAGCGAGATCCGCCAGTGCTACCGCAACGTTATCCAGCGAATGGATCTTGATGTATTGCATATCAACCTCAAACGGCCTTAGTTCAGTTCAATCGCGAAGTAATCACGCGCATTGTTAAAGCAGATGTTTTTCACCATTTCACCCAGCAGTTGAATATCCGCCGGGGCTTCGCCCGCTTCGACCCAGCGGCCAATCATCTGGCACAGGATGCGACGGAAATATTCATGGCGGGTGTAAGACAGGAAGCTGCGGCTGTCGGTCAGCATGCCAACAAAGCGGCTCAGCAGACCCAACTGTGCCAGCTGCGTCATCTGACGTTCCATGCCATCTTTCTGGTCGTTAAACCACCAGCCCGAACCGAACTGCATTTTGCCTGGCATACCTTCGCCCTGGAAGTTGCCGACCATGGTACCCAGCACTTCGTTATCACGCGGGTTCAGGCAGTACAGAATGGTTTTCGGCAGCAGGTTCTCTTCATTCTGCTTGCTCAGCAGTCTGGAGAGCTCTTCCGCCAGCGGACGGTCGTTGATAGAGTCGAAACCGACGTCTGGCCCCAGCAGTTTGAACTGACGCAGGTTGTTGTTACGCAGCGCGCCGATGTGGTACTGCTGCACCCAACCGCGACGGGCGTATTCCGCACCCAGCCATACCAGTACCGCTGTTTTAAACTGCGCCACGTCTTTCTCACCGAGCGTTTCACCCGCCAGGCGACGCGCCAGGATGCTATCCAGTTCGGCTTCGCTGGCTTCAGCGAACAGCACCACGTCCAGCGCGTGGTCAGAAACTTTACAGCCGTGCGCCGCAAAGTGATCCAGGCGTTTGCTCAACGCCGTTTGCAGATCGGCAAAACGACGGATGTCGGTATCAGAAACTTCGCCCAGCTTCGCCATGTAATCGTTGAAGGTGGCTTGTTCAATGTTGAACGCTTTGTCCGGGCGCCAGCTCGGCAGCACTTTGATGTGGAAGGTGCCATCTTTAGCGATCGAAGCGTGGTGTTCCAGCGAGTCAATCGGATCGTCGGTGGTACCGACCATTTTCACGTTCATCTGCTGCATGATGCCGCGCGCGGAGAATTTATCCTGCGCCAGCAGTTCATTGCCCCGATTCCAGATTTCGTCGGCGGTAGATGGTGACAGCACCTTACCTGTAATACCAAATGGACGACGCAGTTCCAGATGCGTCCAGTGGTATAACGGGTTACCAATGGTGTGCGGCACGGTCGCGGCCCAGGCGTCAAACTTCTCACGATCGGAAGCGTCACCGGTACACAGGCGCTCAGGAACGCCGTTGGTGCGCATGGCGCGCCATTTGTAGTGATCGCCTTTTAACCAGATGTCATACAAGTTTTTAAAGCGGTAGTTGTCAGCGATCTGCTGCGGCGGCAAGTGGCAATGGTAGTCAAAAATCGGCTGGTCTTTTGCGTAGTCGTGGTACAGACGGCGAGCAAATTCGGTATCTAACAGAAAATCTTCGGTCATAAACGGGGTCATTATCGTCTTCCTCTAAATGAGTGCGTCTGATGCTTACCTTTAATGCTGACAAAGTTATCACACCAATTTCCATAGACCGAAGATATTTTCGTGAGTTGGATCAATAAAAGCAGACAAAAACTGACAATCCAGGCGCCTGAATATCCCGCCAACCCGCGCCGTTTCTGGCTTATCCCAGCAAAGTTAAAGACCACACAAAGAAAAACGCTTTTGTGATGTCACTCACCTTTTCAAGTTGTATGACAAGTTATCTTTCCTGCCGTCGAACACATAAGCCGACGGAATGCATTCCCGATAAAAAGTTAATCGGATTTTTTGGGTACGGATACCGACTTAAACACGCTTACTTATGGCAAGGTTTGGGCCGTACCGGGAGTTATCCCGGGTACGTCCTCCCCGTTTCATCCTCCGAACGCGATCGAAGGATGGCCGCGCAGGCGGTAATAACATAACGATGAGGTTTACATGCGTAAAATCAAAGGATTACGTTGGTACATGATAGCACTGGTGACGGTCGGCACCGTGCTGGGCTACCTGACACGTAACACCGTAGCGGCTGCCGCTCCAACCTTGATGGAAGAGCTGCACATTTCTACTCAGCAATACTCTTACATCATTGCGGCTTATTCCGCGGCTTATACTGTTATGCAGCCTGTTGCAGGCTACGTACTGGACGTTCTGGGCACCAAAATTGGTTATGCCTTCTTTGCGATTACCTGGGCAGTATTCTGCGGCGCGACTGCGCTGGCAGGCAGCTGGGGGGGTCTGGCACTGGCGCGTGGCGCGGTGGGTGCTGCTGAAGCAGCGATGATCCCGGCGGGCCTGAAAGCGGCGTCCGAATGGTTCCCGGCGAAAGAACGTTCTATCGCGGTGGGCTACTTCAACGTCGGTTCTTCTATTGGTGCGATGATTGCGCCGCCGCTGGTGGTGTGGGCAATTGTTATGCACAGCTGGGAAATGGCGTTCATTATCTCTGGTGTGCTGAGCTTTGCCTGGGCGATGGCCTGGCTGATTTTCTACAAACACCCGCGCGATCAGAAAAAACTGAGCGAAGAAGAACGCGAGTACATCATTGGCGGTCAGGAAGCACAGCACCAGACCAACAACGGTAAGAAAATGTCCGTCTGGCAGATTCTGGGTACCCGTCAATTCTGGGGCATCGCGCTGCCGCGTTTCCTGGCAGAACCAGCCTGGGGTACGTTTAACGCCTGGATCCCGCTGTTCATGTTCAAGGTTTACGGTTTTAACCTGAAAGAAATCGCCATGTTCGCCTGGATGCCGATGTTGTTCGCTGACTTGGGTTGCATCGTGGGTGGTTACCTGCCGCCGCTGTTCCAGCGTGTCTTCGGTGTAAACCTGATTGTTTCCCGCAAAATGGTTGTGACCATGGGCGCGGTACTGATGATTGGCCCAGGCATGATTGGCCTGTTCACCAGCCCGTATGTGGCAATCGGCCTGCTGTGTATCGGTGGTTTTGCTCACCAGTCTCTGTCCGGTGCGCTGATTACACTCTCTTCTGACGTATTTGGTCGTAACGAAGTGGCAACGGCGAACGGCCTGACCGGTATGGCAGCGTGGACAGCAAGTACCATGTTTGCCCTGGTGGTTGGTGCGCTGGCA
This sequence comes from Kosakonia sp. YIM B13588, assembly GCF_042788165.1. Taxonomy (NCBI): domain Bacteria; kingdom Pseudomonadati; phylum Pseudomonadota; class Gammaproteobacteria; order Enterobacterales; family Enterobacteriaceae; genus Kosakonia; species Kosakonia sp. YIM B13588. The sequence goes on along the minus strand of NZ_JBHZPO010000004.1, from coordinate 140,811 downwards.
GATACCATCGGCTTTAGCCCGCTGTTTGCAGTGCTGGCGCTGTTCGACCTGATGGGTGCCGTGGTTATCTGGACCGTGCTGAAAAACAAATCAGCCGAAGAGGTCGTGAAAGAGCATTCGCTTGGTGGCCCCGCCGCACAAAGCTAAGTCTCGATTTTGATAGTTAAAAAAGCCGCCTGATGCGGCTTTTTTACTATCTGCGATGGTGAGAAAGCCGTAAAAGTGGTATAACAAATCTATTATTGCCCTTCTTTTCCCTGGAGCTCACATATGGAAATCTCCGAGTCACGACGTTTGTACCAGCAGCTTGCCGCGGAGCTTAAAAGCCGTATTGAGCAAGGCGTCTATCTGGTGGGAGACAAACTGCCCGCCGAGCGCTTCATCGCCGATGAAAAAAGCGTAAGCCGGACCGTGGTTCGTGAAGCCATTATTATGCTCGAAGTGGAAGGGTATGTTGAAGTTCGCAAAGGCTCCGGTATCCATGTTATTTCCAACGTAGCACGCCACACCCAGGCGCCGGATGAAAACCTTGAGTTCGCCAATTACGGCCCGTTTGAATTGCTGCAGGCACGTCAGCTTATCGAAAGTAATATTGCTGAATTCGCCGCCACCCAGGTGACGAAACAGGACATCATGAAGCTGATGGAAATTCAGGATAATGCGCGCAAAGAAAAGTGCTTCCGCGATTCTGAGTGGGATTTGCAGTTCCACGTACAGGTCGCGCTGGCTACGCAGAACACGGCGCTTGCGGCCATCGTCGAGAAAATGTGGACACAGCGTGTTCACAACCCGTACTGGAAAAAACTGCACGATCATATCGACTTACGCACCGTGGATAACTGGTGTGATGATCATGACCAGATCCTGCGTGCGCTGATTCGCAAAGATCCTCATGCGGCGAAACTGGCGATGTGGCAACATCTGGAAAACACCAAACAGATGCTGTTTAACGAAACCAGCGATGATTTTGAGTTCAACGCCGATCGCTATTTGTTTGCGGAAAACCCAGTGGTGCATCTCGATACCGCCGCAACCGGCAGCAAATAAAAAATGTCCTACAAGGCGCACACTTACGCTGCGCCTGCCCTGGTTTATGGTAAGTAAACCGTCTAGAGTGTCAGCCTTTGTAAATAGCCTCGCCTCCCCCTGCCGCGACAAGCAAAATCATCACCGAAACTCATTTTTCTGACTGACTCATAACGTCGGCATTTGTTACAATTGGATGCATTTGTCATCATATAAGTTAGTGCTTGCTCACAACGTCCGTTACCAGAATATGCCGTATCGAGTGTGCCACGAGCGACCATAATGTATTAAAGATAATCGCCGTGCTGTGCTGGGCGTGACGTAAACCGATGTACCAGGAACACTGAATGGAACTTTTAAGCCAATTACTCCATGCCCTCTGGAGCCAGGATTTCGCGACACTCTCGCAGCCCGGTATGATCGGCATGCTTTATTTTGTTTTATTTGTCATTTTATTTCTTGAAAACGGCCTGCTTCCGGCAGCGTTTCTTCCGGGCGATAGCCTGCTGGTACTGATTGGCGTGCTGATTGCAAAAGGCGCGCTGGGATATCCGCAAACCATTTTATTGCTGACAGTGGCGGCAAGCCTGGGGTGCTGGCTCAGTTACATCCAAGGGCGCTGGCTGGGTAATACACGCATCGTGCAAAACTGGTTATCACATCTGCCTGCGCATTATCATCAGCGCGCACACCATCTTTTCCACAAACATGGTCTTTCCGCCCTGCTGATTGGTCGTTTTATTGCATTTGTTCGCACCCTGTTACCAACTATTGCCGGACTTTCTGGTCTGAGTAATGCCCGCTTCCAGTTCTTTAATTGGATGAGCGGCCTGCTGTGGGTGCTGATACTCACCACGCTGGGTTATCTGCTGGGCAAGACGCCGGTGTTTCGTAAATACGAAGATGCCCTGATGTCCTGCCTGATGTTGCTTCCGGTGGTATTACTGGTGATTGGCCTTGCTGGCTCACTGGTGGTGCTGTGGAAGAAAAAATATCGCAACCGGGGTTAAGACCATGGAATTGCAACGTCCTTTTTTACGCTGGTTACTGATGGGTGTCGCGGCGATGACCGTTTTCAGCGTGATGTTTTTCGCCTGGACGACGCTGCAAAACCGTGAATCAACGCTGGCGATTCGCCCGATCACACAAAACGTCAGCGTGCCGGATGGTTTCTCTGTCTGGCACCATCTGGATGCCAATGGCATTCACTTTAAAAGTATTACGCCGCAGGACGACACGCTGTTAATCAAGTTTGAATCCAGTGAGCAGAGCGCGGCGGCGAAAATCGTGCTCGATCGCACCTTACCTCATGGTTACATCATCGCCGCCCAGGACGATGATAACAGCCAAACTTCCGCGTGGCTGACCCGCCTGCGCAACAGCACACATCGATTCGGTTAACCTTTCCAGGATTCTGAATCTTTTCACTCACTTTGGTGTTTGTCCGTTTACTTACTATGCTTGAGTACACGGAACCAGAGTTCGCTTTATGTCACTGGACGCTGGCGTAACCATCGTTTCGCTGGCCAACAATGGAAGGTTCTCGATTATGAAAAACCGCATCGCACTGGCGCTGGCCCTTTTTTCGTTGAGCGCATTTTCCCAGGCGGCTTCGCCCTGCCAGGAAAAGGAGCATGAGATCCAGCGCGAAATCAGCTATGCCGAAAAGCATAACAATCAGAGCCGAATTGACGGTCTGAACAAGGCGCTGCGAGAAGTGCGCGCCAATTGCTCTGACAGCAAGCTGCGCGCCGCCCATCAGAAAAAAATCGCTGAGATGAAAGAAGAGGTTGCCGAGCGCCGCCACGATCTGAATGAGGCAAAGCAAAAAGGCGATGCGGAGAAGATAAGCAAACGCGAGCACAAGCTGAAAGAGGCGCAGGCGGAACTGAAAGCCCTGGAAGCGCGTGACTACTGATTTAATGGAAATAACCACTCACTCACCTGGAGAGAATTATGTCGAAAGATAATGCTGACCATTTGCGCGCTGAGTTGAAATCCCTGGCGGATACACTGGAAGAAGTGCTGAGCAATTCCAGCGATAAGTCGAAAGAAGAGCTGAGTAAATTACGCACCAAAGCGGAACAGGCGCTGCGCGACAGCCGTCACCGTTTGGGCGAAACCGGCGATGCGCTCGCACGCCAAACCCGTGAAGCGGCTGCGCGTACCGACGAATACGTGCGTGACAATCCGTGGGCCAGCGTAGGTATTGGCGCCGCCGTTGGTGTGGTGCTGGGCGTACTGCTGTCGCGTCGCTAAGATGACGGATCTGCGAAACGCGCAAGGGCCGGGCAAAAGCGTACTGGGGATTGGTCAGCGCATTGTGACCATTCTTGTTGAAATGGTTGAGACCCGCCTGCGGCTGGCGGTTGTCGAGCTGGAGGAAGAGAAAGCGAACTTATTCCAGCTGCTGCTTATGGTAGGGCTGACCATGCTTTTCGCCGCGTTTGGCCTGATGAGCCTGATGGTGCTGATTATCTGGGCCATCGATCCGCAATATCGCCTGAATGCGATGATTGCAACCACTGTCGTGTTGCTGGTGCTGGCGTTGATAGGCGGCATCTGGACATTGCGTAAAGCGCGGGCCTCCACGCTTCTGCGTCATACTCGCCAGGAGCTGGCAAACGACCGTGCCTTGCTGGAGGAGGATAAGTGAGCGGCAAAGCGGAACGTCTGAAGCGCAAAGCACGTTTGCTCAGTGAGATCCAACAACAACGCCTGGATCTCACCGCCAGTCGCCGTGAGTGGCTGGAAGCAACCGGAGCCTACGATCGCGGCTGGAATACGTTGCTCAGCTTGCGCTCCTGGGCGCTGGTGGGCAGCAGCGCGATGGCGATATGGTCTGTTCGCCACCCCAATATGCTTGTGCGCTGGGCCAAACGCGGTTTAGGTGCATGGAGCTTATGGCGGCTGGTCAAATCGACGCTCAACGCAACGCACTGAAACACAATCACAGCACGGCTTACGCGGGCGATGGTTATCCATCGCCCGTTTGCTTTTCTGCTTGCTCAGTTTTTTTGAAAAATTTCGACAGTTTTCCTTGCTAACAATCTTTTCCCGTCACGATTACTATCCTCTCCATCGACAGCAAGCACGCGGCATCCGCCCGTAATTGCAGACCTTTTACTGAATGCCGCTATTGTGGTTCCCTGGAGAGAAAGATGAAAAAATTAGAAGATGTTGGTTTCCTGGTCGCACGTATCCTGATGCCGATTCTGTTTATTACCGCAGGCTGGGGCAAAATCACCGGTTATGCTGGTACCCAGCAGTATATGGAAGCGATGGGTGTGCCGGGGTTCTTCCTGCCACTGACCATTCTTCTTGAGTTTGGCGGCGGTCTGGCGATCCTGTTCGGTTTCCTGACCCGTACCACAGCGCTGTTCACCGCAGGCTTCACGCTGCTGACCGCATTCATCTTCCACAGCAACTTTGCAGAAGGCGTGAACTCGCTGATGTTCATGAAAAACCTGACCATCGCTGGCGGTTACCTGCTGCTGGGCATTACTGGTCCGGGCGCCATCAGTATCGACCGCGTCCTGAATAAAAAATGGTAAGCGCTCTATACTGAGTGAAGAGATCAAAGCGAGGAGACCACTCCTCGCTTTTGCTATTCAGAAGGAGGAGACAAAATGGGACAACTGATTGACGGCGTCTGGCACGACAACTGGTATGACACCAAATCCACCGGCGGACGTTTCCAGCGCTCGGTATCCGCATTTCGCAACTGGCTTACCGCAGATGGCGCACCAGGTCCTTCTGGCGAAGGTGGCTTTGCCGCCGAGAAAGACCGCTACCACTTATATGTTTCACTCGCCTGTCCATGGGCGCACCGCACGCTTATTCTGCGTACGCTAAAAGGCCTTGAGCCATTTATCTCTGTTTCCGTGGTCAACCCGTTGATGCTGGAGAACGGCTGGACTTTTGACGATGACTTTCCGGCGGCAACTGGCGATACGCTGTATCAACATGAATTCCTCTATCAGCTCTACCTGCATGCCGACCCGCAATACACCGGACGCGTCACGGTGCCTGTGCTGTGGGATAAAAAGAACCACACCATTGTCAGCAATGAATCGGCGGAAATCATCCGCATGTTCAATACCGCGTTTGACGGCCTGGGCGCGAAAGCGGGCGATTACTACCCGCCCGAATTACGCGACCAGATCGATGAACTGAACGGCTGGATCTACGACAACGTGAATAACGGTGTTTATAAAGCCGGTTTCGCCACCAGCCAGCAGGCGTATGACGAAGCGGTGGTCAATGTTTTCAATTCGCTGGAACGCCTTGAGCAAATCCTGGGACAGCATCGTTATCTGACCGGCGACCGGCTTACGGAAGCGGATATTCGCCTGTGGACGACACTGGTGCGTTTTGATCCGGTCTATGTCACTCACTTCAAGTGCGATAAACACCGCATCAGCGACTATCTGAACCTGCATGGCTTCCTGCGCGACATTTATCAGATGCCGGGCATTGCGGAAACGGTCGATTTCGCCCATATCCGTAACCACTATTACCGCAGCCACAAAACCATTAACCCGACCGGCATTATCTCTATCGGGCCGTGGCAGGATCTGGATGAGCCACACGGACGCGACCTGCGTTTCTCCTGATCTTTCGGGCGCGTTTCACTGCGCCCAAATTATTTCTCACCGGGTTTTCGCTTTGTATTTTTGCCGTCTATTCTTACAGTGATCGTTGAGAAAACAACGGATTGACCGTTGACCGAGGCTGAGAATGGACTGGTATTTTAGGGTACTGAGCAACTACGCTACCTTCCACGGGCGCGCGCATCGCCGCGAATTCTGGATGTTCACACTGGTCAACCTTATCCTCTTTGGCGTGCTGTATGTGGTCGACAGGATCATCGGCTGGCACCTGTTAAGCCAGATTTACGCCCTGCTGGTGCTGGTGCCAAACCTGGCGGTTCAGGTACGCCGCCTGCATGATACCAACCGGAGCTGGCGCTGGCTGTTGCTACTGCTGTTTCCGGTGATTGGCTGGTTGATGCTGCTGGCGTTTTACAGCCAGCGCGGCACACCGGTAGAAAACCCCTTTGGCCCCGAACCAAAAGCGTTCCCCTGAAATGCATTGCCCCACCAACGTGGAGCAATGCCTTATTTACCGGCAAACAGCTTGGGAATTTCCCGCAGACACCAGGCTTTCGCTTCGCCCATACTGTCACGACGCCAGGCCATAATAATATCCACCTGGCTGGTATATTCCGGGCTTACCACACGTAAGCGGCCTTCGGCGATATCCTGCTCCACCAGTGGATAAGGCATCGTCGCCACGCCCAGGCCGGACAGCAGCGCCTGGCGCTTATCTTCGATAGTACTGACCGTCAGCCTTGGCTGCTTATCCAAAAGCTGTACCGTCAGCACCGGACGCTCGCGGGCGGTATCGGCAACGGCCACGCCGCGGTATTTCACGCGCGTAACTTCCGAGAGCGGTTCCGCTTCCTGATGGATCGGATGATCCGGCGCAGCAACATAGACGTTCATTACCGAGTAGAGCTTGCGCGAGTTGATTTCGGACGAAGAGCGAAAATGCATATCCGGGGCGACAACGATATCGGCACGCCCCTGCTCCAGCCGCTCCCACGCTCCGGCCAGCACTTCAGTAATGATCGATAACTGTGTATTGGCTTTTGCGGCCAGCCGGTCGACCAGCGGAAACAGATCCCCCGTCGGCACCAGCGCTTCAGTGACCAGCGTTAAGTGTGTTTCCCACCCGCGCGCCAGCGCTTCTGCATCGGTTGTCAGTTTATCGGCGGCTTCCAGCAGGATGCGACCGCGCTCCAGCAGCATTCGCCCGACATTGGTGAATTTCGTTCGGTGCCCGGAACGGTCAAACAGCACGACATCCAGCTCTTCTTCAAGTTTTTGCATGGTATAGCTGAGAGCAGAAGGCACGCGTCCCAACTCATCCGCCGCCGCGGCAAAGCTTCCGCGTCGGTCAATCGCATCCATCACACGTAACGCTTCCAGCGTCAGCGCCCTTTCTTTGGCCATAAGTGTTCTCATTCAGGAAATTTGAACATACCGGGCAGAATATCTGGCTAACAATGCAGCGTCCATACCTTTAACATTGTTTTAAGTAAAGAGAGGTCAACAATTATGATTACTACACGTACTGCAAAACAATGCGGACAAGCTGACTTCGGCTGGCTTCAGGCCCGCTACACCTTTTCATTTGGACATTACTTCGACCCGAAATTACTGGGCTATGCCTCCCTGCGTGTGTTGAACCAGGAAGTGCTCGCCCCTGGCGCGTCGTTCCAGCCACGCACCTACCCGAAAGTGGATATTTTAAACCTGATTCTGGAAGGTGAAGCGGAATACCGCGATAGCGAGGGTAATCATGTTCAGGCGAAAGCCGGTGAAGCGTTGTTAATTGCCACCCAGCCCGGCATCAGTTATAGCGAGCATAACCTGAGCAAAGACAAATCATTAACGCGCATGCAGTTATGGCTGGATGCCTGTCCCGAGCGTGAAAACCCGCCGGTGCAAAAAATGACCGTTGCCGATGTGGCGCAGCAACTGCTGGCTTCCCCTGACGGCAGCCAGGGAAGTTTGCAGCTTCGCCAGCAAGTGTGGCTGCACCATATCGAGCTTGCCAAAGGCGAAGCGTTGCAGATTCAACTGCATGGCCCGCGCGCCTATTTGCAATCGATTCACGGTACGGTACACGCCGTAACGCATTGCGAAGCAAAAGAAGCACTGACCTGCGGTGACGGCGCGTTTATTCGTGACGAGGCTAACATAACCCTGGTTGCGGATACGCCGTTGCGCGCTTTGCTGATAGATTTACCGGTGTGATAGTTGCGTTACGTAAGTGAGTAAATGAAATGAGCAGCACAATGAATTTTATGACAGACCCTACACAGCAAAACCCACTCCCCGTCGTGGCTGGATTCGGTGTTGAAGAGATGCTGACAGAGCTGGAAGCGATTGTCGCAGAAGCCGTTGTCCGCCTGGCGGAAGAAGAAGCCGCCGCCTGACCCATAAGCCCCGGCGCATAAGACCGGGGCACGCCTCTGTTGAACATACTGTCATCCACGTGAACTTATCACGCCCGATTTCGCGCCTGAAACTGCCCCGGCGTGCTGCCAAAGCGCAGTTTAAATGCGGCGATAAAGGCGCTGACGTTATCGTACCCGCAACGTTCTGCCGTCTCACTCACCGACGCCCCGCGCAGCAGATGCACCATTGATGCCAGTACTTTTGCCTGCTGCCGCCACTGACTAAAACTCAGCCCAGTTTGTTCGCTGAACAAGCGGCTTAATGTTCTGACGCTTAAGCCATAGCAACACGCCAGCTGCGCCTGATTTGCAGGATTTTGTGGCTCCGACAGCAGCAGTTCAGCCACCCGCTTCGCCCGACGATCCTGCGGCAGGGTTAACTGCAACGGCGCGTCTGGCGCCACGCGAATCTCCTCCATCATCAACGCCAGAAGCGATGCCTCGCGAGCCGGGCCGCACTGCGTTATGCGTTCCATTAACAGCATCATAAACGGATCGGCAGGCCACACTCCCGCGAAAGCGGGTGCATCATCATGGTTGAGTTGCAGGCTATGTCCTTCCACATCGCCCACGCTCCAGGCGCAGTGGCGCATCTGCGCAGGAAACCAGCCGACAGTCGCGGGCGTTAGCGCCCATTGCGCCTGTTCCGTTTTCACAATCATCATCCCCCGCTGAATGCAAAACAGCTGTCCGGTAACATGCTGGTGCCACTCGGTGGTGTGCTTGTTTTGATGCGTAAGCCGCTGGCTTTGTACGATCAACATGGCTGATAAACCGTATTTGATGTCCTGATGCGGTTAATGTACCAACGCGGTGGGGCGATATCCTCTTTATAAACACAAATGAGGACAACAATGATGGATATCACCCAACGTATCACCCTGGCTTTGCGCAGTGTCGTTTGCCACCCTGACCATAACGAAGCCAAAATCCGCGAATTCTTCTCGCCGGATTATCAACAAGTTGTCGACGGGCAATTGCTTGATTTCACGGGATTTGTTGAGCATATGGCAAAGCTCAAGCATCTGACGTACGCCATTGATGTGACGGTGGTCGCCATTGCCGGGCAAAACAATGACGTATTGACGCACCATCTTGTCGCGATGAGTAAGAAAGATGGCTCTCAGGCACACATTGACGTGTTTGCGCATTTCACGCTGGTGAACGGGCTAATCACCCGCTGCGAGGAGTTAACCCGGCTGGTGCAGGGCACGGCGCAAGACCGTTCACTGGGCAGCATTCGATAACAGCGTCTTGTTGCGCTCGGTCACTTCCTGCACGAAACGGCGCAGGATCTCCGCCGCGCCCGGCGCGGGCAGCACGCTGGCGACTAAGCTGTCGGCATCGGTACCCTCTTTTTCGATGTGCGCGCGGTTCAAACGCAGCAGATCGGTCGCGATTTCCGGCGTCATTTCCGGGTGGAACTGCACCGAAATTGCCAGCGGTCCGTAGCGAACGATCTGATGATTATCATGCGCGGAAGAGGCCAGCACCGATGCGCCTTCAGGCAGTCGCGTCACGGTTTGTCGGTGCGTCAGGTGCGCAGGGAAACTTTCGGACAGGTGGCTGAGTAACGGATCGTTGTGCGCCGAGTCGTGCAAATAAACGGTTTTCGTCCCCGCCTCGCGCCCCTGCGGATGGTATTCAACATCCCCGCCTAAGGCCCAGGACATCAATTGATGACCGTAGCAAACGCCAAACAGCGGCATCTCAACCGCAATAGCTTCGCGGATCCACTCTGCTGTTTTCTCGCTCCACGGCAGCCTGTCGGAAACCATCGCCCATGAGCCCGTAATGATCGCTGCCCGGCGCGCATCCGGGGCTGGCAGCGTTTCGCCTTCAAAGACGCGAACCACGTCCACCTCTTCAGGAGCACATCCGATAGCCCGGCAAAACCAATGCGGAACATCCCCGTGGGCGTCACGTAAAGGCTTCGGGGCATCCCCCATCTGAATAATGATCAATGATTTTTGTTCCATGACGCCAGCGACTCCCGCGATGCTAGTTTCAAAACCGTTTAAGAACATGTTAGCGCTTTTCGACAGCCTTCCGACGGGATATTTATTTATAAGGTTAGAAGTGCCGGTGCTTAACGGTACGGCGCGCGCAACAGCAAAAGGCCGTTAAGTTGCCAGCTTCCGCACACAAAACCCCGCAAGATACTCCTGCGGGGACTTTAAAGCCCAAACTGACCGATAAGCCGCGCTCTTTCATCGAAAGCGGAGTGGACAGTCATTCATTTTGCCTGCACCAGAAAGCAAAACCCCCGCAAGATTGCTCCTGCGGGGGTCTTTAAGAGTCGAAACTGATCGATAAGCCGCGTTCTTTCATAGAAAGTGGAGTGGACAGTCATTCATCTTGCCTGTATCAGAAAGCAAAACCCCCGCAAGATTGCTCCTGCGGGGGTCTTTAAGAGTCGAAACTAACCGATAAGCCGCGTTCTTTCATAGAAAGCGGAGTGGACAGTCATTCATCGTCCAGCACCAAAAGCAAAACCCCCGCAAGATTGCTCCTGCGGGGGGCTTTAAGAGTCGAAACTGACCGATAAGCCGCGTTCTTTCATAGAAAGCGGAGTGGACAGTCATTCATCGTCCAGCACCAAAAGCAAAACCTCCGCAAGATTGCTCCTGCGGGGGTCTTTAAGAGTCGAAACTGACCGATAAGCCGCGTTCTTTCATAGAAAGTGGAGTGGACAGTCATTCATCTTGCCTGTATCAGAAAGCAAAAACCCGCCGAAGCGGGGTTTTACCTGAATAGTCGAAACTGACCGATAAGCCGCATTCTTTCATAGAAAGCGGAGTGGACAGTCATTCATCTTGCCTGTATCAGAAAGCAAAACCCCCGCAAGATTGCACCTGCGGGGGTCTTTAAGAGTCGAAACTGACCGATAAGCCGCGTTCTTTCATAGAAAGCGGAGTGGACAGTCATTCATCGTCCAGCACCAAAAGCAAAACCCCCGCAAGATTGCTCCTGCGGGGGTCTTTAAGAGTCGAAACTGACCGATAAGCCGGGTTCTGTCGTGGACAGTCATTCATCTAGGCCAGCAATCGCTCACTGGCTCAAGCAGCCTACCCGGGTTCAGTACGGGCCGTACCTTGTGAACCCCTATTTGGCCTTGCTCCGGGTGGAGTTTACCGTGCCGCGAACTGTTGCCAGACGCGCGGTGCGCTCTTACCGCACCCTTTCACCCTTACCTGATCCCACTTGCGTGGGCCATCGGCGGTTTGCTCTCTGTTGCACTGGTCGTAGGCTTGCGCCTCCCAGGCGTTACCTGGCACCCTGCCCTATGGAGCCCGGACTTTCCTCCCCTCCGCCCGTCTCCCCCGAAGAGGACGACGACGAAGCGGCGACTGTCTGGTCAGCTTCGGCGCGCAGTATAGAGGGTTTGCTTGCGCCTGTCACCCTTCCGTCAACATTCCCACCTGCAAGGTGGCGGCAATATTGCGCGACGCACGATAAATATTGTCGAACGCGCCGCGAAACGCCTCTTCCAGCGTGCCGATGCTGGTCAGCACGCTAAATACCGCGTCAATGCCGTACTGGTGAACCACGCCCACATCGCTGGTCAAACTCCCGGCGATACCGATCACCGGCTTGTGGTATTTTTTGGCGACATGCGCCACGCCCACCGGCACTTTGCCGTGAATACTCTGGCTGTCGATGCGCCCTTCGCCCGTCACGACCAGTGTGCAATCATGAATATGCTCTTCGAGATTGAGCGCCTGCGTCACGATCTCAATGCCGCTGCGCAATTCCGCGCCGAGAAAAGCCATCAGCGCCGCGCCCATCCCGCCCGCTGCGCCGGAGCCCGGCACGTTTTTCACATCAACGCGCAATGATTTTTTAATGACATCGGCGAAATGGCTCAGGTTGCGATCCAGCTCGACAATCAACGCCTCCGTCGCCCCTTTTTGCGGACCAAAAATGCGTGATGCGCCCTGTTCGCCGATCAGCGGGTTAGTAACATCGCAGGCGACACGCAGTGTGCAGTGCTGCAAACGCGGATCGAGCCCGGAAATATCAATGGCGTTCAGACTTATCAGACTACCACCGCCGTGGCCGATTTCAGTCCCGTCAGCATCGGTTAGTTTCGCACCCAGCGCCTGCACCATACCCGCGCCGCCGTCGTTAGTTGCGCTACCTCCAATGCCGATAATAATTGTGGTCGCCCCCTGTTCCAGCGCGTGCAAAATAAGTTCCCCGGTGCCGCGCGAAGTGGTAATCAAAGGGTTACGTAATTCAGGTGGAACAAGCGCCAGCCCGCTCGCCGCCGCCATTTCAATAAACGCGGTTTTTCCGTCGCCAGACATCCCCCAGCAGGCTTCAACATGTTTACCCAGCGGTCCAGTGACGCGTGCGGTGTGCACCGTGCCATTTGTGGCGGCAATCATGGCTTCAACCGTACCTTCGCCACCATCCGCAACCGGAACAGAAACGTATTGAGCATCCGGGAAAATTTCCCGAAATCCTTTTTCTATCGCCTGCGCTACTTCAGTAGCTGAAAGGCTTTCTTTGTAAGAGTCTGGGGCGATTACGATTTTCATAGTTGTGAGCCTGATAGTGCCGCGCACTTCACCCTTCAGGCCAACAGCGGCCTGAAGAGGTGGATAAATAAGGAGTCAAGGGCGCAGCGCCGCGCCCTTCTTATTAACGAGTAACTTCGATCTTCGCCAGTTTCTCGTAGTAGCATGCCAGCGCGCTATGGTCGGCATTGCCCAGACCGTCAGCACGCAGCGCCTGCATCATCTCCATCACCGCAGCAGTCAGCGGCAGCTGCGCGCCCACGCCGTGCGAGGTATCCAGCGCATTGGAGAGATCTTTGATATGCAGATCAATACGGAAACCCGGTTTGAAGTTGCGATCCATCACCATCGGCGCTTTCGCATCCAGCACGGTGCTGCCCGCCAGACCACCACGAATTGCCTGGTAGACCAGATCCGGGTTAACGCCCGCTTTGGTCGCCAGCGTCAGCGCTTCGGACATGGCGGCAATGTTCAGCGCCACGATCACCTGGTTTGCCAGTTTGGTCACGTTGCCCGCGCCGATATCACCGGTATGCACCACAGACCCCGCCATCGCTTTCAGCAGATCGTAATATTTGTCGAAAATCGCTTTGTCACCGCCCACCATCACGGAAAGGGTGCCGTCGATGGCTTTCGGTTCGCCGCCGCTGACCGGCGCGTCCAGCATGTCAACGCCTTTCGCTTTCAGCGCATCGCTGATTTCACGGCTCGCCAGCGGTGCGATAGAGCTCATGTCGATAAGCACAGTACCAGGCTTCGCGCCTTCGATAATGCCGCCTTCGCCCAGCGCCACTTCTTTCACGTGCGGGGAGTTCGGCAGCATGGTGATAATCACATCGCACTGCTCTGCAACGGCTTTCGCGCTGGCTACGGCTTCGGCGCCTGCGGCAATCACTTCAGCCACGGCGTCCTGGTTACGGTCCACGACCACCAGTGAGTAACCGGCTTTAATGAGGTTTTTACTCATTGGTTTACCCATGATACCCAGGCCAATGAAACCAACTTTCATCGTCATAATTGCGTCTCTCTCTTTAATGGTGGTTTGATTATTTCTTAAAGGTGTCGGCCAGCTTCTGCGTGGCTGAGCGGAACACGCCAAGGTCGCTACCAACGGCCACCACGGTCGCGCCCCATTCAAGGTAGCGGCGTGCGTCGGCTTCAACCGGCGCCAGAATGCCGCTCGGTTTGTTGTGCGCTTTGGCGCGCGCAAAAATGTGTTGAATGGTGCGCTGCACTTCCGGGTGCGCGGCGTTGCCGATGTAACCCAGCGTGGCAGCCAGATCGCTCGGGCCAACAAACACGCCGTCTACGCCGTCGGTCGCAAGGATTGCGTCGAGGTTATCCACACCCGCCTGGCTTTCGATCTGCACCAGAATCGTGATGTTGGCGTTGGACTGGCGGAAGTAATCCGGCACGGTACCGAACATGTTGGCGCGGTGCGAAACAGAGACGCCGCGAATGCCTTCCGGCGGATAACGGGTCGCCGCCACGGCGTTCACCGCTTCTTCTTCGGTTTCGACGAACGGGATCAGGAAGTTATAGAAACCGATGTCCAGCAGGCGTTTGATAACCACCGGATCGTTGGTCGGAACCCGCACCACCGGCGCGCTAACGCTGCCCTTTAATGCCATTAATTGCGGTACAAAAGTGAGCACGTCGTTTGGGGCGTGTTCGCCGTCCAGCAGCAGCCAGTCAAAGCCTGCCAGGCCCAGAACTTCAGTGCTGATATGACTACCCAGCGCAGACCAACAACCGATTTGAATCTGTTGAGCCGCCAGCGCGGCCTTGAATTTGTTTGGGAAGATATCGTTATTCATCTTTTGTACCTTAATGAGTTGTTGCTTATTTCTTCAGTTCCATACGTTTGATGTCGCCAACCACGAACAGATAGCAGACCATCATCATCAGCGCTGAACAGCCTACGAACACCAACGCACCGTTGAAAGAATGCAACTCTTTAACCATGTATCCGATAACCAGCGGCGTCACGATAGAAGCCACGTTACCGAACACGTTGAATACACCACCGCACAGACCGACAATCTCTTTCGGCGCGACATCGGAAATCACCGGCCAGCCCAGCGCGCCAAAACCTTTACCGAAGAACGCCAGCGCCATCAGGGCGATAACCAGTACGGTGTTATCGGTGTAGTTACACAGAATGATGCTTGATGCCAGTAACATCCCAACCACGATAGGGAATTTACGCGCCACGGTCAGCGAGGAACCGCGCTTAATCAGGTAATCAGAGAAAAATCCGCCCAGCACGCCACCAGCAAAACCGCACAGCGCCGGAATGGAGGCAACAAACCCGACCTTGAGGATCGACATGCCTTTTTCCTGTACCAGATAAATCGGGAACCAGGTCAGGAAAAACCAGGTAATGGTATTCAGGAAGTACTGACCAAAAAACACGCCAAGCATCATGCGGTTGCACAGCAGTTGCTTGATGTAATCCATTTTAGGACCGGCGTTTTTACTGTCGTCCGTTTTTTTATGGTCCATATCCACGACCGCGCCATTTTGCTCGATGTACTCCAGCTCTTCGCGAGACATCCGAGGATGGTCAGTTGGGTTGTGGACAAATTTCACCCAGGCGAAGGTCAGCACAAAACCGATTACGCCCATTACGGTAAACACATGTTCCCAGCCCCAGGCGAAAGTCAGCCAGCCCAGCAGCGGCGAGAACAGCGCCAGAGAGAAGTACTGCGCGGAGTTAAAAATCGCAGAGGCCGTACCGCGCTCTTTCGCCGGGAACCAGGCCGCAACAATGCGGGCGTTCGCAGGGAACGAAGGCGCTTCAGAGAAGCCGAGCATAAAGCGCATGAAAAACATCGAAATCCCGGCCCAGGCGATCGGGAAAACATCAACAAAACCCTGCAAGAAGGTGAAGAGTGACCAGAAAAACAGACTGTAGGTATAAACCTTTTTCGAGCCGAAGCGGTCAAGCAACCAGCCGCCTGGGATTTGCATCAGCAGGTAAGCCCAGCCGAATGCAGAAAAGATGTAGCCCATCGAGACAGAATCAAGTTGCAGCTCTTTCGCAACCTCTGTCCCGGCAATGGACAGCGTAGCGCGGTCTGCATAGTTCACAGCAGTAACAATAAATATAATCAGCAAAATTAAATAACGGGTGGGTAAGCCCCGTTTTGTTTCAACGGCATGTTCAACAGTCATTTTAATTTCCTCGGGCACCGCTAACTTTAAAATATAATTATTG
Source organism: Kosakonia sp. YIM B13588 (assembly GCF_042788165.1). Classification (NCBI taxonomy): domain Bacteria; kingdom Pseudomonadati; phylum Pseudomonadota; class Gammaproteobacteria; order Enterobacterales; family Enterobacteriaceae; genus Kosakonia; species Kosakonia sp. YIM B13588. The sequence continues at coordinate 125,015 of NZ_JBHZPO010000004.1, read as the reverse complement.
TGATGTTTCTTATCTGATTTTATTTAAGCACTCGAAACTATTATGAAACTATTATGAAACTATTATCAGATAATTGGCACTTCGATTTTATTAGCTCTCAGTATAATCAGCGCCATGATGTCACACACTGGAGGGTTGCTCAATTTTAAGCTTTTGCAAAAAGAATAATTTGAGCATATGCACATACGCCTGGGCGCTAATGCACAGATCTTGCATTAGACAGCCCCGCCAGACGGGAGATCACAATAATAAGTGACGCAGATCACATTTTATTATTTAAACTCCTGACATTCTTATTTCAGCAAATGAGATTTTTATTTCTGATATTAATTACAGAATAAAGAATGGTTCCTCTTTTTATTGAGTAATGCATCGTACAGTTAGCTGGAGATTACTTAACAATGTCCGACATTGAAATTAGACAGCAACCGCCAGGGGCGTTTTATATTAAGGTACACGACACGGATAATGTCGCGATCATCGTTAATGACAATGGCTTAAAAGCGGGAACCCGTTTTCCGGATGGACTTGAGCTTATTGAGCATATTCCGCAAGGCCATAAAGTGGCGCTGGTCGATATTCCCCATCACGGTGAAATCGTACGTTACGGTGAAGTGATTGGTTACGCTGTACGCGACATTGCACGCGGTAGCTGGATTGATGAATCTACCGTTGAGCTGCCAAAAGCGCCGCCGCTGAATACGCTGCCGCTGGCGACCAAAGTCCCTGAGCCGCTGCCGCCGCTGGAAGGTTACACCTTTGAAGGCTACCGCAATGCGGACGGCAGCGTCGGCACCAAAAACCTGCTGGGCATCACCACCAGCGTGCATTGCGTGGCGGGCGTTGTCGATTATGTCGTGAAGATTATCGAACGCGATCTGCTGCCAAAATACCCGAATGTGGACGGCGTCGTCGGTCTGAACCATCTCTATGGCTGCGGCGTGGCGATTAACGCACCGGCTGCGGTGATCCCGATTCGTACTATCCATAACCTCGCGCTGAACCCGAACTTTGGCGGTGAAGTCATGGTGATTGGTCTCGGTTGTGAAAAATTACAGCCGGAACGTCTGCTGCAAGGCACCGAAGATGTGCAGGCCATTCCGGTCGACAGCGCCAGCATAGTGCGTTTGCAGGATGAGCATCATGTAGGTTTTCGCTCAATGGTGGACGACATTCTGCAAGTGGCTGAACGCCACCTGGTGAAGCTCAATCAGCGCAAACGTGAAACCTGCCCGGCCTCCGAACTGGTTGTCGGCATGCAGTGCGGCGGCAGCGATGCGTTCTCCGGCGTTACTGCTAACCCGGCGGTTGGTTTTGCATCGGACCTGATTATTCGCTGCGGCGGCACGGTGATGTTCTCGGAAGTGACCGAAGTGCGCGATGCGATCCACTTACTGACGCCGCGCGCCATTAACGAAGAAGTGGGCAAACGCCTGCTGGAAGAGATGGCCTGGTACGATAACTATCTTGATATGGGCAAAACCGACCGCAGCGCCAACCCCTCTCCGGGGAACAAAAAAGGCGGTCTGGCGAACGTGGTTGAGAAAGCGCTGGGCTCCATCGCGAAATCCGGTAAGAGCGCCATTTCTGAAGTGCTCTCTCCCGGCCAGCGCCCGACCAAACGCGGCCTGATTTACGCGGCAACACCGGCGAGTGACTTCGTCTGTGGTACTCAACAGGTCTCTTCCGGGATTACGTTGCAGGTCTTCACCACCGGTCGCGGTACGCCTTACGGCCTGGTTGCAGTACCGGTGATTAAGATGGCGACGCGTACCGAACTGGCGAACCGCTGGTATGACTTAATGGATATTAACGCCGGGACGATCGCCACGGGCGAAGAGACGATTGAGGATGTGGGCTGGAAGCTGTTCCACTTCATCCTGGATGTCGCCAGCGGTCGTAAGAAAACCTTCTCGGATCAGTGGGGCCTGCACAACCAACTGGCGGTGTTTAACCCGGCTCCGGTGACCTGATTTTTATAAGAAAGCAGTAAACCTCAACCTTTAAGCATGGCTTCGGCCATGCTTTTTTTTATTGCTTCACCAGTAGCACGTCGATACCGCTTTTCTGCAACCCATGCAGGCTTTCCACCGGAATACCTTCATCCGTAATGATCATATCAATGCGTTGCGTGTCGATAATTTTGTGCAAACTCAAACGGTTAAACTTGCTGGAATCGGTTACCACAATAATGCGCTCCGCGACTTCGCACATCCGTCGGTTCAGCCGCGCCTCATCTTCGTTATGCGTGCTGACGCCGCGTTCAAGATCGATGGCATCAACGCCGAGAAAAAGGATGTCGAAATGGTAATTCTGTAGTGATTGCTCCGCCTGATCGCCATAGAAAGACTGCGACTGACGGCGCAAGTGCCCTCCAGTCATCAGCAATTCAACCCCTTCAGCATCGAGCAATGCATTCGCGACGTTCATCCCATTGGTCATCACAATGACGTCCTGATGTTGCTTCATCATGCGCGCAATTTCATACGTCGTGGTTCCCGAATCGAGAATAACCCGATGCCCTGGCTTGATCATGTCAGCCGCCGCAAGCGCAATCCCCCGCTTCAGCCCGGTATTTAAGGCGCTTTTATCTTCAACAGAAGGCTCGGTTGCCGGTGCGTTACCGTCACAGATCAGCGCCCCGCCATACGCGCGCACGGCAATTCCCTGTTTTTCCAGGAAAGCGAGATCGTTGCGGATTGTGACGGTGGATACGCCAAAAAGAGTAGATAAATCATTAACCTGTACGCTTCCCTGCTGCCGTAGCCGCTGAATGATCTGCTCACGCCTTTCGCTCGTACCGATGGTGCGCTTTTCGGGTGAGGTATTAATGCTGGCCATAAGAAATCCTTTATCTGAACTTTCGTTTCATTTCGATTTGCTTATTAAACCTGACTTCATAAGGAATGCAAGCGTGAAATGGAAAGCTACTCCCGGAAAGCACCGGCAAGAATCTTTCATTATGTTTGTTTTGTGAAACAGATCGGAAAAGCATTATCTTTCATTTTATTTTTAAGAGAACATCCATCAGGATAAAAGGAAATGAAACGAAAGAATTAAACCTAAAGACGCTAAAAAGGAGAGGAAAGTGAAACACCTTACCGCGCTGATAAATCACCACAAAGAGGGCGACAAGAAAGGGATCTACGCCGTTTGTTCTGCCCATCCGCTGGTGCTTGAAGCCGCCATCCGATTTGCCGCCGCTCATCACCACCCCTTACTCATTGAGGCGACATCCAATCAGGTCGATCAATTTGGCGGCTACACCGGCATGACACCGGCGCAGTTTCACGCTTTCGTTTGCCAGCTTGCCGATAAGCTGAACTTCCCACGCGCGCAGTTGATTTTGGGTGGCGATCATCTTGGCCCGAATCGCTGGCAAACGTTACCCGCCGCCGACGCCATGTCGCATGCTGAAGAGCTGATTACGCATTACGTCACGGCGGGTTTCAAAAAAATCCATCTCGACTGCAGCATGTCGTGCGCCGATGATCCCACGCCGCTTACCGATGAGATTGTAGCGGCACGCGCCGCAAGACTGGCACAGGTGGCCGAAGCGGCCTGTATCGCGCAAGCGGGCGAAAGCGATTTGGTTTACGTCATCGGCACTGAAGTTCCCGTCCCTGGTGGTGCCCATGAAACGCTGACCGAGCTTGCCGTTACCTCACCCGATGCCGCACGCGCCACGTTACAGGCGCATCGCATCGCGTTTGAACGCCAGGGGCTAAGCAATATCTGGCCGCGCATCATCGCGCTGGTGGTCCAGCCTGGCGTTGAATTCGATAACAGCCATGTCGTGGATTACCAGCCGCAAAAAGCCAGCGCCCTGAGCAAAATGGTTGAGGATCAGCCGACACTGGTGTTTGAAGCCCACTCCACGGATTACCAGACGCCGCAGTCACTGCGTCAGTTGGTTCACGATCACTTTGCTATTTTGAAAGTCGGCCCGGCGCTCACTTTCGCCCTGCGCGAAGCGCTGTTCGCCCTGGCGGCTATCGAAGAGGAGTTGCTTCCCGCGCGCGCCTGTTCCGATCTTCGCCACGTGCTGGAAAATGTCATGCTCGACCGCCCTGAGTACTGGCAAAGCCATTATCACGGTGACAGCCACGCCCGCCGCCTGGCGCGAGATTATAGCTATTCAGACCGCGTGCGTTACTACTGGCCGGATAGCCAGATTGATGACTCCTACGCACGACTGGTACGTAACCTGGCCGATCAGACCATTCCACTTCCGCTCATCAGCCAGTACCTGCCGCTCCAGTACGCCAGAGTGCGTGAGCACAAGCTGAGCGCAACGCCCAACGCGCTGATTATTGATCACATCCAGGACGTGCTGCGTCAGTACCACGCCGCCTGTCAGGGCGTGGTCTGATAACCATTAACAGGAAAACGCTATGCCAAACACCGTGTTAAGCCGTATTGATGAACGCTTAATCCACGGCCAGGTGGGGGACAATGGGTTGGGTTTGCCGGGGCGAACCTGGTACGGGTGGCCAACGATGAAGTTGCCAACGATCCCGTACAGCAAAATTTGCTGGAAATGGTGCGTTTCTGGTCGCTGTAAAAGCAGATCGTCAAAACAGTCTGTCGACGCCTGCGACATTACAGCGTTCAATGTATTGAAAGCCAACGGCATGGAGTGCCTGGTACAAAGTGTACCGACAGAAGTCGCACTGAACATCTTCACACAACATTAAGGCAATTTTATGGAAATCAGTTTGTTACAGTCTGTCGCGCTGGCTATTGTCGGTAAATTTGCACACTTTCTCTGAATTAAGGAGTCACGATGCTGGGAATTATTCTTTGTGGACACGGTGGTTTCGCCAGTGGAATGGCAAGGGCTATGACGCAAATTCTGGGTGAGCAGTCGCAATTTATTGCTATCGATTTTCCGGAAACCTCAACGACCGCCTTGCTGACAGAACAACTCGAAGAGGCGGTTAACACGCTAAGTGGCAACGAGGGAGTGGTGTTTCTCACCGATCTACTGGGCGGCACGCCATTTCGTGTCGCGTCGACTTTAGCCATGCAGCAACCGAACCGTGAAGTCATTACCGGCACCAATCTGCAACTGCTGCTGGAAATGGCACTTGAACGGGATGAATTAAGCTGTGAAGCGTTTCGTACACAAGCGCTTGAGTGCGGCCATCGTGGCCTGACGAGCCTCGCCGATGAACTGGGGCGTTGCCGCGATGAACAACATATTGAAGAAGGGATCTGACAGATGAGATCACGGTCAATGCAATAACCCGGCCCCCCTTTGTAGTCCTTTTTCTTGTCTGTTATTTGGGCATGGTGCGGTTATCGCGCCATGCCTTTTCTTTCGCTTTCGCTTTTCAGCCCCCTTTCTTTTGTTTATTTAAATTTCACTTCCTTTGCTTTAATGATCACAATTTTCGATTTATTGCCATTTTTGCATTGATCTTTCAATTAACTTTCGTTAGCTTTCATTTAACGAGAAAAATATTTTAATGAAACGAAATGAAAGGTTTCTTTCCTGCTCACTTTCGTGACCGTGCATGAATAAGGAATACGCTATGAGTGAAATGCTTTCCGGGCGAACAACTACGCCAACCTGGACCGAACGAGAAATTCGTCAACAACCGGCGTGCTGGATTGCCTCGCTTGAAAATATCGATCGCCAGCGCGATGAGTTTGATGCGTTTTTACAGCCCGTTTTATCAATACAAAACCTTAAAATTATTCTTACTGGCGCAGGGACTTCCGCCTTTATTGGCGACATTATTGCTCCCTGGCTTGCACGCCACACCGGGAAAAATATTACCGCAGTACCGACCACCGACCTGGTCACCAACCCTGCGGACTATCTTCAGGAAACGCAACCGACACTGCTGGTATCCTTCGGGCGCTCTGGCAACAGCCCGGAAAGTGTCGCGGCCGTTAACCTGGCGGACCAGCTCGTCAGGCAGTGTTATCACCTTGCGATCACCTGCAACGAAGCCGGCGCGCTGTACCAGAATGCTGAGGCCAGCCGCCACGGCAAGGCGCTGTTGATGCCTACCGAAACGCACGATCGTGGCTTCGCCATGACCAGCAGCATCACCACCATGATGGCAAGTTGCCTTGCCCTCTTCGCCCCCGATGTCATTAGCACAGCGCGTTTTCGTGATGTTGCCGCACGCTGCCAGCAAATCATTCACTCGCTCGGGGATTTCTCCGCTGGCGTATTCGGGGATTTACCCTTTAAACGCGTTGTCTATCTCGGTAGCGGCGGGTTGCAGGGCGTAGCGAGAGAGTCGGCGCTCAAAGTGCTGGAATTAACCGCCGGCAAACTGGTTGCCTTCTACGATTCTCCTACTGGCTTTCGTCACGGCCCTAAATCACTGATTGATAACGAAACGCTGGTTGTCGTGTTTATGTCGAGCCACCCTTACACACGCCTCTACGATCGCGATCTGCTGGCAGAGCTTCACCGAGAAAACCAGGCACTGCGCATTGTCTCTGTCAGTGCATCACCAGAGCGCGCGCTCCCAGCAGACGCACAGATTACGCTGCCCCCTGCCCGCGAATTTCTGGATGTCGAGCAGGTATTTTGTTTCCTGATGTACGCGCAGGTATTTGCCCTCACTCAGTCGATAAAAGCCGGGATCACCCCCGATACCCCGTCCCAGAGCGGAACGGTGAACCGTGTGGTACAGGGCGTCGTCATTCATCCGTGGCAGGAGGCGTAATGAGCATTATCTCGACCAAATATCTTTTGCAGGACGCGCAGGCGAAAGGCTACGCCATCCCGGCGTTCAATATCCATAATGCAGAAACCATTCAGGCCATCCTTGAAGTTTGCCAGGAGATGCGTTCACCGGTGATCCTTGCCGGTACCCCTGGCACTTATAAACACATCGCCATCGAAGAGATCTATGCGCTGTGTGACGCTTACTCAGCCAGTTATCACATGCCTGTAGCGCTCCATTTGGATCATCACGAATCGCTGGATGATATCCGCCGCAAGGTCAATATCGGCGTGCGCAGCGCCATGATCGACGGCAGCCATCTCCCTTTCGATGACAATGTCCGGCTGGTTAAATCCGTAGTCGATTTCTGTCATAGCCAGGATTGTAGCGTCGAAGCGGAACTGGGGCGCCTTGGTGGCATGGAAGACGACATGAGTGTGGACGAGGAAAGTGCTTTTCTGACGTCACCGCAGGATGCGCGACGCTTCGTCGAATTAACCGGCGTTGACAGCCTCGCCGTCGCTATTGGTACGGCGCACGGCCTGTATACGAAACCGCCGAAGCTCGACTTTCAGCGCCTTGCCGCTATCCGTAATGTGGTGGATGTTCCTCTGGTGCTGCACGGTGCCAGTGATGTTCCCGACGAATTTGTCCGTCGGGCGATTGAATTAGGTATTTGCAAGGTCAACGTCGCGACGGAACTGAAAATTGCGTTCGCTGCGGCGGTGAGAAAGTGGTTTGACGAGAACCCTGACGGTAACGATCCGCGTTACTACATGCGGATCGGTATGGATGCGATGAAAGACGTTGTGAGAAGTAAGGTCACGGTCTGCGGTTCTACCGACAAGCTGGAGAAATAAGGAACTATTTTGGGCGCACGGACGCAGCCTTTACGTCATTACATGTTGTAAGCATCACTGGAATAAATATTAAAAAGGAACATATCCGTATTAATTAATGACAGGACAATAGTATGAGCTCACCGAATATTTTACTAACACGCATCGATAACCGTCTCGTCCATGGGCAGGTGGGCGTTACCTGGACATCGGCTATCGGTGCCAATTTGCTTGTCGTCGTAGACGATGACGTCGCAAAAGATACCTTGCAGCAAAAACTGATGGGCATAACAGCAGAAACCTATGGCTTTGGTATCCGCTTCTTTTCGCTGGAAAAAACAATAAATATTCTCGATAAGGCTGCGCCTCATCAAAAAATTTTCCTCATCTGCCGCACGCCAGAAACGGTACGAAAACTGATTGAAGGTGGCGTGAAACTTCACGACGTCAACGTCGGCAACATGCATTTTTCTGCGGGGAAAAAACAGATAAGCAGCAAAGTCTATGTCAATGAACAGGACCTGGACGATCTGCGTTTTATCAAACATCACGGGGCCCATATTTTCATTCAGGATGTTCCCGGCGATACAAAAACCGATATTCCCGACTGAGCTTTTTTGTCGGCCAACGATGGTAAGCAACGCTCTCTGATGAGGCTGAAAAATGCATGAAATAACGCTAATACAGGGATTATCCCTGGCGGCTCTGGTTTTTATTCTCGGCATTGATTTCTGGCTGGAAGCATTATTCCTGTTCAGACCAATCATTGTTTGTACCCTGACAGGCGCGATCCTCGGGGACATTCATATCGGGTTAATCACCGGCGGCTTAACCGAACTCGCTTTCGCAGGCTTAACCCCGGCGGGCGGTGTACAACCGCCAAACCCGATTATGGCGGGCGTAATGACAACGGTCATCGCGTGGTCCACGGGTGTCGACGCCAAAACAGCAATCGGTCTTGGGCTGCCGTTTAGCCTGTTAATGCAGTACATCATTCTGTTCTTCTACTCCGCTTTTTCGTTATTTATGTCGAAAGCGGATAATTACGCCAGCACGGGCGATACCCGGGCCTTTGCGCGCCTTAACTGGCTCACCACGCTGATTGTCGCCTGTTCATACGCCATTATCGCGTTTCTGTGTACCTACATGGCACAGGGCGCAATGCAGGCACTGGTGAAGGCAATGCCTGGCTGGCTGACACACGGCTTTGAAGTGGCGGGCGGCATTTTGCCAGCGGTCGGTTTCGGCTTGCTCTTACGCGTCATGTTTAAAGCGCAATACATTCCCTACCTGATCGCCGGGTTTCTGTTCGTCTGTTATATCCAGGTCAGCAACCTGCTGCCGGTTGCCGTTTTAGGAGCCGGTTTCGCAGTTTATGAATTCTTCAATGCGCGGGCGAAAAACCAGGCTCAACCGCAGGCAGAAAGCAACCCCAGCGATAAAGAGGACTACAGCAATGGCATCTGAAATCAGTAAGAAAGATATTACCCGGTTAGGTTTCCGTTCGTCCGTGCTGCAAGCCAGTTTTAACTATGAAAGGATGCAGGCTGGCGGTTTTACCTGGGCGATGCTGCCGCTTTTGAAAAAGATTTATAAGGATGATAAAGACGGCTTAAGCGCGGCAATGAAAGACCATCTGGAATTTATTAATACCCACCCCAACCTGGTTGGTTTTTTGATGGGGCTGCTTATCTCAATGGAAGAGAAAGGGGAAAACCGCAGCACCATTAAGGGGCTAAAAGTGGCGCTGTTTGGCCCGATTGCGGGGATTGGTGATGCCATTTTCTGGTTTACGCTGTTACCGATTATGGCGGGTATCTGTTCCTCTTTTGCCAGCCAGGGCAACCTGCTTGGCCCGATACTTTTCTTTGCGGTCTACCTGGCGATTTTCTTTTTGCGCGTCGGCTGGACACACGTTGGTTATTCTGTGGGTGTTAAAGCGATTGATAAAGTTCGGGAAAACTCACAAATGATCGCAAGATCGGCAACAATCCTTGGGATTACCGTTATCGGCGGTCTGATTGCCTCGTATGTGCATATCAATGTAATCACCACCTTTCCCATTGATGAAACACACAGCGTCGCGCTACAGAAAGACTTTTTTGACAAGGTGTTCCCAAACATTTTGCCAATGGGGTATACGCTGCTGATGTATTATCTGCTGCGTGCGAAAAAGACTCACCCGGTGGTGCTGATTGCGGTGACATTTGTGCTGTCCATTATTGCCTCAGCGTTGGGTATTCTCTGACAGAGCCGGGGCGCAAAGCTACTGCGCCCCGCTCATAATGCGGCTTACTCTTGCTGTTCCAGCGCGTATTTATACAGGGCGTTTTTCTTCACGCCGTGGATTTCTGCCGCCAGCGCTGCCGCTTTTTTCAGCGGCAGCTCGGTTTGCAGTAACGCCAGCGTGCGCAACGCATCGGCGGGCAACTCATCTTCCTGCGCCTTGTGCCCTTCGACGATCAGTACCATCTCACCTTTACGGCGATTCTCATCCTCTTTTACCCATGCCAGCAGCTCGCCCACCGGCGCACCCTGAATGGTTTCCCAGGTTTTGGTCAGCTCGCGCGCCAGTACCACGTAACGGGATTCACCCCATACGGCGACCATATCTTCCAGGCTTTCCAGCAGGCGGTGCGTGGATTCATAAAAAATCAGCGTACGGCTTTCGGTTTCCAGCGCTTTGAGCGTATCGCGACGTCCTTTCGATTTGGCGGGCAGAAAACCTTCATAACAGAAACGATCCGATGGCAGCCCGGCGGCGCTTAACGCAGCAATGGCCGCGCACGGACCCGGCAGCGGCACCACGCGGATACCCGCCTCGCGGCAGGTACGCACCAGGTGGTAGCCCGGATCGTTAATCAGCGGCGTTCCGGCGTCGGAAACCAGCGCAATGTTCTGCCCCTCTTTCAGCTTCGCCACCAGCGTTTCGGCTTTTTGCTGTTCATTATGGTCATGCAGCGCAAACAAACGGGCATTAATGGCGAAGTGCTGGAGCAATAAACCAGTGTGGCGGGTGTCTTCAGCGGCAATTAAATCAACGGCTTGTAACACGTTAAGCGCGCGCTGCGTAATATCAGCCAAATTCCCGATAGGAGTAGGTACAATAAAGAGCTGACCTTGAGAATTCTCCGCCGATTCGTGTTGTTTCATTGTTTCATCCGTATTGCCGATTTAATATTGAGCATTGCGTAAAAATTATCACTGGATACAGTATGCTACCGTCAAGATTTCTACGTTCGAAAGCCACGCGCTGCCTGCCTGTGGTGCTCGCCGCCCTGCTGTTTGCAGGCTGCGGCACGCAATCGACAGACCAGAGCGCCTCGCATATGCAGGGCGAAGCCCAGGCCGATTCTGGCTATTACCTGCAGCAGATGCAGCAAAGCACAGATGATAGCAAGACCAACTGGCAATTACTCGCCATTCGTGCACTGCTGAAAGAGGGAAAAACCCAGCAGGCCGGCGAACTGTTTGCCAAGTTGCCGCAGGATCTGAGCGATAACCAGCGCAAAGAACGCACGTTGCTCGCTGCCGAAATGAAACTGGCGCAGAAGGATTTTGCCGGTGCGAAGGCGCAACTCAACGAACTCGATCCCGCCGATCTTGAGCAAAACCAGCAAGCGCGTTACTGGCAAATTGGCATTTCCGCCTCGCAAGGCAAACCTTCTCTGACGCTGCTGCGCGCGCTTATTGCCCAGCAACCGCTGTTGAGTAAACCAGAAGAGAAGCAAAAAAACATCGACGCCACCTGGCAAGCGCTGGCCTCAATGACGCAAGATCAAGCCAGAGCGCTGGTGATAAACGCCGATGAAGTGACGCTGCAAGGCTGGCTCGACCTGCAACGCATGTGGTTCGACAACCGCAACGATCCCAATATGCTGAAAGCAGGCATTACCGACTGGCAAACGCGCTACCCGCAAAACCCGGCGGCGAAAATGCTGCCTACGCAGTTGTCGAACATGCAAAACTTTAAACCGGCGGCAACCAACAAAATCGCGCTGCTGTTACCGCTAAATGGTCAGGCATCGGTATTTAGCCGCGCTATCCAGCAAGGTTTTGAAGCGGCGAAAAACGGCATCGCCCCGGTTTCCGGCCCGGCGGTTCCACAGCAAGTTGCGCAGGCCGCCACCGCAGCCGTTGTCAGCCCATCAAACGCTAACGTGAATGATCTGACTAACGCCCCGGCGCAGCAAAATGCGGCTGCACCGGATGCACAACAAGCGCAAGCGCCGGATAGCGCAGCGCAAAGTGAGGCAGCAACAACGAATTCCGCCGCCACTGCTCAGCAGGATCCGGCAGCCACAACGCCCGCTCAGCCGACCGACGCCAATGCGACGCAACCAGTCGCCGCACCTGCGGTGGCAGGCACGCCAGCGAACCCCGGTGCTGAGCTGAAAGTTTACGATACCAGCGCGCAGCCGATGGATCAGATCCTCAATCAGGTTCAGCAGGACGGCGCCAGCATCGTGGTCGGTCCGCTGCTGAAAAACAATGTTGAAGAGCTGATGCGCAGCAACACGTCGCTGAACGTGCTGGCGCTCAACCAACCGGAACATGTCGAAAACCGTGCCAACATTTGCTACTTCGCCCTCTCGCCAGAGGATGAAGCTCACGATGCCGCGCGCCATATCTTTGAGCAGGGCCGTCATGCGCCGCTGTTGCTGGTGCCACGCAGCGCGTTGGGTGAACGCGTTAGTACTGCGTTTGCCGATGAGTGGAAAAAACTGGGCGGCGGCGTTGTGCTGGCGCAGAAATTTGGCTCCACCGCTGAATTGCGTATGGGGCTGAACGGTCGCTCTGGCATCGCCCTGACCGGTAGCCCGGTTGCCTCCAGTCTGCCGCAGCAGCCAGGCGTGACGGTTGGCGGTCTGAATATTCCGGCTCCGCCGACGGATGCACAAATTAGCGGTAGCGGCAGCGTTGACGCGGTGTATATCGTCGCCACACAGGATGAAATCGCGCTGATTAAACCGATGATCACCCTGCGGACCGGCAGCCAGAGCGGCGTGATGCTGTACGCCAGCTCACGCAGTGCGCAGGGCGGCGCCGGTCCGGATTTCCGCCTTGAAATGGAAGGCCTGCAATTCAACGAAATTCCGATGCTTGCCGGGGCAAACCCGGCGCTGATGCAGCAAGCGCTGAAAAGCGTGAATAACGACTACTCGCTGGCGCGTCTGTACGCAATGGGCGCGGATGCCTGGTCGCTGGCGAATAACTTCTCGCAAATGCGTCAGGTGCCGGGTTTTGAGCTGAACGGCAATACCGGCGATTTAACCGCTACACAGGACTGCGTGATCAACAGGAAGTTGTCATGGCTCAAATACCAACAGGGGCAAATCGTCCCGGCGAATTAAGCCGTAAGCAGACCGGCGACGTGTGGGAAGCGAAAGCGCGTCGCCTGCTGGAAAGCAAAGGACTGCACTTTATCGCCGCCAATGTGCGCGAGCGCGGCGGCGAAATCGATCTGATAATGCGACACGGTAAGACGACCGTGTTTATTGAAGTGCGCTATCGAAAGTCGGCGCGTTTTGGCGGTGCAGCAAGCAGCGTCACCCGCGCCAAGCAAGCCAAACTGCTGCATACCGCGCGTTTATGGCTGGCCCGGCACAATGGGAGTTTTGACACTGTGGATTGCCGGTTTGATGTGGTAGCCTTCACCGAAAATGATGTTGAGTGGATACCCAACGCCTTTAACGACCACTCATGATTGCTCAATGATAGGGATTACCGTGCTCGAACGAATTAAAGTCTGCTTTACGGAAAGCATTCAAACCCAAATTGCGGCGGCGGAAGCGCTACCTGATGCCATTTCCCGAGCAGCCATGACGATGGTTCACTCCCTGCTGAATGGCAACAAAATCCTCTGTTGTGGCAACGGTACATCTGCCGCCAACGCACAGCATTTTGCTGCCAGCATGATCAACCGTTTTGAAACAGAACGACCTAGTTTACCTGCCATTGCACTTAATACCGATAATGTGGTCTTAACCGCGATAGCAAATGACCGTCTGCATGATGAAATTTATGCCAAGCAGGTTCGGGCGCTCGGCCATACCGGCGATATTTTGTTGGCCATCTCAACGCGTGGTAACAGTCGCGATATCGTTAAAGCCGTCGAAGCGGCGGTAACGCGCGATATGTCGATCATTGCGTTAACTGGCTACGACGGTGGCGAGCTGGCGGGTCTGCTGGGGCCGCAGGATGTCGAAATTCGTATTCCTTCCCACCGCAGCGCGCGCATCCAGGAAATGCATATGCTGACGGTAAATTGCTTATGCGATCTGATTGATAACACGCTTTTTCCTCACCAGGATGATTAAGGAGTACACATGAAGGCATTTACGCCCCTCGCAGTCCTTATTTCCGCGCTGCTGTTACAGGGTTGTGTTGGCGCAGTGGTGGTAGGTTCCGCAGCCGTGGGCACAAAAGCCGCGACGGATCCACGGACCGTTGGCACCCAGGTGGATGACAGCACGCTGGAGCTGCGCGTGAATAGCGCGCTGTCGAAAGACGAACAAATTAAGAAAGAAGCGCGTGTTAACGTCACCGCCTACCAGGGGAAAGTGCTGCTGACCGGCCAGGCGCCGAATACCGATCTCTCTTCGCGGGCAAAACAGATTGCCGTTGGTGTGGAAGGGACAACCGAAGTCTTTAACGAGATCCGCCAGGGTCAGCCAATTGGTCTGGGCACGGCCTCTTCCGATACCTGGATCACCACCAAAGTGCGCTCGCAGTTGCTGAGCAGCGACCAGGTGAAATCGTCAAACGTGAAAGTGACGACGGAAAACGGTGAAGTATTCCTGATGGGGCTGGTCACCGAGCGTGAAGGCCGTGCCGCCGCAGATATCGCCAGCCGCGTAAGCGGGGTGAAACACGTGACAACCGCCTTTACCCTGCTTAAATAAACCCGCAGTCATGAAAAAGCCCGGTCAAAACCGGGCTTTTTTTCGCGCAGTAGTTAGCTTACAGCAGCGCAATAGTTCCGGTTATCATCCCGCACAGCGCCACCAGGCCGCCGGTCAGCCACAGGGCTTTCGCCGGGAAAGATTTACGCAGCATAACGAGCGATGGCAGGCTAACCGCCGGCAGCGTGATCAGCAGCGCCAGGGCAGGCGCCATGCCCATCCCCGCCAGCATCATGGTTTGCACAATGGGAATTTCTGCCGCCGTGGGGATAACAAACAGGCAACCGACAATCGCCATCGCAATCACCCACAGCAATGTGTTATCCACCGCGCCATCCGCATGCGGGAACAGCCAGACGCGCGCCGCACCGAGAACCAGCACCGCGAGGATATAGACCGGAATGGTGCTCCAGAACAGTTGCCATAACGCCTTGCCCCAGCGCGCCATAAAGCTGCCCTGCGGCTCCGGTAAGGTGATTTCCACCGGCTCTGACTGTTGCGGGCTATCCTTCACCAGCATCTGTACCAGTGTTGCCACACCGAGCACGGTGACCAGACCGGCAACCAGGCGGATTACCGCGAAATGCCAGCCAAGCACAAACCCCATAAACACCAGCGTCGCCGGGTTCAGTAGCGGGTTGCCCATCCAGAATGCCAGCGCACCGCCCATGGAAACGCGCTGACGCCGCATGCCTGCCGCCACCGGGGCAGCACAGCAAGAGCACATCATGCCGGGCAGAGAAAATAACGTACCAAACAAGGTGCCGCTAAAGTGCTTTTGCCCCAGCGTGCGCAGCAACCAGTCGCGCGGGATAAGCACCTGAATCAGCGAGCCGAGCAGCACGCCGAGTACGGCAGCTTTCCAGACTGCGAGAAAATAGACCATGGCATAATCAAGCGCCGCCTGAAACGGGCTGGAGTCGGCCTGGGAAAGAATGGATTTACCGATACTGTGTGTCTCGGCGGCGGTGAATGCTTTGCCGTAATAAGGCTGCCATTTCACATACCAAAGACCAACGATAACAACAAGAAAGAACAGAGCGGGTTTCCACCATTGAACAGGTGTCGCCGCTTGAGGTGAAGACTGACCAGTCATAACATTCCCCGGGGATATATTTATAAGCCCGAGAATAGTACGCCGTGATAACTATTTTGCCAATGAGCTATCCGCTGCGATCGCCCGTAGCTGCGCGGATTTCACCACACGCGTGGGCTGGTTTGAAGGCAAAAATGCCAGCGCCAGCATTGCGCGGGCAACATCGTAGGCGGAAATCGACTTCCAGTTGCCCGGCAACAGACGAAAAAGCGGTGCCAGCAACGATTCATTGACCCGTTTTTTCTCCCGATCCCCCAGTAGCATTGACGGGCGGACGATGGTCAGCGACGGCCACTGTTGTGCCATCAACGCGTTTTCCATCTCACCTTTCACGTGATTGTAGAAAAACGGCGAGCGCGCGTTTGCCCCCATTGAACTGACCACCAGCATTTGCGTCGCGCCAAGGCGCAGTCCAGCGATCGCCGTGTCCACCACCAGCGTGTAATCGGCAAGCACAAATGCCTCTTTGCTGCCCGCCTCACGCCGGGTTGTGCCGAGGCAACAAAAAACCGTATCGACCGGTTCCGTCACCAGTGCCAGCGCATCACTGAGCTGGGGATCGTGCGGGTTCGCAACACCAGAGATGCCCTGTAGCGGGCGGCGAGTCGGTGCCGTGATCGCGTCAATGCGCGGGTCGCTGTTCATCAACCGCAACAGATGTCCGCCAACCAGACCGGTGGCACCGGTGATTAATACACGTTGCATCGTTCCCCCCTTTGCAGATGAATCTGTGTTGCAATGTCAGCCTGCTGAACCAGGCTTAATGTTCTGGTGAGTTATCAGTATGCATAACTCCCTTTCTGAAGCCAAAACAACGGAGGAAGTATGAGCAAGAAAATTGCTGTCTTGATCACCGACGAGTTTGAAGATTCAGAATTCACCTCTCCGGCGCATGAATTTCGCAAGGCCGGTCATGAAGTTATCACCATTGAGAAACAGGCCGGCAAGACCATTCATGGCAAAAAGGGCGAAGCAGAAGTGGTGATTGATAAAGCCATTGATGAAGTGCGCCCGGCAGACTTTGATGCGCTGCTGCTGCCGGGGGGACACTCGCCTGACTATCTGCGCGGCGACGATCGTTTTGTCACCTTCACGCGGGACTTTATCAGCGCCGGGAAACCGGTCTTCGCCATTTGTCACGGCCCGCAGTTGCTGATCAGCGCCGATGCGATACGCGGGCGTAAGCTCACGGCGGTGAAACCGATTGTGGTGGATGTGAAAAACGCCGGGGGTGAGTTCTACGACCAGGAAGTGGTGGTCGATAAAGATCAGCTGGTTACCAGCCGTACTCCCGATGATTTGCCCGCGTTTAACCGCGAAGCACTGCGTTTATTGGGTGCCTGAGTCGCGGATCCAGTGCAGTTTTTTACCAAAGCCCAGCGTGTTATCGGTGAACTTTAGTTCATGAAGGCGAATCTCCCACATCGGGGCAGATAACATGCGGGCGACCGGAAAGCGACGATTGTACTTCGCACGCAATGTCGCACTCTCCTCGCCGTCAAGGCGGCGGATCTCACCGGTGAACTGCACGCCGCGAATCAGCGCCACGGTTTTTGGCTGGCCGTTTACAGTGCCTGCCACCTGCGCGTTCAAACCCGTCATCTGTGAATGGCGGGTTTGATCCTCGCTAAGGATATAAAACGCGACCGCTTGCGGATCGTAAAAATAGAACGCGTTAGCACACCATAACTCTCCCCGATTCGCCACACACCAGGTAACAACATGCTGCTTCGCCAGCCAGCGATTAATGGCTGCAAGAGTCTCCATTTTTTCCCTTCCCCATGTTATTTTTCTTTCACATTAACATACTGAACATCGTCATGACGCCCTGGTTTCTTTATCTTATTCGCACCGCTGACAACATGCTCTACACCGGCATTACCACCGATGTCGCACGGCGTTTTATCCAGCATCAATCCGGAAAGGGCGCAAAAGCGTTGCGGGGAAAAGGCGCACTGGCGTTGGCTTTTTCGGCCGAGGTGGGGGAAAGGTCGCTGGCGCTGCGGCTGGAGTACCGTATTAAGCAGTTAACCAAGCGCCAGAAAGAGCGCCTCGTCGCCGGGGATGGCTCGTTCGAGGCGCTGCGGGAAAGCCTGTTATCTGTGACCGTTAAAAACGATTGAAATGATCGCTGTATTCGACCAGACCACTGACGCCATTGAACGCGTCATCTGCCAGACGATGAACTAAAAACGCGTCCTGGCTTTCTGACCAGCGGCAGCGCAAATCATACTGCGCCGCCTTCTCAAACCCGAGACGGCTATAAAACGCAGGATCACCTAAAGTGACCACCGCCGCATAGCCAAACTCGTTGAGCGAATCCAGCCCTTCATACACTAACTGACGCGCAATACCCTGCCTGCGGTACTGCTCATCGACGGCCAGCGGCGCAAGCCCGACCCATTGCAGCTCTTCACCGGCGACCGAAACCGGGCTAAACGCCACGTAGCCAATGACCTGGCCTTCGTCATCGGTCGCAACAAATCCCAGCGTGATCAGCCCGTCTTCGCGCAGATCGTGCACCAGCGTCGCTTCCGCTTCGCCGCCAAAACTACGGCGCAGCAGCGCGTCGATACCGGGAGCATCAATGGGAATTTCAACTCTAATCAGCATGGCTCACCTACAGAAGGTTGTGTCGTTGCAGGCGGCGCTTGCAGGCCAGCCTCAACAAATTCCGCCAGCTGCAGCAGCATCACCCGCAAGGGTTTTGGCATCTGCTCCAGCTCAATGGCGTCCATCAGGTTTTTCACGTACAGCCCAAGTTCCGTATCGCCTTCAATCACCAGACGGCGCTGGAAAAACAACGTATCGGGATCCTGCTTACGCGCAGCAATCATCAGCAAATCGCTGGCGTCCGCGCTGAAGCTGACATCCGCATCGGCAGATTCACGCACAATCATCTGCCCATCTGCAACAGAGGTATACCACGTCAGGCCAATATCCCGAACCTGGATACTTAACCAGCGGCCTTCAAGAAACTCAAGTTCTCCGTCCACCAGCGCCTGTTGGAATTGCCAACGCAGCACCTGCTCCAGCACCTGACGTTTGATGGCGAAAGGCGTCAGTTTAACCGGCACGCTCAATAACGACGGGCCAACGTGAACAAGACGTGAGCGCAATTTATCCAACACGAGCTTTACTCCCTGAAATGATAATGACTGTTATTTTGCCACAATCGACAAATGGCATAGCGGCACAAATCAACAATTACGAATAAACAGCCGGGGATTATTGGCGCCATCAATACGCATTTAACTGCCTCAAATCAAAAATTGTCGCTGACAGGTTAACTAAAATCCCAGTTCATTAACAACTTAGCGACCCCACGGGGTACATCCGGGCCATAGCGCCCCTGATTGCAGGATACACTATGGAGTTGCTCTGCCCTGCCGGAAACCTTCCGGCGCTGAAGGCGGCCATCGAAAACGGTGCCGATGCTGTGTATATCGGCCTGAAAGATGACACCAACGCCCGCCATTTCGCCGGCCTCAATTTTACCGAGAAGAAGCTGCAGGAAGCGGTCAGCTTTGTTCACCAGCACCGCCGTAAGCTGCATATCGCCATTAACACGTTTGCGCATCCTGATGGCTATCAACGCTGGGAGCGCGCCGTTGATATGGCGGCGCAGATTGGCGCTGACGCGCTGATCCTGGCGGATTTAGCGATGCTGGAATATGCGGCTGAGCGCTATCCGCATATTGAGCGCCACGTCTCCGTTCAGGCTTCTGCGACCAACGAAGAGGCGATTCGTTTTTACCATCGTCACTTTGACGTGGCGCGCGTAGTGCTGCCGCGCGTGTTATCGATTCACCAGGTCAAACAGCTGGCGCGCGTCACGCCGGTGCCGCTGGAAGTGTTCGCTTTTGGCAGTCTGTGCATTATGGCGGAAGGCCGCTGCTACCTCTCCTCTTACCTGACTGGTGAATCGCCCAATACCGTGGGCGCCTGTTCTCCGGCACGTTTTGTGCGCTGGCAGCAAACGCCGCAGGGGCTGGAGTCCCGGCTTAACGAAGTGTTGATTGATCGCTATCAGGATGGCGAAAACGCCGGATATCCGACCTTATGCAAAGGCCGCTATCTGGTGGATGGCGAGCGCTATCACGCGCTGGAAGAACCCACCAGCCTTAACACGCTGGAGCTGCTGCCGGAGCTTCTGGCCGCCAATATTGCCTCGGTAAAAATCGAGGGGCGTCAGCGCAGCCCGGCCTATGTCAGCCAGGTGGCAAAAGTATGGCGTCAGGCAATCGACCGTTGTATGGCCTCGCCGCAAGACTTTGTGCCGCAATCAGCCTGGATGGAAACGCTGGGTTCGATGTCGGAAGGCACCCAAACCACCCTCGGCGCGTATCACCGCAAATGGCAGTAGGAAAACCATGAAATATTCATTAGGGCCGGTGCTTTACTACTGGCCAAAAGAGACGCTGGAAGATTTTTACCGCCAGGCCGCCACCAGCCACGCCGATGTGATTTACCTTGGCGAAGCCGTTTGCAGCAAGCGCCGCGCCACCAAAGTGGGCGACTGGCTGGATATGGCCAAACAACTGGCGGGCAGCGGCAAGCAGGTTGTGCTTTCCACGCTGGCGCTGGTGCAGGCCTCTTCCGAATTAAACGAACTAAAACGTTACGTTGATAACGGTGAGTTTCTGCTCGAAGCCAGCGATCTGGGCGTGGTGAATATGTGCGCCGAGCGCAAGCTGCCGTTTGTCGCCGGGCATGCGCTTAACTGCTACAACGCGGTGACGCTGCGTTTACTGCTCAAGCAAGGCATGGTGCGCTGGTGCATGCCGGTTGAGCTTTCACGCGACTGGCTGAAAAACTTGCTCGATCAGTGTGATTCCCTCGGTATTCGCCAACAATTTGAAGTGGAAGTGCTGAGCTACGGTCATCTGCCGCTGGCTTACTCCGCGCGCTGCTTTACTGCCCGCTCCGAAGACAGGCCCAAAGATGAGTGCGAAACCTGCTGCATTAAATACCCGAACGGGCGCAGCATTCTTTCGCAAGAGAATCAGCAAGTCTTTGTGCTGAACGGCATCCAGACAATGAGCGGCTATGTTTACAATCTGGGTAATGAGCTGGCGTCAATGAAGGGGCTTGTGGATATGGTGCGCCTGTCGCCGATGGGTAACGAGACGTTTGCCATGCTCGACGCGTTTCAGGCGAATGAAACGGGTAATGCGCCGCTGCCGCTGGCGTCTAATAGCGATTGCAACGGCTACTGGCGCAAGCTGCCGGGGCTGATTCTTCAACAGTAAAAAGCTCACTTTGTTAACAAGAATTGTCACAAGTTAATGCAGTATGAAAGTTGCAGCTTTTCTGGCCGGGCGCGGCACATTGCGCCAGGCTGGAAGAAGACCTTCAATCTGATGACAATGCTGTAGCAAAGTGAGTGTGTATGTCTGATAAAACGATCCCTTTTTCGGTGCTTGATCTTGCGCCGATCCCGCAAAATTCCACCGCCCGCGAGGCGTTCACTCATTCGCTGGGTCTGGCGAAACTGGCCGAACAGCGCGGTTATCATCGCTACTGGCTGGCAGAACACCACAATATGACCGGTATCGCCAGCGCGGCGACTTCCGTATTGATTGGCTATCTTGCGGCGAATACGCAAACTCTGCATTTGGGTTCCGGTGGTGTGATGCTGCCAAATCACTCGCCGCTGGTGATTGCCGAGCAGTTCGGCACATTGAATACGCTCTATCCCGGGCGAATCGATCTTGGGCTTGGCCGCGCGCCAGGTAGCGATCAGCGCACCATGATGGCGCTGCGCCGCCATATGAGCGGTGATATCGACAATTTCCCGCGTGATGTCGCCGAACTGGTGGACTGGTTTGATGCCCGCGATCCCAACCCGCATGTGCGACCGGTGCCAGGCTACGGTGAAAAAATCCCCGTCTGGCTGCTGGGCTCAAGCCTGTATAGCGCGCAACTGGCCGCACAGCTGGGCTTGCCGTTTGCCTTTGCTTCGCACTTCGCACCGGATATGTTGTTCCAGGCGTTGCATCTTTATCGCGCCAACTTTAAGCCTTCAGCGCGGCTGGAAAAACCGTACGCCATGGTGTGCATTAACATTGTCGCTGCCGACAGCAACCGCGATGCGGAATTCCTGTTTACGTCGATGCAGCAGGCGTTTGTGAAATTGCGCCGTGGTGAAAGCGCGCAGTTGCCGCCACCGATCCCCAATATGGATCAGTTCTGGTCTCCGTCGGAACAATACGGCGTGCAGCAGGCGCTGAGCATGTCGCTGGTGGGTGATAAAGCGAAAGTGCGCCACGGGCTGGAGTCAATTCTTCGGGAAACGGATGCCGACGAAATTATGGTCAACGGACAGATTTTTGATCACCAGGCACGGCTTTATTCGTTTGATCTGGCGATGCAGGTCAAAGAAGAGCTACTCGGTTAACGCGGAGATCCTCCTCTCCCACAAGGGAGAGGAGAAAATGATTACTGATAGACAGGTAGCAGATTAAAGCTGGAAAGCAGATGCACCACGGCATTGCCGATGCCAAACAGCAGGATCAACACGATCATCGGCTTGCCACCCCACACGCGAAATGCCGGGCTGCCAAAGCGCTTACGCGACGCATTTGCCAGCAGCGCGGGAACAATCGCCGCCCATACCGTTGCCGCTAAACCCGCATAACCAATCGCATACAAAAAGCCGTTCGGCCACAATAAGCCACCGACAATCGGCGGCAAAAAGGTCAGCAGTGCGGTTTTAAAACGTCCCAGCGGGGAATCATCAAACTTGAACAAGTCTGCCAGGTAGTCAAACAGCCCCAGTGTCACGCCGAGGAAGGAACTGGCGACGGCAAAGTTTGAGAAGACAACCAGCAACAGATCCAGGCTGCGGCTATTCAACACGCCGCTCAGCGCCTGCACCAGCACATCAATATTCCCGCCTTTTGCCGCGATCTCAATGA
Source organism: Kosakonia sp. YIM B13588 (assembly GCF_042788165.1). Classification (NCBI taxonomy): domain Bacteria; kingdom Pseudomonadati; phylum Pseudomonadota; class Gammaproteobacteria; order Enterobacterales; family Enterobacteriaceae; genus Kosakonia; species Kosakonia sp. YIM B13588. The sequence continues at coordinate 102,563 of NZ_JBHZPO010000004.1, read as the reverse complement.
ATACGGGACGCGCGATGTTGCCCATCGTGACCAGTAACCAAATAACATACAGCCCCAGCGCCAGCAACGTGCCGTAGACCAGGCAACGAATGATGGTGCGCGGATCTTTGCCGTAGTATTTCATCAGGCTCGGCACATTGCCGTGGTAGCCAAACGAGGCCAGACAGAATGGCAGCGTCATCAACAGATAAGGCGTGTACGAAGCATCACTCTGAGCAACGTTAAATAAGGTTGCTGGCTCGACATGCCCCAACAGGCTGCCAAAGGTGAGAAAGAAGGTAATAACCTTTGCACCCAGCACAATTGCCGTCATTCGGCTGACAGCATGCGTCGAGAGCCAGACGATAAACGCCACCAGCAGCGCAAAAGCAAGCCCGGCCAGACGCGGCGGGACATTGAGCGACATTTCGGCAAACGTGTGGTGCAAAATAGAGCCGCTCGCCGAAATGTAGGCGTAAGTCAGGATATAGAGCACGAAAGCAATCGAAATACCGTTAACCAGATTCCAGCCTTTCCCCAGCAGATCTTTGGTGATGGTATCGAAACTCGCGCCGCTCCGGTAATTCAGGTTGGCTTCAAGGATCATCAGCCCGGAGTGCAGCATGCAAAACCAGGTAAAAACGAGTGCCAGCAATGACCAGAAAAACCACGCGCCAGACATCACCACCGGCAGTGAAAACATGCCTGCGCCAATGATCGTGCCGCCAATAATCACCACCCCGCCGAACAGCGAAGGGGAAGCTTGTGTGGTTGTCAGTGTCGACATCTGAATGATTCTCCTGTGATGAGCAATGCCAGTAGTTCAGGCTGCTGCATTGTACCAGTACAGGAGTACATTGCGGATAAAAAAAGCCCCAATCTTTTCGATCGGGGCTGTATCTATTTCTTTACAGACTGTAACGCAGATTATGCGTCGTTACGGCGACGCGGAGCGCTGTCGTCACGATCGCGGCGCGGTGCGCGACGTTCGCCACCGAAACTACGACCTTCCTGACGCTCACCGCTGAAACGACGGCCTTCACCACGACCACCTTCACGGCGTTCACCACCGAAACCGCCACGACGCTCACCGCCACCGCGACGTTCGCTGCGCTCACGCGGCTGTGCATCGCCCAGCAGCTGCATATTCATCGGTTTGTTCAGAATACGCGTGCGAGTGAAGTGCTGCAGAACTTCGCCCGGCATGCCTTTCGGCAGCTCAATGGTAGAGTGAGTACCAAACAGTTTGATGTTACCAATGTAACGGCTGCTGATATCACCTTCGTTCGCGATAGCGCCAACGATATGGCGTACTTCAACACCATCATCGCGGCCCACTTCGATACGATACAGTTCCATTTCGCCAACATCACGACGTTCACGGCGCGGACGATCTTCACCACCACGTTCAGAACGTTCGCCACGCGGACCACGATCGTTACGATCGCCCCGGCGTTCGAAACGGTCATCGCGCTCGCGGAATTCACGCTTAGGACGCATCGGCGCATCCGGCGGCAGGATCAACGGACGTTCACCCTGCGCCATTTTCAGCAGTGCAGCGGCCAGCGTTTCAATATCCATCTCTTCTTCAGCAGAAGGCTGGATTTTTGCCAGCAGCGCGCGGTACTGATCCAGATCGCTGCTTTCCAGCTGCTGCTGAACTTTCGCGGCGAATTTTTCCAGACGGCGTTTGCCCAGCAGCTCTGCGTTCGGCAGTTCCACTTCCGGAATGGTCAGTTTCATCGTACGTTCGATGTTGCGCAGCAGACGACGCTCGCGGTTCTCAACGAACAGCAGCGCACGGCCCGCACGACCCGCACGACCGGTACGACCGATACGGTGAACGTAGGATTCGGAATCCATCGGGATGTCGTAGTTAACCACCAGGCTGATACGCTCAACGTCCAGACCACGTGCCGCAACATCAGTTGCGATCAGGATATCCAGACGACCGTCTTTCAGACGCTCCAGTGTCTGCTCACGCAGTGCCTGGTTCATGTCGCCGTTCAGCGCGGCGCTGTTATAGCCACTGCGTTCCAGCGCTTCAGCCACTTCCAGCGTTGCGTTTTTGGTACGAACGAAGATGATCGCCGCATCAAAATCTTCTGCTTCCAGGAAGCGAACCAGTGCTTCGTTTTTACGCATGCCGTATGCAGTCCAGTAGCTCTGGCTGATGTCCGGACGAGTCGTCACGCTGGATTGAATGCGCACTTCCTGCGGCTCTTTCATAAAGCGGCGAGTAATGCGACGAATTGCTTCCGGCATGGTTGCAGAGAACAGAGCGGTCTGATGACCTTCCGGGATCTGCGCCATGATGGTTTCTACGTCTTCGATAAAGCCCATGCGCAGCATTTCGTCAGCTTCATCCAGCACCAGACCGCTCAGTTTAGAGAGATCCAGCGTGCCGCGTTTCAGGTGATCCAGCAGACGACCCGGCGTACCGACGACGATCTGTGGCCCCTGGCGCAGAGCGCGCAACTGCACGTCATAACGTTGACCGCCGTAAAGAGCGACTACGTTCACGCCGTGCATATGTTTAGAGAAATCGGTCATTGCTTCAGCTACCTGAACCGCCAGTTCGCGGGTCGGAGCAAGCACAAGGATCTGCGGTGCACGCAGATCCGCATCGATGTTATGAAGCAGCGGTAAAGAGAATGCTGCAGTTTTACCGCTACCAGTCTGGGCCATGCCCAGCACGTCACGACCGTTCAGCAGGTGCGGAATGCACTCAGCCTGGATCGGAGATGGTTTTTCGTAACCGAGATCGTTAAGGGCTTCAAGGATGGGAGCCTTCAGGCCCAGATCTGCAAAAGTGGTTTCGAATTCAGCCATGTAGTACAAGTGCCTCTATGTCATTGGCGGCCAGTCTACATAACTCATCGTGAAAAAAATTAGCAATTTTCATTGAAAAGTGTGAACCGGCTCAAAGTAGGTTAATTAACGAACAATGAAGCCCTCACCCGCGAAGGTGATGGCAATCAAAAAAAGATTACGGGCTGATATGTTCGTCAGCTATTGCTGGTCCGATTCTGCCAGGTCGTCATGCTCCTGGCCCAAGAGCGCTAATTCCAACAATGCGTAACGGTGCTCAACAAAATTATGGACGTTGTTAGCAACCGCTAGTTTGAACAGTGCCGAAGCGCTGTCCTTATCCCCCAGACTTAGGTAGTACTTACCTAAATAGAAGTTGGTTTCACTGAGATGCTCAGCGAGCGAGGTGTTATCCGTTGCGTCTGCCTTCAGGCGATCCATTAGCGTTGCTTCGCTAATGTCGCCGAGGTAGAACTCGACAATGTTCCATCCCCACTGTTCCTTGTCCGATTTTTCGAAGCGCTGTTTCAGTGCTTCTTTAGCCTGCTTCTCATTAAGCTTCCGCTCAACGATGTAAAGCCACAGACTCCGGAAAGGATCATTAGGATCGTCTTGATAAAACGCCAGCAGATCATCTTGCGCTAACTTGTCGCGACCGCCGTAATGCAGTGCGATCCCGCGATTCAAGTGCGCGTAGTTGTAAGTTGGATCAAGCTCAAGTACAGAATCAAACGCTTCATAGGCAGCATCAAAATTGCCTGCCTGCGTTAAATAAATGCCTAAGTAATTGAATACTTCAGGCATATCGGGTCGGATTGCCAGCGCTTGCGAGAAATCATTTCGCGCTAAGGCTCTCAAACCGAGGCTATCATACAACACTCCGCGCTCATATAAAAGCTGTGCGCGTTCGTCATCGGTTAAAGCCCGACTGGCAAGAATTTGTTCCATGCGCGCCAGAATCACTTCTTGCTGCAAAGTCGGTTGCAATGGCACCGCGAGGACTTCGCTCTTACGCCAGGCAGAGTTGCTGCATCCTGCCAGCGTTAAAGCTGTCGCAACGAAACACCAGCGCAAAAAAGGCTTCATTTCCCACTCCCGAAGACAACAATTGGATGAACGTCCTGTCCCCCGGCTGCAAACATGGCGTCCTGCCTGCTAATAAGCCCTCCGCTTTCGCGGAGGGCAAAGGCAACCTTACTCGCCCTGCTCTGCTTGCGGCGCTTCCGACGCTTCAGCAGGCTGAGTCTGCTCAGTCGCTTCTTTAATGCTCAGACGAATACGGCCCTGACGGTCAACTTCCAGAACTTTAACCGGCACTTCCTGGCCCATCTGCAGATAATCGGTCACTTTCTCAACGCGTTTGTCTGCGATCTGAGAAATATGTACCAGACCTTCTTTACCACCGCCGATGGCAACAAACGCGCCAAAGTCAACGATGCGGGTCACTTTACCGCTATAGACACGGCCCACTTCGATCTCAGCCGTGATCTCTTCAATGCGGCGAATAGCATGTTTCGCTTTGTCGCCATCAGTTGCTGCGATTTTCACGGTACCATCATCTTCGATTTCGATGGTGGTGCCGGTTTCTTCGGTCAGCGCACGAATGACGGAGCCGCCTTTACCGATCACGTCTTTGATCTTATCTGGATTAATTTTGATGGTATGAATACGCGGCGCAAATTCAGAGATATCACCACGCGGCGCGTTAATCGCCTGCTCCATTACACCCAGAATATGCAGACGAGCACCTTTCGCCTGGTTCAGCGCAACCTGCATGATCTCTTTGGTGATACCTTCAATTTTGATATCCATCTGCAGCGCAGAGATACCGTCGCGGGAGCCCGCAACTTTGAAGTCCATATCGCCCAGGTGGTCTTCGTCGCCCAGGATGTCAGACAGAACAACAAAGTTGTCGCCTTCTTTCACCAGACCCATTGCGATACCCGCAACGGCGGCTTTCACCGGAACGCCTGCGTCCATCAGCGCCAGAGATGCGCCACAAACGGAAGCCATAGAAGAAGAACCGTTCGATTCGGTGATTTCAGAAACCACACGCACGGTGTACGGGAATTTATCAGCATCCGGCATTACTGCCAGCACGCCGCGTTTAGCCAGACGACCGTGACCAATTTCACGACGTTTCGGCGAACCAACCATCCCGGTTTCCCCTACGGAGTACGGAGGGAAGTTGTAATGGAACAGGAAAGAGTCAGTGCGCTCGCCCATCAGCTCGTCGATGATCTGCGCGTCACGTGCGGTACCCAGCGTGGCAGTAACCAGCGCCTGAGTTTCGCCACGGGTGAACAGTGCGGAACCGTGGGTACGCGGCAGAACACCGGTACGAACGTCCAGACCACGGATCATATCTTTTTCGCGGCCATCGATACGCGGTTCGCCTGCCAGTACGCGGCTACGAACAACGTTTTTCTCGATAGCGTGCAGGATTTCGCCCAGTTCGTTAGCATCCAGGGTTTCATCTTCTGCAACCAGCGCGGCGATGGTTTCGGATTTGATCACGTCAACCTGAGCATAACGCTCTTGTTTGTCAGTGATGCGGTACGCATCGCTCAAACGTGACTCTGCCAGTGCAGCAACGCGCGCGTTCAGCGCTTCGTTCACCGCTTCCGGCTGCCAGTCCCAACGCGGTTTGCCTGCTTCTTTTACCAGATCGTTGATGTTCTGGATAACAATCTGCTGCTGGTCGTGGCCGAATACCACAGCGCCCAGCATCTGATCTTCGCTCAGCAGTTCAGCTTCGGATTCCACCATCAGAACGGCGGCTTCAGTACCGGCAACGACCAGATCCAGCTTACTTGCTTTCAGCTCTTCCTGAGTCGGGTTCAGAACGTACTGGTCATTGATATAACCAACACGCGCGGCGCCAATCGGGCCATTGAACGGAATACCAGACAGTGAAAGCGCAGCGGAAGCACCGATCATGGCCACGATATCCGGGTTAACCTGCGGGTTAACGGAAACCACGGTAGCGATAACCTGCACTTCGTTCACGAAACCTTCCGGGAACAGCGGGCGAACCGGGCGGTCAATCAGACGCGCGATCAGCGTTTCGCCTTCGCTCGGACGGCCTTCACGACGGAAGAAACCGCCAGGGATTTTACCTGCAGCGTAAGTACGTTCTTGATAGTTTACGGTCAGCGGGAAGAAATCCTGACCTGGTTTTGCTTTTTTCTGGCCAACTACAGTCACGAATACTGCGGTGTCATCCATGCTTACCATAACGGCAGCAGTCGCCTGACGCGCCATCATGCCGGTTTCCAGCGTGACGGTATGTTGACCATACTGGAATTTACGAACGATCGGATTCAGCAAAGTTCTGTCCTTTCTTAATGAAAGTCAGCACACCTTTGGCGTGCCGACAATTTAACCGAATCTTCATGCATCCTCGCGACTAATGACAACCCTAACCCGCCCATTGCGGATAAAGCCTCTCATTAGCCGCGCGAACCTCTGCAGTGAAGATCATACTTGGCAACAATACATCAGTTTACTGCCAATTGCTGCCGCCTGGTTGAAAAAAGGGGCCTTGTAGGCCCCTTCTTGAAACTCGCCAGACTTAGCGACGCAGACCCAGACGCTCGATCAGCGCGGTGTAGCGTGCAACGTCTTTACGTTTCAGATAGTCGAGCAGTTTACGACGCTGAGAAACCATACGCAGCAGACCACGACGGCTGTGGTGATCTTTTTTGTGCTCTGCAAAGTGACCCTGCAGGTGGTTGATCTGAGCAGTCAGCAGTGCAACCTGAACTTCGGTAGAACCGCTGTCGTTAGAACCACGACCAAACTCGGAAACGATTTTTGCTTTAGCTTCAACGCTTAGAGACATTTTGAACTCCAGTGATAAAAAAATGAAAAGGCGCCGATCTCTAATTCAGCGGCCTCAGGGTTAACGCCGGGTAATGTTAAATACATAGCCCGGCGTTAAGCGGCAATATTCTACTCGTAGTCACGGTTTCCCGCAAGGTAAGCCGGTCATTGTGCAGGATACTCAACCACCAGACGACGCGGCGCAACACGGCCCTCGTCGTCCATTTCGCCCATACCAATAAATTTCGCGTCATCGCCTTCTGTGACACGCACCAGCCCCGCGTTTGGCGCTGCGGATGCCCGAACCGGCTGACCGTTTTTGAAGTATGCCGCGACCACTGACGGAATGTTAACCGCCGGGAAATCTGACGCCGGGCTGTCCATGGGCATCAGTAACGGATCCAGCAGTTGTGCTGCCGGGATACCCTGCTGCTCGGCCTGCTCAACACGTTCACGCAACTGTTCGAGCGTCACCATACGTTCTACCGGGTACTTACTCACCGCCAGGCGACGCAGATAGATAACATGTGCGCCGCAACCCAGCTTCTCACCCAAATCATCTATAATGGTGCGAATGTAAGTCCCTTTCGAACAGTGAATTTCCAGCTCAAGTTCATTGCCTTCATGGCGCATAAATAACAGCTCGTAAACCGTAATTGGGCGCGCTTCACGCGGCACCTCAATGCCCTGGCGTGCATACTCGTAGAGCTTCTTTCCCTGATATTTCAGGGCAGAGTACATCGACGGGACTTGCTGCGTATCACCGCGAAAACTGTCCAGCGCAGCGGCCAGTTGTTCGGCACTGAAAGTCAACGGACGCTCTTCAACGATTTGCCCATCCGCATCGGACGTATCGGTACGCTGCCCAAGGCGGGCAATCACCCGATAACGTTTGTCTGAATCCAGCAGATATTGGGAAAACTTTGTCGCTTCTCCCAGGCAAATCGGCAGCATGCCGGTGGCCAGCGGATCAAGCGCTCCGGTGTGCCCGGCGCGATTGGCGTTATAAAGACGCTTTACTTTTTGCAGCACGTCATTGCTGGAAGCGCCCTGCTGTTTATCAAGCAGCAGAACGCCATGCACGTCGCGACCGCGACGACGAGGACGACTCATCAGTCCTCCTTGCTGTCGTCCGGGTTCACACGACGTTCGTCATCGTGTTTCACCACGCTAGTCACCAGGTTGGACATGCGCATCCCTTCGACCAACGAGTTGTCGTAGAAGAACGTTAGTTCCGGCACGATACGCAAACGCATCGCTTTACCCAACAGGGAACGAATAAAGCCAGAGGCATCCTGCAACGCTTTGATACCCGCTTTCACGGATGCTTCGTCTTTATCGTTGAGGAAGGTGACAAACACTTTGGCATAAGCCAGATCGCGGGAAACTTCGACACCAGAAACGGTGGTCATCATACCCAGACGCGGATCTTTGATTTCGCGCTGCAGGATAATCGCAATCTCTTTTTGCAGTTCCTGAGACACGCGCTGCGGGCGACCAAATTCTTTCGCCATAATAATTCTCCAGACTAAAAAGGGGCCGTAGCCCCTTTTACTATTTCTTGCCGGGAGGCGCTTCGCTTACCCGGCCAGCAATGTTCATCCACTTTTAATTTCGGCTGACTAGCAGCCGAAAAGCGAAGCGAATTACTCAATAGTACGTTGGATCTCAATGATCTCGAACACTTCGATCATATCGCCGGTACGTACATCATTGTAGTTCTTAACGCCGATACCACATTCCATGCCGTTACGGACTTCGTTGACGTCATCTTTGAAGCGACGCAGGGATTCCAGCTCGCCTTCATAGATAACCACGTTGTCGCGCAGAACGCGGATCGGGTTGTGACGTTTAACTACACCTTCGGTAACCATACAGCCCGCGATCGCGCCGAATTTCGGCGATTTGAACACATCGCGAACTTCCGCCAGACCGATGATCTGCTGTTTCAGTTCCGGAGAGAGCATACCGCTCATTGCCGCTTTCACTTCGTCGATCAGGTTATAGATGACGGAGTAGTAACGCAGATCCAGACCTTCCGCTTCGATCACACGACGCGCAGATGCGTCAGCACGAACGTTGAAGCCAACCAGAATCGCGTTGGATGCAGCAGCCAGCGTTGCGTCGGTTTCGGTGATACCACCTACGCCGGAACCCACGATCTTCACTTTCACTTCGTCGGTAGACAGTTTCAGCAGAGAATCGGAGATGGCTTCGACAGAACCCTGAACATCGGCCTTCAGAACGATGTTCACTTCGTGAACTTCGCCTTCGGTCATGTTGGCAAACATGTTTTCCAGTTTGGATTTCTGCTGACGCGCCAGTTTAACTTCGCGGAATTTGCCCTGACGGTACAGTGCCACTTCACGCGCTTTCTTCTCGTCACGCACAACAGTCGCTTCATCACCCGCAGCCGGAACACCGGACAGACCGAGGATTTCCACCGGAATGGACGGACCCGCTTCTGTTACTTCGCGACCCAGTTCATCACGCATCGCACGCACACGGCCATATTCGAAGCCACACAGCACGATATCGCCTTTATGCAGCGTACCTTCACGCACCAGCACGGAAGCAACCGGACCACGACCTTTATCGAGGAAGGATTCGATAACCACACCGCTCGCCATACCTTTACGTACAGCATTCAGTTCCAGAACTTCGGCTTGCAGCAGGATCGCATCCAGCAGCTCGTCAATACCAGTACCGGCTTTCGCGGAAACGTGAACGAACTGGCTTTCGCCGCCCCACTCTTCCGGAATGATGCCGTACTGAGAGAGTTCGTTTTTAACGCGATCCGGATCGGCTTCTGGCTTATCGATCTTGTTCACGGCAACCACTACCGGCACCTGCGCCGCTTTCGCGTGCTGGATAGCTTCGATAGTTTGCGGCATCACGCCGTCATCCGCCGCAACAACCAGAACCACGATATCCGTTGCCTGAGCACCACGGGCACGCATTGCGGTAAACGCGGCGTGGCCTGGGGTATCCAGGAAGGTGATCATGCCGTTGTCAGTTTCAACGTGGTAAGCACCAATGTGCTGAGTAATGCCGCCCGCTTCGCCTGAGGCCACTTTCGTTGAACGAATGTAGTCCAGCAGAGAGGTTTTACCGTGGTCAACGTGACCCATAATGGTCACAACCGGTGCGCGCGGTTCTGCCGCAGCACCTGTGTCACGGTCGCTCATTACCGCTTCTTCCAGCTCGTTTTCACGACGCAGGATAACTTTATGGCCCATCTCTTCAGCAACCAGCTGCGCAGTCTCCTGGTCAATAACCTGGTTGATGGTCGCCATTGCGCCCAGCTTCATCATCGCTTTGATGACCTGAGAGCCTTTAACCGCCATCTTGTTAGCCAGTTCGCCAACGGTCAGGGTTTCGCCGATCACGACGTCACGGTTAACCGCTTGTGCTGGCTTCTGGAAGCCCTGCTGCAGAGCAGAACCTTTACGCTGACGGCCGCCTTTACCACCACGAACCGCAGCACGCGCTTCTTCACGGTCAGCTTTGCTTTCAGCGTGTTTGTTGCCTTTCTTCGGACGAGCAGCTTTCGCTGTACGGCTGCGACCACGACCACCTTCAACTTCACGGTCGTTATCATCTTCCGCCTGGCGGGCATGCTGGGAAGTGGTTACATGGTAATCACCAGTAGTCTCTTCTTCTTCGCTTGCCGGAGCCGTCCAGTTCGCTTCATTTTGTTCAGCCATACGACGAGCTTCTTCCGCTACGCGACGCGCATTTTCTTCCAGTTTACGACGAGCCTCTTCTTCCGCTTTGCGCTTGAGTTCTTGCGCTTCGGATTCACGGCGGGCTTTTTCCGCCTGGGCTGTCCTGGTCATTTCGTCAGATTGTTGGTTGCTCACTTTGCTATTTTCCGCAGCTTCGCGTTTTGCATTTTCAGCATTTTCGCGTTTAGCCTTTTCATCAGCTTCACGTTTCGCACGAGCTTCGGCATCACGTTTGGCTTTGTCCTCGGCTTCGCGCTCAGCGGCTTCCTCTGCTTCACGACGGGCCTTCTCTTCCGCTTCACGCATCGCCTCTTCTTCCGCAGCGAGACGTTCAGCCTCTTGTGGATCGCGTTTTACAAAGGTGCGTTTTTTACGGACTTCGATCTGCACCGATTTACTTTTCCCACCGGTGCCCTGAATACTTAATGTACTGCGCGTCTTGCGCTGCAGAGTCAGCTTGTCAGGCGTAGAACCATGTTCACGGTTCAAATGCGCTAACAGCGTCTGCTTTTCTTGTGCCGTCACTGAGTCTTCAGCGGACTTGCGGATCCCTGCGTCAGCAAATTGCTGTACCAGGCGGTCCACAGAGGTTTGAATCTCAGCGGCCAGCGTTTTTACGGTTACATCTGTCATGCTGTTCCTTCCTGCTACAGTTTATTACGCTTCGTCGCCAAACCAGCAAATATTACGTGCGGCCATGATGAGCTCACCTGCTTTCTCATCGGTTAACCCTTCGATATCGCTCAGGTCATCCACACCTTGTTCAGCGAGGTCTTCCAGCGTACAAACACCACGAGCAGCCAGTTTGAAAGCCAGTGCGCGATCCAGACCTTCCAGGTTAAGCAGGTCTTCAGCCGGTTCTTTATTACCGAGGCTTTCTTCCTGCGCCAGTGCCAGAGTGGTCAGCGCGTTTTTCGCACGATCACGCAGGGCTTCGACGGTGTCTTCATCCAGACCATCGATTTCCAGCAGCTCTTTGATTGGCACATAGGCCAGTTCTTCCAGCGTAGAGAAACCTTCTTCGACCAGAACGGTGGCGAAATCTTCGTCAATGTCCAGGTAGCGGGTGAAGGTATCAATTGCTGCATGAGCCTCAGCCTGATGCTTGGACTGCAGATCCTCAACGGTCATGACGTTGAGTTCCCAGCCGCTCAGCTGAGACGCGAGGCGCACGTTCTGACCATTACGGCCGATAGCCTGCGCCAGGTTGCCCGCCTCAACGGCGATATCCATGGTGTGTTTATCTTCATCCACCACGATAGAAGCAACGTCAGCCGGTGCCATTGCGTTGATAACGAACTGTGCTGGGTTATCGTCCCACAGCACGATATCAATACGCTCACCGCCGAGTTCCGTCGAAACCGCTTGCACACGCGCACCGCGCATACCCACGCAGGCGCCGACCGGATCGATACGCTTGTCGTTCGTCTTCACGGCGATTTTGGCGCGAGAACCCGGATCGCGGGCTGCGGCTTTAATCTCGATAACTTCTTCACCGATTTCCGGCACTTCAATGCGGAACAGTTCAACCAGCATTTCCGGTTTGGAACGGGTCACGAACAGCTGCGCACCACGCGCTTCAGGGCGCACAGCGTACAGCACACCGCGGATGCGGTCGCCCGGACGGAAGTTTTCACGCGGCAGCATATCTTCGCGCAGGATAACGGCTTCAGCATTGTTGCCGAGATCCAGCGTGATGTTGTCGCGGTTCACTTTCTTCACCACGCCGGTGATGATTTCGCCTTCGTGCTCGCGGAACTGATCGACCACCATGGCGCGCTCAGCTTCACGTACTTTCTGTACGATGACCTGTTTTGCGGTCTGGGTGGTGATGCGGTCAAACGTGACGGATTCAATCTGATCTTCAACGTAGTCGTCGAGGTTCAGGCTCTCATCTTCGTAACGCGCTGCTTCGAGGGTGATTTCACGTGTCGGCTGAGTCACTTCTTCCACGATCAACCAGCGACGGAACGTGTCGAAATCACCGCTTTTACGATCAATGCTTACGCGAACATCGATCTCTTGTTCATATTTTTTCTTGGTTGCTGTAGCCAGAGCACTTTCCAGCGCTTCAAAGATTTTTTCACGCGGAAGCGACTTTTCGTTAGAAACAGCTTCAACAACAGCCAAAATTTCTTTGTTCATCGGGGGCCTTTCACCTCAAATCCAGACTGTTAAAAGTGGGGGACCAGGTTCGCTTTTTGAATATTACTCAATGCGAACACTTCATCTTTACCTTCGACCGTAACGGTGATCATCTCGCCATCGACATCTTTAATGATGCCCTGCCATTTACGACGGTTTTGAACCGCCATACGCAGAACCAGCGAGACTTCGTCGCCCTTAAAGCGCGCATAGTGCTCAGCCGTAAACAAAGGACGCTCAAGACCTGGTGAGGAAACCTCCAGGTTGTAAGCCACGGTAATCGGATCTTCAACATCCAGCACCGCACTGATCTGGTGGCTGACATCAGCGCAATCATCAACATTGATGCCATCTTCACTATCAATATAGATGCGCAGTGTAGATGTGCGCCCGCGCACAAACTCGATACCGACCAGTTCATAGCCCAGTGCTTCAACCGGCGCCGTAATCATCTCTGTTAATTTTTGCTCTAATGTGGACAAGTCCACCCCCAAGACATAAAAAAAGGGCATATAGCCCAGTTATTTCGTACTCAGATAACAAAAAACCCCGATAAATCGGGGCTTTAAATAACTGAACCCTATAGCCGCAACTGCGGCCTGGAGAACCTTCTATAAGTATTTTTTTCAAATCCAGCTGCGAAGGCGTTAAGTCTTCATAGTATATTTGAAAAAGAACACTTAGGGAAAGTGGTTGCGGGGGCCGGATTTGAACCGACGACCTTCGGGTTATGAGCCCGACGAGCTACCAGGCTGCTCCACCCCGCGCCTGAAACGTGGCAAATTCTACTCGCTTGAGTGCAAATTTGCAAATAATGCTGGGATTTGGTACCGAAGACGGGACGTAAAACCGGCCTGCAGTATATTGATAAACATGCCGTTCTGTCAACCATGGCGCGTTAGCATCCTGTGCCCCTGACGTATGCAATTTTGTTGCGTATTATTTTTAAGCATGTAAACAGCACAGTTCACCACTATCGCAATGAAAATTGCACTCTTCTCTTTCGGTCATCGTCAAAAGATGATTAAATGAAAACTCACTTATTTTGCATAACCATTCACTAATTATTCTGGTTGGATGGCACAAAGAGTATGGCGTGGCTGTTAAGTCTCTCACCATCGGTCTATCAAGCAGGGATTTTTTTATGACGACGATTCTCAAGCATCTTCCCGCAGGTCAACGTATCGGCATCGCTTTCTCCGGCGGACTGGACACCAGTGCAGCGCTGCTGTGGATGCGCCAAAAAGGCGCGGTTCCTTATGCATACACAGCGAACCTGGGTCAACCGGACGAGGATGACTATGACGCAATTCCCCGTCGCGCAAAGGAGTACGGTGCGGAAAATGCTCGCCTAATCGACTGCCGTAAACAGCTGGTCGCCGAAGGCATTGCCGCTATCCAGTGCGGCGCTTTTCATAATACGACGGGTGGTCTGACATATTTTAACACCACGCCGCTGGGTCGCGCGGTGACCGGTACGATGCTGGTTGCGGCAATGAAAGAAGACGGTGTGAATATCTGGGGCGACGGCAGCACCTATAAAGGCAACGATATTGAGCGTTTCTATCGCTATGGCCTGCTGACTAACGCCGAGTTGCAAATCTATAAGCCGTGGCTGGATACCGACTTTATTGATGAGTTGGGCGGCCGTCAGGAAATGTCTGAATTCATGGTTGCCTCGGGTTTCGACTACAAAATGTCGGCAGAAAAAGCCTACTCAACTGACTCCAACATGCTGGGCGCAACGCACGAAGCAAAAGATTTAGAGTTCCTCAATTCCAGCGTGAAGATTGTTAACCCAATCATGGGTGTTAAATTCTGGGACGAGAATGTAAAAATCCAGGCGGAAGAAGTTACCGTACGTTTTGAGCGCGGTCATCCGGTCGCGCTGAACGGAAAAACCTTCACTGATGATGTTGAACTGATGCTGGAGGCCAATCGCATCGGTGGTCGTCACGGTCTGGGAATGAGCGATCAGATTGAGAACCGTATTATCGAAGCGAAAAGCCGCGGTATTTACGAAGCCCCAGGGATGGCGCTGCTGCATATCGCTTACGAACGTCTGCTGACCGGTATTCACAACGAAGACACTATTGAGCAATATCACGCCCATGGTCGCCAGCTTGGTCGCCTGCTGTACCAGGGCCGCTGGTTCGATCCGCAAGCGCTGATGCTACGTGATTCACTGCAACGCTGGGTGGCGAGCGCTATCAGCGGTGAAGTGACGCTGGAACTGCGTCGCGGCAATGATTACTCGATTCTGAACACCGTTTCCGACAATCTGACCTACAAAGCAGAGCGTTTGACGATGGAAAAAGGCGAGTCGGTGTTCTCGCCGGATGACCGTATCGGACAGCTGACAATGCGTAATCTGGATATCACTGATACCCGTGAGAAGCTGTTCAACTATGTGCAAACCGGCCTGCTTTCTACCTCTGCCGGCAACGGTCTGCCGCAGGTCGAGAACCTGGAAAACGGCGAGAAAAAATAGTCGTTGTTCGCATTCGTGCCTGCAATGCAGGCACGATTTCCTTCACCACGCTGTATACACGCTATATATCTCTCGACCGGAAAGTGACTTACGCCCCAGAGCTCAACCGACATTAAGACAGATTACTTCTCTACTGTGCTCGCAATCTGGCAGCGGACAGCACTGATAAACTGCACTTTTTTATTCTTATCCAGCCCGGAAGGGAGCACACACTGTAGTGAGGGTAAACCGTTTTCCGCCTGGACAGTCAGCAAACGATTAGCCACGCCAGTGTCCAGCGTCAGTACACCTTCCGCATTTACGATGCTTCCGCCAACATCACTTCTGACGTAACGGTTTTTAACCGCCTTACCCTGCTCATCTTGCAACATGCCAACAAGCGTAAACGTCTTCACCGTTTTGACATTAACGTACTGCACGCTACCACGGCTCATCTGGACACTTTGGCGTTCCGGGAATACCTGCACACCGTCACTGCCACGCGCACTAAACTGGATGTCGCTTTTTTTCCACAATTCAGCGGGCAAAATATTCCTGCCAGGTTTAAGGCTGGTCTCGCTCATGCTGCCGGATGCCAGAATACGGGTCTCATTATCATCGGCGTCCACATCAACAATCACAGCAGACTCCATACCGCTATTGTTACCGTTGACGGAAGCGACCTTACCGCCGCCGATAACCAGCGCCTGGCTCAGGTTAGCGCCGGCCGTATTGATTTTGCTCTGCAGGCCACGTTGCGCATAGAAATTACCACTTATCCATGGCGTATCTATCGCCCCGTTGCCGTTAAGCATGGTTTCTGCCGCATTCCAGGAAACCCCGCCACCTAAACTACGGATGGTCTCTTTCTCCGTTGGTTCCCACTGATACTGCAAGCTTGAATAGCTTTTCGCTTGTTCCATACCTGTGCTCAAGGAAACAGAGTGATCACTGGAAGGGGACAACGCAATCGACACGCTGAATGACACACCGCGATCGCGGCGTTTGTCGTTGAATCCCGGCCGATCATAGACGCCCAACCGAAAACTCGTACTACGGTCATAAAAGCGAGTCTGCGTTGATAACGCGGCATCTGCGGCTACGCCTTTGCGCCATTCCGTATCCATATATTGCGTATTCAGGATCAACGATGAGGACCACGGCAATCTTGATGATAAAGACGCCCCCCATGTGTCTCCCTTCTGACGCGAACGAACCCGGTGACCATAAACATCGGTGAGGGTTGAGCGCCAGAAAAAGCTGACTGTTCCGCCAGCATACAAATTACGGTAATAACGAATGTCTGTATCCTGGTTAGCCTGGTGCTCCGAGTTACCGACAGTATATTGCGCAAGCAATCGGTCATTTTGCGAAAGCGTAATATTGGCTCGCGTTCGCACGTGGCGATCCTTTGCTGTGGCTGCGCCAGTAAATGCTACGGTTGCCTGGGGGTGAACCAATAACTCCAGACCACCACCCGCCGCGAAGGGGTTACCGTCTAGTGTATTCATATCACCTGTTGCCAGGGTACGGCGCTGCCCGCTCCACAGATTCATGCGCCAGCGTTGGTTTGGATTGCTCCACCCCTGCGATTTGAAAATTTGCGCTTCCTGCGTGTCGACAACCTGGCCGTTCTCAATGATTTTGATAGTGATATCGTAGATACCAATAGGCAGCGGACGCGTATCCAGCGCCTGCACTCCCGGCTGAAGTTGCTGAGTACGGATCATTTGTCCATTTCGCCAGACTTCCGCAATTGACTGGTTGCGCCCTGTAACGTAAACAGGCCATGCGCTAACGCTATCGGAAGCCACAAGCAACGCATCAGAAGTTCCCCACATACCGCCGACAACCGTGTCGTAGCCAAAGCCGGAAGCCTGCACGTTCCCGGTATCGCTGTCCGGCGTAAATAGCCCCAAGCGGATAAAACTGCCCTGCAGCTCTTTCTGCGTAAAGAGTTGATAAAGACTGGAGCTGTTGTATTGGTAGCGACCACTGGTACCCGATGACTGAAATGCAGCCAATTGGCTCCATCCGCCAAGTGATGCAGTGAGTGAGGAGTTGATGCCCCAACTACGCATTGCTGCCGCCTCAGAAAACGAGACATCGTTATTCATGATTAGCCCAGCAGGCGTATCTTCAGGCATGGCAAGATAATTACCGGCAACCTGGCTGGTTTCGTAGTTGGTGGTATAAAGTTTTAGCGCCGAATTCTCCAGCGAGTATTCTACCTGCATCAGCCCTGATGGGCAGGATACGGTACATTTCCCCACCGAAACGCCTTTACTGAGCAAATCCGACCAAAGAGTATTGGTTTCGGGATCGCTGTTCTGTTGTTCATCAATGATGCGGAGAAGCTTGATGTCACCATTCTCTTTAAGAGAAACGCTGGCATCGAAAATGTAGTTGTCGTTCAGATATACCTGAACGACAACTTCAGAATTATAAAAATACCGCTTAAAATCTTCTGGCAATCCTTTCATGTTCGCAGCCAGTTGCAAATCATTTGCCGAAACAATGAATGGAACAGCAGCAAGAAAGATTAATGATATTTTCATAATATTTAGTGACAAGCTTTTAAATGATTAAACGAAAAGAATTAAGGAGTAACAATCTCTTCTTCAAAAATCATGGCAACCTGTCCGGTAAAATCACCCTGCACAGCAAGAGGCTGAGTATCTTTCTGGCTAATACGCAGCATCGTACGTCCACCCGCGTTTGCCGCAGTCGCATCAACTACAGTCTGCGCGGTATCACTTAATTCAACGCCGTTGAATTCCACTTTAAGCGGAATAGTGTCTGAGCCGTTCGACAAAATGGTCTCGCCGTTGGAATCCGTATTTGTCAAAGTCGCACGAATACCACCTGAAATGTTTTTATACTGAAATTGCTTCTCAAAACTTTTCAATTTAGAGGTAGTAAGATCATATTCAATTTCCTGAGCTTGATGGATCCATCCACTTTCTACAGGTTCAATTTGAAAGTCATCACTTGGAATATGAGCGTAGACATCAATAGTATAGCTTTGCTGATTAACAGCCATTGCTACTGTGCTACCGAATACGGATAAAGACAGAGCACCAGTGATTAAACAAACTTTCGCGATTTTATGAGATAACATGGCAAGTCCCTTAATTTGATATATAAAAAGCATGCTGCTTATTTACAACTTACTGCGTAATACTAGAAACGTAGTTTCTTTCGGTTTTCCCCTTCGATAAGGGTGAAATAGGTAGTACGCCCTTTACTTTTTTCTACCGCTTTGCTTTTACCCGGCAGTAGAAAAAGACGCGTAGCGCTGCTGCACTCTGTACCAACTGAAGTGCAACTGCGGATATCCTCGAGAACAATCGTGGCGTTGCCTTTGTTTGTTACCCGAATAACCTCAGGGAGTGACGATTCAACCTGAGTATTAAAAATAGGTTTCGATGGCTGCACAATAACCAGCGTGCCGTAACCCGCCATTACATTCAGCCCGGCCGTTAATGCCTTCTTCCGGTAATCATCAGCTTCTTTACCGCTTAACCCGAAACCATCATCCTTTTGCGGAAGAACTGGGATAAATCGTACACGGTAATACTTCTCGACATTTCGGTCACCCGGCCATATAAATCTAGCCGACTGAAAACCAGATGGCGGAATAATCATACGCAGTGGTGTGACAATGAGTCTTTCTTTTTGCAAAGAATTACCAGAAACTTCTTTAACTGGCGACTCAACGACTTTCCCACCTTTATGAATATTAACTTCCAACATATCTACCCGGATAAATGCCGTTGATGTCCCGGTATTATAAATACGTTTATTAATAGACTGAGATTCAGGTGACATAATGTCATACATGCTTCCTATTCCAATTTCAGGAAGCGCAAAAGCTGCAGACATTTTCAACCCAAAAATAAGAGCCAGAGAAAATGGGGCAATCTTTTTTAATAAAGAGGCGCAATACATATTCGGTATCCAGATAACGCTAAAAACGAGGCAAAGATAATCACGCCTTGAAATTAAAGCAACCGAAGAGATGCGGATTAATAAATAATTAAAAACCGAATCTTGATCAATTTTACTCCTCAGACCAGTAAATAAATTTTTGATAATGACATATGTCAATGATTTTAAAGATTAATATGAAAATAATGCGCTTTTATCTCGCCTTTGAAGTAGGGCCTTGCTAACTCAAGTAAGTTAGTATCTGGCGCAGGACGTTTTTCTTGTATTAATCGTAGAATTAATAAACTTTAAAGCAATTACCTGTTGAATACATAGAAGGGGGTTGAAGGTTGAAGGTTGAAGGTTGAAGGTTGAAGGTTGAAGGTTGAAGGTTGAAGGTTGAAGGTTGAAGGTTGAAGGTTGAAGGTTG
>NZ_JBHZPO010000004.1:0-83221 GCF_042788165.1 Kosakonia sp. YIM B13588 | reverse complement strand
AGGTTGAAGGTTGAAGGTTGAAGGTTGAAGGTTGAAGGTTGAAGGTTGAAGGTTGAAGGTTGAAGGTTGAAGGTTTGGCAATGTCTTAAATTACAGGCAAAAAAAAAGACATCTTGCGATGTCTTATTTCCGGAATATTGGTACCGAGGACGGGACTTGAACCCGTAAGCCCAATCGGGCACTACCACCTCAAGGTAGCGTGTCTACCAATTCCACCACCTCGGCACGACTTACTTCTTAGTGCGGGATATCGCTGGTCGGCTGCGCCGGAGCTGCAGGCTGAGTTTGTTCACTCTTTGCCGGTGCGCTCAGATTATCCCACTCGCTTCCTTTATTGGTTTTATTGCTGTTAATGTTGCCCAGCACAAGGCTAATAATAAAGAACAGTGTTGCCAGCACAGCAGTCGTACGGGTCATGAAGTTACCAGAACCACTTGAACCGAACAGCGTACCGGACGCACCAGCGCCAAAGGAGGCTCCCATGTCAGCGCCTTTACCTTGCTGCAGCATAATCAGGCCAACAAGAGCCAGCGCTACAATAAGGAAAATAACTAAAAGAGCTTCGTACATAATCAACCTGTTCCTTGCGGGGTTGCCGCAGCCAATGCTTCAAACCAATAAAAGTGGGATGTTTATTGCTTTCCCACTGAAGCGGGTGTGAATACTAACCAAAGCGAATGACCTTCGCAAGGGCAATTTAAGCGCATTTTATCAAGTGCGGAAAAAAACAGCAAAATTGCGATCCCGGGCTATTAAAAAGGCGGCAACAGCCGCCTTTTTAAGCACTTATCGCGCTATTTTACAGCCTTAACTGCGTCAGCAATGCGATTCGCCAGCGATGTCACTTGCGCCTCGTCTTCACCTTCTACCATGACGCGAATTAACGGCTCAGTACCGGATTTACGCAATAACACACGACCGCGGCCAGCCAGCGTCGCTTCCACTTCTGCCGTCACCGTTTTGACCGTCTCGTCTTCCAGCGGATCGCCAATGCCTGCGGTAAAACGCACATTCACCAGCACTTGCGGGAACATCTTCATACCGCTGCACAAATCATGCAGGGACATGTGATTACGCACCATTGCGGCAACCACCTGCAAACCGGCCACGATACCGTCTCCGGTCGTCGTTTTATCCAGCAAAATCACATGACCGGAGTTTTCAGCGCCGATGCGCCAGCCCTTCTCCTGCATTTTTTCCAGCACATAACGGTCGCCCACTTTCGCGCGCGCAAAGGGAATGCCCAGTTGCTTAAGCGCCAGTTCAAGCCCCATATTGCTCATCAGTGTGCCTACTGCCCCACCGCGCAGCTGCCCCTGGCGCAACCCCTCGCGAGCAATGATATACATGATTTGATCGCCATCGACCTTGTTACCTTCGTGATCGACCATAATGACGCGGTCACCGTCACCATCAAAGGCAATGCCTAAATCGGCTTTCTCAACCAGAACGCGCTGCTGCAGCGCTGCCACATCCGTCGCACCACATTTTTCGTTGATGTTCACGCCATCCGGTTCACACCCAATGGCAATAACTTTCGCACCCAGTTCGCGAAAAACACTCGGTGCGATGTGGTAAGTCGCACCATTAGCGCAATCAACCACGATTTTTAACCCGTTAAGGCTCAGTTCATTCGGAAACGTCGCTTTGCAAAACTCAATGTAACGTCCTGCGGCATCAACAATGCGGCTGGCTTTCCCCAGCTCAGCGGAGTCCACACAGGTCAACTCCTTTTCCATCTCGGCTTCGATCGCCTCTTCTACTGCGTCCGGCAGTTTTGTGCCGTCAATAGAGAAAAATTTGATGCCATTGTCATAGAAAGGGTTATGCGAAGCCGAAATCACAATTCCTGCTTCTGCGCGAAATGTTCGCGTGAGATAGGCTACCGCCGGCGTTGGCATTGGTCCGGTAAAGGACGCGGAAAGACCAGCCGCCGCAAGACCGGCCTCCAGCGCGGATTCCAGCATATAGCCCGAAATACGGGTGTCTTTACCAATGATAATCTTACGCGATCCATGGCGCGCCAGTACTTTTCCGGCGGCCCAACCCAGCTTAAGCACAAAATCAGGGGTGATCGGTGCGTCGCCAACGCGGCCGCGAATACCATCGGTGCCAAAATATTTACGATTACTCATAGCGTTTGTTTTCCTTCGCTGACAGCGTGGCTTCCACCACCCGCATCGCTTCTACTGTTTCTTTTACATCGTGAACACGAATAATGTGCGCGCCTTGCATTGCCGCGATCACTGCGCAAGCCAGACTACCGCTTAATCGCTCGGAGGGACCAACATTAAGTAGCTGGCCTACCATCGACTTACGCGACATTCCGACCAGCAGAGGTAAGCCAAAATGATGAAACTCAGCCAGGCGGGCAAGCAATGCATAATTGTGGGAGAGATTTTTACCGAAACCGAATCCCGGGTCGAGCAACAATTTCTCTTTTGCGATTCCAGCCTGTTCGCATCGCGCTATATGCCCGATAAAAAAGCGATTCACGTCAGCAAACACATCATCATATTTCGGCGCTTCCTGCATGGTTTTTGGCTGGCCTTGCATATGCATCAGGCAAACCGGCAATCCGGTTTGTGCGGCGGCTTCCAGCGCGCCGGGCTCTGTTAATGAGCGAATATCGTTAATGATATGTGCGCCTACGCGCGCCGATTCGCGAATGACTTCAGGTTTAGACGTGTCGACGGAAATCCATACCTCGAAACGCTGTGCGATGGCTTCAACAACCGGGATTACGCGTTCAAGCTCCTCTTCCACACTAACATCGGCCGCTCCAGGACGCGTCGATTCCCCGCCGATATCCACAATTGTCGCCCCCGCATTGATCATCAGGTTCGCGTGCTTCACCGCCTCGATCAATGTGTTATGTGCACCGCCATCAGAAAAAGAATCCGGCGTTACATTGAGGATGCCCATTACATGGGGATGTGACAAATCCAGTGTTGAGCCCTGAGCATGGAGTTTCATGACTAAAAATCCCTGAGGTTATGGCAGTTAGAAATTAAAAGAAAAACCCCGGAGCAAGCCCCGGGGTTTTCATTAAAAGCAGATCATCAGCGCAAATACTTATTTGTCGCCCAGTTGTTCTGACATGGTATTGCCCGGGTTTGGCGTACGCGGTTCATCGACCGGACGCGGCGCTCGCGGCGTACCATTATTGTCAGAGTTGTTCGTACCCGGTTCTTCCCAACCTGCTGGCGGACGAACATCACGACGTGACATCAGGTCATCAATCTGCGGCGCATCGATGGTCTCATATTTCATCAGAGCATCTTTCATCGCATGCAGAATATCCATATTCTCATTGAGCAGCTGACGTGCGCGATTGTAGTTGCGTTCAATAAGCGATTTCACTTCCTGGTCGATGATTCGTGCGGTTTCATCGGACATATGTTTCGCTTTTGCAACGCTACGGCCCAGGAATACTTCGCCTTCCTCTTCCGCGTAAAGCAGCGGACCGAGTTTGTCGGAGAAGCCCCACTGGGTGACCATGTTACGGGCCAGGTTGGTCGCGACTTTAATATCGTTCGACGCACCGGTTGAAACATGTTCAACGCCGTAAATGATCTCTTCTGCCAGACGACCGCCGTACAGCGTTGAAATCTGGCTTTCCAGTTTCTGACGGCTGGCGCTAATGGCATCACCTTCCGGCAGGAAGAACGTCACACCCAGCGCACGGCCGCGCGGAATAATCGTCACTTTATGCACCGGATCGTGTTCCGGCACCAGACGACCAATAATCGCATGGCCTGCTTCGTGATATGCCGTGGACTCTTTCTGCGCTTCAGTCATCACCATGGAGCGGCGTTCCGCACCCATCATGATTTTGTCTTTCGCTTTTTCAAACTCGACCATCGACACAACGCGTTTGTTACCACGAGCGGCAAACAACGCAGCTTCGTTGACCAGGTTCGCCAAATCGGCACCGGAAAAGCCTGGTGTCCCACGTGCGATGATTGCCGCATCGATATCCGGCGACAGCGGCACACGGCGCATATGGACTTTCAGAATCTGCTCACGGCCACGAACGTCCGGCAGACCGACAACAACCTGGCGGTCAAAACGGCCCGGGCGCAACAAAGCAGGGTCGAGTACGTCCGGACGGTTAGTCGCGGCAATAACGATAATACCTTCGTTGCCTTCGAAACCATCCATCTCAACCAGCATCTGGTTCAGCGTCTGTTCACGCTCATCGTGACCACCGCCAAGACCCGCACCACGCTGGCGGCCTACGGCGTCGATTTCATCGATGAAGATAATGCACGGCGCGGCTTTCTTAGCTTGCTCGAACATGTCACGCACACGAGACGCACCGACACCAACGAACATTTCTACAAAGTCAGAACCGGAAATGGTGAAGAATGGCACCTTCGCTTCACCGGCGATCGCTTTCGCCAGCAGCGTTTTCCCCGTACCCGGAGGACCGACCATCAGGACGCCCTTCGGGATTTTACCGCCCAGTTTCTGGAAACGGCTCGGCTCACGCAGATATTCAACCAGCTCGCCAACTTCTTCTTTTGCTTCGTCGCAACCGGCAACGTCAGCGAAAGTCGTTTTGATCTGATCTTCCGTAAGCATACGCGCCTTGCTCTTGCCGAACGACATGGCACCTTTGCCACCGCCGCCCTGCATCTGACGCATAAAGAAAATCCAGACCCCAATCAGCAGCAGCATCGGGAACCAGGAGATGAAGATAGTCGTCAGAACGCTCTGCTCTTCCGGCGGTTCACCTACAACCTTGACGTTTTTCGTCACCAGGTTGTCGAGCAGTTTCGGATCCTGGACCGGGATGTAAGTCGTGTAACGGTTACTATCTTTCTTGGTAACGTTGATCTCACGTCCGTTGATACGCGCTTCGCGAACCTGGTCCTGGTTGACCTCTTGCAGGAAGGTAGAATAGTCCACCTTACGGCTATTCGACTCGCTGGGCCCAAAGCTCTGGAATACTGACATCAGCACGACGGCAATGACCAGCCAGAGTATTAGGTTTTTCGCCATGTCACTCAAGGGATTAACCTCATATTACAACTGTGTTAAAAACAGCGTCAGGATACAACATAACCCATCTCTTTCAAACCAAAGGCCGAAATCAACGGGATATCATTTTCGCCCGGTCGCTACAATATACACTTCACGTGAACGCGCACGTGAAGAGTCCGGTTTACGCACTTTAACCTTCGTAAACAGGGAGCGAATTTCGGTGAGATACTCATCGAAACCTTCGCCCTGGAACACCTTCACTAAAAAACTTCCGCCTGGCGCCAACACATCACGGCACATCTCCAGCGCCAGCTCCACCAGATACATGGAACGGGGGATATCAACAGCAGGTGTACCGCTCATATTCGGCGCCATATCTGACATGACAACCTGAACTTTACTGTCACCAACGCGATCCAATAACGCCTTCAGAACTAATTCATCACGAAAATCGCCCTGAAGGAAGTCCACACCAACGATTGGATCCATCGGTAAAAGATCGCAAGCGATGATGCGGCCATTACCACCAATCTGCGTGACCGCATATTGCGACCATCCACCAGGGGCAGCGCCCAAGTCGACAACCGTCATACCCGGCTTAAAAAGTTTGTCACTTTGCTGTATTTCATCAAGTTTAAACCAGGCACGGGAACGCAACCCTTTTTTCTGCGCCTGTTGAACATATTTATCGCTAAAGTGTTCCTGAAGCCAGCGGCTCGAACTGGCAGAACGCTTTTTACCTGTCATTTAACTTTCCATCTGGGTTCATCGTCGACATCGAGAAATTTCGACACGCAATTTGGCGATACAGTGGAGATGGCGGTAGAATGACCCGTTTTCAATCCCAACGTAAGCAAAATATACGATGAATCTGAGTACTAAACAAAAACAGCACCTGAAAGGTCTGGCACATCCGCTCAAGCCGGTAGTTATGCTTGGCAATAATGGTTTGACCGAAGGGGTACTGGCCGAGATTGAACAAGCGCTAGAGCACCATGAGCTCATCAAGGTGAAGATCGCCTCTGAAGACAGAGAAACTAAGACCTTGATCGTGGAAGCTATCGTTCGCGAAACCGGCGCCTGCAACGTACAGGTCATCGGTAAAACGCTGGTGCTTTATCGCCCAACCGCGGAGCGTAAAATTTCGCTGCCACGCTAAGGATATCCTGAATTGAACACAAAATCTGTGTAAAACGAGGGGTTTCCGCCAGCAGAGGTGCAAAATGCCACGCTCCCGGAATTCATAAAAGGCCGCAGTGCGGCCTTTTTCTTTTCTTTACAATCCGTCAACAATCGACGCGAAGACAGCGATCAAAGATATTCCACTTTGATAATTTCGTATTCCACTTCGCCGCCCGGCGTACGAATCACCACCACATCATCCTGCTCTTTACCTACCAAGCCGCGGGCAATGGGGGAATTGACTGAAATCAGGTTCTGTTTAAAGTCGGCTTCATCATCGCCAACAATCCGATAAGTCTGCTCTTCGTCATTATCGAGGTTTAATACCGTGACGGTGGAACCAAAAATAACACGGCCGCTTTTCGGCATTTTAGAAATGTCGATCACCTGCGCATTGGACAATTTTGCTTCGATATCTTTAATTCGCCCTTCGCAGAAGCCCTGCTGCTCGCGCGCTGCGTGATATTCCGCATTCTCTTTCAGATCGCCATGTTCGCGGGCTTCCGCGATGGCGGCAATGATTTCAGGGCGACGAACGGATTTCAGAAACTCCAGTTCTTCGCGCAATTTTTCGGCACCACGTAAGGTCATCGGAATAGCTTGCATTGTTATACCTCTTGAACATTCCTGTAGGGAGCGGTAACCCACCCCATCTGATCTACCTCCCCCGTACACCGGCATATACCGTCGGGCAGGAGCAAAAGAAAACTGACCCGGGGACAAAGCCCCAGGTCAGCGCAATTTTTCAATTTGATACGTATTTTACCCGGAAGTTCACTATGGGTCATCGTTTACTTTCCGGGTCGTTGCGCCGTAGTATGACGGCTTGTTTACTGCTTCCTAGCGCGAGATTATGCGATTTTCCAGCTTTATCATCGGATTGACCACAAGTATAGCCCTGAACGTTCAGGCCGCGAATGTAGACGAATACATAAACCAACTGCCGGATGGTGCAAACCTGGCGCTGATGGTGCAAAAAGTCGGTGCTCAGGCGCCAGAAATTGATTACCACGGCAAACAAATGGCGCTGCCAGCCAGTACTCAGAAGGTCATCACCGCGCTGGCGGCACTGTTGCAGCTTGGGCCGGACTTTCGCTTTACAACCACGCTGGAAAGCAAAGGTTCTGTCGAGAACGGTACACTAAAAGGTGACTTAATTGCACGATTTGGCGGCGATCCGACGCTAAAACGTCAGGATATTCGCAATATGGTGGCGGCGCTAAAAAAGTCAGGCGTGCAGAAAATCGAAGGTAATGTGCTGGTCGATACCTCTATTTTTGCCAGCCATGATAAAGCGCCAGGCTGGCCGTGGAACGACATGACGCAATGCTTTAGCGCACCACCTGCTGCGGCGATTATCGATCGCAACTGCTTCTCGATTTCGCTCTATAGCGCGCAAAAACCGGGCGATTTGGCCTATATCCGCATCGCGAATTATTATCCGGTGAATATGTTCAGCCAGGTGCGCACGCTCGCACGCGGCTCCGCAGAGGCGCAGTATTGCGAACTGGATGTCGTTCCAGGCGATTTAAATCGCTTTACGCTAACGGGATGCCTGCCGCAGCGTGCCGATCCGCTCCCGCTGGCTTTCGCCATTCAGAACGGAGCAAGCTACGCCGGTGCAATTTTGAAAGCAGAATTGAACGACGCAGGCATCACCTATAGCGGCACCTTGCTGCGCCAGACGCAAGAGAACCAGGCCGGTACTGTCATTGCCAGCAAGCAGTCGGTACCGCTTCACGATCTGCTAAAGCAGATGCTGAAAAAATCAGACAATATGATCGCTGATACGGTGTTTCGTATGATTGGTCACGCGCGCTTTGGCGTACCGGGTACCTGGCGAGCAGGTTCGGATGCAGTGCGACAGATCCTGCGCCAGCAGGCTGGCGTCGATCTCGGAAATACAATCATCGCTGATGGTTCCGGTCTGTCACGACATAACCTGCTGGCACCCGCCACGATGATGCAAGTTCTGCAATATATTGCGCAGCATGACACCGAGCTCAATTTCATCTCAATGCTGCCGCTGGCAGGCTATGATGGCTCTCTGCAGTATCGCGCTGGCCTGCATGAAGCGGGTGTAGACGGGAAAGTTTCGGCCAAAACAGGCTCCTTGCAAGGCGTGTATAACCTGGCCGGCTTTATTACTACCGCGAGCGGTCAGCGGATGGCTTTCGTGCAGTATCTTTCTGGTTATGCTGTCGAACCTGCAGATCAGCGTAATCGCCGCATTCCACTGGTGCGTTTTGAAAGCCGTCTGTACAAAGATATCTACCAGAATAACTAACAAAAATGCCGGGTTAGCACACGCTACCCGGCATTTTTCCTGGCGAAATATCCCCGTTCAGCCGGGAAAATTGCAGCGATTAACGCTTGTAGATGAACTCAACGCCTTCTTCGTCGTCTTCGTCCCAGTCGTCATCCCACTCTTCGTCTTCTTCAACCACTTCAGCTTCTTCAAGCTGCTGGCGATGATAATCATCCCACATAAACTCGACTTTCTCAGGCTGCTGCTCTTCCTGCACCTGGGTGATCGGGTTTTCGATGATAAAGGTCATCACGTCCCAGCACAGGTCTTTCACGCCCTGCTGGCTGGCCGCTGAAATAAGGTAGAATTTATCTTCCCAACCCAGCGCCTCAGCGATAGCTTTTGCTTTAGCTTCTGCTTCCGCTTTATCCATCAGATCGATTTTGTTGAATACCAACCAACGCGGTTTGGCCGCCAGCTTCTCGCTGTATTTTTCCAGTTCACCGATGATGACACGGGCATTTTCCGCCGGATCGGAACCATCGATCGGATCGATATCGATCAGATGCAGCAGGACGCGGCAACGCTCCAGATGCTTCAGGAAACGGATCCCGAGGCCTGCGCCATCAGCAGCCCCTTCGATCAACCCCGGAATATCGGCAACCACAAAGCTCTTTTCGTTATCCATACGGACAACACCAAGGCTCGGCACCAGCGTGGTAAACGGATAATCCGCCACTTTGGGTTTTGCGGCAGATACTGCGCGAATAAAGGTCGATTTACCCGCGTTTGGCATACCAAGCATACCCACGTCGGCCAGCAACATCAGTTCCAGTTGCAGGTCGCGCTTATCGCCCGGCGTGCCCATCGTTTTCTGACGAGGCGTGCGGTTAACCGAGGATTTAAACCGCGTGTTGCCCAGACCATGCCAGCCACCTTTCGCGACCATCAGGCGCTGACCATGTTTAGTCATATCGCCCATTGTCTCGCCAGTGCCCTGGTCGATAACACGCGTACCGACCGGTACTTTTACCGTAATATCTTTTCCGCGTTTCCCTGTACAGTCGCGGCTCTGGCCATTCTGTCCGCGTTCAGCACGGAAAGATTTTTCAAAACGGTAGTCAATCAGGGTATTGAGGTTTTCGTCCGCTTCCAGCCAGACATCGCCGCCATCACCACCGTCGCCGCCATCAGGGCCGCCTCTTGGGATATACTTTTCGCGGCGGAAGCTCACACAACCGTTACCGCCATCACCTGCCACGACAAGGATCGTAGCTTCATCAACAAACTTCATTTTACTCTCCGTAACTCATTCGCCTGAGCGGGGCACAGTGGCGACCACTTCGCGACTGCGCCAGCGTCCCAAAAGACGATGGCCAATAGCGGAAAACATCGCGCCCGCAACCACGACAAACGCACCGAGATAACCGATAAGGTTTAACATCGGTCTGGCGAAAACATCGGGCCAGGCCATTGATAATAAATCTGAAAAAAACAGCGTAAAGAGCGGTGTCAGCGTGATTAATGCGCTCACCTGCGCCGCCTGCCAGCGAGCCATCGCTTCCGCCAGCGCACCATAACCCACCAGCGTATTCAGGCCACAAAACACCAGACAAGCCAGTTGCCAGTCACTCAACTGAAGCAGCACGGCGGGTTTTGCCAGCGGCAATAACGCAATTGTACACAAAGTGTACAGCAAAAAGAGGATCTGCTGGGAAGCCAGGCGCCGCAATAACACTTTTTGTGCGACGCCGTAACTCACCCACACCGTGGCTGCTCCGACGCCAAAAATCACGCCCCAGGTGTAATCTGTCAGGCGGGTAAAAATCTCCACCAGACTGGTGTTAAAAAACATCACCAGACCACAGATAAGCATCAGCGCACCGATAACCTGGGTACCGCGCATTTTCTCTTTGAGAATAACAACGCTGGCAATCATCATGCCCACAGGTGAAAGTTGACCGATTACCTGTGAAGCCGTCGGACTAACGTATTGCAGGGAAGAGCTGAAGAGGATGAAATTCCCGAACAGCCCACCTGTGGCAATTGCCAACAAAACCAACCAGCGCGGCTTGCGAAAAAGATGCAGCGGGGGCAGTTTCTTTTTCCAGCCGAGAATCAAACCAAGGCCGATTCCCGCCATTAAAAAGCGATAAAACACCACCGTTGGCGGTTCCATCACTTCCAGCACCTGCTTCATGGCGATAGGTAACGCGCCCCAGCACATCGCGGTTGTGAGCGCCAGCGCAATACCGATGCCTGCCTGCTGTTTCATGCCCGTATTCCCTGCCAGAATTTACCGGACTTCTAATGTAAAAAGCCCCGCAACGTGTTGCGGGGCTTTCTTCCGTTACCGGGACGCGAAAAACTTATTCAGCAACGATGCTGATGAATTTACGGTTTTTCGGGCCTTTAACTTCGAACTTAACTTTACCGTCAGTCAAAGCGAACAGAGTGTGGTCACGGCCGCAACCTACGTTAGAACCAGCGTGGAATTTGGTACCACGTTGACGAACGATGATGCTACCTGCCAGAACTGCTTCACCGCCGAAGCGTTTTACGCCCAGACGTTTAGCTTCTGAATCGCGACCGTTACGAGTTGAGCCGCCAGCCTTTTTATGTGCCATTTAAATCTACTCCTCAGGTCTTAGGCGCTGATGCCAGTAATTTTCACATCAGTAAACCACTGACGGTGGCCCTGCTGCTTACGGTAGTGTTTACGACGACGAAACTTAACGATTTTAACTTTCTCGCCACGACCGTGAGCAACAACTTCAGCTTTGATTACGCCGCCATCAACGAAAGGAACGCCGATTTTGACTTCTTCACCGTTTGCGATCATCAGAACTTCAGCGAATTCAACAGATTCGCCAGTTGCGATGTCCAGCTTTTCCAGGCGAACGGTCTGACCTTCGCTTACTCGGTGTTGTTTACCACCACTTTGGAAAACCGCGTACATATAAAACTCCGCTTCCGCGCACATATTCTGATCAATTCAGAGTGCGCTATAAATATTCACAATAGGGCGCGAATATTACGCAACTTGCTAGCCTTTGACAAGAGTGATCGTCACTCCATGCAGAAAAAAAACACAACATGTAAGGTAACGTTTATCTGGCGCATTTTTTCAGTACAATCAACAATACTATTCTAACCCGTAACCCTTTGTTATCCCATTTTGCTATGTGGTAAACAGGACTGAAAGCCCGGCTTTTGCGATGAATTTAGAAAAAATCAATGAGTTAACCGCGCACGATATGGCGGGTGTAAACGCGACGATTCTGCAACAACTCAACTCGGATGTTCAGTTAATCAACCAGTTGGGTTATTACATCGTAAGCGGCGGCGGCAAACGCATCCGTCCGATGATTGCCGTGTTGGCGGCGCGAGCCGTTGGCTATGAGGGTAATTTGCATGTCACTATTGCCGCATTAATCGAATTTATTCACACCGCGACCCTTCTCCATGACGATGTTGTGGACGAGTCCGACATGCGCCGCGGCAAAGCCACCGCTAACGCGGCCTTTGGCAACGCAGCGAGCGTGTTGGTCGGTGATTTTATCTACACCCGCGCTTTCCAGATGATGACCAGCCTCGGCTCGCTGAAAGTGCTGGAAGTAATGTCAGAAGCCGTAAACGTGATTGCTGAAGGCGAAGTCCTGCAGTTGATGAACGTCAACGACCCGAATATCACCGAAGAAAACTATATGCGGGTCATTTACAGCAAAACCGCCCGTCTGTTTGAAGCGGCGGCTCAGTGCTCCGGCTTGCTGGCGGGTTGTACAGAAGCGCAGGAAAAAGGGCTGCAGGATTACGGCCGCTATCTGGGTACGGCTTTTCAGCTCATCGACGATTTGCTTGATTACAGCGCAGACGGTGAAACGCTCGGCAAAAACACTGGCGATGACCTGAATGAAGGCAAACCGACGTTACCGTTGTTACATGCCATGCATAACGGCACACCAGAACAAGCACAGATGATCCGCGAAGCTATCGAGCAAGGAAACGGCCGACACCTTCTGGAACCTGTTCTGGAAGCAATGGCTGCCTGCGGCTCACTGGAATGGACGCGTCGTCGTGCGGAAGAAGAAGCGGATAAAGCAATTGCTGCTTTACAAGTTCTGCCGGATTCACCGTGGCGCGAAGCGTTGGTCGGTCTTGCCCACATCGCCGTTCAGCGCGATCGTTAATCTTTCCAGCTTCCCGCGCATTGTCGCGGGAAAGTTCCAGTAAGTTTTCTTAAATCACATAAAAACCCAAAATAACCAGCAATATCAAGCCTTGTCATAATCCTAAAACGCAAAATATTACATGAGCTTTTCAGAACAATTGCTCCCACATGCGTATAGTAAATAGCGTTGTTGGCGTAAATAATTGACACCTATTTTCTATCAGGGGATGTTATGGAAACAAAATTAATGGACTGGCACCAGGCTGATATCATTGCCGGACTGCGTAAAAAAGGAACATCACTGGCTGCGGAATCCCGTAAAAACGGGTTAAGCTCTTCAACCCTCGCTAACGCTCTGACCCGCTCATGGCCAAAAGGGGAATTGATTATTGCTCGTGCGCTGGATACCGATCCCTGGGTTATCTGGCCATCACGTTATCATGATCCTGTCACCCATGAATTTATTGATAAGACGAAGCTGATCAGGAAAAAAAGGGAGGAAAAATAAGCGGTCATGCAAGTAGCACCTCCCCTTGCTTGCCAGAACAAGCGATAGAAAAAAAGGGAGCCGAGGCTCCCTTCTTACTGTACCGCAGACAGGATTATTCGCCTTTGACGCGCTCAATATTCGCGCCAAGCGCACTGAGTTTATCTTCAATACGCTCATAGCCACGATCGATATGATAGATACGATCAACGATGGTGGTTCCTTCCGCAATACAACCCGCCAGCACAAGGCTTGCAGAAGCACGTAAATCGGTTGCCATGACCTGCGCACCGGAAAGCTTTTCTACGCCGTGGCAAATCGCTGTATTACTTTCGATTTCCGCGTGAGCACCCATACGGATCAGCTCAGGGATATGCATGAAACGGTTTTCGAAGATAGTCTCGGTGATAACGCCCGTACCTTCAGCCACCAGGTTCAGCAGCGTAAATTGCGCCTGCATATCGGTCGGGAACCCCGGATGCGGAGCCGTACGCACGTTCACTGCTTTCGGGCGCTTGCCATGCATATCAAGGCTAATCCAGTCTTCGCCAACTTCAATATCCGCACCAGCATCGCGCAGCTTAGCCAGCACCGCGTCCAGCGTATCCGGCTGAGCATTACGGCAGATAATTTTACCGCCAGAAATCGCCGCCGCGACCAGGAAAGTCCCGGTTTCGATACGATCAGGCAGGACGCGATAAACACCGCCGCCCAGACGTTTCACCCCTTCGATGGTGATGCGATCGGTTCCCATACCGGTGATTTTTGCACCGAGGGTATTGAGGAAGTTCGCCGTATCAACAATTTCCGGCTCACGGGCGGCATTCTCGATAATGGTCGTGCCTTCCGCCAGCGTCGCAGCAGACATAATCGTTACAGTCGCGCCAACGCTTACTTTATCCATCACGATATGCGCGCCTTTCAGACGCCCGTTGACGGAAGCTTTGACGTAGCCCTCTTCCAGCTTGATCTCCGCGCCCAGTTGTTCCAGGCCGGTAATGTGCAGATCCACCGGACGCGCGCCAATGGCACAACCGCCAGGCAGGGAGACCTGCCCCTGACCGAAACGCGCCACCAACGGCCCCAGCGCCCAAATAGATGCGCGCATGGTTTTCACCAGCTCGTAAGGTGCGCAGAAAACATTGACGTCGCCCGCATCGATCCACACGGATCCATTACGTTCCACCTTGGTACCCAACTGACTGAGCAGTTTCATGGTGGTATCGATATCTTTCAGTTTCGGAACGTTACGGATTTCAACCGGCTCTTCCGCCAGCAACGCGGCAAAAAGAATCGGCAGCGCGGCGTTTTTCGCGCCTGAAATTGTCACTTCGCCCTGGAGACGCGTCGGCCCCTGTACACGAAACTTATCCATTCATCTGATCTCTGTTAAGAATTCACACGCGCAGTGGGTTTATCCCCTGCGCTCAAAAGCCGTTAAGTTTGCGATCCCGCGCCCACTCAGCCGGAGTGTAGGCTTTGATCGACAGGGCATGGATACGATTGTCTGCGATGTATTCCATCAGCGGGCCATAAATGGTCTGTTGTTTCTTGACCCGGCTCATGCCGTCAAAAATCTCACCCACAGCAACAACCTGAAAGTGACTGCCATCGCCAGTGACGTGGGCTTCCCGGAGAGAGAGTGCGTTCATCAGCACCGTCTGAATTTCATGATTTTCCATGGGTGTAAATATCATCTAATAGTGAAAACAGTCACACATCTTAGAGGAAAGTGGCGTCGGCTTAAACAAGCAAAAAGCCCCATCAATATAAAGGATGGGGCCTTAAGTAGTAACGCATTGAAAAAATTAGTGAGGCAATACATCCTGCGGCAAATTATAGAGCGCGGCGAGGGTAGACACATTTTCACTCACCCCAGCAAGCACAACATTATTTCCCTGCTTTTTGCCCTGTGCCACCAGATGTACCAGCAGCGCGACGCCTGCGGTATCAACACGTGACACGCCGTGTAAGTCGATGCAGGTCACCCCATTCATCGCCTCCACGCGCGCATCCCACAACGGGTTTAAGAGATCCTGATCCAGTTCACCTAACAGTTTCAGGCAGTCTCCATCGCGCGACCAGCGTAGATTGGCTGTCATTGCTTTTTCTCGTCCAGGGTAATTTTCTGGCGGGAAATAGATTGCAGCTCAGCGGTTAAACCGTCGATACCTTTGGTACGCAGCAGATCGCTCCATTCGTTCTGTTTGGTCGTGATCATGCTCACCCCTTCGGCAATCATGTCGTAAGCCTGCCAGTTGCCGCTCTGCGTGTTTTTACGCCACTGGAAATCCAGGCGCACCGGCGGACGGCCATTTGGATCGATGATAGTCACACGGATCGGCACAATCGTCGCATCACCCAGCGGCTGCTCCGGCGCAATCTGATAGGTCTGCCCGTGGTACATTGCCAGCGCCTGACCGTAAGCCTGTTTCAGGTATTCGCGAAATGCTGCGAAATAGGCTTCACGCTGTGCGGGGGTCGCTTCTTTGTAATAACGGCCCAGCACCAACGCACCGGCGTATTTCACCTGCACGTAGGGCAGTAGTTCCTGATCAACAACATCGCGCAGGTAGTCCGGGTTCGCACGGATTTTCGGCTGCTCATTTTTGAGGCGATCAAAGGTTTTCTGTGCCGCGTCTTTCATTGCGGCGTAAGGGTTAGCTTGATCGGCCGCCATCGCGGCACCCAGCGGCGCAATTACCAGCAGGGCAACCATTAATAGACGTTTAAACATGCGTCAATTCTCCTCGTTAATTCGTCTGCCCAGCAGACGGTGCGGCTTGAGTATTCCCTGCATCGTGGGCTGCCGCATCGCCTGAATTCTTATTGTCACCGCCTTTACTGTTGTAAAGGAATTGTCCGATAAGATCCTCAAGCACTATGGCGGACTTGGTGTCCTGAATGGTGCTTCCTTCTTTAAGCATAGAAGTTCCCATCTCAGGATCGTCAAAGCCAACGTTCAGCGCCAGATACTGCTCACCTAACAACCCGGAAGTGCGGATCGCCAGCGAGCTGGTATCCGGGATCTGGTTGTAACGTTCTTCAATATCCAGCGCGACGCGCGGCAGATAGGTTTTGGGATCGAGAGAGATATCAGCAACACGCCCGATCACCACACCGCCAATTCTTACCGGCGAATGTGCTTTCAGACCGCCAATGTTGTCAAAGGTGGCATAGACACGGTAAGTCGGCTCGGTGCGCATGGAGGCGACATCCGCCGCTTTTAAGCAGATGAAGAGTCCAGCCAGCAGCGCCAGCACAAGGAAAACACCGACCCAAATTTCACTTTTTTTCGTTTGCATGAACTCAATTCCCAAACATCAGTGCGGTGAGCACAAAATCAAGGCCAAGCACGGCCAACGAGGAGTGCACAACGGTGCGTGTTGTCGCCCGGCTAATGCCGGCAGAAGTCGGGATCGCATCATAACCATTAAATAACGCAATCCAGGTCACCGTGATGGCAAACACCACGCTTTTAATCAGGCAGTTAACCAGATCCATTCGCCATTCGACGGCATTTTGCATCGCGGTCCAGAAAAAGCCTGTATCAATACCTTTCCAGTTAACGCCAACCAGCGAACCGCCCCAAATACCGACGGCGACAAAGATAATGGTTAACAGCGGTAGCGAGATGACCCCCGCCCAAAATCGCGGCGAAATTACGCGTCGCAGCGGATCGACCGCCATCATTTCAAGGCTGGAAAGCTGCTCGGTCGCGCGCATCAAACCAATCTCAGCCGTTAAGGCAGAACCAGCCCGCCCTGCGAACAGCAACGCAGCGACAACCGGCCCCAACTCGCGCAGTAGCGACAGCGCCACCAGCATGCCAAGACTGGTTTCGGCGCTGTAAGTGGTCAACACCAGGTAACCCTGCAGACCGAGCACCATACCGATAAACACGCCGGAAACAATAATAATGAGCATCGACAGTACGCCGACATTATAAAGCTGGCGAACCAGCAGCGGCGCGTGTTTGCGGAATTCGGGTTTTCCCACCACCGCATTAAAGAGCATCAAACCGGCGCGTCCGAACGTCGCGATCGTTTTGATCCCGCGGTGCCCAAGCGATGCCAGTGCATTTAGCAGCATGAGCGTCTTAACTCCCTGTTTCTAATAAATCGGTCTGATAATCACCCGCAGGGTAGCGGAACGGAACCGGGCCATCGGCAATGCCATCCAGGAACTGACGCACGCGCGGATCGCTGTTCTCTTGCAACCCTTGCGCACTACCGTGGGCAACAATTTTCCTGTCAGCCACAATATAGGCGTAATCAGCAATACTCAGCACTTCAGGAACATCGTGGGAAACCACAATACAGGTGACACCCAGCGCGCTATTCAGCTCGGAGATCAGCTTCACCAGCACGCCCATCGTGATAGGGTCCTGCCCTACAAAGGGTTCATCGAACATGATCAGGTCCGGCTCCAGTGCAATCGCTCGCGCCAGCGCGGCGCGTCGTGCCATACCGCCTGAGAGTTCAGATGGCATTAAGTCCGCCGCACCGCGCAGCCCTACTGCTTCCAGCTTCATCATCACCGTGCTTCGCAGCAACGGCTCGGGCAGCAGAGTGTGCTCACGCAAAGGATAGGCAACATTGTCAAAAACGTTCATATCGGTAAACAACGCGCCAGACTGAAACAGCATGCTCATTCTTTTGCGCACGGTGAACAGACGCGAACGGGTCATCTCTGGCACGTTTTCGCCATCGAATAAAATCTCACCGCTATCAGGCGGGATTTGTCCACCGATCAGACGCAGGAGCGTCGTTTTGCCGATCCCTGAAGGTCCCATAATGGCGGTGATCTTACCGCGAGGTACCGTCAGTGAAATATTGTCAAAGATTGGGCGGCTGCCGCGGGAGAAGCTGACGCCACGAACATCGACCAAATTCGCCACAGTCTGGCTCATTTCCTCTTCCTTATAAGCCTCGTCGGCCACAAGCATGACGCTTGATAACATCACGAACCCAACATTTTTACAGAATATTACCTGCTGGGGTTAGCGAAAGCTGGCATTTGTTTTACTTTTGAGCCGCATAAAGTCAAAATTAGGAATCATTACGCTACGCGGAACTCCCGGTTTTACCCGGCATGGCAGCCTGCGAGCCGGCGGATTATACCTGAAGAAAGGATGTTAGATGCTTTTAGCGACGGCGCTATTGATAATTGGTTTACTCTTAGTGGTCTACAGTGCCGATCGTCTGGTGTTCGCTGCTTCGATCCTTTGCCGCACATTCGGTGTACCGCCTTTAATCATCGGCATGACCGTTGTAAGCATCGGTACCTCACTACCCGAGATAATCACTTCCGTCGCCGCATCGCTGCATGGACAGTTGGATCTGGCTATCGGCACGGCGATCGGTTCTAACATCACGAATATCTTGCTGATCCTCGGCGTCGCCGCGCTTTTACACCCTTTTACCGTACATTCCGATATTCTGCGCCGCGAATTACCGTTAACCTTGGTAGCCAGTCTGCTGGCAGGCGTGGTGTTGTACAATGGGCACCTCAGCCGCTTTGACGGCATTATTTTACTGTTATTAGCCGTGCTATGGCTGGTGTTCATTGTTAAAATTGCCCGCCTGGCCGAGCGCCAGGGCAACGACAGTCTCACCCGAGAGCAGGTGGCGGAGTTACCGCGAGACGGCAGCCTTTCAGTCGCGTTCCTCTGGCTGGGCGTAGCGTTAATCATTATGCCAATGGCAACACGTATGGTGGTGGATAACGCGACAGTGGTAGCGAACTACTTTGCTATCAGCGAGCTGACCATTGGCCTGACGGTTATTGCTATCGGTACTGGCCTGCCTGAACTGGCGACAGCGATTGCCGGTGCGCGCAAAGGTGAAGACGATATCGCCATTGGTAATATTATTGGTTCAAACATCTTTAACATTGCTATCGTGCTGGGTTTGCCCGCGCTGATTGCGCCGGGCGACTTTAACCCGATAGCCTTTACGCGTGATTATGGCGTGATGTTGCTGGTCAGTGCCCTTTTTGCCCTGATTTGCTGGCGACGTAAGCAAATCAGCAGAGGTGTCGGCGCACTGTTGTTGGGCGGGTTTATCGTGTGGCTGGCGCTGCTCTACTGGCTGTCGCCGCTTTTGACTGGATAATCGGATACGCATTATGTCGCAAATAGATTTGCAGCCGGGTTTTGACTTTCAACAAGCAGGTAAAGACGTCCTGGAAATTGAACGTGAAGGCCTCGCAGAGCTGGATCAGTACATCAACGCCGACTTCACGCAGGCGTGCGAAAAAATGTTCTATTGCGCCGGGAAAGTGGTGGTGATGGGAATGGGCAAATCCGGCCATATCGGTAGAAAAATGGCGGCCACATTTGCCAGCACCGGAACCCCCTCTTTTTTTGTGCACCCGGGCGAAGCGGCCCACGGTGATCTGGGAATGGTCAGCCCGCAAGATGTGGTCATTGCGCTGTCAAATTCAGGGGAGTCGAACGAGATCCTCGCGCTGATCCCGGTGTTGAAGCGATTAAAAGTTTCGTTGATTTGCATGACCAGCCGACCAGAAAGCAGCATGGCGCGCGCCGCCGATATTCACTTATGCGTTAAGGTTCCGAAAGAAGCCTGTCCGCTGGGTCTGGCACCCACCTCCAGCACCACGGCGGCGCTGGTAATGGGTGATGCGCTGGCTGTCGCGTTGCTGAAAGCGCGCGGTTTTACGGCGGAAGATTTCGCCTTATCGCATCCCGGCGGCGCACTGGGCCGCAAACTGTTGCTGCGCGTCAATGACATCATGCATACCGGTGACGAAATCCCCCATGTCAGTAAAAACGCCAGCCTGCGTGATGCACTGCTTGAAATCACGCGTAAAAACCTGGGTATGACGGTTATCTGCGATGATTTGATGAAAATTGAAGGCATCTTTACCGACGGTGACTTACGCCGCGTGTTCGATATGGGCGGCGATGTCCGCAGCATGGGCATTGCCGACGTCATGACGCCAGGCGGTGTTCGGGTTCGTCCCAACACACTGGCAGTGGATGCGCTGAATCTGATGCAATCCCGGCATATTACCTCCGTGTTGGTGGCCGATGGCGACCAGTTGCTGGGTGTGTTACATATGCACGATTTACTGCGCGCTGGCGTAGTGTAAAGAAGGACATAAGAATGAGTAATGCTGGCGCGTCGCTTGCTACCTGTTATGGGCCGGTAAGCACGCAAGTTATGGCGAAAGCGGAAAAAATACGCCTGTTGATTCTGGATGTGGACGGCGTGTTATCCGATGGGCTCATCTATATGGGCAATAACGGAGAAGAGCTGAAAGCATTTAATGTGCGCGATGGTTACGGGATCCGCTGTGCGCTCACTTCCGACATTGAGGTTGCCATAATTACCGGGCGAAAAGCTAAACTAGTGGAAGATCGCTGCGAAACGCTAAAGATTAAGCACTTGTATCAAGGTCAGTCGGATAAATTGCTCGCTTACCGCGAGCTGCTGGCAAAACTGGCGCTCACCCCCGAGCAGATTGCTTATGTGGGTGATGATCTGATCGACTGGCCAGTGATGGCGGAAATTGGCTTGAGCGTTGCCGTTGCCGATGCCCATCCGCTGCTGCTTTCACGCGTGGATTACGTTACGCGTATTAATGGCGGCCGAGGCGCAGTTCGTGAAGTCTGTGATTTGTTGTTGCTGGCGCAGGGCAAGCTGGATGAGGCCAAAGGGCAATCGATATGAGTAAAACCAGACGTTGGGTCATCATTCTGCTGGCGCTGGCCGCACTGATCCTGATAGGGATCAACTTGACGGCTCAGGATGAGCCGAATCCGGTCGCCACCAACAATGCCGACCCGACTTACAAAAGCCAACATACGGATACGGTGGTTTATAGCCCGGACGGGGCACTTAACTACCGGCTTATCGCGCAGAACGTGGAATACTTTTCTGCTGAAGGTGTGAGTTGGTTCGCGCAGCCCGTCCTGACAACATTCGACGAGAATAAGGTTCCAACCTGGTCGATAAAGTCAGACAAAGCGAAGCTGACCGATGACAAAATGCTTTATCTTTATGGACATGTTGAAGTTAATGCGCTGACGGCGGACGCCCAGCTGCGAAAAATCACCACGGATAACGCCCAGATTAACCTGGTAACGCAGGATGTTACCTCGAATGATCAGGTCACGTTGTACGGTACAACATTTAATTCCACCGGCCTGAAAATGCGCGGCAATTTACGCAGCAAAAACGCCGAGCTGATTGAAAAGGTTAGAAGCTCCTATGAAATTCAAAACAAACAAACGCAGCCTTAATCTTGTATTGGCCACCACGCTTTTGGCCGCCGCGCTTCCGGCGCTCGCCGTGACTGGGGATACCGATCAACCTATCCATATCGACTCCGATCAGCAATCGCTGGATATGCAGGGTAATGTCGTGACCTTCACTGGCAACGTCGTGGTAACCCAGGGGACGATTAAAATTAATGCCGACAAAGTCGTCGTTACTCGTCCGGGTGGTCAGCAAGGTAAAGAGATCATTGACGGCTACGGCAACCCGGCGACCTTTTACCAAATGCAGGACAATGGCAAACCCGTTAAGGGCCACTCCTCGCAGATGCATTACGAACTGGAAAAAGATTTTGTTGTGCTGACTGGTAACGCCTATCTGGAACAACTGGATAGCAATATCACCGGTGACAAAATCACTTATCTGGTGAAAGAGCAGAAAATGCAGGCATTCAGCGACAAAGGCAAACGCGTGACCACCGTTCTGGTTCCGTCGCAGTTGCAGGATAAGAGCAATAAACAAACCCCGGCTCCGGCGCAAAAAAAGAGTAACTAATTCGTTATGGCAACATTAACTGCAAAGAATCTCGCCAAGGCTTATAAAGGCCGCCGCGTAGTTGAGGATGTCAGTCTGACCGTCAACTCTGGCGAAATCGTCGGGCTGCTTGGCCCTAACGGCGCAGGGAAAACCACCACCTTTTATATGGTGGTAGGTATTGTGTCGCGTGACGCGGGCAACATCATTATTGATGATGAAGACATCAGCTTGCTGCCGCTGCATGCACGTGCGCGCCGCGGTATTGGTTATCTTCCGCAGGAAGCCTCGATTTTTCGCCGCCTGAGCGTCTACGATAACCTGATGGCCGTCCTGCAAATCCGCGATGACCTGACCTCAGAGCAACGCGAAGATCGCGCCAATGAGCTGATGGAAGAGTTCCACATTGAACATCTGCGTGACAGCATGGGGCAATCGCTCTCCGGCGGTGAACGTCGCCGTGTGGAAATTGCCCGCGCGCTGGCGGCGAATCCGAAATTTATCCTGCTGGATGAACCCTTTGCCGGCGTTGACCCGATCTCCGTTATTGATATCAAACGTATCATTGAACACCTGCGTGACAGCGGCCTGGGCGTGCTGATTACTGACCATAACGTTCGTGAAACGCTGGCAGTGTGTGAGCGTGCTTATATCGTCAGCCAGGGGCATCTCATTGCGCACGGAACACCGCAGCAAATCCTTGAAGACGAACACGTTAAGCGCGTGTATCTTGGGGAAGACTTCAGACTCTGATAGGGTAGGGTTTATTGACGTTTTTTGTCGGAGAGTGCTGCTCTGAATATGAAGCAAGGTTTGCAACTAAGGCTCAGCCAACAGCTAGCCATGACGCCACAACTGCAACAGGCCATCCGTCTGCTGCAGTTGTCCACGTTGGAACTTCAGCAGGAACTTCAGCAAGCGCTGGAGAGTAATCCATTGCTGGAACAAACTGATCTTCATGAGGAAGTCGATAGCCAGCAGGTTCAGGAAAATGACGGTCTGGATACCGTCGACGCTCTCGAACAAAAAGAGATGCCGGATGAGTTGCCGCTGGATGCCAGCTGGGATGAAATTTACACCGCAGGTACTCCTTCCGGCAGCAGCCACGACTACATTGACGACGAATTGCCTATCTATCAGGGCGAAACCACGCAGTCATTGCAAGATTACCTGATGTGGCAGGTAGGGCTGACGCCCTTCTCTGACACCGATCGTGCTATCGCAACGTCCATTGTCGATGCCGTTGACGAAACAGGCTATCTCACCGTTTCGCTGGAAGAAGTGCTGGAGAGCATGGGCAATGATGACGTGGGGCTTGATGAGGTTGAGGCAGTACTTAAACGCATTCAGCGCTTTGATCCCGTTGGCGTTGCCGCGCGGGATCTGCGTGATTGTCTGCTGATCCAGCTCTCGCAGTTCGCCAAAGAGACACCGTGGTGTGAAGAAGCCCGCCTTATCATTAGCGATCATCTGGATCTGCTCGCCAATCACGATTTCCGCACCCTGATGCGCGTGACGCGTCTGAAAGAAGAGGTGCTGAAAGAGGCGGTAAATCTGATCCAGTCTCTGGATCCGCGCCCGGGCCAGTCGATCCAAACCAGCGAACCGGAATATGTGATTCCGGATGTTCTGGTACGCAAACATAACGGTCGCTGGACGGTGGAACTGAACTCTGACAGCATTCCACGTCTGCAAATCAACCAGCATTATGCCTCGATGGGCGGCGGCGCACGTAACGATGCCGACAACCAGTTCATCCGCAGTAACTTGCAGGAAGCGAAGTGGTTGATCAAAAGCCTGGAGAGCCGCAACGACACACTGTTGCGCGTTAGCCGCTGCATTGTTGAGCAGCAGCAAGCCTTTTTTGAACAAGGCGAAGAATTTATGAAACCGATGGTGCTGGCCGATATCGCCCAGGCCGTCGAGATGCACGAGTCGACGATTTCTCGTGTAACGACCCAGAAGTACCTGCACAGTCCTCGCGGCATTTTCGAGCTGAAGTATTTCTTCTCCAGCCATGTCAATACCGAAGGTGGTGGCGAAGCCTCCTCTACCGCTATTCGCGCGCTGGTGAAGAAATTGATCGCCGCAGAAAACCCTGCAAAACCGCTGAGCGACAGTAAGCTGACGACCCTGCTTTCCGATCAAGGAATTATGGTGGCGCGGCGTACCGTTGCGAAGTATCGAGAATCTTTATCCATTCCGCCGTCGAATCAGCGTAAACAACTGGTTTGACCCAACCGATAAGGAAGACACTATGCAGCTTAACATCACAGGACAAAACGTCGAGATCACTGATGCTCTGCGTGAATTTGTGACCGCTAAATTCGCCAAGCTTGAACAGTATTTCGAAAGGATCAATCAGGTCTATATTGTGTTGAAAGTGGAGAAAGTGACTCACACCTCGGATGCGACGCTCCATGTCAATGGCGGCGAGTTGCATGCCAGTGCGGAAGGGCAGGATATGTACGCTGCTATTGACGGTTTGATTGATAAACTGGCGCGGCAGCTCACGAAGCATAAAGATAAACTGAAACAACACTAATTGTCCGAGCGTCCGTCTGGCGCGTTGCACCCTACCGTAACCCGGTAGGGTGACTGGCTCTGGCGTCGCTCAGGTGAAATTATGATGAATAACGATTCCGCTCTTCAATTGAGCAATGTCCTTAACCAGGAATGTACCCGTAGCGGCGTTCACTGCCAGAGTAAAAAACGTGCTCTGGAAATCATCAGTGAACTGGCGGCAAAACAGTTAGGCTTACCGCCACAAGTCGTCTTTGAAGCGATTCTTACGCGCGAGAAAATGGGCAGTACCGGCATTGGAAACGGTATCGCCATTCCTCACGGTAAGCTTGAAGAAGACACGCTTCGCGCCGTTGGCGTTTTTGTGCAACTCGAAACGCCCATTGCCTTCGACG
Organism: Kosakonia sp. YIM B13588; assembly: GCF_042788165.1. Taxonomy (NCBI): domain Bacteria; kingdom Pseudomonadati; phylum Pseudomonadota; class Gammaproteobacteria; order Enterobacterales; family Enterobacteriaceae; genus Kosakonia; species Kosakonia sp. YIM B13588. Next base: position 58,449 of record NZ_JBHZPO010000004.1, on the reverse strand, counting down.
CTATCGATAATCAGCCTGTCGATCTGCTGTTTGCCCTGTTGGTGCCAGCGGATCAAACCAAAACGCATCTGCATACGCTTTCGCTGGTCGCCAAAAGACTGGCGGACAAAACCATCTGCCGACGCCTGCGCAGCGCGCAAAGTGATGAAGAGCTGTATCAAATCATCACGCAGACGGAAGGTGAAAGCGACGATGCGTAACGGGAAGGAAACCTTTTTATCAGTCGTACTGAGGAGAAATGGTTCATGGTCCTGATGATCGTCAGTGGTCGTTCGGGTTCAGGGAAATCCGTCGCTCTGCGCGCCCTGGAAGATATGGGTTTTTATTGCGTCGACAACCTGCCGGTCGTGCTGCTGCCGGAGCTGGCGCAGACGCTTGCCGAGCGCCAGACTTCCGCAGCCGTCAGTATCGATGTGCGAAATATGCCGGAGTCGCCGGAAATTTTTGAACAGGCGATGAGCAATCTGCCGGACGCCTTTTCACCGCAGTTATTGTTTCTTGATGCCGATCGAAACACGCTGATCCGCCGTTACAGCGATACGCGCCGCCTGCATCCGCTTTCCAGTAAAAATCTGTCGCTTGAAAGCGCGATTGACGAAGAGAGTAACTTGCTGGAACCGCTGCGTTCACGTGCGGATCTGATTGTCGATACCTCGGAAATGTCGGTGCATGAGCTGGCCGAAATGCTGCGTACACGCCTGTTAGGTAAGCGCGAACGTGAACTGACCATGGTTTTCGAATCCTTCGGTTTCAAGCACGGCATTCCTATCGATGCGGATTACGTCTTTGACGTTCGTTTCCTGCCGAACCCGCACTGGGATCCTAAATTGCGCCCGATGACCGGCCTCGATAAACCCGTCGCGGCGTTCCTCGACAGACATACGGAAGTGCACAATTTTATCTATCAGACGCGTAGTTATCTCGAGTTGTGGCTACCGATGCTCGAGACCAACAACCGTAGTTATCTGACCGTAGCCATCGGTTGTACCGGTGGTAAACACCGCTCCGTCTATGTCGCCGAACAACTGGCGGATTATTTCCGCTCGCGCGGTAAGAACGTTCAATCCCGTCACCGTACGCTGGAAAAACGCAAAACATGACCGTAAAACAAACCGTTGAGATCACCAATAAGCTGGGAATGCATGCGCGCCCGGCCATGAAACTGTTTGAACTGGTACAGGGCTTCGATGCGGAAGTGCTGCTGCGCAACGATGAAGGCACCGAAGCCGAAGCCAGCAGCGTGATTGCGCTGCTGATGCTCGATTCTGCAAAAGGTCGGCAAATTGAAGTAGAGGCCAGCGGCCCGCAGGAAGAAGAAGCGCTGGCGGCAGTGATTGCGCTGTTTAACGCCGGGTTTGATGAAGATTAATTCAGTACAGCTTGTTGCGCTCCAGGAAATCTTCCCCGCCTAGCTGCCGCATCTGGCGCAGGATCCATGCCTGACGACTGCGTACATAGCCAGATGGCGCGGCGGCCTGAAAACGGATCGGGTTTGGCAATACGGCGGCCAGTAGCGCCGCTTCCGACATGGTTAAGCGGCTCGCCGGTTTATGGAAATAGCGCTGCGATGCTTCCTCGACGCCGAACACTCCATCGCCAAATTCCGCAATATTAAGATAAACCGTCAGGATCCGCCGTTTGGTCCACACCGTTTCCATCCCAAGCGTCAGCCCTGCTTCGAGCCCTTTGCGCACCCAACTTTTTCCATCCCACAGCAACAGATTTTTCACCGTCTGCTGTGAAATCGTCGATGCACCGCGAATACGGTTCTCATGGCGCTCGTTATGCGAGAGCGCTTTTTCAATGGCGCTAAAATCCAGCCCCCAGTGATCGGGAAAACGCTGATCTTCAGCGGCCACCACCGCCAGCGCCATCCACGGCGAAATATCATCCATACCAACCCAGTCGGAGTGCGCGACGTAGCCAAAGTCACCGCTAAACCACGCGCTCAGTTGGCGTTCAACCATCACGGCGGAAAAAGGCACTGGCAGGAAACTGAACAGCACAATGCCGCCTCCCCAGAAGAGCGCCAGCACGCACAGAATCCGCAGAGCAATGCGCTTTAAGGTGGCTTTCAGCGGGCCACGAAACCACTTCCTCATTCGGCCAGCACCAGTACGCGCTCCACCAGCTTTTCGATACCGGAGGCGGCCTGCGCGATGTCCTCCGCCAGCATATACGCCGGCGTCGTCACCACTTTGTGCTCCTCATCGACAACAATATCGTCGACCGGACAAGGCACATGCTCAGCGCCCATCTCTTCCAGCACTTCGGCGGTATCAATATCCGTGCCGATTGTCAGGCGTAGGGGAAAATCGAAAATTTTCGGCAACATCGCCGGTGCGATGCACATAAAACCGAGCGGTTTACCCGCCTTATGCATCTCCAGCGCCAGCGTTTTCAGGCTGCTGTCAACGGTGCATTCACTGCCGAGGCTGGCAAAATCACTGAGGTTTTTCGCCGCGCCAAAACCACCCGGAACAATCAGCGCATCCAGATCGTTTGCAGATGCCTGCGATAACGGCTGGACATTGCCACGGGCAATACGGGCGGATTCAATCAGTACATTACGGCGCTCAGCCAGCATCTCGCCCGTCAAATGGTTTACCACATCGCTTTGCCATTTATCGGGAGCGAAACAGACCGCCTGCGCACCATGACGGGCAATTGCTAGCAGCGTAATCACCGCTTCATGAATCTCCGAACCGTCATACACACCTGCGCCACTGAGAATCACGCCGACTTTTTTCATTTTGCTCATCCTTTATGCAACGTACTGACGATAATTAAAAATTTTGATAAGGGAGCCTTGCTTCACACATTTCACTGATTGATGTAACAAATCATTTAAGATTTGCTATCTTATGTGCGTGTGGTCGAATTTTTTCAGGCTACGCCCTTGCAAAAAATAACAATAACTCAATTACGGCGCAGCCACGATTTCCCTGGTGTTGGCGCAGTATTCGCGCACCCCGGTTAATCCGGGGTCATTTTTTTCCAGCGTCCGCCACCCAGGCTTTTAACACCGCCACATCGTTGCGCCACTCCTGCTTCATCTCTTCCACCCAGTCGCCAACATTGTCCCACCAGGCAGGAAGATCGGGAGACTGAATCTGCTGGCCAAGCTGTTGCAGATGGCGCAGCCCGACAGAACCTGCGGCGCCTTTAATTTTATGGCCCTCTTCCACAATTCCTTTTTGGTCGCGCGCGGTCAGGTTTGATTCAAGCACGCTCAAATAGCCCGGCATCATTTTTTCAAATACGTCCAGCCCGTCAGTGATCAATTTCGGCCCGACCAGCTCGATATACTGCTCAAGCATGGCGGTATCAAGCAGCGTTTGTACTTTACTGTTGTCCATGGTTGTCACTGGCTCCTCCTCACTTTCACTCGCGTCCCAGAACTTTTTAATCATGGCAGTTAATGCCGGGACTGCCAGCGGTTTGCTTAATACATCATCCATGCCCGCATCGAGGTATTCCTGTTTATCTTTCAGCACGTTGGCGGTAAGCGCCACCAGCGGCGGTAAATCCTCACGCGCGTAACGGCGGGTCAACTCTCGCGAAATATCCAGCCCGGTCATATCCGGCAACTGAATATCCAGCAACACCAAATCGTATTCACCCGGCGTGAACATCTCCAGCGCAGCAGTGCCGGTCATGGCGACATCCACGCTGCTGCCCAGTTTTTCCAGCACCGAGCGCGCGACAATCACGTTCAGCTCGATATCTTCCACCAGCAGCACATGCAACGCCGGAAGCGGCATATCATCATCTTCAAACGCGTCTTCAACTTCTTCCGCCACAGCCGGAGCGTGAATGGTCAAGGTAAATATCGAACCCGCCCCAGGCTCACTGCTGACGGTAATGTCGCCGCCCATGTTCTTCGCCAGGCGGCGCGAAACGGCCAGGCCAATGCCGGTTCCTGTCGCCGGTTTACCGCCGTGGCTATCTTTCACCTGGTAATACATGGCGAAAATTTTATCCTGCTCATCGCGGGGAATACCGATCCCGGAATCCTGCACTTCAAAGTGCAGCATATCGCCTTCGTCATAACGCACACGCACCACGACCTGCCCTTCACGGGTAAATTTGACCGCGTTGCTGATAAGGTTCCACAGGATCTGGCGCAAACGCGTACCGTCCGTAACCACCTGATGCGGCAGCGGCAACGTTGGATCAAGGACAAAGCGCAACCCTTTCTGGTGCGCCTGCAGGGCAGAGAGGTTTTCCAGATCGGCCAGGAAACTGGTGAAATCAAGCGGTTGATTATCCAACTGGACTTTGCGCCGCTCCATCTTATCCATGTCGATAATATCGTTGAAAATATTGCCGAGCGTTACGGCAGAGACATGGATAGTTTTCAGGTATTTTTCCTGCTCTTGCGTTAAATCGGTATCCAGCAGAATACGGCTTAACCCAACAATGCCATTCAGCGGCGTACGCAGCTCGTGGCTGATGGTGGAAATAAAGGTGGTTTTATCCCGGCTGGCGCGCTCCAGCGCGTCCTGGTAGCGTTTACGCTCGGTGATATCGCGACCAAAGCCCATCAGCCCATGGCGTTTACCGACGCGATCGTAATACGGGACTTTGCGGATCTCGAAACAGGCTTTGCGGCCGTCCGGGTAATCCAGCCACTGTTCGTAGGTTAAAGAGACGTTGTGACGGAAAACTTTTTCGTCGGTCTCGATCACTTTTTCTGCTGCTTCCGGCGAGTAAACGTCCTGCGGTTTGAGGTGAATAAGCTGTTTCTCGCTCTTACCGGTCAGCAGCTCCATCGCCCGGTTACAGCCGGAGAACTCTTTGTCTTCATTGCGATAGAACACCAGATCCGGCGAGGCGTCGAGGAAGGAACGCAGAAAAGAAGATTGCTGTTCGAGCTGGATTTGCGTCTGCTCACGCTCCTGCATCTCTATTTTGAGTTTTTCAAAGGTTTCCTGGCGCTCAGCTTCCGCTTTCTCGCGATCGCTGATCTCCTGGTTAAGCTTGGCAATATTATCTTTCAACTGCACATTGAGCTTCAGGTCGCGATCGCGCATCTCTTCCAGTTTCTCAACCAGCCGCGACAAACGCTGGCGCGACTCTTCGAGCTGCTCAACCACCACTGATAAGAAATAGACAGCCCATGGCGTGATCAGCAAGCCAAAAAAGATGGAGCGGATAACATCAATGCTCTCCACTTGCCCCTGCAACACCATGGTAACAGCCATCTGCACCACGATTGCCAGCACCACTAACGCCAAAGCAAGCAGCATGGAAAAACGCACCAGACCCAGCTTCATCATCAGGTCGACGTAATATTGCGCCAGTAAACGGATTTGCTTCATAGAGATTTCCTCGAACAATTCCGCTCAATAATACTCAATTCTGAGCAAGGCGTTGAAGCTTGTGCGAAAAATGCAGAGGTGATTAGCGTTTCGCGATGAGATCAGATAGGTAATTGCCAGCAACACCCCAGCGCAGAACCTTGCCCGCCCTGCTCTTTGAGGTAGCGATCCAGCTCGACCATTCCCGTCCAGCGGTTTTCACACCACAGCGGGGCAAGCAACGTCGGGCGGCGTGCGCTGGCGGAAACTCGGTGGAAAATCACCTCCGGCGGCGTATGGCGAATCATTTCTCCGGCAATCACGGTGTACTCTTCCAGTTCTATTCCATTCAGGCGCCCCGCTTCCCACGCCTTCGCCATAATGCTGCCTTTCACGATATGTAAAGGATGTAACTTGATGCCGTCGACGCCGGTCTCTACAACGCGCTGTATCGTCTCCAGGCACTCCACGTGGCGCTCGCCGGGTAATCCGACGATAAGATGAGCGCAGACTTTCAGGCCGCGTTCGCGGGCTTGCTGCGTCGTGTGTTGATAACAGGCGAAGTCGTGCCCACGATTGATACGATGCAACGTTTTATCATGCGCGGTCTGCAAACCCAGCTCCAGCCACACTTCATAACCTTGCTCGCGGTATTCACACAACAAATCCAGCACGGCTTCCGGTACGCAGTCCGGGCGTGTTCCCACACACAAGCCGACAATATTCGCCTGGCTGACCGCCTGCTGGTACATCGCGCGCAGCACCTGCACTTCTGCCCAGGTGCTGGTGTACGCCTGAAAATAGGCGAGATAACGCCGGGCGCGGTTCACCAACTGCGCCTGGTGAGCAAGCTGTGCGGCAATGGATTGATGCTGCTGCGCTTCATCGGCAAAAGAGGCGACATTACAGAAAGTGCAACCGCCGCGACCAATGGTGCCATCACGGTTAGGACAGCTAAATCCGCCATGCAATGTCAGTTTATGGACTTTTTCGCCATAGCGGCGGGCAAGATCCCCACCAAACATATTGACTAATTTCTGTAACTGCATAATCTGAGAGGCCGCCCGAATAAAAGGGCGTAGCCTGCCACTTTTAGCTTTCGTCGGCGATGACCTGGATCAATCGCCCTGGAAGGCTTTTATTCATTGCATAATCAGTCAATATAATCGCAATTTCATTCATCCTAAAGACGATTACTTTTCCTTATGTCGCTGCGTTATTTTGCAGAAATACTATCACGCGTGAAAAACAGTGCGTTCATGCAACTCTGCCGCGCATATCAGAATAAAAATCTGCCATTAAAACCCTACTCAGAATAGAACATCAGAAACAGCGCTTTTAGATAGTGAGTCAGATCACACTCTGCTGCCGCTTAGTAGCGCGTTCATTGAATGTAAAACTCCTTAAATAATTTTAATTATCAATGAGATAAACACTGTTTAGCACATTTTTGTATAAATAAGCTCGGCATTTGACCTGTGTACGGATTCCCGATAACTTGGGAATCCGCTGGAAGCTTTCTGGATGAGCAGTCTGCTCATCATATTTATGCAGTAATTGAGATTCCCTCTTAAGCAAGTCCTCAACACTTGTGTATCGATGCGAAAAGGAAATTAAAGAGGGCGACATGCGAGGCAATTGCCCCGTCGCCATGCTCTTTTTGTGCCTGTGCGTAACGTTCTGGAGGGGCTCTCGTAGAGCCTGGGGAGGTTCACTGATATGTTGTACGATAAATCTCTTGAGAGAGATAACTGTGGTTTCGGCCTGATCGCCCACATAGAAGGCGAACCTAGCCACAAGGTAGTGCGTACCGCTATTCACGCACTGGCCCGAATGCAGCACCGCGGCGCGATCCTCGCCGATGGTAAAACCGGTGACGGTTGTGGCCTGCTGCTGCAAAAACCCGATCGTTTTTTCCGTATCGTTGCGGAAGAACGCGGCTGGCGCTTAGCCAAAAACTACGCCGTTGGTATGTTGTTCCTGAACCAGGATCCCGAAAAAGCCAGCGCGTCGCGCCGTATTGTAGAAGAAGAACTTCAACGTGAAACCCTGTCGATTGTCGGCTGGCGCGATGTGCCAACCAACGAAGGGGTACTCGGTGAAATCGCCCTCTCCTCGCTGCCTCGTATTGAGCAAATTTTTGTTAACGCCCCTGCGGGCTGGCGTCCGCGCGATATGGAGCGCCGTCTGTTTATCGCCCGTCGCCGCATCGAAAAGCGCCTGCAGGAAGATAAAGAGTTCTACGTATGTAGCCTCTCGAATCTGGTGAACATCTATAAAGGTCTGTGTATGCCGGCGGATCTGCCGCGCTTCTACCTGGATCTGGCGGATCTGCGTCTTGAATCAGCCATTTGCCTGTTCCACCAACGCTTCTCCACCAACACCGTACCGCGCTGGCCGCTGGCACAACCATTCCGCTACCTGGCACATAACGGAGAAATCAACACCATTACCGGTAACCGCCAATGGGCGCGTGCACGTACTTACAAATTCCAGACGCCGTTGATCCCCGATCTGCATGATGCCGCGCCATTCGTCAACGAAACCGGCTCCGACTCCAGTTCCATGGATAACATGCTCGAACTGCTGCTGGCAGGCGGGATGGATATTGTGCGCGCCATGCGTTTACTGGTGCCGCCAGCATGGCAGAACAACCCGGAGATGGATCCGGATCTGCGCAGCTTCTTTGACTTTAACTCCATGCATATGGAGCCGTGGGACGGCCCGGCGGGCATCGTGATGTCCGATGGGCGTTTCGCCGCATGTAACCTCGACCGCAACGGCCTGCGCCCGGCGCGCTATGTCATCACCAAAGACAAGCTGATCACCTGCGCCTCTGAAGTGGGGATTTGGGATTACCAGCCGGATGAAGTGGTCGAAAAAGGCCGTGTAGGCCCTGGCGAGCTGATGGTTATCGATACTCGCGGCGGGCGCATTCTGCACTCCGCCGAAACCGATGACGATCTAAAAAGCCGCCACCCGTACAAAGAGTGGATGGAGAAAAACGTCCGCCGCCTGGTGCCATTCGAAGATCTGCCGGATGAAGAAGTCGGCACGCGCGAAATGGACGATGACCTGCTGACAAGCTACCAGAAACAGTTTAATTACAGCTTCGAAGAGCTCGATTCAGTGATTCGTGTGCTGGGCGAAAACGGCCAGGAAGCGGTCGGCTCAATGGGCGATGACACGCCATTTGCCGTGCTCTCCAGCCAGCCGCGCATCATTTATGACTACTTCCGCCAGCAGTTCGCGCAGGTTACCAACCCGCCTATCGATCCGCTGCGTGAAGCGCACGTGATGTCGTTGGCGACCAGCATTGGCCGCGAGATGAATGTCTTCTGCGAAGCGGAAGGCCAGGCGCACCGTTTGAGCTTTAAATCGCCGATCCTGCTGTTCTCTGATTTCAAACAGCTGACGACGATGAAAGAGGAACACTACCGCGCCGATACGCTCGATATCACTTTCGATGTCACCGAAACCACGCTGGAAGAAACCATCAAAGCGCTGTGCGATAAAGCCGAGCAGATGGTGCGTAACGGCACGGTTCTGCTGGTGCTCTCTGACCGTAATATCGCCAAAAACCGTCTGCCAGTGCCGGCACCGATGGCCGTTGGCGCGATTCAGACCCGCCTGGTGGATAAGAGCCTACGCTGCGACGCCAACATTATTGTTGAAACCGCAAGCGCGCGTGATCCGCACCACTTCGCGGTGCTGCTGGGCTTCGGCGCGACGGCAATCTACCCGTATCTGGCTTATGAAACGCTGGCGAAACTGGTGGACAGCAAAGCCATCGAGAAAAATTACCGCACGGTGATGCTGAACTACCGTAACGGCATCAACAAAGGGCTGTATAAGATCATGTCCAAAATGGGCATTTCAACTATCGCCTCTTACCGCTGTTCAAAACTGTTTGAAGCCGTCGGCCTGCACGATGACGTCTCCGGGCTGTGCTTCCAGGGCGTGGTCAGCCGTATCGGCGGAGCCGGATTTGCTGACTTCCAGCAGGATCTGCTGAACCTCTCAAAACGCGCATGGCTGGCGCGTAAGCCGCTGGAGCAAGGCGGTTTGCTGAAATATGTCCACGGCGGTGAGTACCATGCGTACAACCCGGATGTGGTGCGCACGCTGCAACAAGCGGTACAAAGCGGCGAATACAGCGATTATCAGCAATACGCGAAGCTGGTGAACGAGCGCCCGGCGGCAACGCTGCGCGATCTGCTGGCGATTACGCCGAATGGCGAAGCGGTGAGCCTGAAAGATGTTGAACCGGCGACGGAGCTGTTTAAACGCTTCGATACTGCGGCAATGTCCATCGGCGCACTGAGCCCGGAAGCGCACGAAGCGCTGGCGGAAGCGATGAACAGCCTCGGCGGCTTCTCCAACTCCGGTGAAGGCGGCGAAGATCCGGCGCGTTACGGCACCAATAAAGTGTCGCGCATTAAACAGGTGGCCTCTGGTCGTTTCGGCGTCACGCCTGCGTACCTGGTCAATGCGGATGTTATTCAGATCAAAGTGGCTCAGGGGGCAAAACCGGGCGAAGGCGGTCAGTTACCGGGTGATAAAGTCACGCCGTACATCGCTAAACTGCGTTATTCCGTGCCTGGCGTTACGCTGATCTCTCCGCCGCCACACCACGATATTTACTCAATTGAGGATCTGGCGCAGCTGATTTTCGACCTGAAACAGGTCAACCCGAAAGCGATGATCTCCGTCAAACTGGTTTCCGAACCGGGCGTTGGCACTATCGCGACCGGCGTGGCGAAAGCCTACGCTGACCTTATCACTATCGCCGGTTATGACGGTGGTACCGGCGCAAGCCCGCTCTCTTCGGTGAAATATGCCGGTTGTCCGTGGGAGCTTGGCCTGGTAGAAACCCAACAGGCGCTGGTGGCTAATGGCCTGCGTCATAAAATCCGTTTGCAGGTGGATGGCGGTCTGAAAACCGGCCAGGACATTATCAAAGCGGCGATTCTGGGTGCGGAAAGCTTTGGTTTCGGTACCGGCCCGATGGTGGCGCTGGGCTGTAAATATCTGCGAATTTGTCACCTGAACAACTGCGCGACGGGTGTTGCAACCCAGGATGAAAAGCTGCGTAAAAACCATTATCACGGTCTGCCGTTCAAAGTGACTAACTACTTTGAATTTATCGCCCGTGAAACCCGCGAGCTGATGGCGCAACTGGGCGTGAAACGTCTGGTGGATTTGATTGGCCGCACCGATCTGCTCAAAGAGCTGGATGGCTTTACCGCCAAGCAGCAAAAACTGGATCTGTCGAAACTGCTGGAGACGGCAGAACCGCATCCGGGCAAAGCGCTGTACTGCACCGAGCACAACCCGCCGTTTGATAATGGCGTGCTAAATGCGCAGTTGCTGCAACAGGCGAAACCGTTTGTCGATGAGAAGCAGAGCAAAACCTTCTGGTTCGATATTCGCAATACCGACCGCTCCGTCGGCGCGTTGTTATCAGGTTATATCGCGCAATCACATGGCGACCAGGGGCTGGCGGCAGATCCGATCAAAGCGCACTTTAGCGGCACCGCAGGCCAGAGCTTCGGCGTCTGGAACGCAGGTGGCGTTGAGCTGTATCTGACGGGCGACGCCAACGACTACGTGGGTAAAGGTATGGCTGGCGGCTTGCTGGCGGTACGTCCACCGGTTGGTTCTGCTTTCCGCAGCCACGAAGCGAGCATTATTGGTAACACCTGCCTGTATGGCGCAACCGGCGGTCGTCTGTACGCTGCAGGCCGTGCGGGCGAGCGTTTCGCGGTACGTAACTCCGGCGCTATCACCGTGGTGGAAGGTATCGGCGATAACGGCTGTGAATACATGACCGGCGGCATCGTCTGCGTGTTAGGTAGAACCGGCGTTAACTTTGGTGCGGGGATGACAGGCGGCTTCGCCTATGTGCTGGATGAAGATGGTGAATTCCGTAAACGCGTGAACCCGGAGCTGGTGGAAGTGCTGAGCGTCGATGACCTCGCCATCCATGAAGAGCATCTGCGCGGTCTTATCACCGAGCATGTGCAGCATACCGGTTCGCAGCGCGGCGAAGAGATCCTGGCGAACTGGCCAGCCTTCTCCAGCAAATTCGCGCTGGTTAAGCCGAAGTCCAGCGATGTGAAAGCACTGTTGGGTCACCGTAGTCGTAGCGCAGCAGAGCTGCGTGTGCAGGCGCAGTAAGGGGTAGCAATGAGTCAGAACGTATACCAGTTTATCGACTTGCAGCGCGTTGATCCGCCGAAAAAAGCGCTGAAGATCCGTAAAATTGAATTTGTTGAAATCTATGAGCCGTTTTCAGAAGGCCAGGCCAAAGCACAGGCGGATCGCTGCCTCTCCTGCGGCAACCCTTACTGTGAGTGGAAATGCCCGGTCCATAACTACATCCCGAACTGGCTGAAACTGGCAAATGAGGGGCGTATTTTTGAAGCGGCTGAGCTGTCGCATCAGACCAACACCCTGCCGGAAGTGTGTGGCCGCGTTTGCCCACAAGATCGGTTGTGTGAAGGCTCCTGTACGCTAAACGACGAGTTTGGCGCTGTAACCATCGGCAACATTGAACGCTATATCAATGATAAAGCGTTCGAAATGGGCTGGCGCCCGGATTTGACCGGCGTGAAACAGACCGATAAACGCGTGGCGATTATTGGTGCAGGCCCGGCAGGCCTGGCCTGTGCCGATGTACTGACCCGTAACGGCGTGAAAGCGGTGGTGTTCGATCGTCACCCGGAGATCGGCGGCCTGCTGACCTTCGGTATTCCGGCCTTTAAGCTGGAAAAAGAGGTGATGACCCGTCGTCGTGAAATTTTCACCGGCATGGGTATTGAGTTCAAACTCAACACCGAAGTGGGTCGCGACGTGCAGATTGACGAGCTGCTGCAAGAGTACGATGCGGTGTTCCTTGGCGTCGGGACTTATCAGTCGATGCGCGGCGGGCTGGAAAATGAAGACGCAAACGGCGTATTCGATGCACTGCCGTTCCTCATCGCCAACACCAAGCAGATTATGGGCTTCGGTGAAACGCCGGAAGAACCGTATGTCAGCATGGAAGGCAAACGTGTTGTGGTGCTTGGCGGTGGCGATACCGCGATGGACTGTGTGCGTACGTCAGTGCGCCAGGGCGCGACGCACGTTATCTGTGCCTATCGCCGTGACGAAGAGAACATGCCAGGTTCGAAACGCGAAGTGAAAAACGCGCGTGAAGAAGGCGTCGAATTCCAGTTTAACGTGCAGCCGCTGGGCGTTGAAATCAATGCCAACGGTAAAGTATGTGGCGTGAAGATGGCACGCACCGAAATGGGCGCGCCGGATGCAAAAGGCCGTCGTCGTGCGGAAATTGTTGCCGGTTCTGAACATGTGGTTCCGGCCGACGCGGTTGTCATGGCGTTTGGTTTCCGCCCGCACAGCATGGAGTGGCTGGCGAAACACAGCGTTGAGCTGGATTCGCAGGGCCGTGTGATTGCGCCAGAAGGCAGCGAAAATGCGTTCCAGACCAGCAATCCAAAAATCTTTGCTGGTGGCGATATCGTGCGTGGCTCCGATTTGGTGGTAACGGCGATTGCCGAAGGCCGTAAGGCGGCAGACGGCATCCTGAACTACCTCGAAGTGTAATATCCATGTAGCGACCAAAAAGGAGGCTTCGGCCTCCTTTTTTATGCGCATTTTTAACGCAAAAAAAAGCAGAACCGTCAGGTTCTGCTTTCCTGGTTACTTCACCACACGCAGCGATGGACGCCCACCGCGCGGCGGCGGATCGTCATCAGGGCTGTTATCGTGATCTTCTTCGTGATCGGGTTTATCACCGTCGATAACCGACATCACCGTCTCGTTTTCCTGCGCAGAAGTATTGTCGTCATCGTTCAGGCTGACGACCTCTTCATCGTACGCGGCTTCCGGTTCAAACATCGTTCCGGCACCGTTTTCACGGGCATAAACCGCCAGCACGGCAGCCATTGGCACCTCAACCTGACGCGGAACGCCGCCGAAGCGCGCGTTAAAACGCACTTCGTCATTCGCCAGTTCCAGGTTGCCGACCGCACGCGGCGCAATGTTCAACACGATTTGCCCGTCACGCGCATACTCCATCGGCACGCGTACGCCCGGCAACGTCACATCAACAACCAGATGCGGCGTAAGCTGGTTATCCAGCAGCCATTCGTAGAAGGCCCGCAGTAAATACGGACGGCGTGGAGACAGTTGTGACAAATCCATTCAATTAACCCCGGCCCAGGCGCATTTCGCGCTCGGCTTCTGTCAGAGAGGCAAGGAAGGAATCACGTTCGAAAACGCGCGTCATATACCCTTTCAGCTCTTTCGCACCGGCACCGCTCAGTTCGATACCCAGTACCGGCAGACGCCACAGCAGCGGTGCGAGGTAGCAGTCAACCAGGCTGAACTCGTCGTTCAGGAAGTAAGGTTTCTGGGTGAACAGCGGGCCAATCGCCAACAGCTCTTCACGCAGCTGTTTACGCGCCGCATCCGCCTGTGCGCCACTGCTGTTCTGGATGGTATTCATCAGCGAATACCAGTCCTTCTCAATACGATGCATGTACAGACGGCTCTCACCGCGCGCCACCGGGTAAACCGGCATTAACGGCGGGTGCGGGAAACGCTCGTCCAGATATTCCATAATGATGCGTGATTCCCACAGGGTGAGTTCACGATCTACAAGTGTCGGTACGCTTTGATTCGGGTTGAGGTCAATCAGATCCTGAGGAGGATTATCCTTTTCCACGTGCTCAATTTCGAAGCTGACACCTTTTTCGGCCAGCACGATACGGACCTGATGGCTATAGATGTCCACAGGACCAGAAAACAGCGTCATTACCGAACGTTTGTTGGCAGCGACAGCCATGAAAACCTCCAGGTATATATTCAGAATTTACTGCTACCGGACTTAATCGACCGGTCAGATGTTGAGTTAACTACCCGCGCGTACTGTCACTCTCGTTGTAAGGCAAACAAAAAATGAACAATCCCAGCCATTTGGGCAGAAAATTGGATGATAGTTTACCAGATTTTGCGGGCTTTGTGGTGAGGGGATTCTGGAAATGCTGAAAAAGAAGAGATAATCAATGGATTGCTGTGGATAACACGATCTTTATCCATAAAAAAACCCGGTTCGCACCGGGTTTTTTCGCCAATCGTTCTGCCGAAGCAGAAACCAATTAACGTTTGGAGAACTGCGGACGACGACGTGCTTTGCGCAGACCGACTTTTTTACGTTCAACCTGACGCGCGTCACGAGTGACGAAGCCAGCTTTACGCAGTTCGGAACGCAGGGACTCGTCGTACTCCATCAGAGCGCGGGTGATACCGTGACGGATCGCACCAGCCTGACCGGAGATACCACCACCTTTAACGGTGATGTACAGGTCCAATTTTTCAACCATGTCGACCAGTTCCAACGGCTGACGAACTACCATGCGGGCAGTTTCACGACCAAAGTACTGTTCCAGCGAACGCTGGTTGATTACGATTTTACCGTTGCCCGGTTTGATAAACACGCGAGCGGCGGAGCTTTTGCGGCGACCAGTGCCGTAGTATTGATTTTCAGCCATTGCCTATAATCCCGATTAGATGTCAAGAACTTGCGGTTGCTGTGCCGCGTGGTTGTGCTCGTTGCCAGCGTAAACTTTCAGCTTACGGTACATAGCACGACCCAGCGGGCCTTTTGGCAGCATGCCTTTAACCGCGATTTCAATCACACGCTCAGGACGGCGAGCAATCATCTCTTCAAAGGTCGCTTCTTTGATACCACCGATGTGGCCGGTGTGATGGTAATACATTTTGTCTTCGCGCTTGTTGCCGGTTACAGCAACTTTTTCTGCGTTCAGAACGATGATGTAATCACCCGTATCAACGTGCGGAGTGTATTCCGCTTTATGCTTACCGCGCAGGCGACGAGCCAGTTCGGAAGCCAGACGGCCCAGAGTTTTACCGGTCGCGTCAACAACATACCAGTCGCGTTTTACGGTTTCTGGTTTAGCTGTAAAAGTTTTCATTAAAAGCTTACCCAAATAATTAGTTACACGTTGGTGAACACCCAAACGTTTAGTCAGTTGAGGTTCACACGACATTGTCCAGCAAACCTACCCCTTCGAATAGCCTATGCCGGCGCAGAGAAAGTTTCGGGAAAAAAACCTTCTTGTAACGTGGGGTCGCAGGATTATAGAGAAGTCGGGGTCAAAGATCGACCCCTTTTCGTGATTTGACGCAGGTTTTGTCGCCCTCTGGCAATAAATGAAGGCAAGGCCGCCTCAGGGCATATGCGCGCGTTTCAGATATTCTTCGCTCTGCATCTCTTGCAAACGAGATAAACAACGCTGGAACTCAAACTTCAGCCGCTCCCCCTGGTAAATGTCATGCAACGCTGCCGCGGCGCTAACCACCAGCTTCACGTGGCGCTCGTAGAATTCATCCACCAGCGCGATAAACCGGCGCGCTTCGCTCTCCATCAGCGGCGTCATCACCGGCACATCAAATAACATCACCGTATGAAAGAGCCGTGAAAGCGCAATGTAGTCATGCTGGCTGCGGGCATCCACGCAGAGGGTAGAAAACGACACCGCCAGCGTCTGGTTTTCCACACCCAGCGTGGGTAATGGTCGATGATTAATCTCTAATTCCGGTGCGTTTTGTCGTGCCGCACCCGCCAACGCCAGCCACAATTTGTCCATCTGCTGAGCGGTACTGGCATCTAACGGCGTTAACCACAGGTGCGCCTGCGTCAGTGTCCGCAGGCGGTAATCCACACCCGCGTCGACATTCATGATGTCGCAAAACTGCTTAATAGCGTCGATGGCAGGTAAAAACCGCGCCCGCTGTAAACCGTTACGGTACAGCTCATCCGGCGGAATATTCGATGTCGCTACCAGCGTGATACCGCGCGCGAACAGCGCTTTCATCAGCCCGCCAAGCAGCATTGCATCGGTGATATCCGACACAAAAAATTCGTCAAAGCACAACACATCGGTTTCGGCTTTAAAGCGGTCAGCCACGATTTCCAGCGGATCGCTTTGCCCCTGTAGCGAAGTCAGCTCTTCATGGACACGCAGCATAAAGCGGTGAAAGTGCAGACGCTGTTTACGCTCGCCGGGCAGGCTTTGATAGAACATGTCCATCAGCCAGGTTTTCCCCCGCCCGACGCCGCCCCACATATAGAGACCACGCACAGGTGCGGCTTCTTTAAGCTCACGTTTGCCGAGCAACTTGCCAAACTTCGCCATCAAACCGCCACTTTGCGGCGCGGCGGGTGCGCTGCGGTTAATTAATGCCTGGTAAATGGCATCCAGCCGCGAGACGGCTTCTTTTTGCACATCATCCGGTTGATGACTACCCTCGTTCAGGGCATTTAAATATCGCGATGTTGGGGAAAGGCTCTGCATGGTGTTGTTGTTATTCCTTGAAAATCGATCCGCCCCCACAGGGTTGACGAAAAAAAGGCCGTTCTACACTACGCGATGCTGCGTCAGGATTCCACTTCTGCACGATTAGCGGTTATAGTGGCACAATCAGGCGCAGGCAGGAGCTTGCAGCCCACACCCTACGGAATCAAAAAACAACGGGAGAAGTTCATGACCTGGGAATATGCGCTAATTGGGTTGGTTGTCGGCATTATTATTGGTGCCGTGGGTATGCGTTTCGGAAACCGCAAATTGCGCCAACAACAGGCCTTGCAGTACGAGCTGGAAAAAAACAAAGCGGAACTCGAAGAGTACCGCGAAGAGCTGGTAAGCCACTTTGCCCGCAGCGCTGAGCTGCTGGATAACATGGCGCACGATTACCGCCAGCTTTATCAGCATATGGCGAAAAGTTCGTCCAGCCTGCTGCCGGAAATGTCCGCGGAAGAGAACCCGTTCCGCAACCGTCTGGCCGAGTCCGAAGCCAGCAACGATCAGGCGCCGGTGCAGATCCCGCGCGACTATTCTGAAGGTGCTTCCGGCCTGCTGCGCGGCGGCGCCAGCCGTAAGTAATCGAACACATCTTAAATATTTGCGGGCGCGCTCCTTGCGCCCGTCCCTTCTTGCACATCACAGCTATTATTTAGTCATTCACCTCATTGTTACCCGGTTGAAATTTCAATAACATCAAACTGTTTTGGGGCGTCATTCCTTCCACTTCAGGTTACGAGAGCCAGCATCAATGAAGAAACAAACCCAGCTGTTGAGTGCATTTGCGTTAAGTGTCGGGTTAACTCTCTCGGCACCCTTTCAGACCTTTGCGGCCATGCCGTCACAAGTCCCTGGTCAGGGAGCATTACCCAGCCTCGCGCCGGTGCTGGAAAAAGTTCTGCCGGCGGTTGTCAGCGTGCAGGTAGAAGGTACGGCGGTACAAGGCCAGAAAGTCCCTGAAGAACTGAAAAAATATTTCGGCGAAGAGATGCCGGATCAACCACAGCAGCAACCGCAGCCGTTCGAAGGCCTTGGCTCCGGGGTGATTATCGACGCCGCCAAAGGTTACGTGCTGACCAATAACCACGTGATTAACCAGGCACAAAAAATCAACGTACAGTTGAATGATGGACGTGAATTCGAAGCCAAATTGATTGGCGGGGACGATCAGAGCGACATCGCGCTGCTGCAATTACAAAATGCGAGCAATCTGACGCAAATTGCCATCGCCGATTCCGATCAACTGCGCGTCGGTGATTTCGTTATTGCCGTCGGCAACCCCTTCGGCCTGGGACAAACCGCCACGTCCGGGATTGTTTCTGCGCTGGGTCGCAGCGGCCTGAACCTTGAAGGGCTGGAAAACTTTATCCAGACCGATGCTTCCATTAACCGTGGCAACTCCGGCGGCGCGCTGCTCAACCTGAACGGCGAACTTATCGGTATTAACACGGCGATACTCGCACCGGGCGGCGGTAGCGTCGGCATCGGCTTTGCGATTCCAAGCAACATGGCGCAAACCCTCTCTCGCCAGTTGATTCAGTTTGGTGAAATCAAACGCGGCCTGCTGGGCATTAAAGGCACCGAAATGAGCGCGGATATCGCCAAAGCCTTTAACCTGAACGTGCAGCGAGGCGCATTTGTCAGTGAAGTGCTGCCGAATTCGGGTTCGGCGAAAGCAGGGATCAAATCGGGTGATGTGATTGTTAGCCTGAACGGTAAGCCGTTGAGCAGCTTCGCTGAACTGCGTTCACGTATTGCGACCACCGAACCGGGTGCCAAAGTGAAACTGGGCCTGTTACGCGATGGCAAACCACTGGATGTCGAAGTGACGCTTGATAAAAGCACCTCATCTTCCGCCAGCGCCGAGCTGATCTCCCCGTCGCTGCAAGGCGCGGAGCTGAGCGATGGTCAGTTGAAAGATGGCACCAAAGGCATCACCGTTGGTAATGTGGAAAAAGGCAGCGCCGCTGCGCAGGCTGGCCTGCACAAAGATGATGTGATCATTGGCGTGAACCGCGATCGTGTACAGTCGATTGCGGAAATGCGCAAAGTGCTGGAAGCGAAACCTTCCGTTATGGCACTGCATATCGTGCGGGGCAACGACAGTATCTATCTGCTGCTGCGCTAAGTCATTCTGCCGCCGGACATCACCGCCCGCGTGTGATGTCCGGATAACTCATGTTATGCTGCTGCCGTTCTCCTTTTAATGACTATCCCATCATGTATGTGAAGCTTTTGCGTTCCGTGGCAATCGGTTTGGTCGTCGGTGGTCTGATCATCGCCGCCATGCCTTCGCTGCGTAAAAACATTCCGCTCGCGACGCCGCAAATCGACAGCGCCGATGAAACGCCTGCCAGCTATAACCCGGCAGTTCGTCGCGCAGCGCCTGCAGTCGTGAACGTCTATAACCGTAGCCTGAATAGCTCCACCCATGATCGCCTCGAAATTCGTACGCTCGGTTCCGGCGTCATCATGGATCAACGCGGCTATATCATCACCAACAAGCATGTGATCAACGATGCGGACCAAATCATTGTCGCGCTGCAGGATGGTCGGGTGTTTGAAGCGTTACTGGTGGGCTCGGATACGTTGACCGATCTGGCGGTATTGAAGATTAATGCGAACGGCGGCTTGCCAGTGATCCCCATCAATACAAAGCGCACGCCGCATATCGGCGATGTGGTGCTGGCGATCGGCAACCCGTATAACCTTGGTCAAACAACGACTCAGGGAATTATCAGCGCCACAGGTCGTATTGGTTTGAATCCCAGCGGGCGACAAAACTTTTTGCAGACCGACGCGTCCATTAACCACGGTAACTCCGGCGGTGCGCTGGTGAATTCGCTGGGCGAACTGATGGGTATCAACACCCTGTCGTTTGATAAAAGTAATGACGGCGAAACGCCGGAAGGCATCGGGTTCGCCATTCCCTTCCAACTGGCGGCCAAAATCATGGATAAGTTGATCCGCGATGGCCGCGTGATCCGTGGCTATATCGGCATTGGCGGCCGGGAGATCGCGCCGTTGCATACTCAGGGCGGCGGTATCGATCCGATCCAGGGGATTGTTGTCAACGAAGTTTCGCCGGATGGTCCGGCGGCGCGCGCGGGGATTCAGGTCAATGATGTGATCACCTCGGTGAACGGAAAACCGGCTGTTTCCGCCCTCGAAACCATGGATCAAGTGGCAGAAATCCGTCCTGGCTCGGAAATTCCGGTCGAGGTCATGCGCGACGACAAGAAACTCACCTTCAAGGTCACGATTCAGGAATACCCGGCGACCAACTGAGTGCCATAAAAAAACCGGAGCAACAGGCTCCGGTTTTTTCTTCCCGCAGGTGCAGGACAACGAGGCTTAACGATTAACGAAATCGACGCCAAGCTGAATATCTTTTTTCAGCGTATCCAGCATGCCTTCCAGCGACTGCTGTTCAAACGCGCTGAGCTTACCGATAGCGTGACGCTCCTCGATACCGTTTTTGCCCAGCAGCAGCGGCTGTGAGAAGAAACGCGCGTGCTCACCGTCACCTTCCACATAAGCACACTCAACCACGCCTTGCTCGCCCTGCAGCGCGCGCACCAGCGACAAACCAAAACGTGCGGCGGCCTGGCCCATAGAAAGTGTTGCTGAACCGCCACCCGCTTTCGCTTCTACCACTTCGGTACCGGCGTTCTGAATGCGTTTTGTCAAATCGGCCACTTCCTGCTCGCTGAAGCTTACGCCCGGGATTTGCGACAACAGCGGAAGGATTGTCACGCCAGAGTGTCCACCGATAACCGGGACTTCGATATCCGTCGGCTGTTTGCCTTTCAACTCTGCCACGAAGGTGTTGGAACGGATGATGTCCAGCGTGGTCACGCCAAACAGCTTGTTCTTATCGTAAACACCGGCTTTTTTCAGCACTTCAGCGGCAATAGCGACTGTGGTATTCACCGGGTTAGTGATGATGCCAATACAGGCTTTCGGCGCGGTTTTCGCCACCTGAGCGACCAGGTTTTTCACGATACCGGCGTTGACGTTAAACAGGTCGGAGCGATCCATACCCGGTTTACGCGCCACACCTGCGGAAATCAGTACCACATCGGCACCTTCCAGCGCAGGCGTCGCATCTTCGCCGGAGAAGCCTTTAATGGTAACAGCGGTAGGAATATGACTGAGGTCAACGGCAACCCCAGGGGTGACAGGTGCAATATCATACAGAGAGAGTTCTGAACCTGAAGGCAGTTGTGTTTTCAGTAGTAGGGCGAGCGCTTGACCGATACCGCCGGCCGCGCCGAGGACTGCGACTTTCATCCTAAACTCCTTATTATGGTTAGCTAAATATTTTGTTACTCCGTTGCGGCGACCTTAATCCACCCTGGTAATTATGACAATAAACGCGCCAAAATAGTGCGGCGCAGCCCACTGTTAAGATCTTATATAAGGATGGATATGACCGTCAGATCGGCAATCTAAGCAACTAACACTCAGAGTTTATAATATAGCTGCGGTATTCACCAAAATAACATCAACTTTATAACATTTAATTTACTTTTTAATCTTATTTGCGACGTAAGACACATGTGGCTGTGCTTCATCACAGGATTTGATAAACTTCGCGCCTTCTCAGCAGTTTTCAGAAATTCCCTCGCGAGAATATTTGCATAAAAATTCATCAATATGCATAATAATGTTGTTTTCACGGCCATATTACGGGTGACTTATGCGAAGCTCGGCAAAACAAGAAGAATTAGTTAAAGCGTTTAAGGCGCTTCTTAAAGAAGAGAAATTCAGTTCTCAGGGAGAAATTGTTCAGGCTCTGCAAGAAGAGGGCTTCGACAATATCAATCAGTCAAAAGTCTCTCGCATGCTGACCAAATTCGGCGCGGTGCGCACACGCAACGCGAAGATGGAAATGGTCTACTGCCTGCCAATCGAACTGGGTGTACCCACGACCTCCAGCCCGCTGAAAAACCTGGTGCTGGATATCGATTACAACGATGCCGTCGTGGTGATCCACACCAGCCCCGGCGCTGCGCAGCTGATTGCGCGTCTGCTGGACTCTCTGGGTAAAGCGGAAGGCATTCTTGGCACCATCGCCGGGGATGACACGATTTTCACCACGCCAGCCAAAGGCTTCACGGTTAAAGATCTCTACGAAGCGATTCTGGTCCTGTTCGAACAAGAACTGTAATTAGTGCCTCTCCCCCGGCTTCGTTCGCGGGGGAATGTTCGGCTTTTTGCCCCACAACTCGACTTTTCCCCTACCGCTAACTTAGCAGTTAGTGCGATTTATGGTTTCAATCCCCTTTCCCAGCGTATACCACCGCACAAAAAATCAAATTCATCTATCCATATGATTTTCTTAACTATCGTTAACTAAATTTTTACCTGAGCGCTAGTTTTTATGCTTTTCTGCAATATAAAACTGCAAATCTTATTCCCATTCATCATAGTTATAATTAGCTTGATATTAATTATTCGCGTGACTAGTGTATACTTGATTTTGTGATGAGGGTCACGAAACAAGACCCTGCGAAAAATTTAAAGAAAAGAATACGACGAGGTAAGAGACATGAATATCAAATCAACCGTTGCAACATTGAGCATCCTTTCAGCCCTGTCATTTGGCGCTTTCGCGGCGGATTCCATCAACGCGGAACAGGCGCAATCTCGCCAGTCGCTGGGTACTGTTTCCATCGGTTCTGTCACAGCGTCTCCGATGGATATGAACGCGCAACTGAGTAAAAAAGCGGAAGAACAAGGTGCTTCAGCTTACCGCATCATTGAAGCACGTAGCGGCGACCAGTGGCACGCAACCGCAGAGCTGTATAAATAAGTTTTACCGATAACCCTATCTAACCGTCACTCAACGGCACCAGGCACAAAAAAAGCAGTTTAATCCTTCTCGCCGTTGAGTCTCTTTTAAGGAGACAGACAATGAAACGTAATCTCATCATCGCATCCCTTGGCCTCGCATCCCTGATCTCATTCGGCGCGAGCGCCGCAACGCTAGTTAACAGCGATCAAGCCAGCAACCTGCAATCTATCGGCAGTGTTTCTATTTCCCAAAGAGCGGGCGTCCCGATGGACATTCGCCAGGAGCTCTCTGCTAAAGCCGATCAGGCTGGCGCGAGCAGCTACCGTATTATTGAAGCGCGTACGGGTGATAGCACCCACGTTACGGCTGAACTGTATAAATAAACCCTCGTCGTCTTGTCCGACGACTTGCCCCTGCCTGTCAGGGGCTTTTTTTTACCTCGCTCACCGCACATTAAAACGCAGTTCGCCTTCCAGCTCCTCTTCCGCTTCATCAAATAGCAGGATCAACGCGCCAAAACGGCGGCGCTGTTTTTCCGGCAGATGAATAAATTCAATTTCCAGCGGCAAAGGCAGCGCACCATCCATCACCGTGTCCCACAGGGAATCGAGATCGTGAACTTTCTCGCGCTCAATAGCGAACAGGCGGCTAAACTCGCGGTAGAAAGCACTTTGATCGTCGATATGTTTAAAATCGAAAGTGTAGATATTCATTTTCCGCCATCAGCCCAACAGGGCGGCAAACGCCGCCCACATGATTACAATCCCCCAAGGTGCAGAGTTTTCACTTCCAGAAACTCTTCCAGCCCCAGCACCGAACCTTCCCGGCCAAGACCGGACTCTTTCACCCCGCCAAATGGCCCCAGCTCCGTTGACACCGCACATTCGTTAATGCCGATCATGCCGCTTTCGATCGCCTGCGAAACGCGGAATACCCGCTGCAGGTTCTGCGTATAGAAATAGGCGGCCAGACCAAACGGTGTTGCGTTGGCACGTTGCACCACCTCCTCTTCACTGGTGAAACGGAAACAGGCAGCTACCGGACCAAACGTCTCTTCCTGCGCCAGTTTCATGCCATCGCTGCAATCACCCAGCACCGTTGGCTGCCAGAAGTTCCCGCCGAGGCTGTGCGGTTTACCGCCGGCCAATACTTTCGCGCCTTTGGCGACGGCATCGTCGACATGCTCGCGCACTTTGTCCACCGCAGCGCGTTCAATCAGTGGCCCGACGACCACCCCCTCATCCAGACCATTACCCACTTTTAGTGCATTAACAGCCTCTGTCAGTTTTTGCGTAAAGGTATCGTAGACAGATTCATGGATGTAGAAGCGGTTGACGCTGACGCACACCTGCCCCGCATTACGGAATTTATTGGCGATAGCGCCCTGCACCGCCGCGTCAATGTCGGCATCCTCAAACACGATATAAGGCGCATTCCCTCCCAGCTCCATCGATACTTTTTTCATGGTTTCAGCCGCGTTGCGCACCAGCGTTTTCCCCACCGCCGTCGAGCCGGTAAACGAGATTTTGCGCACCTCATGGCTGGCCATAATCGCATCGCTGATTTCAGACGTATTCCCGGCAACGGCGTTCAGCACGCCATCCGGTACACCGGCTTTTTTCGCCAGCGCCAGCAACGCAAAAGCGCTAAGCGGCGTGTTATTTGCCGGTTTGATAACGCCGGTACAACCTGCCGCCAGGGCGGGCCCAAGCTTACGGGTCAGCATCGCCATCGGGAAATTCCACGGCGTAATCGCGGCCACCACGCCAATGGGTTCTCGCGTCGCCAGAATGCGTGAGCCGGGTTTGATGGGCGGGATAATTTCACCGTTGGCGCGTTTCGCCTGCTCAGCAAACCACTGAATAAAGCTGGCGGCATAGTCGACTTCACCTTCCGCTTCTTTCAATGGTTTGCCCTGCTCAGTGGTCATTAATCTGCCAAGCCAGCTTTTGTTTTCAATGATCAATTCATACCAGCGATACAAAATGGTCGAGCGCTCTTTCGCGGTTTTCGCCCGCCATGCGGGAAAGGCGCGCGTTGCGGCAGCAATGGCTTCTTCTGTCTCTTTCTTGCCTGCTTTGGCGACTTTCGCGATAGTTTCGCCCGTAGCCGGATTCAGAACGTCAAATGTGGTACCCAGCGTTTTCCAGACACCATCCACCAGATAGCCGGTCTGAAAAAGCGCATTGTCCTGCAGTGACTGCGTTGTCATTTGTCCTCCTGATCTGCGGTTTATAAAAACTATTAGAAAGTATAGCCATAAAAAAACCGACGCTTTTGGCGTCGGTTTGGCATTAACTGCTGGTCAGCGCATGTTGGTATTTATGCAACATACCTGTTAGTCGGTGTACCGGCTCGGTAACCTGCGGTGGCGCGTTCCAGTGATGTAGCTTGTGCTGGTAAATATCCAGTTCTTCCAGCAACTGGGTGAAATAACGGCGACGTTTCGTGTCGCTGCCCGCCGATATCACTTGTGATGCCGTACGCCGTAACTGCCGATGAAACGCCGAAAGATCATCATTGATCGGCACCGGCGCATCCCGCAGGCGCTGGTGCGCAATAATCAATGTCAACGCGAGGCGGAATTTCGCGATATCACCAGGAAATTTATTCAGCAGCAAAAAAAGCTGTTGATACAGCGCGGGCAAGTGGTTCTCTTTGCGACGCGCGGTATTCGTGGTCATTGCCGAAACGGCAGCGGAAACAAACTGGTTCAACAGCATGCGCCCGGTGCGCGCCTGGGAGTTATCGCGCACCAGCAAAAGCACAACCATTGCCAGAACCACGCCAACCAGCTGCCCCAACGCGTTATCAAGAAACTGGCTGAATTTAAAGGTCATCGGGTTATCAAGCACCAGAATATTAATGGTGCCCGCCAGCGTCGCCATTGAACCCAGCCGCCTTTTTTGCACTTCAATACCAATAAAGAACGCCAGCACCGCCAGACTAATACACAGCAACAGCATGCTTTGTTGCGTCGATGGCAGGATAACCAGGTAATAGAACGAGCCAATCGGCAGCGCCCATAACATGCCGTAGATAAAATCTTTCGCCACCATTTTCGGGTTCGGCAGACGCATCGCCAGCGACGTGACCACCGCGATCATTACCATTGAGCCGCTGCCAGATGTCCAGCCGGTCCACAGCCAGAACAAGGTGCCCAGCATGCAAGAAAGCGTGGTGCGCCAGAAGTTCACCATCGCATGGTGGCGTTCGGCTGATTCCGCTTTCACCACCACTTCGCCCTGTAACACCTCTTCTTCGACGGCGCTGATTTTCGCGTTGCCAATCACACCGCGTTTCAGCAGCAGATAGCGAGTCGCCGCACCCACCCAGCTATAAATGGTGACGGGAGTTTCCCGCTCACCGGTCCAGGCAATGACCCGGCGCATTCTTTTTAACTGCTTGTGCATCTCCTGCACGTTGTCGACCGGCTCGGCAAACAGCTCACGAAACGTGTCGGTGATAAGCTCCGGGCGGGTGTTCTGAATCAGATAGGTTTCACACGCCTGGGTAATCAGCGTCAGCGACAAGGTGTTGATCACTTTCAGGCGGCGGTTAGCGCGCCCCCAGCGGGAAGACTCAATATTCAGATTGCTGCGCATCCCTTCAAGGGCATTGGTACGACGCACCAGCGCAGCCCAGGCTTTGTCCACCTCTTCGCTATCGCCATGCTTGATGCACAACTGCATCAGTTGATAGTGGGCCAGCAGCAGGCTATCGAGCTCGCGGTCAATTTCCTGTTTGACGGAGCGCGGAGAAAAGAGCAGATCGGCAACAATCGCACAGAGAATGCCCACCACAATTTCACTGCATCGCTCAACGGCAAATTGCGGTGCCAGCAGTGGTTCCGTCTGAATAGTGACGACAATAATTAACGCGGTGTAACCCGCCAGCCCCCAGGCATAAGAGTTTTCAACGCGCACCAGCGACGAGAGCCAGGTACAAAACCCGGCCCAGACACAGCACACCATTAACATCAGAAGCGGGGTGCGGATCAGCACGATGATGATGGCCAGCCCGGCAATACAGCCGATAAAGGTGCCGACAATACGCAACATCCCCCGGTAGCGAATCGCACCGGAATAGGGTTCGCCACCGGCGGCGAATGCCGGGCCCGCCGCGACAATCGCCGCAGTCAACACCGCCCAGCGCGGGGTTTCAAGCTGAAAGTGAAAGCCAACAAACAGTGCCAGTACGACGGCAAAGGCCAGCTTGAAAGCAAAACGCAAATGCTGGCTGGCAATGGATAACAGCCCCATAGCGATTAACCCAGCTCACGCAGGCGATGCGCCATTTTGCGAAAGAACGAATCTTGGCTTTCATCACGATCGGATTTACCCGTCACCACCACCGTTGCGGTCGTTCCCGCTGGCCACAGGTTGCCTTGTTGTTTGTCGAGACGAATACGTACCGGCACACGCTGCGCCAGCCGCACCCATTCAAGGTTGGAATCGATGGTCGCCATGCCTTTGCTGTCATTGCTGCTGCTGGCGTTCGTGACGCCTGCGGCGATGCTATCCACCGTACCTTTCAGTACCAGGTTGCTGCCAAGCGGGGTGATCTCCGCGCGATAACCCGGACGTACGCCTTCCAGCTTGGTCTCTTCCATGTACGCCAGAACATAGAAGGTGTGTTGTTTCACCAGCGCCACCGCGGTGGAGCCTCGGGTAATAAATTCACCGGCGTACACATTCAGGTTGGTGACCCAACCATCGGCCGGTGCACGAATGATCGTGCGCTCCAGATCCAGCTTCGCCAGATCGCGGGTTGCCTGAGCTTTGGCCAACTGATGCAGCTCAGTTTGCAGAGTGTTGTTGGCCTGGTCGATCTCTTCGCGCGACATGGCCTGAACACCCAACTGATTACGCCGGCCGGCTTCGCGGCGTTTCTCCGCCACCAGCGCTTCGTAGTAGGCGACATCGGCTTCATCTTCCGCCAGCGCTTTTTGGTAACGCGGTTGATCGATGGTGAACAGCACCTGGCCCTCTTTCACCAGTTGGTTGTCATGCACATTGACGGCGGTGACAAGCCCGGTGACATCCGGCGCGATAGCGACAACATCGGCACTAAAGCGCGCGTCGCGCGTCCAGGGCGATTCGGTGTAATAAACCCAGGCGCGGAAAATCGCGATGAACGCCAGGATTACCAGCACCATAGTGATAGCGGTGCGAGAGATATTTCTTGTTAGTGTTTTCACTTCTACCTCAAACAAACAGGCGCGACAGCAGGTAAAAAAGGCAGCAATACAGCGCAGTGTTAAACAGCGCCGGGTGCCAGACAAAGTCATAGATCCCGGTAGGGACCAGCACCCGGCGCACCAGCCAGAAGATCGCCAGTGACAAAATTAATTCGAAAAAAATCGGTGGGAACGACAAACCGAACACCACGATGACGGGAAACAGACTCATGTTGACCTTGATTAAACAGCGTGCAGGTGACAATTCGTTCTAACGTCACCGCAGGAGTAAGGGCAAGGAGAGCCAGGCGAGAGTGACGTGAATATTCTTAATAGATAGTATATTAACGTAACTGTTATGCTGTTATCTATATTATGTGATCTAAATCACTTTTAACTCAGAGTGAATAATGGAACGACTAAAACGCATGTCGGTGTTTGCCAAAGTGGTGGAGTTAGGTTCATTTACCGCCGCCGCCCGACAGCTACAAATGAGTGTTTCCTCCATCAGCCAGACCGTCGCCAAACTGGAAGATGAGTTGCAGGTAAAGCTGCTGAACCGCAGCACGCGCAGCCTGGGGCTCACCGAAGCGGGGAAGATTTACTATCAGGGCTGCCGCCGGATGCTGCATGAAGTGCAGGACGTTCACGAACAGCTTTACGCCTTTAACAACACCCCAATCGGTACGCTGCGCATTGGCAGTTCTTCAACCATGGCGCAAAATGTGCTGGCAAAAATGACCGCCGATATGCTCAAAGAGCATCCGGGTTTGTCGGTAAATCTCGTCACGGGTATCCCGGCACCAGATCTGATTGCTGACGGTCTGGATCTGGTGATCCGCGTCGGCGCGTTGCAGGATTCCAGCCTCTTTTCCCGCCGTCTTGGCGCGATGCCAATGGTGGTTTGCGCGGCAAAAAGTTACCTTGCCCAGTACGGTATTCCTGAAAAGCCTGCGGACATGGTTAACCACTCATGGCTGGAATACAGCGTGCGTCCGGATAACGAATTTGAGCTGGTGGCGCCAGAAGGGATCGCCACGCGGCTTATCCCGCAAGGGCGTTTTGTCACTAACGATCCGATGACGCTCACGCGCTGGCTGACGGCCGGCGCCGGGATCGCATTCGTGCCGTTAATGTGGGTGATCGACGAGATCAACAGCGGTCAACTTGAGATCCTGCTGCCGCGCTACCAGTCGGATCCGCGCCCGGTTTACGCGCTCTATACCGAAAAAGATAAGCTGCCGCTGAAAGTGCAGGTGTGCATTAACTATCTGACGGATTACTTTATTGAAGTGGCGAAAGTGTATCAGGGAATGCAGGGACGTAGCGTATGAGAAATTCACCCTCTTCGTACGAAGAGGGTGAGAAGAGCGTTAAGCCGTACCGCCGACGGTCAGGTTATCGACTTTCAGCGTCGGTTGGCCCACACCCACCGGCAGGCTCTGCCCCTCTTTACCGCAGACGCCAACGCCGTTATCCAGTTTCAGATCGTTACCCACCATGGAGATCTGCTGCATCGCTTCGATACCGGAGCCAATCAGCGTTGCGCCTTTCACCGCTTTGGTAACCTTACCTTTTTCAATCAGGTACGCTTCAGAAGTGGAGAAGACAAATTTACCGGAAGTGATATCGACCTGGCCGCCGCCAAAATTCGGGGCGTAGATGCCGTAGTCGACAGATTCGATAATCTCCTGCGGAGTTGATTTGCCCGCCAGCATATAGGTGTTGGTCATACGCGGCATCGGCAGATGCGCGTATGATTCGCGACGCCCGTTACCGGTCGGCTTAACACCCATAAGACGCGCGTTCAGCTTGTCCTGCATATAGCCTTTCAACACGCCGTTTTCGATAAGCACGTTGTACTGGCCGGGCGTTCCTTCATCATCAATCGCCACCGAGCCGCGACGATCGGCGATGGTGCCATCGTCCACAACGGTACACAGTTCTGATGCCACCAGTTGTCCCATTTGACCGCTAAATACAGAGGTTCCACGGCGGTTGAAGTCGCCTTCCAGCCCGTGACCAACCGCTTCGTGCAGCAGCACGCCCGGCCAGCCCGCGCCCAGTACCACCGGCAGCGTGCCCGCAGGTGCGGCAACAGCAGAAAGATTTACCAGCGCCATACGCACGGCTTCTTTCGCCCACGCATCCGCGCGAACGTCGCCATCCACATCCTGCAAGAACCAGTCATAACCAAAACGACCGCCGCCGCCGCTGGAACCGCGCTCGCGTTTGCCGTCGTCTTCAACCTGTACACTCACGGAAAGGCGTACCAGCGGGCGAACATCCGCCGCCAGCGTACCGTCGGTCGCCGCCACCAGAATGAGTTCATAAACGCCAGTCAGGCTGGCAGTCACTTCCTGCACGCGTTTATCCGCCGCTCGCGCCGCTTTATCCACGCGACGCAGAATATCGAGCTTCTCTTCACGGCTCATGCTTTGCAGCGGATCGATGCTGGTATAAAGGCTTTTATGCTCAACCGCGCCCAGCGTTTTCACTTTGCCATCGCCCTCTTCCCGCACGATGGTACGCGCAGCCTGTGCGCTCTGTTCCAGCGCCAGCAGGCTGATTTGGTCCGCATACGCAAAACCGGTTTTCTCACCGCTGACGGCGCGCACACCCACGCCCTGGTCGATATTATAAGAGCCATCTTTAATGATGCTGTCTTCTAAAACCCAGGATTCGTGATAGCTCGACTGGAAATAGAGATCGCCGTAATCAAGACGACGCGCGGTCAGTTGACCGAGAATAGCAAACAGATCCTGATGGCTCAGGCCGTTTGCTGCCAGAAGTTGTTCACTTACCAGATTAAGACTCATCATTTTTTCTCGTCGTTGCCGCCACAGCGGGCAATAAAAAGTGCGATATAAGGAGCTTGAGGCAATTCGCCGATGCCGTCAAATCATTGCTTTTTGTCCGTACGCGGCTGGCGCAGGACTTCGTTGATTTGCGGCTGATCGACCGGGCCGGTAATGCGGTAGCGCAGAATCGAGACTTTGTTCCACAGTGGCCCCAGCACTTTGCTGGCGGCAAACACCGCCGCACCGACAATCGGGTTAACGGCAAAGGCCGCCGCCACACCGACAGTCGCGGAAATTTCTGGCGCTACCACCGCTTCCATATCCAGCTCGCGGCGCACCAGGTTCACCGAGCCTTTCATGGCGATATCCGCTTCCAGACCGTCCACCAGCGTATCGTCGGTATGCAGCACACCGTCTTTGATCCACGCGGTGCTGCGAATGGAATCAAACCAGAACCCCTCGCTGCTGAAGGTATCGCTGAAGTCAAAACGCAATTTACGCCACAGCGAATCGACACTGAACAGGCGCAGCAACTGCCCGGCATGACCAGTGCTGATATCGGTAATTTTGCCTTTGCCAAGACGCGTACGCAGGATGCCATTGAGCGACTCTTCCTGCGGTTGCCACGGCGTGCTGCGCCAGTGCAGGTCATAATTAATATCAAACGACGAATCACGCACCGGCGTTGGTACGCCAAAGAAGCCCATCGCTGAATCAATTTTCTCGCCGCGCAACACACCTTTCAGTGAGGTGCGCTCCGCGCCTTCACGATTGACCCATTCACCGTCGGCGGTAAGCCGCGCAGTACCGCTGTCCACCAGGCCGTTTGCCAGTGTCAGCGTATCGCCCTGAATGGCGAAATCGCCATCGATGCGTCCATATTTTTGCCCCCACAGCCAGCACTCCGCACAGCGCAACTGCAAATCCGGCCAGCCGGTAAAATCCACTCGCGTCTGGCCGCGCAACAGCGTTGAAGGGGAAGAGATGTCGTTATCGTCCGGTGGCGCGTTCGACGGGTTGTAGTAGAGGTAGCGGATCGCGGCCTGCCACGGCGCATTATCATGGATCGTCAACGTACCGCTGATTTCGCGCCCCTGCGCTTCGATGGTCGAACCTGAATCTTGCGGCTGCGAAACAATGCTGAGGTTATTCCACTGCTGCCCGCCCAGCGTCAGAGCTGGCGTACGCAGCGTAATGCTCTGCGGGAAGGTGGTGGCACTGCTGACATTATTTGCCACGCCCTGTCTGAACAGACCCAACCACTGCGCGCCGTTCATTGCCGGCAAGTTGAGTTCAAGCCCGGCCTGCTCCGGCAGCGGCGGCAGTGTACGGCTGTCCGAGGTCCAGATGCCGCGATCGAGCGTCAGCTTATTATTCAGCAACCAGCGGCTATTGAAATGGTTGTTGCCACCGGCATTACCGGTTAAATCGAAACTGTGCAGGTTCCCTTCTACCTTCATCTTCAACGGCAATGCCTTGCCTGCGGGTTTATCCAGCGGCGACGGTAACGTGCTGGCAAGATTGCCCAAGTCACCATCAATATTGACCTTATAAGTGGTGCCGCCACGGTGCGGCAACTCAACGCCAACATCGCCTTTCCATGCGATGCTGCCGTGCAGCGCATCATTAAGCTGTGGAGGTAAAACGCCGGTTTTTGCCGGTTGCCAGTTTCCGTTGAGATTCACCGCCACCTGATAGGCTTTATCCCCTTCGGTGGTGGAGAAATCGAGGTTCACCGGTTGGTTAAACCACGTTGCCTGTAGTGGTTCGCTTTTCAGCGTACCGTTCTCGAAGCTGAATTTACCGCTGAGGTTCTTCAGTGTGCTGTTAAGCGGCTTGATAAACAGGCTGTTGTTGTTCAGCGCCACGTCACCTCTGGCGACGGTCTGCTCCCCGTCCAGCGGAATATCAAGATGTAAGCGAGCGCTTACATCGCCATCGATTTGCAGCTCATCCAGCGCGCTGCCCAGCGTATCGTGCAGCGGCGTCTCTTTGAAATAGGGCCCAACGGCTTTGCCCGGCCCGTTAATGTCCGCGTCAATCAGTAGCTTCTCTTTGACGTAATCCGGGATGTTGGCAGTCAGGTTGCTGGCCGTTACACCGCCCAGCGCCACTTTACTGCTTTTCATCCACAAGCCGTCGTTGAGGAAGTCGAGATCGATATCGAGGTTTTGCAGCGCCGGCCAGTCAGGCTGGAAAGCAAAGGTCGCGTTGCGAAGCGGCACTGAGACTTCAAACTGGCCTTCGTTGTGCTTAAACGGGAAGAGCTTCGGATTACCGCCAAACAGCAGCGTGGCATCTTGCGTCTGCCCGCCTTTGATCGACGAACTCAGGTACGCTACCAGCTCTTTACCCATCAAATTTTCCGGGAAGTAGCGCCAAGCTTGCCCGGCATCCGTCACATTGATGCCGGCCAGGATACCTAACCAGGGCTCATCACCTTGTAGCTGGAGATAACGGAAATCACCGCGCGCGCGAAGGGCATTGGCCTGTACGTCGATATTGCGCCCATCCAACTGGAAGCCGTGTTCGTTATTCAGCCAGTTCAGTGTGGCAACGCCTTTTTCAATCTCCAGCGGCGCGGGGAACACCGTCTTATACGGCATCTTCGCCTGCGCGATATCGGCGGTTAAGCGCCCATTCTCCACGCTGCCGGCAAGCGTTCCACTCAGGTGTTCAACACCGGGCAGTAATTCCCACTGTTGCCAGGCAATATCCTGCCACTGGGCGTGGAAACGCGTTTTTTCGGTCGCCTGCAAAGGGATATCCAGCGCCAGCTGTTCCAGCTTGCCGCGAGGCTGCATGGTATGCCAGATGTCGTACAGCTCCGGGGAGATTTTCTGCGCAATCGGCAGCAGCCCTTCTAAGCCACTGAGTTCAAGGTTACTGGCACGAACGCGCAGTTCATCGCTACGCACACTGCTGGTACCGCCCACTTCCTGCGCCGGAACCCAGGCAAAACTCAACGCGCCCTGCGGCCACGGATGGTCATCAATTGCGATACGCGTTACCGGTACATCAAACTGCCAGCCCTGCTGCTGACGAGAGACATGGGCGGTAAGGTTATCGACCGTCATGCGGTGCTGCGTATTATTGCCCTGCCAGCTGGCACCGCCTTTTTTTAGCCATACGTCGCCGCTCTCCACCACGCCTTTGCTTAATGTCATCCAGCCTTCAAGGCTGAAGCGCGCGGTATCCAGCGCGACCTTATCCTGCATCCATTTGGCGAGCCAGGGTTTGACATCAATGTCGTCCGCCTGCAACCACACCCGCCCATTGTTCAACAGGCCGTTGTCGTCACGCAGATCCATGCGCACCTGCATAATGCCGTGCTGACCGGTGAGGCTCGACAGGCTGACTTGCCCTTCCGCACGGTGACGATCGTTGCCGTTAAGCCAGGTAAGTTGCGGGATCGCCAGCTCAGCGCGCTGCCCGGAGAGCGTTAAGAAACTGATGCGGCTGTCGCGCAGATCAAAGTGATCGAACTGGCGCAAAAACAGATCGCTGATGCGATCCGTGGTGATAGGTTCGCCGGTGTCATTGCGTTGTAGCGGAGTATTGCTCTGCGCGGCCAGCTGATAAAAGGTGAGATTACGAAACTGCCAGCGCATGTGCAGCAGGCTTTGCCAGACATCCAGCGCCAGCGTCACGCGTTTGACCGACAGCTCGCCGCCATCGGGCAGCGTCGCGTTAATGTCGCGCACGTCCAGTTCAGGACCGAAATTTTCCCAGCGCGCCTGTATCTGGCTGGCCGAGACAGGAACGCCGGTTTGCGCGGTGATACGCGCCAGAATGGGCTCACGCCAGCTGTCCAGATGGGGCAGCACAAGGCGCAGCCCACTTACCAGCAGCGCCGCGATAACAATCAGCGTCGCGCCTGTAAGCAGCAATATCCCCGGCAGTCGCCTCACGCCTCTCTCCTTGTCAACCAAACCCAGACTCGCTCATGTCGCAGCACGCTGCGAATTACATCATTACTACGTCAAACTGCTCCTGATTATAGAGCGGCTCAATTTGCACTTTTACCTGCTTGCCAACGAAGATTTCCACCTCCGCCAGCGCGTGCGACTCTTCACCTTTCAGGGCTTCCGCCACCGCCGGGGAAGCGTAGACCAGGAAACGATCGGAATCATAAGCATGATGCACGCGAACGATCTCGCGCATGATTTCATAGCACACGGTTTCCACCGTTTTGACGGTGCCGCGGCCATGACAGGTGGGGCATTCATTGCAGAGGACATGTTCCACGCTTTCGCGCGTGCGTTTGCGCGTCATCTCGACCAGACCAAGCTGGGAGAAACCGTTAATGCTGGTCTTGACCCGATCTTTGCTCAGCGCCTGCTCCAGCGAGTGCAACACGCGACGGCGATGATCGTCATTATTCATATCGATAAAATCGATGATGATAATGCCGCCCAGATTGCGTAAGCGCAGCTGGCGGGCAATGGCCTGCGTGGCTTCAATGTTGGTGTTGAAGATGGTGTCATCGAGATTGCGATGACCGACAAACGCACCGGTGTTGATATCAACGGTGGTCATCGCTTCGGTTTGATCGATGATCAGATAGCCGCCGGACTTCAGCTCCACTTTGCGCTCCAGCGCACGCTGAATTTCGTTCTCCACATCGTAAAGATCGAAAATCGGCTGGCGGCCGCTGTAGTGTTCGAGCTTGCTGGTCATCTCAGGAATGTATTCCGCCGTGAACTCCAGCAGCGCTTCAAACGTCAGACGCGAATCCACACGGATACGATCCAGGTGAGCGTCGGCGAAATCACGCAGCACACGCTGCGCCAGCGCCAGTTCGCCGTAGAGTTTACAGCGGCTTTGTTGGCGCTTTTTGCGCTCCATCACCTTCGTCCAGACGCGCTTGAGGTACGCCGCATCGGATGCGAGATCCTCTTCGCATACGCCTTCAGCCGCAGTGCGAATGATAAAACCGCCCTGCTCGTCGCAATACGCCGCAACAACCTGTTTCAGGCGTTCACGCTCGGCTTCACTCTCGATACGCTGGGAAACGCCAACATGGGAAGCGCCCGGCATAAAGACCAGGTAACGGGATGGCAGGGTGATATCCGTGGTCAGGCGCGCGCCTTTAGTTCCCAGCGGATCTTTCACCACCTGTACCATTAAATCCTGCCCCTGACGGACAAGCTCGGAGATGTCGCGCACGGTGAAGTTTTTCTGCTCTTCCCCGGCAACGCATTCGGTATGCGGCATAATGTCGGAGGCGTGAAGAAACGCCGCCTTTTCCAGACCAATATCTACAAAAGCCGCCTGCATGCCCGGCAAAACCCGGCTGACCCGACCTTTGTAGATATTGCCTACTATCCCGCGCCGTGCTTCGCGCTCGATGTGAATTTCCTGCAGGATGCCGCCGTCAATATAAGCGACGCGTGTTTCCGATGGAGTAACGTTGACCAACAATTCAGCCGTCATGATTATCTTTTCCCTCGCGCAGTGCGTTAAAATTGCTCAGCAATTCCCAGGTTTCCACCAGCGGTAAACCCACAACGGCATGATAACTACCGTTTATTTTTCTCACGAAACAGCCACCCAGCCCCTGAATGCCATAAGCACCGGCTTTATCCAGCGGTTCCCCGCTGGCGACGTAATCGGCGATATCCTTTTCCGATAACACTCTGAAAGTCACTTCTGTTTCCACCAGACAATCGAGCACATGCTGGCTATCTGCCAACGCAACTGCCGTCATCACCTGATGCGTTTGCCCGGAAAGCAGGCGCAGCATACTGGCAGCATGCGAGGAGTCTTTTGGTTTTTCAAGCACTTCACCATTAAATATGACGATCGTGTCCGCGCCCAGCACAGGCAGATCGCTTGTGGCCATCGCCATACCGGCCTGCGCTTTTTCACGCGCGAGGCGCAACACATACTGGCGGGCGCTCTCCTGCACCTGACGCTGTTCCTCAATGCCGGGAACAATCCGCGCGAAAGTGACGCCCAGTTGTGTGAGCAACTCCTGGCGACGAGGAGAACCGGAAGCAAGCCAGATATCAGTCATAAACGCCTTATTGCACCGCAAACTGCTGGCGGATCTTACGCATTAACAGGAAGAGCCACGGCCAGAGCACGCCATTGACCAGGCTGCTCCAGAAAATTTCTGGTTTAAACGAAACGTTAATAACCAGAAACTCCGCCCAGAAGACAATAACTTCTGTCGCCAGTGACAACAGCATCACCACCAGCGCCTGTTGCCAGAGCGCCAGATTACGGAACAACTGAAATTTCAGTGCGACCAGGTAGGCGACAATACTTAACGAAAGCGCGCGTACACCGAGGGTGGATCCGCTAATCAGATCCAGTATGGCACCCATCGCGAAACCCGTGCCAACATTTACGCGGTGCGGCAGCGCGAGGATCCAGTAAAGCAAAATGAGCAATACCCAGTTTGGCCGGTAGACAATGATGTCATCCGGCCAGGGCATGATTTGAAGCAACAGTGCAATTAAAAACGAGAGCCAGATAACCCAGCGTCCCTGGCTACGATAACTTGCCACTATTGCCCTCCCGGAGAGACTTGCGGCGGCGGCTGCGTAATGCCAGTCGCCGGAGCGGGCATTGGCGCAGGCGGCCCCATCGCATCAGGAGAAGGAAGCACCTGCGGCATCATCTGCAGCAGACGTTCGTTCGCCACACGATGCACATCTTCCGGTGTTCTTGGGTTAGTACCGTTACGATCCGCACCCCACAGCAGCAGCAGATAACGCAAACGTTGCAGACCTGCGGTTGGACGCGCCTGAATCACAGTGTAGGCACGCTGCGTATCCAGCTTAACCGACGAAACCACCGCAACCGGATACCCTTCCGGGAAACGCCCGCCCAGACCTGACGTCACCAGCACATCGCCAACGCGAATATCCGTATTCGCCGGTAAATGTTCGAGTTGCAGATCGTCTGTGCAGCCGTTACCGGCGGCAATCACGCGGATATCGTTACGCAGCACCTGAATCGGCAGCGCATGAGTGGCATCGCAAATTAACAATACGCGGCTAGTCAGCTTCGCTACCGCGACAACCTGGCCGACCACGCCTTTATCGCTGATCACCGGCTGGCCTTCATAGACGCCGTTCGCGCTGCCTTTGTCGATAACTACCTGGTCGCTGTAAGGATCGTTAACCGTCGAGATAACCTGGGTCACCATTTTCTGCTCATCCTGACGCAGCGGCGAACCCAGCAGTTCACGCAAACGCGCGTTCTCCTGCTTGTACTGCCCTAACATCAGCAGCTCACTGTTTTTTAGCAGCAGTTCCTGACGCAATGCCCGGTTTTCAAGCTCAAGCTGGTCGCGCGACGCCAACGTCTGGGAAACGTTATCTAATAATTCGCGGGGACCATTGGAAATAAAATAGAAAGGACTGACGGCAGTATCCATGTACGTTCTGATTTGACTGAACGTACCGAGGCGGCTGTCGGCAATAATGACTCCGAGCGCCACCAAAACCGCCAGAAAAAGGCGAATCTGCAGTGACGGGCCACGGCTAAAAATTGGCTTCATAGGCTTTGCGTATTCTCAGGCCAGACAGATGCGAAGCGACAATTCGCTTCGCATCTGACGCGGACTATTCTTCGCTGAACAAGTCGCCGCCGTGCATGTCGATCATTTCCAGCGCCTTGCCGCCGCCGCGCGCTACGCAAGTCAGTGGATCTTCTGCAACTACAACTGGAATACCCGTTTCTTCCATCAACAGGCGATCAAGGTTACGCAGCAGCGCGCCACCACCGGTCAATACCATACCGCGCTCGGAGATATCAGAAGCCAGTTCCGGCGGGCACTGTTCCAGCGCAACCATAACTGCGCTCACGATGCCGGTCAGCGGTTCCTGCAGCGCTTCCAGAATTTCGTTGGAATTCAGGGTGAAACCACGCGGAACACCTTCAGCCAGGTTACGGCCACGCACTTCGATTTCACGCACTTCATCGCCCGGATACGCAGAGCCAATTTCGTGTTTGATACGTTCTGCGGTCGCTTCACCAATCAGGGAGCCGTAGTTACGGCGCACGTAATTAATGATCGCTTCATCGAAGCGGTCGCCGCCGATACGAACAGAAGAGGAGTAAACCACGCCATTCAGGGAGATAACGGCAACTTCAGTGGTACCACCACCGATATCCACCACCATTGAACCGGTCGCTTCAGAAACCGGTAAGCCAGCGCCGATTGCGGCCGCCATCGGTTCTTCAATCAGGAACACTTCACGAGCACCAGCACCCTGCGCGGATTCACGAATAGCGCGGCGTTCAACCTGGGTGGCGCCAACCGGCACACAAACCAGAACGCGCGGGCTCGGACGCATAAAGCTGTTGCTGTGCACTTGTTTGATAAAGTGCTGAAGCATTTTTTCGGTCACGAAGAAGTCGGCGATTACGCCGTCTTTCATCGGGCGGATGGCAGCGATATTGCCCGGCGTACGACCAAGCATCTGTTTCGCTTCATGACCGACTGCGGCCACACTTTTCGGTGAACCGGCACGATCCTGGCGAATGGCCACCACGGAAGGCTCATTC
The DNA here is from genome assembly GCF_042788165.1 of Kosakonia sp. YIM B13588. NCBI lineage: Bacteria > Pseudomonadati > Pseudomonadota > Gammaproteobacteria > Enterobacterales > Enterobacteriaceae > Kosakonia > Kosakonia sp. YIM B13588. Next base: position 19,453 of record NZ_JBHZPO010000004.1, on the reverse strand, counting down.
AGTACGATGCCTTGTCCTTTTACATAAATCAGGGTATTCGCGGTACCCAGGTCAATGGACAGGTCATTGGAAAACATGCCACGAAATTTTTTCAACATACTAAGGGATAATCCTGAAAGCTGGGGCGGAAACAAAATCCGCTTACTTTACCAACCACACGTAGCAGCGACAAGGCATAAGAATCATCTGCTACGGTGAAAATTAGTGCAGTTTGTTTCCTTTGTTGCAAAACGACATGAATCTGCCTGGAAGTAAAAAAGCCCATCTTCCAGCCTGTTGCGTTTGCAGTTTTTCATAAGGACAAACCGGCTTTGTTCACTGCGATAATCCGGCGGGCAGGCACGCACACCCCCAAACATGGCAGCGCGCGTTATTCTACGTGAAAACGACTTAAACAGCAGTTCAAACCGAGTATCTTTGCGAATATTTTTTCACATTGGTATCGAGCGGTTGGGAAGCCGCGATGAAATCGCCCTGCCCACCCGCAACACCCCGTTCCACCAGCGTCTGCCATTCGCCACGAGAGCGCACGCCGGTCGCGAAAACTCGCGTTCGCGTGCCTTTGCACGCTTCCACGAGGCTCTGCACCAGAAGCTGGTTTTCGGTGCGCTTTTCAATGTTCCTGACCAGCCCAGGATGCAGCTTTAATAACTCAACATCCAACGCTTTAATCCAACTGGTGCTCACCAACGTCAGACCCGCCTGATTGACCACTACGCGGGCGCCTAATGCGTTGATTAAACGCACCACCGACTGTAACCGGCTGATATGTTGACAAACATCCGCCTCAGCAAGTTCAAAAATAATCCGTTTACGTTGAGATTTTTCGCACTGCATTAATATATCGCGTAGCCAGCGTTGAAAACGGGGGCGGATCAATGATTCCACTGTTATTTGCATGGCGAGGTTTTCTTCCGGCCAAAAACCCATAAACGGAATCAGACGCGTCACCTGCAGGCGGTCATACTCTTCAGCCAGGCCAAACTGCTGCACCATGGGCATATACTCTTCGGCAATCACTTCTTGTTCACCGTCGAATATGCGGCACATCAGTTCACGGTGGTGAACCTGGCCGTCACGGTTAATCGCTGGTTTCTGATAAACGCGCGGCCCGCCGCGACTCAGCATCTGCTCAATCAGCGTCCGCCAGCGTACATTTCCGCGCCCTTGCTCCGGCAATGTGGCGTCATACACTGACCAACTGTTTCCGCCCTGCAGCACTGCGTTGCGCGCTGCGGCTTCGGCATGCTCCATGACTTGCACGCCGGGTTGTCCGCTGCGCCAGGCACAAATCCCAATATGCATAATGTCTTCGCGGGTCAGCGTTTTGTTCGGGGGTAACCCTTCCACTGCTTTTAGGATCTGCCCGGCAATGCTCTCCGCTTCCTTTAATGTGCGATGCGGCAGCAGCACGGCGAAGTCGCTGCGATGGTAGCGCGCCAGTAACGCGCCAGGATAACGCATAATAAAGGTAGAAAGCAGGTTAATGAGCGTGAAGAGATACTCTTCGGTGGTGGTTCCGCCGCTATCTCGCAGCAGATCAAAGTCCGGCAAACGGATCATCATCACCACGCCGTGCGAGCCCACTTTTTCCTGATCTTCCAGCAGCGTGGCGAGCTGGTTATCAAAAAACAGGCGGTTATTCAGGCCGGTGCGCGTGTCCTGCGCGGCGTAGGAGCGAATTAGCGTATCCAAACGGCTACGTTGATCGCTGGCAAACTGAATATCGGTCAGCAGCACATCCAGCGCGCTGCTGGTGCGCGATGGCCATTCATAAATGCTGCCGCGAACCTGCGGCCCGCGCTCGCCATTGAGGATCCGCGTCGCGCGTGTCTCCAGCAATTCCTGCCCGGAAAGCTGTCGCCGTAGCCAGCGTACGGAAAGAAAGAGGATCACTATCATAAAAGCGATCGCCACCGTCAGCGGCGCGGTGGTTAACAACGAACGAAAGTAGTTCGCCATGGGATCCTGGTAAACCAGCGTGAAGGTGAAACCGGGATTTTTCAGGGAGGGAATATGCAGTTCACGATATTGATAGTTGCTGCCCGCCGGGCGATAACTTCCGTTATGCGAATAGCTGAGCACCGTGCGCCGGCCTTGCTTAATCTGAATCTCAATAATGTCTACCGGCACCATCAGTTCATCGAGCTGCGGCAACAGCCGGGAAAGCGGCGTGGAGATCAAGCGTGTATCGACAATCGCTGCCACCGCTTCCACACGATTGGCAACCTTGTTTTGAATCGCGTTATAGAAGCTCAGTGAACACCCAATCAGGGTGACGAAAAACGCCAGCCCTGTCAGTAGCGTCACAAAAGCTGAAAATTTCGTCGTTAATCGCATCCTTGTGTTAACTCCGCTTGTATAAAGAACGAAACGATACCGCTCAGGGTTACGTCATTGAAGTAAGTACTAACTTTGATGTCTACCCGCGTCCCGGGATAGCGTGCAGGCGGCAGGGAAAACTGGCACCGCGTTTCATATCTGCGAGTATAGACCTCAGAAATTTTTTGCCAACAATCAATAAGCCTGAAAAATGTCTTAACCTGACTATTTACAATGTTTGGTAACACACTCGTGCTCGCGCTCACGCTACGCTTACACCATGCTTGACGAGAGACTAACGGAGGATGTGATGAAGAAAAAACTAACCGAGGCCGATGTCACTGCGGAATCCGTTTTTATGTTACAGCGCCGCCAGGTGCTGAAAATGCTGGGAATTAGCGCCTCGGCATTGACCCTGGCACCCGGTGCGCGGGCCGATCTGTTGGACTGGTTTAAAGGCAATGACCGGCCAAAAGCGCCGTCAGGAAAACCGCTCGATTTCACGCAACCTGCGCAGTGGAAAGCCTCTCTCCCGCTGACGCCGGAAGAGAAAGTCACCGGTTATAACAACTTCTATGAATTTGGCCTCGATAAAGCCGATCCTGCCGCGAACGCCGGAGGAATGAAAACCGATCCCTGGACATTGACCATTGATGGTGAAGTGGCGAAACCATTAACCCTCGACCACGCGGCGCTAACCACGCGTTTCCCGCTGGAAGAGCGAATCTATCGGATGCGCTGCGTTGAAGCCTGGTCGATGGTGGTGCCGTGGATCGGCTTCCCGCTGCATAAACTGCTGGCGTTAGTTGAACCCACCAGCAACGCCAAATATGTCGCGTTCCAGACACTTTACGCACCGGATCAGATGCCGGGACAAAAAGACCGATTTATCGGTGGGGGCCTCAAATACCCGTATGTTGAAGCGTTACGTATAGATGAAGCGATGCACCCGCTTACGCTGCTTACTGTCGGTGTATATGGCAAAGCGCTGCCGCCGCAAAACGGCGCGCCAATCCGCCTGACTGTACCGTGGAAATATGGCTTTAAAGGCATCAAATCGATAGTCAGTATCAAGCTGACCAGTAAACGGCCACCGACAACCTGGAACCTGGCCGCACCCGAGGAATATGGTTTCTACGCCAATGTGAACCCGCACGTTGATCACCCACGCTGGTCACAAGCGACGGAACGTTTTATTGGATCCGGCGGCGCGCTGGATGTAAAACGTCAGCCAACGCTGCTATTTAATGGCTACGCTGAAGAAGTGGCTTCGCTTTATCACGGGTTAGATCTGCGGGAGAATTTCTGAGTGCGTTTAACGGCAAAACAGGTGACGTGGTTAAAAGTCGCATTGCATCTGGCGGGTCTGCTTCCTTTACTTTGGCTTTTCTGGGCGGCGAACCAGGGCTATTTCAGCGCCGATCCGGCGAAAGACATCCAGCATTTTACGGGCAGGATGGCGCTAAAATTCCTGCTCGCCAGTTTGCTGATAGCACCGCTCGCACGCTACGCGAAACAACCGCTATTGATCAGAACCCGGCGTTTGCTGGGGCTGTGGTGCTTTGCCTGGGCGACACTACATCTGACCAGCTACACCTTGCTGGAACTGGGTATCAATAATCTTTCATTATTAGGGCAAGAGCTGGTAACGCGCCCTTACTTAACGCTGGGCGCCGTAAGTTGGCTGATTTTGCTGGCATTAGCGTTGACCTCAACGCAATGGGCGCAGCGTAAGCTGGGCAAACGCTGGCAACAACTACACAATTTCGTCTATCTGGTGGCGATCCTCGCACCGATTCACTACCTTTGGTCGGTGAAAATCTTGTCACCGCAGCCGATCCTTTACGCTGCCGCCGCGATTGGGCTGTTAGCGTGGCGTTATAAGAAGTTTCGCCAATGGTGGCGTTAACACTCTCATTGTGTGCAGTTCTCCGCAGATCTACTATCATTCGCCGCCAGATTCCGGGCGGTGGTTGATAATCTTCCCTGATAAGACCAGTATTTAGCTGCCAATTGCTACGAAATCGTTATAATGTGCGACTTTGGTTTTCCTGACAGGGGTTTTTAGCCTCTGAAAAGGTGACAATCGCGAATCGAAGGTATATTTTGTTTTTTACCCGAGAATCGCAGGAGATAGCGGCACAATGGCTGGCAAGTTCCACATATTAGTTTTGAACGGACCGAACCTGAACATGCTTGGCACCCGTGAGCCGGATAAGTACGGCACGCTTACGCTCAGCGAGATTGTTAACGGTTTGAGCACCGAAGCGGCATCGCTTGATGTGGAACTGGCGCATTTTCAGTCAAACGCGGAGTACGCAATCATCGACCGTATTCATCAGGCTAAAGACATTATGGACTTCATCCTGATCAATCCGGCCGCGTTTACGCACACCAGTGTTGCTATCCGCGACGCACTGCTGGCGGTCGGCATCCCGTTTATCGAGATCCACCTGACCAATGTGCATGCGCGGGAGCCATTCCGTCACCACTCGTATCTGTCAGATATCGCCGAGGGCGTTATTTGCGGGCTGGGTGCGGAAGGTTATTCATACGCTTTACAGACGGCGGTAAAACGCCTGTCACAATCACACTAAACAAGAGTACGGAACCCACTCATGGATATTCGTAAGATTAAGAAACTGATCGAGCTGGTTGAAGAATCAGGCATCTCCGAACTGGAAATTTCTGAAGGCGAAGAGTCTGTGCGCATCAGCCGCAGCGCGCCGAATGCTGGCTTCCCGGTTATGCAGCAATATGCTGCGCCGATGATGCAACAGCAACCAGCCCTGTCTAACGCTGTCGCACCTGCCGCAGCGCCGGAAGCCCCTGCAGCCGCAGCGGAAATCAGTGGCCACATCGTACGTTCCCCGATGGTCGGAACCTTCTATCGCACCCCGAGCCCGGACGCGAAAGCGTTTATCGAAATCGGCCAGAAAGTCAACGTGGGCGATACCCTGTGCATCGTTGAAGCCATGAAAATGATGAACCAGATCGAAGCCGATAAATCAGGCGTGGTGAAAGCCATTCTGGTTGAAAGTGGCCAACCGGTTGAATTTGACGAGCCGCTGGTCGTCATCGAGTAAACGAGGCGCACATGCTGGATAAAATTGTTATCGCCAACCGCGGCGAGATTGCACTGCGTATTCTTCGTGCCTGTAAAGAACTGGGCATCAAGACTGTCGCTGTGCACTCCACTGCGGATCGCGATTTAAAACACGTACTGCTGGCAGACGAGACTGTGTGTATCGGTCCTGCGCCATCAGTAAAAAGCTATCTGAATATCCCGGCAATTATCTCCGCAGCCGAAATCACCGGCGCTGTGGCAATTCACCCGGGTTATGGCTTCCTCTCTGAGAACGCCAACTTCGCTGAGCAGGTTGAGCGCTCTGGCTTTATTTTCATCGGCCCGAAAGCTGACACCATCCGCCTGATGGGCGACAAAGTGTCGGCAATCACCGCCATGAAGAAAGCCGGCGTACCGACCGTACCGGGTTCAGACGGCCCGCTGGGCGACGATATGGATGCAAACCGCGCCCATGCTAAACGCATCGGTTACCCGGTTATCATCAAAGCCTCCGGCGGCGGCGGCGGTCGCGGTATGCGCGTTGTACGCAAAGACGCCGACCTGGCGCAGTCCATCAGCATGACGCGTGCGGAAGCGAAAGCCGCTTTCAACAACGACATGGTGTACATGGAAAAATACCTGGAAAACCCTCGCCACGTCGAGATCCAGGTGCTGGCCGATGGTCAGGGCAACGCTATCTATCTGGCAGAGCGCGACTGCTCCATGCAGCGCCGTCACCAGAAAGTGGTCGAAGAAGCACCGGCACCGGGCATCACGCCGGAACTACGTCGCTATATCGGTGAGCGTTGTGCGAAAGCCTGTGTCGATATCGGCTATCGCGGAGCGGGTACGTTTGAGTTCCTGTTCGAAAACGGCGAGTTCTACTTCATTGAGATGAACACCCGTATTCAGGTTGAACATCCGGTTACCGAAATGATTACCGGCGTAGACCTGATCAAAGAACAGCTGCGTATCGCAGCCGGTCAGCCGCTGTCTATTAAGCAAGAAGAAGTTGTGGTGAAAGGCCATGCGGTGGAATGCCGTATTAACGCCGAAGATCCGAACACCTTCCTGCCTAGCCCGGGCAAAATCACCCGTTTCCATGCCCCTGGTGGGTTTGGTGTGCGCTGGGAATCGCATATTTACGCCGGTTACACCGTACCGCCGTATTACGATTCAATGATTGGCAAGCTTATCTGCTACGGCGAGAGCCGCGATGTGGCGATTGCGCGCATGAAAAATGCGTTGCAGGAGCTGATTATCGACGGTATCAAAACCAACGTTGATCTGCAGATGCGTATTATGAGCGACGAGAACTTCCAGCATGGTGGCACCAACATCCACTATCTGGAGAAAAAACTCGGTTTGCAGGAAAAATAATCTGCAATCAGCGCAAAAGGCCGGATCTTCCGGCCTTTTTTGTTTTTCTCTCCCCAGAACTTGCCCATAGGGTACAATCCCCGCTTTCTTCATTTACAAGGGACAAAAATGGACAACCGTTTTGTTCAGGCTCACAAAGAAGCCCGCTGGGCGCTGTGGCTGACCCTTCTTTATCTTGCCGCCTGGTTAGTGTGCGCTTACCTACCGGGTACAGAGCAGGGCTTCACCGGACTGCCGCGTTGGTTTGAACTGGCCTGCCTGCTTACGCCGCTGGTATTTGTTTTACTTTGCTGGGCGATGGTGCGCTTTATCTTCCGCGATATCTCTCTGGAGGATAACGATGCAAACTGAAATTATCGCCGTGCTGATAATCTACCTGATCGTCGTCTTCGGCCTCTCTTTCTATGCGATGCGCCAGCGTAGCAGCGGTACTTTCCTGAGCGAGTACTTCCTTGGCAGCCGTTCTATGGGCGGATTTGTGCTGGCGATGACGCTGACCGCAACCTATGTCAGCGCCAGTTCGTTTATTGGCGGGCCGGGAGCCGCGTACAAATTTGGCCTTGGTTGGGTACTGCTGGCGATGATCCAGGTTCCCACCATTTGGCTGTCGCTGGGCATCCTCGGCAAGAAATTCGCGATTCTGGCGCGTCGCTACAATGCGATTACGCTCAACGACATGCTGATGGCGCGCTACCAGAGCCGCGCAGTCGTGTGGATTGCCAGCGTCAGCCTGCTTGTGGCATTTGTCGGTGCGATTGCCGTGCAGTTTATCGGCGGCGCGCGTCTGCTGGAGACCGCGGCTGGCATCAAATACGAATCGGGCCTGCTGATCTTCGGCATTACCATCGCGTTGTATACGGCGTTTGGTGGTTTTCGCGCCAGTGTCCTGAACGACACCATGCAAGGCATGGTGATGTTGATCGGTACGCTGGTGTTGCTGGTCGGCGTGATCCATGCGGCGGGCGGTTTACATAACGCAGTCGACACCTTGCAGCATATCGATCCGAAACTGGTTAGCCCGCAGGGCGCACACGACATCCTTTCCCCGGCGTTTATGACCTCGTTTTGGGTGCTGGTGTGTTTTGGCGTTATCGGTCTGCCGCATACTGCTGTGCGCTGTATTTCGTATAAAGACAGCAAATCGGTACACCGTGGGATCATTATCGGCACCATCGTCATCGCGCTGTTGATGCTGGGAATGCACCTGGCAGGTGCGCTGGGTCGTGCTGTGCTGCCGAATCTGTCGGTGCCGGATCAGGTCATTCCCACACTGATGGTCGAAGTGTTGCCACCGTGGGCCGCAGGGTTGTTCCTTGCCGCACCAATGGCCGCGATCATGTCCAACGTCAACGCGCATCTGTTGCAGGCTTCCGCGACGATCATCAAAGATCTGTGGTTAAGCGCGCAGCCGACTAAAATTCGTCATGAGCCACGCTTAAAACGCATTTCCACCATTACAACGCTGGTACTCGGTATTTTGATGATGCTGGCCGCATGGCGTCCGCCAGAGATGATCATCTGGCTGAACCTGCTGGCGTTTGGCGGGCTTGAAGCGGTATTTCTGTGGCCATTGGTGCTGGGTCTTTACTGGGATCGCGCTAATTCCACCGGCGCGCTCAGCGCCATGATTGTTGGCGGTGCGCTGTATGCCGTGCTCGCCACCTTTAATATTCAGTACCTGGGCTTCCATCCGATTGTGCCCTCGCTGCTGTTAAGTTTGCTGGCCTTCATTGTCGGTAACCGTTTCGGTCAACCCGCACAGCAAACCCCGACTATTTCTGTTAATGAATAAAGAGTTATGCCATGCCTTGGATCCAACTGAAACTGAACACCACCGGCGCGAATGCGGAAGATCTGAGCGATGCTCTGATGGAAGCGGGCGCAGTGTCCATTACCTTCCAGGACACGCACGACACGCCCGTATTTGAACCGCTGCCGGGTGAAACCCGGCTGTGGGGAGATACCGACGTTATCGGCCTGTTCGACGCGGAAACCGAGATGGCAGAAGTTGTTGCCCAACTCGCTTTTCACCCGCTGCTCGGTGAAGGTTTCGCCCACAAAATTGAGCAACTGGAAGATAAGGACTGGGAGCGCGAATGGATGGATAACTTCCACCCGATGCGCTTTGGCGAGCGCCTGTGGATCTGCCCGAGCTGGCGCGACGTTCCGGATGCCAATGCGGTGAATGTGATGCTCGATCCGGGTCTGGCATTCGGCACTGGCACACACCCAACCACCTCTTTGTGCCTGCAATGGCTCGATGGTCTGGATCTTGTCGGCAAAACGGTGATCGATTTTGGCTGCGGCTCCGGGATCCTTGCGATCGCCGCCCTGAAACTGGGTGCGGCAAAAGCGATCGGTATTGATATCGATCCGCAAGCGATCCAGGCAAGCCGTGATAACGCCGAGCGCAACGGTGTTTCCGAGCGTCTCGAGTTGTACCTGCCGAAAGACCAGCCAGACGCGATGAAAGCCGATGTGGTGGTCGCCAATATCCTGGCTGGCCCGTTGCGTGAACTGGCGCCGTTAATCAGCGTATTGCCCGTCGAGGGCGGTTTGCTGGGGCTCTCAGGTATCCTTGCCAGCCAGGCAGACAGCGTATGCGAAGCCTATACAGAGCTCTTTACTCTTGACCCGGTGGTCGAGAAAGAAGAGTGGTGCCGTATCACGGGACAAAAAAGGTAAAACTGAACGCGGCCTGCGGGCCACGTTTCGCGGAGCCAGTGCGCTGAACTGTCGAAAAAAGCAGCCAAAATGCCGATGAGAAAACTGCGAGCAGCTTCGCAAAAATCGTCATTTTTGTCTGAAAAAACAGCAGTTCAGCCGCATATCACCCGTGAAAAAACGATAACTTGTGCGAATTTATGCGTTATGTGAAATTTTTATCTTTTGCATAACCCTATGAAAAACATGATTTAATACGCTTATTGCCCCGGTGGACTGGCTATTCCTTGATCTACAACAGAGGATTGCTCAAAGTTTGGCCTTTCATCTCGTGCAAAAAATGCGTAATATACGCCGCCTTGCAGTCACAGTATGGTCATTTCTTAACTCATGCGCATCGGACACCACCAGCTCAGAAATCGCCTGATCGCAGCGCCCATGGCTGGCATTACTGACAGACCATTCCGGACGTTGTGCTACGAGATGGGAGCCGGTTTAACCGTATCCGAGATGATGTCTTCTAACCCGCAAGTGTGGGAAAGCGACAAGTCCCGACTGCGGATGGTGCACATTGATGAACCCGGTATTCGCACCGTGCAAATTGCCGGCAGCGACCCGGATGAAATGGCGGAAGCCGCACGTATTAACGTGGAAAGCGGCGCCCAGATTATTGATATCAATATGGGGTGCCCGGCTAAAAAAGTGAATCGCAAGCTTGCAGGTTCCGCCCTGCTGCAATACCCGGATCTGGTGAAGTCGATCCTGACCTCGGTAGTTAATGCAGTGGATGTTCCTGTCACTCTGAAGATTCGCACGGGTTGGGCTCCAGAACACCGTAACTGCGTAGAAATTGCCCAACTGGCTGAAGAGTGTGGTATTCAGGCTCTGACCATTCATGGACGCACCCGCGCCTGTTTGTTCAACGGAGACGCTGAGTACGACAGTATTCGGGCAGTTAAGCAGAAAGTTTCCATTCCGGTTATCGCGAATGGCGACATTACTGACCCGCTTAAAGCCAGAGCTGTGCTCGACTATACAGGGGCGGATGCCCTGATGATAGGCCGCGCAGCTCAGGGAAGACCCTGGATCTTCCGGGAAATCCAGCATTATCTGGACACTGGGGAGCTGCTGGCCCCGCTGCCTTTGGCAGAGGTTAAGCGCTTGCTTTGCGCGCACGTTCGGGAACTGCATGACTTTTACGGTCAGGCAAAAGGTTACCGAATCGCACGCAAACACGTCTCCTGGTATCTCCAGGAGCACGCTCCGAATGACCAGTTTCGGCGCACATTCAACGCCATTGAGAATGCCAGCGAACAGCTGGAGGCGTTGGAGGCATACTTCGAAAATTTTGCGTAAACAGAAATAAAGAGCTGACAGAACTATGTTCGAACAACGCGTAAATTCTGACGTACTGACCGTTTCTACCGTTAACTCTCAGGATCAGGTAACCCAAAAACCGCTCCGTGACTCGGTAAAACAGGCACTGAAGAACTATTTTGCTCAACTGAATGGTCAGGATGTTAATGACCTGTATGAGCTGGTACTGGCTGAAGTAGAACAGCCACTGTTGGACATGGTGATGCAATACACCCGTGGTAATCAGACCCGCGCGGCGCTGATGATGGGCATCAACCGCGGTACGCTGCGTAAAAAACTGAAAAAATACGGCATGAACTGATTTTTAATCAGTGAGTTGTATTGATAAAAAGGCGCTAACCGGCATGGGAAAGCGCCTTTTTTATTGCCTGAAATAGCGCTAAAAACCCCGCTTTCCCTGTCATTCCGGGGTTGCGGATTCGTGTATATTTCAACAAATGGTTGCAAGAAAGGGAGATACGGAATGATTCGCAAGTATTGGTGGCTGGTGGCTTTCGCCCTGTCGATCCTCATGCTGGATAGCTTAATCATGTACTGGGTTGAGTATATGACCACCGAGATCGATAAGTGCCGCAATATGAATTCCGTAAATCCGCTCAAACTGGTTAACTGCAATAATCTGTAAGTGGTTGCTTGTAGCGAAAATTCGCGAAAATGCAGCCATCACCCTGATTAACGCAGGGATTTAAATCATTTTGAGCCATCTCCATACGATGCTAATGTCTCAGCCCTTTTCGCCAGTCCGATCGTAGTAATGCGTAACGCCCTTAGTGAATGAGTTGATGACACCATGCTGGATAGCCAATACGACTATATCCTTGTTGTTGTTTCTTTTATCGTAGCCATTTTGGCCTCTTATACCGCCCTGAATATGGCAGGCCGTGTTTCCACCAGCAGCCAGGGATCGTCATGGATCTGGCTCAGCGGCGGCGGCGTAGCGATGGGAATAGGCATCTGGGCGATGCACTTTATCGGCATGCTGGCAATGAACATGTCGATGAATATGCGCTACGAACCGATTCTTACTGCTCTCTCAATGGTAATCGCGATTGGCTCTTCGTTATTCGCGCTGTGGCTGGTGAGCGCCCCGTATCTGCATCTGCGTCGCCTGATCCCTGGCGCAATTGTCATGGGCCTGGGTATTGCAGCGATGCACTATACCGGCATGGCGGCGCTGCAGGTCTCCCCGGCAATCATCTGGAATCTGAATTGGGTCGCCTTATCTTTAGTGATCGCGCTGGTCGCCTCTTTCGCCGCACTGTGGCTCACCTTCCATTTACGTCATGAAGCGGCCCAGGTTGCGTTGATGCGTTTTGGTGCGGCAATTTTAATGGGTATCGCCATTGCTGGTATGCATTACACCGGCATGATGGCGGCTCAAATCCCTCATCAGCACGTTATGGGCCATAACGGTTTTAACAATAACTGGTTAGCCGTATTGGTCGGCATGATGGCTTTCTCAGTGCTGGGTATTACGCTACTGGTGTCGATGTTCGATGCGCGTCTGCAAGCGCGAACTTCGCTGTTGGCGACCTCACTGGCGGCTGCGAACCGTGAACTGGCGCGGCTGGCGTTGCACGATACCTTAACGCGTTTGCCTAACCGCGTTTTGCTGGAAGATCGCCTTGAACAGGCCATCAACAAAGCCAAACGCGAAGGCTCTTTCTTCGCACTGATGTTTATGGATCTCGATGGTTTCAAAACTGTCAACGATGCCTGGGGTCACGATGTTGGCGATAAATTGCTGGTCGCGGTGACCGATCGCCTGACGCAAAAATTAAAAGGGCAATACACGCTGGCACGCATTGGTGGTGACGAATTTGTTCTGCTGGCGGAAGTCAGCGCGCCAGATGAAGCGGCAACGCTTGCCAGTTCGTTGGTTCGCGTGATTGATAAACCTTTCACTATCGATCCCTATGATGTGATGGTGACGTTGAGCGTCGGTATTGCGCTTTATCCACACGATGGCAAGAACGAACGGGAACTGATGTTCAACGCCGATGCGGCGATGTATCACACCAAACATATGGGCCGTAACGGTTACCACTTCTTTCAGCCGTCGATGAACACGTTGGCACAAACACAGTTGCAGTTACTTAATGATCTGTGGATGGCACTGGAGCGCCAGGAGTTCCGGCTGGTTTACCAGCCCAAATTTAAAGCGCCTGCGGGGCCAGTTATTGGATTCGAAGCGCTGCTGCGCTGGCACCATCCCTACCAGGGCGTGCTCACACCGGATGTTTTTTTGCCGCTGGCGGAGAAAACCGGCCTGATTGTGCCGCTCGGTAACTGGGTAGTGGATGAAGCCTGCCGTCAGCTTGGCGAATGGCGCAAAATAGGGCACCTTGAGTGGTCAGTGGCGGTGAATCTTTCCACCCTGCAGTTTGAGCAGAGTACCCTGGTGGAAACGATTATGGAGACGCTGAAAAAGCATGATGTGCCACCGCAAAAATTAATCCTGGAAGTGACCGAAACCACCGCAATGAGCAACCCGGATGAGAGTGTGCGCGTGTTGACGGAGCTGACAGATGCAGGCGTTCAAGCCTCAATCGATGATTTTGGTACAGGCTACTCAAGCCTGTTATATCTGAAGCGTCTTCCGGCCTGCGAATTAAAAATCGATCGTGCATTTGTTCGCGAGTTAAGCCGGGAAGGTGAAGATGCCACCATCGTCTCCGCCATCGTGGCGTTAGCCAGGACACTGAATTTAAAAGTTGTGGCAGAAGGCGTGGAAACGGAAGAACAACAAAAATTCCTTACCGAGCTGGGCTGCAATACGCTGCAGGGGTATTTATTAGGTAAACCGGTGAGTGCAGAATCTATTACTTCTTACGGAAATAAACTTCCTCCGCCCGAGACGCTTTCCTGAAGTCAGATTGATTTAAATAAAGCGCCAGCAGGCGCTTTTGTTTTACCAAAGTCGCAAACTAGATTATTCTTATAAAAATAATGTCATGGACATCTCTATTTAATCAAGCGCTTACGCATTGCATCAGAATTTTTTATTTCACCCTTCATCTTTTCTGCACTATTTAACCCGCGACGCGGTTTTATCTTCATGATTTTTACAAAGCACATAATTTGAGATTATTGCACCGGGGAATTCGCGCACGCGAATGGTAAAATATGGCTTATCGGTTCTGGACAGGTATCGCTATTATTGATATCGGGGATCGTGATTATTTCGAGGTAATATTATGAAAAAATTCATTTCCGTGGCATTACTGGCGACATTCCTGGCAGGCTGTGCCCACGATTCTCCTTGTGTACCGGTGTATGACGATCAAGGTCGTCTGGTACATACCAATACCTGTATGAAAGGCACAACACAGGATAACTGGGAAACAGCCGGAGCCATTGCCGGTGGCGCAGCGGCGATTGCCGGTCTGACGCTCGGTATCGTAGCGTTGACTAAATAGTTTTAAAAAGGCAAATACTTATAAAAAGCGCGGTTCGCCGCGCTTTTGCTTTATTAAGGTGCAGTTAATTTTGCATAAGTAAATTTTCAGCCCCATTAGCAGGCAGAAATTAAAAAATAAGCACGAATATCATTTCATCTGAGCCGACAGGTTTCCCCGCTTATCTTTTTTTGTCTATTTTTGCGTGACCCATTTCACAAAGCGATACCAATCAATATATTGCTTATATTCACGCAAGAAACTTATCTGTTATTAACCTCTTAGCGGCTCCCCTTTTTGCTCTGTTTTGTGGCGCAGGTTGTATTTTTGCACCACAACGGGGCAATGGTTTTATTTTTTCCTGTCTACACTCTCAATATTGCGCCTGCGCTAGCCAAATAACGCCACGCGCAAAACTGGCACTACCTTTGCTTTAAAGAGTATGGCCATCGCCACAGACAGGTTCAGGCGTTTCCCGAACGCCTTATATAACGATAAATTTTCGCCACACAGGATGCATTATGAAAAAGATGATGATCGCCAGCCTGGCCGCTGCCGGTGTACTATTTGCTGTCGCAAATCAGGCACATGCGGGCGCAACGCTGGATGCCGTTAAAAAGAAAGGTTTCGTACAATGCGGTATCAGCGACGGTCTGCCTGGCTTTTCCTACGCGGACGCGAGCGGTAAATTCACCGGTATCGACGTGGACGTTTGCCGCGGCGTTGCCGCCGCCGTATTCGGTGACGACACGAAAGTTAAATATACCCCGCTGACGGCCAAAGAGCGTTTCACCGCCCTGCAATCTGGCGAAGTGGATATGCTCTCCCGTAATACCACCTGGACCTCTTCCCGCGATGGCGGCATGGGCCTGTCATTCACTGGCGTCACCTATTACGACGGTATCGGCTTCCTGACCCATAACAAAGCGGGCCTGAAAAGCGCTAAAGAGCTGGACGGCGCAACCGTTTGTATTCAGGCAGGCACCGATACTGAACTGAACGTGGCGGATTACTTTAAATCCAACAAAATGAAATATACGCCGGTGACATTCGACCGTTCCGATGAATCCGCGAAAGCGCTGGAATCGGGCCGTTGCGACACGCTCGCTTCCGACCAGTCGCAGCTGTATGCATTGCGGATCAAACTGAGCAACCCGGCAGAGTGGATCGTGTTGCCGGAAGTGATCTCGAAAGAGCCGCTGGGGCCGGTGGTTCGCCGTGGTGATGATGACTGGTTCTCGATTGTTCGCTGGACGCTGTTCGCCATGCTGAACGCGGAAGAGATGGGTGTTAACTCGAAAAACGTTGATGAGAAAGCCGCTAACCCAGCAACACCGGATATGGCGCACCTGTTAGGTAAAGAAGGCGACTTCGGTAAAGATCTGAAGCTGGATAACAAATGGGCTTACAACATCATTAAGAAAGTCGGTAACTATTCAGAGATCTTTGAACGTAACGTCGGTTCTGAAAGCCCGTTGAAAATCAAACGCGGCCAGAACAACCTCTGGAACAACGGTGGTATTCAGTACGCTCCGCCAGTGCGCTAATACGTAAGTGCTGTAACGGGCGCTACGCTTACGTGGCGCCCAGCCCAGAGTCATGGTTACTGAGGTTTTCCTATGTCCCATCGCCGCCCAACCGTGAAAGGTGCCATCTCCCTTTCTAACCCTGCGGTTCGCGCCTGGCTGTTTCAAATCCTTGCGATTGTCGCCGTGGTCGTTGTCGCCATTTATTTGATACACAACACCGTTACTAACCTGAATAACCGCGGTATCACTTCCGGTTTTGCCTTTCTGGATCGCGCCGCCGGTTTTGGTATTGTTCAGCATCTTATTGATTATGAACAAGGTGACACCTACGGCCGTGTATTTCTTGTGGGCTTACTTAATACGCTGCTGGTTTCAGCGCTGTGTATTGTGTTCGCCTCGTTCCTCGGTTTTTTCCTTGGTCTCGCCCGCCTGTCGGAAAACTGGCTACTGCGGAAGCTATCGACCATTTATATCGAAACGTTCCGTAATATCCCGCCGCTGTTGCAGATCTTTTTCTGGTACTTCGCCGTGCTGCGTAACCTACCCGGCCCGCGCCAGGCGGTCAACGCGATGGAGCTGGTGTTTCTGAGCAACCGGGGCTTGTATATCCCTTCCCCGCAAATGGGCGAGGGCATGCTGGCGTTCTTGGGCGCGATAATCGTGGCGGTGGCTATCGCCGTCGGTCTGTTTCGCTTTAATAAAATGCATCAAATCAAAACCGGGCAGCTGCGCCGGACATGGCCTGCCGCGCTGGGGTTGATTATTCTGCTGCTGCTGGTAGCGCACTGGGTGTTTGGCGCAGCGCTGCACTGGGACGTTCCGCACCTGCGCGGCTTCAACTTCCAGGGCGGTATGGTGCTGATCCCCGAACTCGCCGCGCTCACCATTGCGCTGTCGGTCTACACCTCCGCATTCATCGCTGAGATTATCCGTTCAGGTATTCAGTCAGTGCCCTATGGGCAGCACGAAGCGGCACGTTCGCTCGGCTTGCCTAATCCAGTGACATTACGTCAGGTGATTATTCCACAGGCGCTGCGCGTGATTATTCCTCCACTGACCAGCCAGTATCTGAATATCGCAAAAAACTCCTCGCTGGCAGCGGCAATTGGTTATCCGGATATGGTGTCGCTGTTTGCCGGTACGGTGCTGAATCAGACCGGGCAAGCGATTGAAACTATCGCTATTACCATGTCGGTTTACTTGCTCATCAGCCTGTCGATTTCGTTGCTGATGAACATCTATAACCGCCGTATTGCCCTGATTGAGCGCTAAGGAACCTTGATGACAAAAGCAATCCTGTCTCCCTCCACGCGCCAGACACCCGCCGGAAGCAATGGCGCGATAGTGTGGGTACGTAAAAATCTGTTCTCCAGTTGGTCAAACTCGCTGCTGACGCTTCTGTGTCTGTGGTTAATGTGGGAGTTGATTCCCCCTTTGCTGGACTGGGCGCTATTTCAGGCGAACTGGTTTGGTTCGACGCGCGCTGATTGTACGAAAGCGGGTGCGTGCTGGGTGTTTATCCACGAGCGTTTTGGCCAGTTTATGTATGGCCTCTACCCGCATGATCAACGCTGGCGAATTAATGTAGCGCTGCTCGTTGGCCTGCTCTCTATCGCACCGATGTTCTGGAAGGCGCTGCCGCGTCGCGGGCGCTATATCGCTTGCTGGGCGGTGATTTATCCGCTTGTCGTGTGGTGGTTGTTGTTTGGCGGTTTCCTGGGGCTGGAACGTGTTGAAACCCGCCAGTGGGGCGGTTTGACCCTGACATTGATCATCGCCTCTGTTGGTATTGCTGGCGCATTGCCACTGGGGATTTTGCTCGCGTTGGGACGCCGTTCGAAAATGCCGGTGGTTCGCGTGTTATCGGTCATTTTCATTGAGTTCTGGCGCGGCGTTCCTTTAATCACCGTGCTGTTTATGTCCTCGGTAATGCTGCCGCTGTTTATGTCGGAAGGCACCAGTATCGATAAGCTGATCCGTGCGCTGGTTGGCGTGATCTTGTTTCAGTCCGCTTACGTGGCGGAAGTGGTGCGTGGCGGCTTGCAGGCGCTGCCAAAGGGACAATATGAAGCGGCGGAGTCTCTGGCGCTGGGATACTGGAAAACACAAGGGCTGGTGATTTTACCGCAGGCGCTGAAGCTGGTGATCCCGGGACTTGTGAACACCATCATTGCCCTGTTCAAAGATACGAGTCTGGTGATCATCATCGGCCTGTTTGATCTGTTCAGCAGCGTACAGCAAGCCACGGTCGACCCTGCATGGCTGGGGATGTCCACCGAAGGCTATGTTTTTGCTGCCTTAGTTTACTGGGTTTTCTGTTTTAGCATGTCGCGCTACAGCCAGCATCTGGAGAAGCGCTTTAACACCGGGCGTACACCGCACTGAGGATCCCCATGAGTAATACAACTATGCAATCTGGCGACGCGATGATTACGCTCGAAAATGTGAATAAGTGGTACGGGCAGTTCCATGTACTAAAAGATATTAATCTCAATGTGAAACAGGGCGAGCGCATTGTGCTTTGTGGCCCGTCCGGTTCTGGAAAATCGACAACAATCCGCTGCATTAACCATCTGGAAGAGCATCAACAAGGGCGCATTGTCGTTGACGGTATTGAGTTAAATGAAGATATCCGTAATATCGAAAAGATCCGCCAGGAAGTGGGAATGGTGTTCCAGCACTTTAATTTATTCCCGCATCTGACGGTCTTGCAAAACTGCACGCTGGCACCGATTTGGGTACGTAAGATGCCCAAAAAGGAGGCTGAAGCGCTGGCAATGCATTACCTTGAACGTGTGCGCATTGCCGAGCATGCGCATAAGTTTCCGGGGCAGATTTCCGGTGGTCAGCAGCAACGTGTGGCGATCGCCCGTTCATTATGTATGAAGCCTAAAATCATGCTGTTCGATGAGCCAACTTCAGCGCTGGATCCGGAGATGGTAAAAGAGGTGCTGGATACCATGATTGGGCTGGCGCAGTCCGGCATGACGATGTTGTGTGTCACCCACGAAATGGGTTTTGCGCGTACCGTTGCCGATCGCGTGATCTTTATGGATCGGGGTGAAATCGTTGAACAAGCACCGCCGGAAGAGTTCTTCGCGAATCCGAAATCAGAACGTACCCGCGCGTTTTTGTCGCAGGTTATTCATTGATCTCTATATGATTATTACAGGCCACTTCATACGGGTGGCCTTTTTTATTGCCGAAGCAGAAGCACGTCCTGAAGTATGCTTATCAAAAGGTTCATTTCCGACTTTATTTCTTTGGCTACCGATATCACTGAGCTGGCTGAGCGCGCTTCTTAAAAAATTCCGGGACACGCCAGCTAATACTGGCTTACATGCGAGCGGTTCTTTGCTTCTTATGTACTTGCTTGTTTGCCCGAAGTTACAGCCCCTCGCAGGTGGAGACCCCCATGCTACCATCGGCGCTACGCTTTTCACTTCTAAGTTAGTGAGCTTGATGTCTGGCTTTTGAAGAGGAACGGCTTGATCGCTACCTTTCACGTTCTATGGTGCTTAAGCTTATTGATGCTCAAAGGACTACGCATCAGGGGAAAATGATTTGAGTGCGACCGTCATGCTTGGTGCTGCAGTAGAAAAGCAAAAGGCCCAGTCTTTCGACTGGGCCTTTTGCTTTATTTGATGCCTGGCAGTTCCCTACTCTCGCATGGGGAGACCCCACACTACCATCGGCGCTACGGCGTTTCACTTCTG
>NZ_JBHZPO010000036.1:0-1221 GCF_042788165.1 Kosakonia sp. YIM B13588 | reverse complement strand
TGACCTGCTCCCCGTTGATTAATACACCACGATGTTAGTAATGTCTTCATAAGCCACATGAGGACATCCCCATGAAGAAGCGTTTTTCCGACGAACAGATCATCAGTATCCTCCGCGAAGCTGAAGCCGGGGTTTCTGCCCGTGAGCTCTGCCGCAAGCACGCCATTTCCGATGCCACCTTTTATACCTGGCGTAAGAAGTATGGCGGTATGGAGGTGCCCGAGGTTAAGCGCCTGAAGTCGCTTGAGGAAGAGAACGCCAGACTCAAGAAGCTGCTTGCCGAAGCCATGCTGGATAAGGAGGCACTTCAGGTGGCTCTGGGGCGAAAGTACTGACGACAGACCAGAAGCGGGAAGCCGTTGAGTTTATGTGTGATGCGACCGGTCTGTCGCAGCGTCGTGCCTGCTGGCTTACTGGTTTGTCCCTGTCGACCTGCCGCTATGAGGCTCAGCGTCCGGCGGCTGATGCGCATTTATCAGGGCGCATCACTGAGCTGGCACTGGAGCGCAGGCGTTTTGGCTACCGCCGCATCTGGCAGTTACTGCGCCGTGAAGGCCTTCATGTTAATCACAAGCGCGTGTACCGCCTTTATCATCTGAGAGGGCTGGGCGTAAAACGCAGACGACGTCGTAAAGGGCTGGCAACAGAACGTCTGCCGCTGCTCCGCCCGGCGGCGCCCAACCTGACCTGGTCGATGGATTTTGTCATGGACGCGCTCGCCACCGGTCGCAGGATAAAGTGCCTGACCTGTGTGGACGACTTCACGAAGGAGTGCCTGACAATTACCATCGCATTAGGGATTTCAGGCGTTCAGGTCACGCGTATTCTGGACAGCATTGCACTGTTTCGAGGCAATCCGGCGACGGTAAGAACTGACCAGGGGCCGGAGTTCACCTGCCGCGCACTGGATCAATGGGCCTTTGAGCATGGTGTTGAGTTGCGCTTAATCCAGCCGGGCAAGCCAACGCAGAACGGATTTATTGAGAGCTTTAACGGACGATTTCGCGATGAATGTCTGAATGAGCACTGGTTCAGCGATATCGTTCACGCCAGGAAAGTCATTAATGACTGGCGGCAGGATTATAACGAGTGTCGTCCACATTCAGCACTGAATTATCAGACGCCATCAGAGTTTGCAGCACGGTGGCGGAATGGAAAATGTGAAGGTAAACAAACCGACATTACTAACTGACGGTTGTATCTAATACCGGGGGCAGGTCA
>NZ_JBHZPO010000035.1:0-1258 GCF_042788165.1 Kosakonia sp. YIM B13588 | reverse complement strand
CGGGTTGAGGCAGGAAACCCTGGGTTCCCTCGACTTGTGCAGGTGACCTCAGGGGGCTTCTCATGGTGGCTCTGAGAAGCCAGGGAAACTGGAGGTGGGAGGGGCCTCTCGGGACTCCACTGGGTTTGGTGCATTGGAAGAGGGCCTCATCTCCAGTTGAGGCAGGAACCGCAGGGTACCTCTGATTTCAGACTCCGATCGCAGGGTCCCTGCAGACTGGGGACAGGAGAGTCAGGCCTCGTCTTGGGTTGAGGCATGGAACTCCGCTTGCCTCTCGAGATGTCCCCGGGGAGAGAGGCCGCTTGTCGAGCTGTATTTGGAACCTGGGGTTTTTTCCGAACGATGCACGGAAAAACTGCCCCTTCGTGTTGACTTCATTCACAGGGTGGAGTTCGGAGAGGTGTCCGGGCATCGGGTTCTTATCAAGAGGGGACCGGGAAATCGGGGTCCTACGGAATGTGGAACCACCCACGAGGCCACGTCTGGAATGTCTTCGTGAGACCGGCCTCATCCTGAGGTGCGACCGGAAGGTCGGGAACCCCTTCCAGACAAAGCAGGGGAGTCGACCCTCCTGTCCAGATCAGGAGGGGAGAAAGGGCTCAGAGGAGGGGGTGCCGGAAAACCTCAGTGTTCCTCTCGAGGGAGACCGGGATTTCGGGGAACTTTGTGGGTCGCATCAAGGGTGCCAAGTGCCCTTTCGACCTCCAATTCCTAACGTGGGACTTCTCCTGAGGCGCTGTAGCGGGAAAGGGCTTCATCTTGCGATGACGGGGGAGCCACGTGGTTTTTCTCGAGTTACGGCGGGATTCTCGAGTTACGACGGGGAATTCAGGCTGCCTCTTGTGTTGGCCCAGGCAAGTCCAATCTTCCATTCGAGTTGCGAAGGAAAGCTGGGGATTGCTCTCGAGTGACTGCAGGGCCAATAGACCTCATCTAGGCTTGTGTCCAGAAGCCAATGTTCCTCTCCAGGGGCGACAGGGATCTCGGGGTTGCATTCCAGACGCACCCGGGGAGACAGGCATTCATCTCGAGTGGAAGCAAAGAACCCCGCTCTGCTCTCGAGTCGCGACGGGTATCTCTTGGAGCTCACTGGGTGGACTCAAGGGAGTCAAGCCTCCTGAGGCGTTTGGAGAGAGGTCGCGAGATTGGTCTCTAGGCCATGCAGGAGACGAAGGCCCTCATCTCTCGATGACGGGGGAATCTCGGGCACCCGGCCGGGGCCGACGAACCCCGAACCCCGAGCCTCGCGCGGCGCGAG
>NZ_JBHZPO010000034.1:0-1294 GCF_042788165.1 Kosakonia sp. YIM B13588 | reverse complement strand
ATCCCGTGACTAAGAGGCGCTGATCACGTGACTGTGCCGTCAGTGATCACGTGGCTGAGCAGGCACTGATATCGTGACTGAGCATGCACTGATCATGTGCCGGGAGCCGGGGAGGCATTCCACTCTGGACAAAGGTCATGAGGAAGGAGGCTCGGCATACGCAAATGCGGGATCGAGCCTCAGGAGTCCACCCGGATATTCTCGAGCATCTCCCCCCCAAAAAAACCGGAGTCTGCCTACTGTATTGCTTTGTGCTCTCACCTCTGATTTCACTGGGGGCTGTCCCCCACCACCATCTCGCTCTCTCTGTCAAAGAGTTAACTTACAGCTCCAATTCATAAAGTTCCTTGTCATTCTTCCCTTTAACTTCCAGCTGAGTCTCCATCTGGAGCGCGGAACCCACCACGCTTACTAATTATGCCTGGGCTGCTAAGACCCACTCGAGAAGGTGTCTAGGGTGAGGCACCTTTCGCTATTCGAGAGGGCGCCTGCGGCCTACGTAAGTGGTGCAAACTTCTTGTCTTGAAGTTTGATTGGTCTTCCGCGTAAACCAAGCTACTCAGTCTCTTTTCTCCACCGAATTTTCCTACTGAGCTCTCCTCATACTATTATTCTTGACATCTCTGATTAGCATATAAAGAGTCGCCTAGGCCATCTCTCCTTCGAATACCCTGGATCAGTTGGGGCTGGTCCCCGGCAGGTGGCGACCGAACAGGGACCTCAGGAGGCAATACTCAAAGAGCTGAGCAGACACGAACCACGCAATCAGCAGGCAATAAGCATGGAGCTCAGCAGTGACGAATCATGCTGCTCAACTGGCAATAATCAAGCACGTGACCAGGCAGGAATCACGCAGCTCAGCTGGCAATTGTCAAGCAGATGAGCCGACAGGAATCACGCAGCTCAGCTGGCAATTGTCATGCAGATGAGCCGGCAGGAATCACGCAGCTCAGCAGGCCCTGATCACGTGACTCTGCAGGCACTGATCACGTGGCTGATCAAGTCCAGATCACGTGACTGAGCATGCACTGATCACGTGGCTATCATGCACTGATCACGTGACTGCGCATGCACTGATGACGTGGCTGTTCGGGCACTGATCACGTGTTTATCAGGCAGTGATCAGTGACTGACAGGCGCTGATCAGGGGACTGTGCACGCACTGATCAGGTGGCTGATCAGGAACTGACCACCTGACCGCGCATGCAGTGATCACGTGGCTGGTCGTTCACTGATCACGTGTTTATCATACGGTGATCACGTGACTGAGAGGCGCTGATCACGTGACTGTGCC
>NZ_JBHZPO010000033.1:0-1297 GCF_042788165.1 Kosakonia sp. YIM B13588 | reverse complement strand
GGGCCAGCGTCCACGTGCCCGCATCTAGGAGCCCCGAGCATCCTGGCTGGGAATAGGACCTTTCTCTCCAGCCCCAAGCAAGAGTCCCTTGGTGTCAGCCCCCCACACTGGATCCTGGCTAGGCGTGGCAGGAGGATGGTGTGGGCTGGTTGCTGGGAGCTTGTTAGTTCCTTGTTCCTTACCCGGACCTCCTGTGGTTAAGTGTTTTCTCTCCTCTGTGGCCTGGTAAGGCTGGGTGGTCATTGGCATCCCAAAGGTGGCTAGAAGTCAATGATTTAGGCAGGCTTGTGAATAGATATGGGAGAAGGCAATGGCACCCCACTCCAGTACTCTTGCCTGGAAAATCCCATGGACGGAGGAGCCTGGTAGGCTGCAGTCCATGGGGTCGCTCAGAGTCGGGCACGACTGAGCGACTTCACTTTCACATTTCACTTTCATGCATTGGAGGAGGACATGGCAACCCACTCCAGTGTTCTTGCCTGGAGAACCCCAGGGACTGCGGGGCCTGGTGGGCTGCCGTCCATGGGGTCACACAGACTCGGACACGACTGAAACGACTTCGCAGCAGCAGCAGCAGCAGCAGCAGCAGCAGCAGTGCATAGATATCAAAAGGGTTTAGAACAGTCAGGTAGGATCACACAAGTCACCGTGAAGCAATACTTCTCCACTTAGCCAAAGCTAACAAAAGATTTCTCTTCTAGGTCAACCTAGAAGAGATCACGGAAGAGGTAAAGAAACTTAAAATCCATTAGCAAAGGCAGTTCAACCTCTCAAGAAACCTTGTGCTAGGCACAACACTCTTTTCTGGGGGTCCACTTTCCCTACAACCTCCTGATCCCATTCTGTACCCATTCCTTTGCTTCTCCCATCCTGAAACTGCCACCTGGAAGAAAGAACGACGTCGTTTTCCTTCAGAAAATGCGATTTCATGCCACATACCTTCTTTTAATACCAAGTCATACAGTTCCCTTCAGCAACCAAGAACTGACTTTTATATTGGCATTCGACAGATTGGTGAACATACCTATCAGTGATAGTAGCGCCCCTCCCCTCCCCCGCACGCACGCACACACACACACACACACACACACACACACCCAAGATCAGAACCAAACAAAACAAAAAAAATTGCTTTCTTACGTTTCACATGTCAGGATGGTGCCAGACACTCTTATTGGATAGTCAAAAATCTCTTTTGTTTCTGTGTAAAAGGGAGGTCCTTTCAAGGCGTGAATGTTTCAGAACTTTAATTTATTTGGAAATGACCCAGCTCTTCAGTACACTGTCGTCACTTAGT
>NZ_JBHZPO010000032.1:0-1420 GCF_042788165.1 Kosakonia sp. YIM B13588 | reverse complement strand
AGAAAGACCTCGAGAGACCTTCTTCAACACGTCTCGAGGCCAGATTCCCCTACTGCCGTGAGCCGGCATATTGCATATTGAGTGCATATTGCATATTGCATATTGAGTGCAGCACTTTCCACAGCATCATCTTTCAGGATCTGGAATAGCTCCACTGGAATTCTATCACTGCTGGGAGCCAGTGAGGAACTCCGCCCATGACAAAGGTCATGAGGAAGGAGGCTCGGCATACGCAAAGGCGGGATCGAGCTTCAGGAGTCCCCCTGGAAATTCTCGAGCATATACCCCCAAAACCAGAGTCTGCCTACTTTCTGCTTGTGCTTTCACCTAAACCTCTGACTTTACGGGGGGCTCTCCCCCACTACCTCTCTCTGAAAAAAGAGTTAGCTTACAGTTCCAGTTAATAATTCCTGGGTGTGACAGTGTTTAACCTACAAACTCCTTTGGAAATCCTCTAGCCTGCCTGAATAGGTTTTTCCGGCCACATGGGATTGTTCAGAGCCTCCCAACTGTGAGAGGCAGGAGATGTTCTAAACTGTCTAAACACAGATTCTTTTGAGTAGTTACAAGATTGATTAGAAATTGTATTGGTGAATGGTTTTTCACTTGTTGGGCCATTGTTTGCTGCTAAGTTTCCATATCCCTTACCTGCTGTGTCCCTGGCAGTGTATTGATTAATATAATTGGTGTAAGTAGTAGCTTTAATGTTTGTAACCTGGGACCCTTGAGTTAATTCTTTTTCTTGTTATAGCCCACCACACCTTTGCTCTGTAGGAATGCAACTTTATCTAATGCTTTTTTGGAGGGTGGCTCCTGACCAACCACCTTTAGAGAAAAATAAGTTTTCTGAAGAAAAGGTCTTAAAATGTTAACAGGCCTCCGGGCCAGAAGATGATGCAAATCACCTAAGCTTTTGCATATGATAAGTTTGCAGGAAGAAAGCCTGGTTTGCTGCAAGACTCGACCCCTTCCCCCATTATCCTCTATGCATAACTTAAGGTATAAAAACTACTTTGAAAAATAAAGTGCGGGCCTTGTTCACCGAAACTTGGTCTCACCATGTCGTTCTTTCTCTTACCTTCTGGCTGAATTATTCAGCCTCTTTTCTCCACTGAATTTCCTCACTGAGCTATCCTCATTCTATTACTCTTTATATCCTTAATTAACATTTAATTAAGCAGTGGTTTCCTGATCTTCGCCTACGCCGTCTCTCCTTCGAATACCCTGGATCAGCCGGGGCTGGTCCCCGGCACCCTACCATGGCTCGAGGTACGACGGCGAGGTCAGTGAGCCTCTCGTGGGGCGCCAGGGAAGTCGGGTCTCCATGCGAGTGGCGAGGGGGAGCGCGTCATTGCTCCCGAGCCATGGTAGGGGAATCTGGCCTCGAGACGTGTTGAAGGAGGTCTCTCGAGGGCTTTCC
>NZ_JBHZPO010000031.1:0-1670 GCF_042788165.1 Kosakonia sp. YIM B13588 | reverse complement strand
ACGGGTCCACGTTAGAACACCAGCCATTAAAGGGTGGTATTTCAAGGGCGGCTCCACGCAGACTGGCGTCCACGCTTCAAAGCCTCCCACCTATCCTACACATCAAGGACCAGTGTTCAGTGTCAAGCTATAGTAAAGGTTCACGGGGTCTTTCCGTCTTGCCGCGGGTACACTGCATCTTCACAGCGAGTTCAATTTCACTGAGTCTCGGGTGGAGACAGCCTGGCCATCATTACGCCATTCGTGCAGGTCGGAACTTACCCGACAAGGAATTTCGCTACCTTAGGACCGTTATAGTTACGGCCGCCGTTTACCGGGGCTTCGATCAAGAGCTTCTCCTTACGGATGACCCCATCAATTAACCTTCCGGCACCGGGCAGGCGTCACACCGTATACGTCCACTTTCGTGTTTGCACAGTGCTGTGTTTTTAATAAACAGTTGCAGCCAGCTGGTATCTTCGACTGATTTCAGCTCCATCCGCAAGGGACTTCACCTACGCATCAGCGTGCCTTCTCCCGAAGTTACGGCACCATTTTGCCTAGTTCCTTCACCCGAGTTCTCTCAAGCGCCTTGGTATTCTCTACCTGACCACCTGTGTCGGTTTGGGGTACGATTTCGTGTTACCTGATGCTTAGAGGCTTTTCCTGGAAGCAGGGCATTTGTTACTTCAGCACCGTAGTGCCTCGTCATCACGCCTCAGTGTTAAAGTGCTCCGGATTTGCCTGGAGCACACACCTTCACGCTTAAACCGGGACAACCGTCGCCCGGCTAACATAGCCTTCTCCGTCCCCCCTTCGCAGTAACACCAAGTACAGGAATATTAACCTGTTTCCCATCGACTACGCCTTTCGGCCTCGCCTTAGGGGTCGACTCACCCTGCCCCGATTAACGTTGGACAGGAACCCTTGGTCTTCCGGCGAGCGGGCTTTTCACCCGCTTTATCGTTACTTATGTCAGCATTCGCACTTCTGATACCTCCAGCATGCCTCACAGCACACCTTCGCAGGCTTACAGAACGCTCCCCTACCCAACAACACATAAGTGTCGCTGCCGCAGCTTCGGTGCATGGTTTAGCCCCGTTACATCTTCCGCGCAGGCCGACTCGACCAGTGAGCTATTACGCTTTCTTTAAATGATGGCTGCTT
This sequence comes from Kosakonia sp. YIM B13588, assembly GCF_042788165.1. Lineage (NCBI taxonomy): Bacteria > Pseudomonadati > Pseudomonadota > Gammaproteobacteria > Enterobacterales > Enterobacteriaceae > Kosakonia > Kosakonia sp. YIM B13588. Next base: position 524 of record NZ_JBHZPO010000031.1, on the reverse strand, counting down.
CTAAGCCAACATCCTGGCTGTCTGGGCCTTCCCACATCGTTTCCCACTTAACCATGACTTTGGGACCTTAGCTGGCGGTCTGGGTTGTTTCCCTCTTCACGACGGACGTTAGCACCCGCCGTGTGTCTCCCGTGATAACATTCTCCGGTATTCGTAGTTTGCATCGGGTTGGTAAGCCGGGATGGCCCCCTAGCCGAAACAGTGCTCTACCCCCGGAGATGAATTCACGAGGCGCTACCTAAATAGCTTTCGGGGAGAACCAGCTATCTCCCGGTTTGATTGGCCTTTCACCCCCAGCCACAGGTCATCCGCTAATTTTTCAACATTAGTCGGTTCGGTCCTCCAGTTAGTGTTACCCAACCTTCAACCTGCCCATGGCTAGATCACCGGGTTTCGGGTCTATACCCTGCAACTTAACGCCCAGTTAAGACTCGGTTTCCCTTCGGCTCCCCTATTCGGTTAACCTTGCTACAGAATATAAGTCGCTGACCCATTATACAAAAGGTACGCAGTCACCCCATTAA
>NZ_JBHZPO010000030.1:0-1956 GCF_042788165.1 Kosakonia sp. YIM B13588 | reverse complement strand
ATCCATATCTGAATACATAGGATATGAGAAGGCAGACCCGGGGAACTGAAACATCTAAGTACCCGGAGGAAGAGAAAGCAAATGCGATTCCCTGAGTAGCGGCGAGCGAAACGGGACCAGCCCAAACCAAGAGGCTTGCCTCTTGGGGTTGTAGGACACTCTGTACGGAGTTACAAAGGAACGAGGTAGATGAAGAGGTCTGGAAAGGCCCGCCATAGAAGGTAACAGCCCTGTAGTCAAAACTTCGTTCTCTCCTGAGTGGATCCTGAGTACGGCGGAACACGTGAAATTCCGTCGGAATCCGGGAGGACCATCTCCCAAGGCTAAATACTCCCTAGTGACCGATAGTGAACCAGTACCGTGAGGGAAAGGTGAAAAGCACCCCGGAAGGGGAGTGAAAGAGATCCTGAAACCGTGTGCCTACAAGTAGTCAGAGCCCGTTAATGGGTGATGGCGTGCCTTTTGTAGAATGAACCGGCGAGTTACGATCCCGTGCAAGGTTAAGCAGAAGATGCGGAGCCGCAGCGAAAGCGAGTCTGAATAGGGCGAATTGAGTACGTGGTCGTAGACCCGAAACCAGGTGATCTACCCATGTCCAGGGTGAAGTTCAGGTAACACTGAATGGAGGCCCGAACCCACGCACGTTGAAAAGTGCGGGGATGAGGTGTGGGTAGGGGTGAAATGCCAATCGAACCTGGAGATAGCTGGTTCTCTCCGAAATAGCTTTAGGGCTAGCCTCAAGGTAAGAGTCTCGGAGGTAGAGCACTGATTGGACTAGGGGCCCCTACCGGGTTACCGAATTCAGTCAAACTCCGAATGCCGATGACTTATCCTTGGGAGTCAGACTGCGAGTGATAAGATCCGTAGTCGAAAGGGAAACAGCCCAGACCGCCAGCTAAGGTCCCAAAGTATACGTTAAGTGGAAAAGGATGTGGAGTTGCTTAGACAACCAGGATGTTGGCTTAGAAGCAGCCACCATTTAAAGAGTGCGTAATAGCTCACTGGTCGAGTGACTCTGCGCCGAAAATGTACCGGGGCTAAACGTATCACCGAAGCTGCGGACTGTTCTTCGAACAGTGGTAGGAGAGCGTTCTAAGGGCTGTGAAGCAAGACCGGAAGGACTTGTGGAGCGCTTAGAAGTGAGAATGCCGGTATGAGTAGCGAAAGAGGGGTGAGAATCCCCTCCACCGAATGCCTAAGGTTTCCTGAGGAAGGCTCGTCCGCTCAGGGTTAGTCGGGACCTAAGCCGAGGCCGAAAGGCGTAGGCGATGGATAACAGGTTGATATTCCTGTACCACCTCCTCACCATTTGAGCAATGGGGGGACGCAGGAGGATAGGGTAAGCGCGGTATTGGATATCCGCGTCCAAGCAGTTAGGCTGGGAAATAGGCAAATCCGTTTCCCGTGAAGGCTGAGCTGTGATGGCGAGCGAATTATAGTAGCGAAGTTCCTGATTCCACACTGCCAAGAAAAGCCTCTAGCGAGGTGAGAGGTGCCCGTACCGCAAACCGACACAGGTAGGCGAGGAGAGAATCCTAAGGTGATCGAGAGAACTCTCGTTAAGGAACTCGGCAAAATGACCCCGTAACTTCGGGAGAAGGGGTGCTCTGTTAGGGTGCAAGCCCGAGAGAGCCGCAGTGAATAGGCCCAGGCGACTGTTTAGCAAAAACACAGGTCTCTGCGAAGCCGTAAGGCGAAGTATAGGGGCTGACGCCTGCCCGGTGCTGGAAGGTTAAGAGGAGCGCTTAGCGTAAGCGAAGGTGCGAATTGAAGCCCCAGTAAACGGCGGCCGTAACTATAACGGTCCTAAGGTAGCGAAATTCCTTGTCGGGTAAGTTCCGACCCGCACGAAAGGCGCAACGATCTGGGCACTGTCTCAACGAGAGACTCGGTGAAATTATAGTACCTGTGAAGATGCAGGTTACCCGCGACAGGACGGAAAGACCCCGTGGAGCT
>NZ_JBHZPO010000029.1:0-2442 GCF_042788165.1 Kosakonia sp. YIM B13588 | reverse complement strand
AATTGTCAAGCAGATGAGCAGACAGTAATCACGCAGCTCAGCAGGCCCTGATCACGTGACTGAGCATGCACTGTTCACGTGGATGATCACACACCTATCACGTGACTGATCATGCACTGATCATGTGACTGATCATGCACTGATGACGTGGCTATAATGCACTGATCACTTGGCTGGACATACACTGATCACGTGCCTGGTCATGCACTGATCACGTGGCTGATCATGCACTGATCACGTGACTGATCATGCAATGATCTCGTGTCTGATCATGCACTGATCACGTGGCTATCATGCATTGCTCACGTGGCCTGTCATGCAGTGATCACGTGGCTATCATGCACTACTCACTTGGCTGATCATGCAATGATCATGTAGCTACCATGTACAGGTCACGTGAATGATCATACACCCATCAGGTGACTGATCATGCACTGATCACGTGGCTATCATGCACTGATCACGAGACTGATCATGCACTGATCACGTCTATATCATGCACTGATCACATGACTGCCCATGCACTGATCACGTGGATGATCATACACTAATCATGTGACAGATCATGCACTGATCACGTGGCTGATCATGCACTGATACCGTGACTGAGCATGGACTGATCACATGACTATCATGTAGTGATCACGTGACTTAATGGCGCTGATCATGTGACTGATCATGCGCTGATCATGTTTGCTATCATACACTGATCATGTGCCTCTGGAGGCAATAAACAAAGAGCTGAGTAGGCACGAATCAAACAGTCAGCAGGCAATAATCATGGAACTCAGCTGTGAGGAATCATGCTGCTCAGCTGGCAATAATCAAGCAGCTGAGCAGGCAGGAATTACACAGCACAGCTGGCAATTGTCAAGCAGATGACAGGCAGGAATCGTGCAGCTCAGCTGGCAATTGTCAAGCAGATGAGCAGACAGTAATCACGCAGCTCAGCAGGCCCGGATCACGTGACTGAGCATGCACTGTTCACGTGGCTGATCATACACTGATCACGTGACTGATCATGCACTGATCACGTGGCTGATCATACACTGTTCACGTGTCTGACCATGCACTGATCACGTGGCTGATCATACACTGCTCACGTAACTGATCATGCACTGATCACGTGGCTATCATGCACTGAATACGTGGCTGAACATGCACTGTTCACGTGGCTGATCACACACCTGTCACGTGACATAACATGCACTGATCACGTGGCACTCATGCACTGATCACGTGGCTGATCATACTCTGCTCACGTAACTCATCATGCACACATCACGTTTCTATCATGCACTGCTCACGTGGCTCGTCATGGAATGATCACGTAGCTACCATATACTGGTCACGTGACTGATCATGCACAGATCACGTAAATGATCATGCACTGTTCACGTGACTGATCATGTACTGATCACGTGACTGATCATGCACCGATCACGTGGCTGATCATGCACTGATCACGTAATTGATCATGCACTTATCATTTGGCTGATCATGCACTGATCACGTGGCTGATCATACACTGATCACGTGACTGATCATGCACTGATCACGTGACTGATCATGCACTGATCACATAATTGATCCTGCACTGATCACATGGCTCATCACGCACTGATCCGGTGGCTGATCACACACGTATCACGTGACTGATCATGTACAGATCACGTGAATAATCATGAAGTGATCACGTGGCTATCCTGCACTGATCACGTGGATATCATGCACTGATCATGTGGCTGATCACACACGTATCACGTGACTGATCATGCACTGATCACGTGGCTATCATGCACTGATCACGTGGCTATCATGCACTGATCACGTGGCTGATCATGCAATGATCACGTAGCTACCATGCACTGGTCACGTGACTGATCATGCACTGATCAGGTAATTGATCATGCACTGATCACGTGACTGATCATGCACAGATCACGTGACTGATCATGCACAGATCACGTGACTGATCATGCACTGATCACGTGGCTATCATGCACTGCTCACGTGGCTGATCATGCAATGATCACGCAGCTACCATGTACTGGTCACATGACTGATCATGCACTGATCACATAATTGATCATGCACTGTTCACCTGGCTTATCATGCATTGATCATGTGACTGATCATGTGCTGATCATGTTTGGTGTCACACACTGATCATGTGCCTCTGGAGGCAATGAACATAGAGCTGAGTAGGCAGGAATCAGTCAGCAGGCTATAATCATGGAACTCACCTCTGAGAAATCATGCTGCTCAGCTGGCAATAATCAAGTAGATGAGCAGGCAGGAATTACGCAGCACAGGTGGCAATTGTCAAGGAGATGACAGGCAGGAATCGTGCAGCTCAGCTGGAAATTGTCAAGCAGATGAGCAGACAGTAATCACGCAGCTCAGCAGGCCCTGATCACGTGACTGAGCATGCACTGTTCA
>NZ_JBHZPO010000028.1:0-2646 GCF_042788165.1 Kosakonia sp. YIM B13588 | reverse complement strand
ATAATCACCTGGCTGATGCGGTGTTCATCGTCATAGCTGAAGCGCTGCACCGTGCCGCGATGGCTGTCGTGGCGTTCAGTCATACGCCCGAAACCGTCGTACTCCCAGCGCACGCCCTCCAGTCGTTTCAGCAGGTTGTCCCACACCGGCGGTAAATCCGGCGTGGTGCGGTTGGCCGCCGCGTCATACCAGAAACGTTCTTCGCCATCCTGCTAAATAGAACGCTCTATTATCTGGCCGCGCATCCAGCATTACAGTAGCTGAAATGTCTCTAAAACTTTGAGGAGAATGTAGCCTCAAAAAAATTAACGTATTTAAGGAATCTCTTACAATTTTACTCGACGATCATTTGTCATCTTCGCTTATTAAAAAAGCCGGATCAAAGACAATAATACTTTTTCCTTTCATACCACAAGGCCAACCGCCTGACTTATAAGTTTCAAATAGATTCTCAAGGAAACCGTCCTGAATAAAATCATCTAGATACCTATTTATCGCTACCGTCCCCAGGACAAAGTAAGCATTCTCCCGGGCCTCTGAAAAAACAAAATCATCATGTTTATTATTGATTTTTTTTATTTTCTTTTTCCTATAGTCAAGTAAGTCAGAGGAGTGATTTACCTGTAATGTTTCTAAGTAATTAGAAACGGCTTCATATGCTTTGTCGAAGTCAGCATTACCTCGTAATTTTCTCCTGTAATTTTCAATAATATCCAACCAAACCACATACCCCTTGGGTAACTCTTGGTCAAACGCACTTTCAAAAGCCTTATCGATTTCACGTATTATTATAGTGTCAAATTCAAAATCCCCGTTTAACCCTTTGAAAAACTTATCTGTGAAAATGAATTCTACAGGTTCCATAACTTTTGTGAGATCATTCATATTTATCACCAACCGTGTTTATAAAAAATATTAGACCAGAGTGAATTTGTTTTTGCATTTCCAAGTGCACAACCAGCTTGATCCATATCGAGAGGCCTTATGGGATAGCCATTCTGAAGGCCTTTCCGGAGTATATTTTGCACTTCTTCTTTCTGTTTACGTATTGCACCTTTAGGCTGTGTAATATCTATTTTGTTCAGTAGCTTTCTTTTCAGATTTCCTTTCAAAAAATAAAGAGGCTTTCAGATACCACTCAAGCTATAAAATAATTTACTCTCATTTAAATAAATGCCCCGCAATTTAATATTTAATGCAGGCATACACTTACACAGTTCGCTATATAGTAGCATAAAAAAATATTGGAATTACAGTCAACAATAAAACACAGAAAAAATTAATTATTACTCACATCAATTACCCGGAAAAATAAACAAATAAATAAAAAGCCATCATTTCATCCAGATTAGTTAAACACATCAATCACTATAATAAAAATAAAGCACTTCAAAAAATGAATGTCAAACAATATTAAGGGGCTCATCATCTATAAAATTTTATATGTCGGCGCTTTTATATAGTAATTAGTCACAAAACCGTCTCTTACTTGAATAATATGTACATTCAACTTAACAGACTGCTGGTACTATTCCATACATACCAGCATTTTTATTTATACCATTCAGAGTAATTTAGCCACTACAGAACCAATCACATTCAGTCATATCTCGAAAGAAAATAAGACGAGATCGATTTATCATTTATTAATCCTGCAGATATATTCTCAGTTCTTTCTGCATCATCATCATCAGTAATAGATACAAACAATACGGAATCATTTAAGGCTGGCGCAAGCTCACTTAATTTTATTTTTTTTAGTGCATTAATAAGTGCTTGAACAAGTTTGTTCTTAAATTGCAAAAAGTTCGCTCTATCCGGAGATTCTCTTAGAGCCTTACTAATATCAGAAAAATTTTCCGCACAAAATCCTTCGTATGCCCATTCTGATGTAGCCCATTTATAATAACTTTGTGTCTCTCTACTTTTATCTTTTTCAGCATCAAGGATAGAATGCAAGCGTTCCTCAGAATTTGCGCTCAACGATACTGTCATAGCGCTACTGTCTGTATAAAGCGAGAACGCATAAAAATTTTCAGTAGAATATTCAGTAAGAAGTTTCTTGATGGCATCAAACGCAGCCTGGAAACATTTTTCTTCCAGTTCATCCCAGTTCATATATCACCTCTAGGTTCAGCTTCCAAATACTTCCATCCCAATTCTCTGAAGTGCTGCTTTCATCTCATTTGTAGCTTCAACTGCATTTAATCCGCGGCTACTTATGACTTCATGTGCAGCTTCAAGTTTATTTGCAACAAGTTTTGCATTTGCAACAGTATGGCCTCTGTTTTCTGCCCACATAAGCGCAGACACATCTTCAACTGGGTTAATTTCATATTTTTTCAGAATATTTCTACTCCTTTTTAAAGCTTCCTGCATTGGTGGAGACCTTGAAAAATCTCCTTTGAATACAATGTGATGGGCATGAGGGTTAACCATCGATGTTGGAGGCGTTGTTCCTGACCTCCTTGCGAAATATGTTCCCCAATCTCTATCGAGGCACGTAGATGCCAGCCCCCAAGGATCCACCCAAGTAAGCGGATCCACCACATACGTATAAGTATTCAGTCCACCCAGTAACCCTATCGGGTCCATCTGGGTGTAGCGTCCACCGCAGGGGTCGTAGTAGCGGAAGGTGTTGTAGTG
>NZ_JBHZPO010000003.1:0-330676 GCF_042788165.1 Kosakonia sp. YIM B13588 | reverse complement strand
GCATGTGTTAGGCCTGCCGCCAGCGTTCAATCTGAGCCATGATCAAACTCTTCAATTTAAAAGTTTGATGCTCAATGTTTCTTTATTTCTAAAGAAAAGAACGTCGTAATGAATTACGTGTTCACTCGTTGAGACTTGGTATTCATTTTTCGTCCGAGGACGTTAAGAATCCAGTCACCCTGAGTGCCCACACAGATTGTCTGATAAATTGTTAAAGAGCAGTGCCGCCTCGCTTTTTGCTGCGGCGCGGGTTGCGTATATTACGTTTTCCCGCCGTGAAGTCAACTGTTTATTTTCAGATTTCTTCACCTGACAGGCCGGTGTGTTTGCCGTTGTGCCGTGTCAGTGGAGGCGCATTATAGGGAGTTAATTCCCGCTGACAACCCCTAATTTCAAAAAACTTTTCAACCGTCTCTTTTTTCAACAAAGCGTGGTAAAAAGCGGCATGAATTGCCGATTTCGCTGTTTTTACCACCACTGAAAGGTATCGAATGGCATACTAGCCAGTGAAATAAAGAAATAAGGAAGTAAAAATGCCGCTAAACGCACAACAACTTGCCGCGCAGAAAAACATCTCCTGGGTTCTGGCTGAGAAACTGGCGCAACAAATCCTGAAAGGTGAATATGCCCCAGGAAGTATTCTGCCGGGGGAGATGGAACTGGGTGAGAAGTTTGGCGTAAGCCGCACCGCTGTCAGAGAAGCGGTAAAGACATTAACCGCAAAAGGGATGGTGCTCCCCCGCCCACGTATCGGTACTCGCGTTATGCCGCGCGGAAACTGGAACTTCCTTGATAAGGAGTTGCTCTCCTGGTGGATGCATGAGGATAATTTCCAGGACGTTGTTCAACACTTTCTCATTATGCGTAGCAGCCTTGAGCCTCAGGCGTGTCTGCTCGCCGCCACGCTGGGTAGCGCGGAACAAAAAGCGTATCTCAATACATTAATGGAAGAGATGGTGTTCCTGAAAAAGAACTTCAACCGCGAACGCTGGGTAGAAGTCGATATGGCATGGCATGAACATATCTATGCGATGAGCGATAACCCGTTTCTTATTTCGTTCTCCACACTGTTTCATTCTATCTATCACACCTACTTTACCTCTATTACACAAAATGAAGTGATCAAGCTCGACCTTCACCAGGCGATTGTGGACGCCATCCAGGAGAGTGATGGCGACAGCGCGCTCCGGGCGTGCCAGCTGTTACTGAATACGCCGAATTAACAGGACAAGGTATGACAGAGAAGAAAGCACGCAGTATGGCCGGCCTGCCGTGGATTGCGGCAATGGCTTTTTTTATGCAGGCACTGGATGCCACGATCCTTAACACCGCACTCCCTGCAATAGCACAAAGCCTTGGTCGTTCCCCTTTAGCGATGCAATCGGCGATTATCAGCTACACACTCACAGTCGCCATGCTTATCCCCATGAGCGGCTGGCTGGCCGATCGCTTCGGTACCCGGCGCGTCTTTATGCTGGCAGTCAGCCTGTTTACTCTTGGTTCGCTGGCCTGCGCGCTTTCTAATTCATTATCGATGCTGGTCGTGTTCCGCGTGATTCAGGGGATCGGTGGCGCAATGATGATGCCGGTCGCACGCCTGGCATTGCTTCGGGCTTATCCGCGTAGCGAATTGCTGCCGGTACTGAACTTCGTCACCATGCCAGGGCTGGTCGGGCCGATTCTGGGGCCGGTAATGGGCGGCGTACTGGTTACCTGGGCGAGCTGGCACTGGATCTTCTTAATTAATATCCCGATTGGCCTCGCCGGTCTGTTTTATGCACGTAAATACATGCCGAACTTCACCACGCCACGGCGCAGTTTCGATATGGGCGGTTTTTTCCTGTTCGGTTTGAGCCTGGTGCTGTTCTCAAGCGGTATGGAGTTATTCGGTGAGAAGCTGGTCGCCAGTTGGATCGCTTTTACTATCATTCTGAGCGGCATTTTGCTGTTACTGGCCTACATCCGCCACGCGCGCCGCCATCCAACGCCGTTGATATCGCTCAACCTGTTTAACACCCGCACCTTCTCCGTTGGCGTTGCCGGGAATATTGCTTCGCGGTTGGGTACCGGCTGTGTGCCCTTTTTAATGCCGCTAATGTTACAGGTTGGGTTCGGTTATCCGGCATTGATCGCCGGTTGCATGATGGCGCCCACCGCGCTGGGTTCTATTCTCGCAAAATCGATGGTAACCCAGATATTGCGCCGGCTTGGCTACCGTAAAACGTTGGTGGGTATCACACTGTTTATTGGTTTGATGATTGCCCAGTTCGCCTTACAAACACCGGCGATGGCAATATGGATGCTGGTATTACCGTTGTTCATCCTCGGGATGGCAATGTCCACGCAGTTCACCGCAATGAACACCATTACGCTTGCAGACTTAACCGACGATAACGCCAGCAGCGGCAATAGTGTGCTGGCAGTAACACAGCAACTGTCGATTAGCCTCGGCGTGGCGGTTAGTGCAGCAGTGCTGCGTTTCTATGAAGGATTTGACGGCACAAACACGGTGGAGCAATTCCACTACACCTTTATAACCATGGGTGCGATCACGCTGGTTTCCGCGTTAGTGTTTATGTTGTTAAAAGCAAAAGATGGCCGCAACCTGATTAAAGAACGGCACAAAAAGTCAGGCTGAGCCGCGTTCCATTAATATTGGCGTGAGCTGCAAACGCTGCTGTTGCAAGCCAGGCTCCGCAATCCGGTGGATAAGCACATCAATCGCCAGCTCACCCAGTTCATCTTTTGGCTGATGAATAGTGGTGAGCGGCGGCGTCATATAACGCGCCAGTTCAATATCGTCATAACCCACTATCGCCATATCCTCCGGGATTTTCAGCCCCGCCTGGTACAGCGCCTGATACGCGCCAACGGCCATCGCATCATTACCAATAAATACCGCCTGCGGGCGTTCGCTCATTGCCAGCAATGCCTGCATCGCGTCGAAACCGCCGCCAAACTCAAAATCGCTCTCGATCTCATCCCCTTCACGGATCACCAACCCGGCGCGAGCCATCGCTTCGCGATACCCTTCCAGGCGCAAACGTGCAGGCGTTTTATCCAGCGGACCCGTAATGCAGGCGATACGCGTATGCCCTTTGCCAATCAGATATTGTGTCGCCATATCGCCGCCGAGCAACGAGTTGTCCTGAATCAGATCGCTGTCGCCGTCGAAGGGTGCCCAGTCCATCATTACTGTGGGAATTGAAGGGTAGCGCTGCATAATCTCTTGCGAAGGCTGGTGCGTTTCGGTACACAGCAACAGCAACCCATCGACGCGTTTTTGCATCAATGTTTCCAGGTTGCGGTTCATCCGCTGCTCGTCACCCTCGGTGTTGCACAACACCAGGCTGTAACCCCGCTCGAAGCAGCTGCGCTCCACGCCGCGTACCAGCTCCGAGTAAAAGGGATTAGTACTGGCGGTGATCAGCATGCCAATCGTACGCGTCTGGTTGATCTTCAGACTGCGCGCAATCGCTGAAGGCGCGTAATTCAGCGTCTTGATCGCCGTTTCCACTTTTTCGCGGATAGCCTCACTGACAAAGCGATCTTTGTTAATCACATGGGAAACGGTTGAAGTGGAAACGCCCGCCAGGCGGGCAACATCCTTCATGGTCGCCAAGCGTCACCCCTGCGAAGAGAGAAAATCGTCAATCTCATTGCGCCACGGCACAGACGGTTGCGCACCCTTACGCGTGACGGCAATCGCCGCCGCCGCATGAGCAAAACGAATCGCCTCATCCAGAGGTTTATCTTCCAGTAACGCGGTCAGCAACGCACCGTTAAACGTGTCACCCGCCGCAATGGTGTCGATGGCTTTCACTTTAAAGCCCGGTACGCGTTTGCCTTCGCCACTAACGCTGGCCCAGACACCACGACTCCCGAGGGTAATAATCACCGTTTTAATACCTTTGGCGTGAAGCGCCTGTGCAGCCTGCGCGGCATCTTCGTCGCTGGATACCTTAATTCCGGTGAGTTTTTCCGCTTCGGTCTCATTTGGCGTGATGATATCCACCAGCGCCAGCAGTTCATCGGAAAGCTCGCGCGCCGGCGCCGGATTCAACGCCACGAGGGTATTGTTCTGACGCGCAATACGTGCCGCAGCCAGTACGCTCTCAACCGGTGATTCCAGTTGCATTAACAGAGCAGAAGCTTGTGCAATCAGGTCATGCTGCGCGTTGACGCGATCAACTGAGAGCGCCGCATTCGCTCCCGCATGAATACCGATAACATTCTCACCTTCAGCGTTGACGAAAATCAGCGCAACACCGGTGGATTCACCCACAACAACGCTCACCGGCGCAACATCAATATTGTCGCTCTCAAGCTGTTTACGCACGCGCGCACCGGTATCGTCATCACCGGTACAGGCGATAAACGCAATATCCGCACCGCTGCGCCCGGCGGCTACCGCCTGGTTTGCCCCTTTACCGCCAAAAGCCACCTGATACTGGCTGCCCGTCACGGTTTCGCCCGGAGCAGGGAAAGATTCAAGGTTAAGAATGTGATCGGCATTGATACTGCCAAGGACAACGAGTTTGCCTGCGGTTTTCATGATGAGCTTGTCCGTAAAATGCGCCACCTTTCGGTGGCGCGTGCCATGCTTTTCTTTTTTGCATTGTCCCTCAGGCGAAAGGTTTTTGCCCTCCACCAGAATGACCAATTACTGCTTGATAACCAGTTTCAGATCAACCGGGTTTTTGGCGTAGACTTTTTCACCTTTCAGCACTTTGTCTGCGGTATCCACGCCTTTCGCGCCGATCTGCTCCGGCAACTGAGCGATAGTCGCCGCCAGTTTACCGTCGTTAACCGCTTTCACGCCGTCTGGCGTACCGTCAAAGCCCACCACCATCACGTCGGATTTACCGGCCGTTTGCAGTGCGCGCAGCGCACCCAGCGCCATTTCATCGTTCTGTGCGAAAACAGCCTGCACATCCGGATGCGCGGTCAGCAGGTTCTGCATCACGTTCAGGCCTTTAGTGCGGTCGAAGTCTGCCGGCTGGCTGGCCAGTACATTGAATTTGTGCGCAGCAACTGCCTGCTGGAAGCCTTCGCCACGTTCACGCGCAGCGGAAGTCCCGGCAATACCCGCCAGTTCGATAACTTTCGCGCCTTCACCCGCTTTTCTGGCAATGTAATCGCCGGCAATTTTGCCGCCGAGCACGTTATCAGAAGCAATATGGCTTACCACTTCACCGCTGGACGCTACGCGGTCGAGGGTGATCACCGGGATTTTCGCCTGGTTTGCCATTTTCACAGCGTTACCTACAGCGTCGGAATCGGTCGGGTTGATCAGCAGCAATTTGGTGCCGCGCACGGTCAGGTCCTGCACGTTCGCCAGCTCTTTCGCCGGGTTGTTTTGCGAGTCCAGCACCACCAGGTCATAACCCAGTTTGTCCGCTTCTTTCTGCGCGCCATCCTTCAGGGAAACGAAGAACGGGTTGTTCAGCGTGGAAATCACCAGAGCAATAGAGTCCTTCGCCATCGCGTTCGCGCTTACGGTGGCGCTCAGTGCAACAGCAGAAACCAGAGTGGCCAGTTTTTTCATGTTCATTTTCATGAGTCCTGTTGTGTAGGTAATTACTGCTTTTTGTTGTCTACCAGCACCGCGAGCAGAATAACCACTGCTTTAACGATCATCTGGTAATAGGAGGAAACGCTCAACAAATTCAATCCATTATTGAGGAAGCCAAGGATCAGCGCGCCGATTAATGTGCCGACAATACGTCCTTTGCCACCTGCGAGACTGGTCCCACCCAAAACAACCGCAGCGATAGCATCCAGCTCATAACCCGCTCCCGCAGTAGGTTGCGCCGAGGAAAGACGCGCCACTTCAATAATGCCCGCCAGCGAAGCCAGAAGGCCGCACAGGGAGTAAACGATAACTTTGACTTTATCAACGCTGATACCGGATAAGCGTGTCGCCGCTTCGTTACCGCCTAATGCATAGATATAGCGGCCCAAACGGGTGTGATGCAACAGATACCACGCCGCGATAAAGACGACGGCCATCAGCCACACCGGCGTCGGAATACCGAACGGACGACCAATACCGAACCAGCCAAACACATCCGCGTTATCAGTAAAACCGGTATTCACCGGGCTACCGTTGGTATAAACCAGCGTCACACCACGCAGCAGCAGCATCATCACCAGCGTAGCGATAAACGCCTGTACGCGGCCTTTCGCGACAATCGTACCGGTCAGCGCGCCAACAGCCGCGCCGAGCGCCAGCGCGCCGACAACCGCCACCAGCGCGTTAACTTCCATGCCCACCAGCGAGGCGGCAACCGCGCCGGTGAGCGCTAACAGAGAACCGACGGACAGATCGATTCCCGACGTTAAAATAACCAGCGTCATACCGACCGCCATAATGGCGTTCACCGAGGTCTGTTGCAGGATATTTAACAAGTTATTGACGGTAAAAAAGTTCGGGCTCATGGTCGAGACAATCGCAATCAGCACCAGCAGGGCAATCAACGATTTTTGTTCCATCAACCATGCTTTGGTGAAATAACGGCGACCAGAAACAGCCTGGGTAGTCATCTTTTTTACTCCTGATTCACACGATTAAGCTTGCCCACAGCGGCAGCCATCAACACTTCCTGAGTGGCCTGCTCGCGCGTGAATTCCCCGCCGAGATGCCCTTCATGCATCACCATTATGCGATCGCTCATGCCCAACACTTCCGGCATTTCGGAGGAGACAAGAATGATGCTCAGGCCATCGGCCTTAAACTGGTTAATTAACTGATAAATCTCTTTCTTCGCCCCAACGTCAACACCACGCGTTGGCTCGTCGAGGATCAACACTTTCGGCCGGGTCATCAAACCGCGGGCAATCGCCACTTTTTGCTGATTCCCGCCGGAGAGCAAACCAATGGCCTGCTCCATAGAAGGCGTTTTCACATTAAACAAACGAATAAAATCACTTACCGCCTGCTGCTCATCTTTGTGTTTCAGCGTACCGCCCGCATGGCTGAAGTAACGCAGCGCGGTCAGCGACATGTTCTCTTTAACCGACATGCCGAGCACCAGCCCGTCGCGCTTGCGGTCTTCCGAAATATAAACAATGCCGTTTGCCAGCCCGTCCTGCGGTGAGCGGGTGATCACTTCATGACCGTCGAGCGTCACATAACCGCTGGTGCGCGGCAGTGCGCCATACAGCACTTTCATCAGCTCGGTGCGCCCGGCGCCCATCAATCCGGCTACGCCAAGAATTTCGCCTTTACGCAGCGTGAAACTGACATTTTCCACGCCCGGCCCGCACAGGTTATCGACGGAAAGGCGAATCTCGCCCGGCGCTTTATCCAACCGCGGATATTGATCTTCCAGTTTGCGGCCCACCATCATTTCAATCAGCGTATCTTCGGTCAGCGTGGCCACTTCGCGCTCGGCAATAAATTGCCCGTCACGGAAGACGGTCACGTCATCGCAAATCTCGAAGATTTCTTTCATGCGGTGAGAAATATAGACGATGCCGCGCCCCTGCGATTTCAACTCGCGAATGACGCGAAACAGCGATTCGGTTTCGGTATCCGTCAGGGCATCGGTTGGCTCATCCATAATGATGACCTGCGATTCGTAGCTCATCACTTTGGCGATTTCGACCATCTGCTGATCGCCAATCGACAGTTCGCCGACCAGCCGCTCGCTTTTAAAGCGCAGATTCAGCTTCGCCAGCAGTTTGTCGGCTTCGGCAAACATCTTTTTCCAGTCGATTTTGCCAAAGCGATTCACAAACTCACGACCGAGGAAGATGTTTTCGGCAATGGTGAGTTGCGGGATCAGGTTCAGTTCCTGGTGGATGATGCCAATACCGGCTTCCTGAGAGGATTTCGGCCCGGTGAAAGTGGTTTCTTTGCCTAACCACAGCAGCGAACCGGCATCTCGGGCGTAGATGCCCGTCAGCACTTTCATCATTGTTGATTTGCCAGCGCCGTTTTCACCCACCAGCGCCATCACGCGGCCAGAATAAACATTTAGCGCCGCGCCGGAGAGGGCTTTTACGCCGGGAAAGGCTTTGTCGATGCCTTTGAGTTGTAGTAACGCGTCCATGATGGCCTCAGAAGGTCACGCCAGCACAGAGAATGATATTCGCAAACGGGGAACACTCCCCGCTGCGAATCACCGCATGACTGTCCGCGGTGTGTTTTTTAAATTGCTCGTGCGTAACGTACCGCACGTCGATGTTATTTCCCTGGTGTTGCTGCAGCTGCTCAATATGGTTGAGCAACGTTTCATGGAGCTGCGGATTATGCTGCTTAATCTCCGAGGCGATAATCGCGGACTCAACCTGCATTTCCGCCGTCACCACTTCCAGTACTTGCATAAAGGAAGGCACGCCCTGCGTTAATGCCATATCAATACGTTGCGTGTTACGCGGCACCGGCAACCCGGCATCACACACCACCAGCGAATCAGTATGACCAAGACGAGAGATGACTGACGAGATGTCAGCGTTCAGCACACGACCTTTTTTCATTTTTTATGCTCCATCAGCGAAACGTTTCGCTGTATGCAGTGTAGTACGAAGAATGTGCAGAAAACTATCTTGCCGTTACAGAAGTGTGATCGATATCGAAACGTTTCGCTTGTCGAATTGATGAAAAAAACAGCTTTCCTGTTTTAAGTAAAATAGCCAGCAATTAATAGCAAAAACCCCTCATGAAGAGGGGTTTTATTAGCATTAAATTTCGACCTGTGTTCCCAGTTCTATCACCCGGTTTGGCGGGATCTCAAACTGGTCTGGCGCGCGCAGCGCGTTGCGCTGCAGCACCAGATAGAGCTTACCGCGCAGACGCAGATACCACGGCCGTTTGCCCAGAATCAACGACTCATGCGACATAAAGAACGAGGTCTCCATCATGCGGCAGTTCAGCCCTTCCAGCCCGCAACGGTGGAACACTTCTTCCACGTTCGGCGTTTCACGCCAGCCGTAGCTCGCCACCACACGCCAGAAAGTCGGCGACAATTGCTCAATTTGCACGCGACGCACATTGTGCACATACGGCGCATCTTCAGTACGCAGCGTCAGCAGGATCACGCGCTCATGCAGCACCTTGTTGTGCTTCAGGTTATGCATCATCGCGAACGGAATAACGTTCAATGCACGCGACATATAAACCGCCGTGCCCGGCACGCGCACCGGCGGTGATTTCTCCAGCGAGGCGATCATCGCCTCCAGAGAGTTACCGTGTTCATGCATACGGCGCAGCAGGCGGAAACGCTCGCTCTTCCAGGTGGTCATCACCATGAACATCACCAGCCCCAGGGTTAATGGCAACCAACCGCCGGAGACGATTTTATCGAGGTTCGCCGAGAACAGCGGCACATCGATAGAGAGGAATAAGAGCAGAAGCAACCCCACCAGCACTTTGTTCCAGTGCCAGTTTTTACGCGCCACCGTGGTAGAAAGAATCGAGGTCAGCACCATGGTGCCCGTTACGGCGATACCGTACGCTGCCGCCAGGTTACTGGAGTGCTCAAAGCTGACAATAACCAGCACCACCGCAAAGTAGAGCAGCCAGTTAATGAACGGGATATAGATCTGCCCGGATTCCATCTCCGAGGTATGGATGATGCGCATCGGTGCCAGATAACCCAGACGCACGGCCTGGCGCGTCAGCGAGAACACGCCGGAAATCACCGCCTGCGAGGCGATAACTGTCGCCAGCGTGGCGATAATCAGCATGGGGATCAGCGCCCATTCTGGCGCGAGCAGGAAGAAGGGGTTTTTAATCGCTTCCGGCGTTTTCAGCAGCAACGCGCCCTGGCCAAAGTAGTTCAGCACCAGCGATGGCAGCACAACGATAAACCACGCCACGCGGATCGGCAGCTTACCGAAGTGGCCCATATCCGCATACAGCGCTTCCACCCCGGTGATAGACAGCACCACCGCGCCCAGCGCCACAAAGGAGATAGCTTTATATTGCAGGAAGAAGTTCACCGCCCACATCGGGTTCAGCGCCTGCAACACCTCAGGATTATCAATAATGCTGCGCGCACCAAGCACCGCGAGAATCAAAAACCACGCCAGCATAATGGGCGCAAACAGCTTCCCCACAAGGCCAGTACCGTGTTTCTGAATCGCGAACAGCAGGGTTAGCACCACAATCGACAGCGGCACAATCCAGGCGTCGAGCGAAGGCGCGATAATTTCCAGCCCCTCTATCGCCGACATCACCGAGATGGCGGGCGTGATGACCACTTCACCATAGAAGAAGCTGCCGCCAATCAGCCCCATGATCACCAGCACTGAGGTCATCCTTGCGGAGGTATTGCGCCCGGCCAGCGACATCAGGGTTAAGATCCCGCCTTCACCGGCGTTATCCGCCCGCATGACGAATGTCAGGTACTTAATGGAGACAACAAAAATCAGCAGCCAGAAGATGAGCGACAAAAAGCCGAACACGGCATCGCGCTCAACGCCAAAACCAAACTGACCAGACAAACATTCACGAAGTGTATAAAGTGGGCTGGTGCCGATATCACCGTAGACAACCCCAATCGCCGCAAGCGTAACCGCAGGTAATGATTGCTTATTCTCAGTGCTCATAGACTAATCTTTTGATTGAATGCCAAAATGTGTGCTTAGTCCCTTGGCCCACAAAAAGCGCACAGTATGCACGATTATTTATGAAATCGTACCCCTAAATGCGGCCACATTAATCTGGCGCAAAGAAAATAAAGCCGTTCTTCAGTCTATTACAAGCCCTTTCAGGAACGTCTATACTCGCTTTTGCAAGCCGGATAACACGGCGAAAGGACGCAAATCTATTATGGCTCACTCACATTTATTAGCAGAAAGAATTTCCCGCTTAAGCAGCGCGCTAGAAAAAGGACTCTTTGAGCGCAGCCACGCCATTCGCCTGTGTTTGCTGGCGGCGCTAAGCGGTGAGAGTGTGTTTCTTCTTGGTCCACCGGGCATCGCCAAAAGCCTGATTGCTCGCCGTCTGAAGTTTGCCTTCAAACATGCCCGCGCCTTCGAATATTTGATGACCCGTTTCTCAACGCCGGAAGAGGTGTTTGGCCCGCTTTCTATCCAGGCACTGAAAGATGAAGGACGCTACGAGCGCTTAACCAGCGGCTATTTACCGGAAGCTGAAATTGTCTTTCTGGATGAGATCTGGAAAGCCGGTCCGGCCATTCTCAACACGCTGCTGACGGCGATTAACGAGCGGCGTTTTCGCAATGGCGCCAGCGAAGAGAAAATCCCCATGCGTCTGCTGGTGGCCGCCTCTAACGAGCTGCCGGAAGCGGATAGCAGCCTTGAAGCGCTGTATGACCGCATGTTGATTCGTCTGTGGCTCGACAAAGTGCAGGAGAAGGGCAATTTCCGCTCGATGCTGATTAGCCAACAGGATGAGAACGACAACCCGGTACCCGCTGAGTTGCAAATCACCGATGAAGAGTACGCAAGCTGGCAACAGGAAATCAGCAAGGTCAAACTGCCGGATAATGTCTTTGAGCTTATTTATACGTTGCGCCAGCAGCTTGATGCGTTGCCGAGCGCGCCGTATGTTTCCGATCGTCGCTGGAAAAAGGCTATCCGCCTGTTACAGGCCAGCGCCTTTTTTAGCGGTCGCGATGCGGTTGCGCCGATTGATTTAATCTTGCTGAAAGATTGCCTGTGGCACGACGCGGAAGGCATGCGTCTGCTGGAGCAGCAACTGGAAGTATTGATGACCGGGCACGCCTGGCAGCAACAATCGATGATTGCGCAGCTCACCACGATTTCGCAGCGCCACTTGCAACTTCAGCAGCAACAAAGCGACAAGACGGCGCTCAAAGTAAGCCGTCAGGGCGGGATGTTCAGCCGTAAGCCGCATTATGAGTTACCCGCCGGTTTAACCGAACCGGTGTTGACACTCCTCCTGCAACAGCCGTTAAAACTGCATGATTTGCAGGTTATTCACGTCACCATTGAACGCGGTGCGCTGGAGCAGTGGCTGGCGAAAGGCGGTGAGATCCGCGGCAAACTCAACGGCATTGGTTTTGCGCAAGTGCTGAATCTGGAAGTGGATACCAGCCTGCATCTGTTGATCCGCGACGTCAGCCTGCAAGGATCGCGTCTTGCTCTGCCCGGCGGCAGTGCCACTGAAAATGTGCCAGAAGAGATCAAGCAACAACTGGAAGCACTGGATAACACCTGGCACCAGCAGCACACCCGTTTTAGCGAGCAGCAAAAATGCCTGTTTATCGCCGCCGACTGGTTAGGTCGTATTGAAGCCAGCCTGCAGGATGTCAGAGCGCAGATCCAACAGGCGCGACAATGCTAACGCTGGAAACACTGAATGTAATGCTCACCATCAGTGAGGAGGCGTTGGTTGAAGAACTTATCGTCCTCCTGCTGGCTTCACCGCAACTGGCGCTATTTTTCGAAAAATTCCCCAAACTCAAACATGCGATCACTGAAGATGTGCCGCGCTGGCGCGAGGCACTGAAAAAGCATCTGAAAGAGGCGGAAGTGCCGCCGGAACTGGCGCAAGAAGTACTGAGCTATCAGCAAAGCCAGCTGCTTTCAACCTCGCAATTTACCATTCAGCTTCCGCAAATCCTGGATTTACTGGATAAGCTGCGATCCCCTTTCGCCACCCAGGCGCGGCAAATGGTTGCCGATAACCCGGTCTTCACGCCCGCGCTGCATACCCTGTTTTTGCAACGCTGGCGGCTGAGTCTGGTGGTGCAAACCACCGCATTCAATCAGCAGTTACTGGAAGAGGAGCGCGAGCAACTGCTCAGCGAAGTGCAGGAACGCATGACGCTCAGCGGCCAGCTGGAGCCGGTCCTGATCGAAAATGAAAATGCCGCAGGCAGGCTATGGGATATGAGCGCCGGGCAGCTCAAACGCGGTGATTATCAACTGATCGTTAAGTACGGTGATTTTCTCAAAGAGCAACCGGAACTCCAGCAACTGGCGGAACAGCTTGGCCGCTCACGGGAAGCCAGGTCGGTGCCGCGTAAAGATGCGCCGATGGAAACTTTCCGCACCATGGTGCGCGAACCGGCAATCGTACCGGAGCAGGTTGACGGGCTGCATCAGAGCGACGATATCCTGCGCTTATTGCCGCCAGAGCTGGCAACGCTGGGTATCACCGAACTGGAGTATGAGTTTTACCGGCGGCTGGTGGAAAAACAGTTGCTGACTTACCGCCTGCATGGCGATGCCTGGCGGGAAAAAGTGACGGAACGCCCGGTCGTTCACCAGGATTTTGACCAGCAGCCGCGCGGCCCTTTCATTGTCTGTGTCGATACCTCCGGTTCTATGGGCGGTTTCAACGAACAGTGCGCTAAAGCGTTCTGCCTGGCACTGATGCGCGTGGCGCTGGCGGACAAACGACGCTGTTTTATTATGCTGTTTTCCAGCGAAGTGGTGCGCTATGAACTTACCAGTGCTCAGGGGCTGGAGCAGGCGATCCGCTTTCTTAGTCAGCGCTTTCGCGGTGGCACCGATCTGGCAAGCTGTTTTCGCGCGATCATAGAACGGATGCAGGGCGGAGAGTGGTATGACGCGGATGCGGTGGTGATTTCTGATTTCATCGCCCAGCGCCTGCCGGACGATGTTGTCAGTAAAGTAAAAGAACTTCAGCACATTCATCAACATCGCTTTCACGCGGTGGCGATGTCGTCGCACGGCAAGCCCGGCATCATGCGTATCTTCGACCATATCTGGCGCTTCGATACCGGGATGCGCAGCCGCCTGTTACGACGCTGGCGGCGTTAAAGCAGGCCGGAAACCTGCTCGCGAACTTGCGCAGGCCATACGCCGCACTGCACTTGCCCGATGTGCGGTAATTGCAGCAGCAGCATGGTAAGGCGCGATTGACCGATACCGCCGCCGATGGTTTGTGGCATCTCACCGCGCAGCAGCGCCTGGTGCCACTCCAGCTGTAAGCGATCTTCATCGCCGGTCAGCTTCAACTGGCGCTTTAAGGCCTCGGCATCGACGCGAATGCCCATCGACGATAGTTCCAGTGCGTCTTCCAGTACCGGGTTCCACACCAGAATATCGCCATTCAGACCGCTGAAACCGGCTTCCACCGCCGTGCTCCAGTCATCATAATCCGGTGCACGCACATCGTGGCGCTTGCCGTCGCTAAGCTTGCCGCCAATGCCCATCAGGAACACTGCGCCCAGCTCTTTCGCGATCGCTCTCTCGCGCCCTTTGGCATCGAGATCCGGGAAACGGCTCAGCAAGGTTTCGCTGTGAACAAAGTGGATCTGTTCTGGCAGGAACGCTGCCAGGCCAAATCGTTCGCTCACGGCGGCTTCGGTCTCTTTGATTCCTGACCAAATCGCCTCAACGGTGCTTTTTAAGGTTGCCAGCTGACGCTGATCGTCGCCCAACACGCGTTCCCAGTCCCACTGATCCACATAAACGGAGTGAATAGAAGAAAGGCGATCTTCATCCGGGCGCAGGGCTTTCATGTGCGTGTAGAGCCCTTCGCCGGCGCTGAAGTCGTGCTGGCCCAGCGTCTGACGTTTCCATTTAGCCAGTGAATGCACCACTTCGAAACGGGCATCCGGCAGCGTTTTCACATTAACCTGGACCGCTTTTTCGCACCCCGACAAGTTATCTTGCGTGCCATCACCAACGCGGCTAAGGATCGGCGCCTGAACTTCAATCAGACCCAGTTTCTCCTCCAGCTGGCGAGAGAAAAAAGATTTCACGAAAGCAATCTGCCGTTGTTTTGCGATGTAAGCGATTTTCATTATGTTACTCCTGTGTCCTGTTGCTGTTCATTAAGCAATAAAACATCACAGCAACTCAATAATCTGCAATTAAAAAGCCGGTAACGCTTTTGATTCGTCAAAACAGCAAGCTAAAATAGAAAGAATCATTATTCTTCATAAGAAAATACTATGGAAAATTATCAGATCGACAATCTGGACCGCGGCATCCTCGACGCGTTAATGGCAAATGCGCGTACTGCATACGCCGAGCTGGCCAAACAGTTCGGCGTCAGCCCCGGTACCATTCACGTTCGCGTAGAGAAAATGAAGCAGGCAGGGATCATTACCGGTGCGCGCATTGACGTAAGTCCGAAACAATTGGGTTATGACGTCTGCTGCTTTATCGGCATCATTTTGAAAAGCGCGAAAGATTACCCCTCCGCGCTGGCGAAGCTGGAAAGTCTGGAGGAGGTGACCGAGGCTTATTACACCACCGGCCACTACAGCATCTTTATTAAGGTGATGTGTCGATCCATCGACGCCTTGCAGCAGGTACTTATCAACAAGATCCAAACAATTGATGAAATTCAGTCCACGGAGACGCTAATCTCCCTGCAAAACCCGATCATGCGTACGATCCGCCCTTAACCGGGCGTTTTCATCCTCAAATAATACCCGCATTGTCCACAGGTAGATCCCAGCCCATTCACAGCGTACAATGCCCCCCTATTTATCGCCGAATGGCGAGTAAAACGGAGCGGGCTTCATGGCAGACATCACTCTTATTAGCGGCAGTACCCTTGGCGGCGCGGAATACGTGGCGGAACATCTGGCAGAAAAGCTGGAAGACGCGGGTTTCAGTACCGAGACGCTGCACGGCCCGCTTTTAGAGGATCTCGCTTTGCAGGGTACCTGGCTGGTGGTCAGTTCCACCCATGGTGCGGGCGATCTGCCCGAGAACCTGCAACCGCTTTTAGACGATTTGAATGAGCAAAAGCCGGATCTGTCCCACGTACGTTTTGGCGCTATCGGTATCGGTAGCCGCGAATATGACACCTTCTGTCAGGCAATCGAAAAACTGGAAGCTTCATTAAAGGCGTGCGGAGCAAAACAGATCGGCGAAACGCTGAAGATCAACATCCTTGATCACGATATTCCGGAAGATCCAGCGGAAGAATGGCTGGGATCCTGGAAAAATTTACTCAATAACGATTAAAGATCGTGCGATCAGATGTGGATAACTATGCTTAAAAGCACTGATCAACCGGTAGTTATCCCATTAACAACTGCAGTTCAGTTTTTGACTTGTGTATAACTAGCCATTCTGATCCCAGCTTATACGGTCCAGGATCACCGATCATTCACAGCTAATGATCCTGCCTAATGAATTGATCTTAAAGTGATGATCCGGGTTATCCACAGCACCTGTCGATCCTAATAAGAGATCACAATAGAACAGATCTCTACATATAAAAGATCTTCTTTTTAATAGCCGGGATCCGATCCTTTCTCACTGGACTAAAGTTGAGTAGAATCCACGGCCCAGGCTTCAATCCAATTTCTAACCGCTCAGGCGAGGCATACCACCATGTTTTATCCGGATCCTTTTGACGTCATTATCATTGGCGGGGGTCATGCAGGCACTGAGGCCGCGATGGCCGCAGCGCGTATGGGTCAGCAGACTCTGCTGTTGACACACAATATCGACACGCTGGGGCAGATGAGCTGCAACCCGGCGATCGGCGGTATTGGGAAAGGACACCTGGTAAAAGAAGTGGATGCGCTCGGCGGGCTGATGGCGAAGGCGATCGATCAGGCGGGCATCCAGTTTAGGATACTAAACGCCAGCAAAGGCCCGGCAGTGCGCGCG
This sequence comes from Kosakonia sp. YIM B13588, assembly GCF_042788165.1. NCBI lineage: Bacteria > Pseudomonadati > Pseudomonadota > Gammaproteobacteria > Enterobacterales > Enterobacteriaceae > Kosakonia > Kosakonia sp. YIM B13588. The sequence goes on along the minus strand of NZ_JBHZPO010000003.1, from coordinate 314,131 downwards.
ACACGTGCGCAGGCCGACCGCGTGCTTTACCGTCAGGCAGTGCGTACGGCGCTTGAAAACCAACCGAACCTGATGATCTTCCAGCAGGCGGTTGAAGATCTGATCGTCGAAAACGATCGTGTTGTTGGCGCAGTGACCCAGATGGGGCTCAAATTCCGTGCTAAAGCGGTGGTGCTGACAGTAGGGACATTCCTCGACGGTAAAATCCATATTGGTCTTGATAACTACAGCGGTGGTCGTGCGGGCGATCCGCCATCGATTCCGCTGTCGCGTCGTCTGCGCGAACTGCCGCTGCGCGTCAGCCGCCTGAAAACCGGTACACCGCCGCGTATTGACGCACGCACCATCGATTTCAGCGTCCTGGCTCAGCAACATGGCGATAACCCGATGCCGGTGTTCTCGTTTATGGGCAACGCAGCGCAGCATCCGCGTCAGGTGCCGTGCTACGTCACGCATACCAATGAAAAAACCCACGATGTGATCCGCAATAACCTCGATCGCAGCCCGATGTACGCCGGTGTTATCGAAGGGATCGGCCCGCGTTACTGCCCGTCGATCGAAGATAAAGTCATGCGCTTTGCCGATCGCAATCAGCATCAGATCTTCCTTGAGCCAGAAGGACTGACCTCAAACGAAATTTACCCGAACGGTATCTCCACCAGCCTGCCGTTTGATGTGCAGATGCAAATTGTTCGCTCTATGCAGGGGATGGAAAACGCGAAGATTGTTCGCCCTGGCTACGCCATTGAGTACGACTTCTTCGATCCGCGCGATCTCAAACCAACGCTTGAAAGCAAATTTATTCAGGGTCTGTTCTTTGCCGGACAGATTAACGGCACAACTGGGTATGAAGAAGCTGCGGCCCAGGGGCTGCTGGCGGGGCTTAACGCTGCGCGCTTCTCTGCCGAGAAAGAGGGTTGGGCCCCGCGTCGTGACCAGGCTTATCTCGGCGTACTGGTGGATGATCTCTGTACCCTGGGGACGAAAGAGCCGTACCGCATGTTTACATCTCGCGCGGAATACCGCCTGATGTTGCGCGAAGACAATGCCGATCTGCGCCTGACGGAAGCGGGTCGTGAACTGGGTCTGGTGGATGACGCGCGTTGGGAGCGTTTCAACGAGAAACTGGAGACTATCGAGCGTGAACGTCAGCGCCTGAAATCTCAGTGGGTATCGCCAGCCTCTGAACATGCGCCAGCGGTCAATGAACATCTGACCGCACCGCTCTCGCGCGAAGCCAGCGGAGAAGATCTGCTGCGTCGTCCGGAGATGACCTACGAGCAACTGGTTCAGTTGGCTCCGTTCGCTCCGGGCCTGGACGATCAACAAGCTGCCGAGCAGGTAGAAATTCAGGTGAAATACGAGGGTTACATCGCGCGTCAGCAGGATGAGATCGAAAAACAGCAGCGAAATGAGAATACGCTGTTGCCCGCAACGCTGGATTACCGCCAGGTTAACGGGCTGTCCAACGAAGTGATCGCCAAACTTAACGATCATAAGCCGTCGTCCATTGGCCAGGCATCACGTATCTCCGGGATCACCCCGGCGGCTATCTCCATTCTGCTGGTGTGGCTGAAAAAACAAGGTATGCTGCGCCGCAGCGCCTAATCTTACTTATCTGCCCGGTTTTTACCGGGTATTTTAATTCCACAGGTAACAACCGTGCTTAACAAACTCTCTCGTCTGCTCGATGAAGCAGGTATTTCGTTGTCCGATCACCAGCAACAGCAACTGGTGGCTTACGTCGAAATGCTGCACAAATGGAACAAAGCGTACAACCTGACTTCCGTACGCGATCCCAACGAGATGTTGATCCGCCATATCCTCGACAGCGTTGTGGTTGCCCCTTATCTGCAAGGCTCACGCTTTATTGACGTCGGGACCGGCCCCGGATTGCCAGGCATTCCGTTGTCTATCGTACGCCCTGAATCGCACTTCACTTTGCTTGATAGCCTTGGTAAACGGGTGCGGTTTTTACGCCAGGTTCAGCATGAGTTAAAACTGAGCAATATCGAACCGGTGCAGAGCCGTGTAGAAGATTTTCCGGCAGAACCTCCATTTGACGGCGTTATTAGCCGCGCTTTTGCTTCGCTGAACGACATGGTGAGCTGGTGCCGACATTTGCCTGGCGCAGAAGGGCGTTTCTATGCGCTTAAAGGTTTAGTGCCGGAAGAGGAAATCGCGCTGTTACCCGCTGATTTGTGTGTAGAAACTATTGTTAAACTGCATGTTCCGCACCTGGATGGCGAGCGTCATTTGGTCGTCGTTAAAGCAAATAAAGTTTAATTTTTATCAAAAAATGTATCATTCGTGCGGTTGCCGCGATGTTAAAAAATGACATTAAAAACGATGATACGTTCGGTTACATTTAACCGTATTTTTACCAGGATTTTTCTGACATTTAACGATGAGAATTTTATTAACGCTTAAAATAATCAACTGTGAAAATATCAGCCCGCTAAAAATCGGCCTCGATAACGAAATATTGATGTTAAATAATTATTAAAAATGTCAATAAATCGTTTTCATAGTAGATGTGAGTGTTTTAAAAAGAGTTGTGATAAATCGGCTTAAATATCAGAAAGATGAAAAGTATCAAATTCCTGCCGCGATAAATGTGGCAGGTGCATAAATGTTTATTTTGTGACCGAGTGCACGCTTTGCCATCAGGAATTTCGCGTTATTTGCACTTTTGTCTGAAGGTTCACAGTTTCTGCAAAAGTTTAAAAATAGCCCTTGGGAAAAATATTTAAACATTTATTCACCTTTTCGCTACTTATTGTTTGAAATCACGAGGCCGCACCGTATAATTTGACCGCTTTTTGATGCTTGACTCCGGGCTCCAAAGAACGTTTTATACGACACGCGGCATACCTCAAAGGGAGCAGGAGTTAAGAAACGCAATGTCTGTGTCGCTCTATAGTCGAAACGTTGCTCGCAGGCTTCTGCTTATTCAGTTTCTGGCAGTAATGGCAAGTGGATTGCTGTTTAGCCTCAAAGACCCCTTCTGGGGCATTTCCGCCGTGTGCGGAGGTATGGCAGTCTTACTGCCGAATATGTTGTTTATGATTTTTGCCTGGCGTCATCAGGCGCATACACCCGCTAAAGGCCGCGTGGCCTGGACCTTCGCCTTCGGTGAAGCGCTCAAGGTGTTGATGACATTCGTGTTACTGGTGGTGGCGCTGGCGGTTTTCAAGGTGGCTTTTTTGCCGCTGATAGTCACGTGGGTTTCGGTGCTGGTAGTTCAGATACTGGCACCTGCTGTAATTAACAACAAAGGGTAAGAGGCATCATGTCTGCAGGAGAATACTCAACACCGCAGGAGTACATCGGTCACCATCTGAATAACCTTCAGATTGACCTGCGTACCTTCTCACTGGTGGATCCGCATAACCCCCCGGCCACTTTCTGGACGCTGAATATCGACTCCATGTTTTTCTCAGTGGTTCTGGGTCTGTTGTTCCTGGTGATGTTCCGTAGCGTAGCGAAAAAAGCCACCAGCGGTGTCCCGGGGAAATTCCAGACGGCGATTGAGCTGGTGATTGGTTTTGTTCATGGTAGCGTCAAAGACATGTACCACGGCAAAAGCAAGCTTATCGCACCACTGGCCCTGACGATTTTCGTCTGGGTATTCCTGATGAACCTGATGGATCTTTTGCCTATCGACTTCCTTCCGTGGATTGGCGAGCACGTCCTGGGTCTGCCTGCACTGCGCGTGGTGCCGTCTGCTGACGTGAACATCACCCTGTCGATGGCGCTGGGCGTATTTATCCTGATTCTGTTCTACAGCATCAAAATGAAGGGTATTGGCGGTTTCGCTAAAGAGCTGACTCTCCAGCCGTTCAACCATCCGGTATTTATTCCGGTAAACCTTATCCTTGAGGGCGTGAGCCTGCTGTCCAAACCGGTTTCACTCGGTCTGCGACTGTTCGGCAACATGTACGCGGGTGAGTTGATTTTCATTCTGATCGCGGGTCTTCTGCCGTGGTGGTCACAGTGGATTCTGAATGTGCCCTGGGCCATTTTCCACATCCTGATTATTACGCTGCAAGCCTTTATCTTCATGGTTCTGACGATTGTCTATCTGTCGATGGCATCCGAAGAGCATTGATTTTTAACAACACTACTACGTTTTAACTGAAACAAACTGGAGACTGTCATGGAAAACCTGAATATGGATCTGCTGTACTTGGCTGCCGCTGTGATGATGGGTCTGGCGGCAATCGGTGCTGCGATCGGTATCGGCATCCTCGGGGGTAAATTTCTGGAAGGCGCAGCGCGTCAGCCGGATCTGATTCCTCTGCTGCGTACTCAGTTCTTTATCGTAATGGGTCTGGTGGATGCTATCCCGATGATCGCTGTGGGTCTGGGTCTGTACGTGATGTTTGCTGTCGCGTAGTAAGGGTTGCTTTTCAAGCAATTGTTTAGAACGTTAACCAGATAAGAGGCATTGTGCTGTGAATCTAAACGCAACAATCCTCGGCCAGGCCATCGCGTTTGTCCTGTTCGTTCTGTTCTGCATGAAGTACGTATGGCCGCCGTTAATGGCTGCCATCGAAAAACGTCAGAAAGAAATTGCTGACGGTCTTGCTTCCGCAGAACGAGCTAAAAAGGACCTTGACCTTGCACAGGCCAATGCGACCGACCAGCTGAAAAAAGCGAAAGCTGAAGCTCAGGTAATCATTGAACAGGCGAACAAACGTCGTTCTCAGATCCTGGACGAAGCAAAAGCAGAAGCCGAGCAGGAACGTACCAAAATCGTGGCGCAGGCGCAGGCGGAAATTGACGCTGAACGCAAACGCGCCCGCGAAGAGCTGCGTAAGCAAGTGGCTCTGCTGGCAGTAGCCGGCGCCGAGAAAATCATCGAGCGTTCCGTGGATGAAGCTGCTAACAGCGACATCGTGAATAAACTGGTCGCTGAACTGTAAGGAGGAGGGGCTGATGTCTGAATTTGTAACGGTAGCTCGCCCCTACGCCAAAGCAGCTTTTGACTTTGCCGTCGAAACTCAGAGCGTTGACCGCTGGCAGGACATGCTGGCGTTCGCCGCCGAGGTGACGAAAAATGAAGACATGGCAGAGCTTATTTCCGGCGCGTTAGCACCGGAAACGCTCGCTAAGTCGTTTATCGCAGTTTGTGGGGAGCAACTTGACGACAAAGGTCAGAACCTGATCCGGGTGATGGCTGAAAATGGTCGAATCAAAGTGCTTCCTGATGTTCTTGAGCAGTTTATTCAGTTACGCGCAGCCAGCGAGGCTATCGCAGAAGTCGAAGTGACTTCCGCGTCCGCACTGAGTGAAGAACAGCTTTCGAAGATCCGCGCCGCGATGGAAAAACGTCTGTCACGCAAAGTGAAGCTGAATTGCAATATCGATAAGTCTGTAATGGCAGGCGTAATCATCCGTGCGGGTGATATGGTCATTGATGGCAGCGTACGCGGCCGTCTTGAACGCCTTGCAGACGTCTTGCAGTCTTAAGGGGACTGGAGCATGCAACTGAATTCCACCGAAATCAGCGAACTGATCAAGCAGCGCATTGCTCAGTTCAGTGTTGTGAGCGAGGCTCACAACGAAGGTACTATTGTTTCTGTAAGCGACGGTGTTATCCGCATCCACGGCCTGGCCGACTGTATGCAGGGCGAGATGATTTCTCTGCCGGGTAACCGTTACGCTATCGCACTGAACCTCGAGCGCGACTCCGTAGGTGCGGTTGTGATGGGTCCGTACGCTGACCTCGCCGAAGGCATGAAGGTTAAGTGTACTGGCCGTATTCTGGAAGTTCCGGTTGGCCGTGGCCTGCTTGGCCGTGTGGTCAACACCCTGGGCGCGCCGATCGACGGTAAAGGTCCGGTTGATAACGATGGCTTCTCGCCAATCGAAGTTATCGCCCCGGGCGTTATCGATCGTCAGTCCGTCGATCAGCCGGTACAGACGGGTTATAAATCCGTTGACGCCATGATCCCAATCGGCCGTGGTCAGCGTGAATTGATCATCGGTGACCGTCAGACCGGTAAAACCGCGATGGCAATCGATGCGATCATCAACCAGCGCGATTCCGGCATCAAATGCGTATACGTCGCTATCGGCCAGAAAGCCTCTACCATTTCTAACGTGGTACGTAAGCTGGAAGAGCACGGCGCACTGTCCAACACTATCGTTGTTGTGGCAACCGCTTCTGAATCTGCTGCACTGCAATACCTGGCGCCGTATGCCGGTTGCGCAATGGGCGAATACTTCCGCGACCGCGGTGAAGATGCGCTGATCGTATACGATGACCTGTCTAAACAGGCAGTCGCTTACCGTCAGGTTTCCCTGCTGCTCCGTCGTCCGCCAGGACGTGAAGCATTCCCGGGCGACGTATTCTATCTCCACTCTCGTCTGCTGGAGCGCGCATCCCGCGTTAATGCTGAATACGTTGAAAACTTCACCAAAGGTGAAGTGAAAGGTAAAACCGGTTCTCTGACCGCGCTGCCGATCATCGAAACCCAGGCGGGTGACGTTTCTGCGTTCGTTCCGACCAACGTAATTTCTATTACCGATGGTCAGATCTTCCTGGAAACCAACCTGTTTAACTCCGGTATTCGTCCGGCGGTTAACCCGGGTATCTCCGTATCTCGTGTGGGTGGTGCAGCTCAGACCAAGATCATCAAGAAACTGTCCGGTGGTATTCGTACCGCACTGGCGCAGTATCGTGAACTGGCGGCGTTCTCTCAGTTCGCTTCCGATCTGGATGAAGCGACCCGTAAACAGCTGAGCCACGGTCAGAAAGTGACTGAGCTGCTGAAACAGAAACAGTATGCCCCTATGTCTGTTGCACAGCAGGGCCTGGTGCTGTTCGCGGCTGAGCGCGGTTACCTCGAAGATGTGGAACTGGCGAAAATCGGTAGCTTCGAAGCCGCTCTGTTGGCTTTCGCTGACCGTGATCACGCTCCGCTGATGCAAGAGATCAACCAGTCCGGTGGCTATAACGACGAAATCGAAGGCAAGCTGAAAGGCCTCCTCGATTCCTTCAAAGCAACCCAATCCTGGTAACGTCTGGCGGCTTGTCTTAGGGCAGGCCGCAAGGCATTGAGGAGAAGCTCATGGCCGGCGCAAAAGAGATACGTAGTAAGATCGCAAGCGTCCAGAACACGCAGAAGATCACTAAAGCGATGGAGATGGTCGCCGCTTCCAAAATGCGTAAATCGCAGGATCGCATGGCGTCCAGCCGTCCTTATGCAGATACCATGCGCAAAGTGATTGGTCACCTTGCAAACGGTAATCTGGAATATAAGCACCCATACCTGGAAGAACGCGACGTTAAACGCGTGGGCTACCTGGTGGTGTCGACCGACCGTGGTCTGTGCGGTGGTTTGAACATTAACCTGTTCAAAAAACTGCTGGCGGATATGAAAGCATGGTCCGATAAAGGCGTTCAGAGCGAACTCGCGATGATCGGCTCTAAAGGCGTCTCTTTCTTTAATTCCGTAGGTGGCAACGTTGTCGCTCAGGTGACAGGTATGGGTGATAACCCGTCCTTGTCAGAACTGATCGGCCCGGTAAAAGTGATGTTGCAAGCCTACGACGAAGGTCGTCTCGACAAGCTTTATATTGTTAGCAACAAATTTATCAACACTATGTCTCAGGTTCCGACCATCACTCAACTGCTGCCGTTACCGGCTGCAGAAGATGAAGAGTTGAAGCGTAAATCCTGGGATTATCTGTATGAACCTGATCCAAAAGCGCTGCTGGATACTCTCCTGCGTCGTTATGTTGAATCTCAGGTTTACCAGGGTGTTGTGGAAAACCTGGCCAGCGAGCAGGCCGCACGTATGGTGGCGATGAAAGCCGCGACCGACAATGGCGGCAGCCTGATTAAAGAGCTGCAGTTGGTATACAACAAAGCTCGTCAGGCCAGCATTACTCAGGAACTCACCGAAATCGTCGGTGGTGCATCCGCGGTATAACCAGGTTAATTCGTAGAGGATTCATGATGGCTACTGGAAAAATTGTCCAGGTAATCGGCGCCGTAGTTGACGTCGAATTCCCTCAGGATGCCGTACCGCGCGTGTACGATGCTCTTGAGGTTAAAAATGGTAACGAGACGCTGGTGCTGGAAGTTCAGCAGCAGCTCGGCGGCGGTATCGTACGTACCATCGCCATGGGTTCTTCCGACGGTCTGCGTCGTGGTCTGGAAGTTAATGACCTTGCGCACCCGATCGAAGTCCCGGTAGGTAAAGCAACACTGGGTCGTATCATGAACGTGCTCGGTCAGCCGATCGACATGAAAGGCGACATCGGTGAAGAAGAGCGTTGGGCGATTCACCGCGCGGCACCTTCCTATGAAGAGCTCTCCAGCTCTCAGGAACTGCTGGAAACCGGCATCAAAGTTATCGACCTGATGTGTCCGTTCGCTAAGGGCGGTAAAGTCGGTCTGTTCGGTGGTGCGGGCGTAGGTAAAACCGTAAACATGATGGAGCTGATCCGTAACATCGCGATCGAGCACTCCGGTTACTCTGTGTTTGCTGGCGTGGGTGAACGTACTCGTGAGGGTAACGACTTCTACCACGAAATGACCGACTCCAACGTTCTGGATAAAGTATCGCTGGTTTACGGCCAGATGAACGAGCCGCCGGGAAACCGTCTGCGCGTTGCGCTGACCGGCCTGACCATGGCTGAGAAGTTCCGTGACGAAGGTCGTGATGTTCTGTTGTTCGTCGACAACATCTACCGTTATACCCTCGCCGGTACTGAAGTATCCGCACTGCTGGGCCGTATGCCTTCAGCGGTAGGTTACCAGCCGACGCTGGCGGAAGAGATGGGCGTTCTGCAGGAACGTATCACCTCCACCAAAACCGGTTCTATCACCTCCGTTCAGGCGGTATACGTACCTGCGGATGACTTGACTGACCCGTCACCAGCCACCACCTTTGCGCACCTTGACGCAACCGTGGTACTGAGCCGTCAGATCGCGTCTCTGGGTATCTACCCGGCCGTTGACCCGCTGGATTCCACCAGCCGTCAGTTGGATCCGCTGGTTGTTGGTCAGGAACACTACGACACCGCGCGTGGCGTACAGTCTCTGCTGCAACGTTATCAGGAACTGAAAGACATCATCGCCATCCTGGGTATGGATGAGCTGTCTGAAGAAGACAAACTGGTGGTAGCTCGCGCACGTAAGATCCAGCGCTTCCTGTCCCAGCCGTTCTTCGTAGCGGAAGTATTTACCGGTTCTCCGGGCAAATACGTTTCCCTGAAAGACACCATCCGTGGCTTTAAAGGCATTATGGAAGGCGAATACGATCACCTGCCGGAGCAGGCGTTCTACATGGTTGGTTCCATCGAAGAAGCAGTGGAAAAAGCCAAAAAACTTTAACGCCTTAATCGGAGGGTGATATGGCAATGACTTACCACCTGGACGTCGTCAGCGCAGAGCAACAAATGTTCTCTGGTCTGGTCGAAAAAATCCAGGTAACGGGTAGTGAAGGTGAACTGGGTATTTTCCCGGGTCACGCACCGCTGCTCACCGCCATTAAGCCTGGTATGATCCGCATCGTAAAACAGTTCGGTCATGAAGAGTTTATCTATCTGTCCGGCGGCATTCTTGAAGTGCAACCGAGCAGCGTGACCGTTCTGGCTGATACCGCTATTCGTGGCCAGGATCTCGACGAAGCGCGAGCCCTGGAATCGAAGCGTAAAGCAGAAGAGCACATTAATAGCTCTCACGGTGACGTGGATTACGCTCAGGCGTCTGCGGAGCTGGCGAAAGCCATCGCGAAACTGCGTGTTATCGAGTTGACCAAAAAAGCGATGTAACACCGGCTTGAACGTTAAAAAGCCAGTCTGGTTTCCAGGCTGGCTTTTTTTATGGCTGCGTTCCAGTAAATATGAAACTGAAAGTGTGTTTTATTATTTTGTGATGTAAGTCACAAAATGTTGATCGGTTAAAAAATGAGGCGTAGACTCTTTTTTGTGAAGTTCATCACATAAAATAACCTTCAGTCAAAGCAGGAAACCATTATGAAACTGATCAACAAAATCATCGCTCTCTTCAGCAACATGAACATCTCTTTCGGTACGTTCAATCATTAATTGCTGATATGCCGAGTGGCGCCACGCTTACCGTTGTGTGATAAGCGAGCGCCATCTGGCTACATCTTCAGTTCCGCCAGCACTGCCCCGCTATCCAGCACTTTTCCTTCGTTGTTCACGCTCTGCCCTTTCTCAATAAAATAATTCGTTTCATCAATATTTCCGACTACCGCATCGTCATAGCGACCCGGCGCACTGCGCACGGATCTGTTGTTGGTGAACTTCCCTTGAGCAGACGCATCACCGTAGGGGCTTGGGCGGAAAATAAAGTTAAACCGTTGATTATCCGCAGCGATATTGTTCTCTACCACCAGCGCGCCAGGGTTAAAGTTGTCGGTGAAACCGTCCAGATGGTTAGCAATCGCTTTACTGTTCCGCACCTGATGTGCGACTGGCTGCCCTTCTCCCCCCAGTTTGAAACCGTTGCTGGTATTGTTGCTGGCAATAGAATTCTCGATCACCACAACACCGTTCCCGCCGTCCTCAATCTTGTTAAACAAATCAAAACCGTCATCGATATTGTCATGTGAGTAGCATCTCTCCAGGCGGTTCCCGTCACCGACGCGCATCTTCACCGCGAAACCGTCAGCGTTAATTTTGCCTGGATCTTCATTCCCCCATGACTCAGCATCGATCACGCGGTTATGGCTCGCCCACAACGCGCGACCAATGTTTTCCGGTGAGGAGATTTGAATGCCGGTATCATCATTACGCCAGGCGACCACTTTTTCGATCACGTTATGACTACCCTGCACGCGCAGGCTCTTGTCGGTAACTTCAATGCTTTTGATATGCCAGTAGCTGGCATCAACCAGTAAACCGTGGATCACCGCTTTGCCATCGGCTTGCAGCGTTTTTGGTTTATCACGTAAGCCGCTGGCAGTGAGTGGGATTTCTGCCCGGGCATAATCTCCGGCTTTCAGGTTAATTGTCCCGCCTGGCGGCAGCAGAGAGATTGCTGTCGGCAAATCCAGAGGCGATGCAGCGGTGCCTTCACCATCCGCTTTACCATCGGCTGCGGCATACAGAGTAGAAGCCATCGTTCCGGCAACCCTTTCGACAGTGAATGTCTGCGAGATGGGAGTGGTGTCTTTGCCGCTTGTCGGCGTAAAGGTCAGTGCAAAGGTGTTCTCTGTCGACAGGCGGGTTGGCAGAGTATACATTTCACCCGCTTTCACCGGTTTTTCATTGCCGATCACCACTTCGTTCTGCCGAACGCTAAACAAGCCATCATAATTAGCGCGTGCCTGCACCGTGTAGGCTTCGCCAATGCTTTGTGTGGGCGAGGCCATTTGTACGACAACCGGCAACGGCTTAGCCTGCCAGGGCTTCGAGTCGATGGTCTGGGCTTTGCTGGTGGTCAATGTGGCATCGCTGACCACGATTTTGGCGTTACGTGAGGCAAAAAAACCCACGTAATAGTGATCCTTATTCTGCACCGAAATCAAATTGGCGCGCGGCACGCTGCGGCTGACCCATTGATCACTGCCCTGCGGTGCCCATGCGCTGATAAAACCGTCATTGGTACGTTCTAATTTCAGGCGGAAGGTTGGCGTCTGGCGAAGATCAACCTCTTCCTGATAACTCTGTTTCGAGATCGTGGCGCCGGCGTTCCCCCACGGTTGGCTGATCCCCTCGCGGGTAATCACTTGCATCTTCACGCGGAAATTATCTTTTTTATCCTGCGTCATAATGGCGTTCATCACCATATTCGATGCCGCCGGAAACTCTTCATAACCCTCTTTCAGCGGCTGCTGGCGCGGAGCACCTATCACGTCTCGTACCAGCAAACCTGCACCTTCCTGCGCGGCGGGTTTTGCGCCGTTTTCCGGACCGAACTGTTCGACAGTAATGGTCGCCTGTAAGACAAAATTTTCGTTACTGGGAAGCTGTGTATAAAAAAACGTCAGCCCGTCGTGGGAATTGGCAATTTTGCCGCCACGGCTTTCAAGAGTGATCGGATTGGTTAACGTTGCCTCATCCGCGACAGAGAGCTTTTTACCGGCGATGGTGACATCATTGACACCTATTTTTTCCGGTAACACATTCGATGAGAAATTCACGTCGGTAGATTGCCCGAAAGCAATAGCTTTCCAGACAGGGGCTGTTGCAGCCAACGCAGGAACGGAAATAAGTGAACTGCAAACTGTTAGGGCCAGAGGTATTTTATAATTCATTCTATTCTCCTGATTGATAATTACCCGCCATTATCATCAAGATGAAACGCTGTTTCTTTTTTGTTCGTCACACTCTTTGATGATTAAAACACTGTTTTGTTTTTGTGCGATCTTTATTCAGGATGAAAATAATGGCTAACCCATTGTATGAATTAGCACCATCAGGATAGGGCGCTATTTTTCAGCGGCAAACTGATTTACTCTGCGCACCAAATAGCCTTTAAATGGCCTATAACAGCGGAACTTGAGCGTTTCGTCGGCAACCCATTTCATGCTACAAAATATGTAGAATTTTCAACGCGAAAGAGGTTTACTTCTTTCCCAAAATAGAGTCAGGACGCATATGTTGAACACAAAAATGAGTGTGGTGATCCTTGCTGCGGGCAAAGGCACACGCATGTATTCCGATCTTCCCAAAGTGCTGCATACGCTTGCAGGGAAAGCGATGGTTCAGCATGTCATTGATACTGCAACTTTTCTTGGCGCGAACCACGTTCATCTGGTGTATGGCCACGGCGGCGATCTGCTCAAAAAACGCCTTTCTGACGATAAACTCAATTGGGTTTTACAAGCTGAACAGCTGGGGACTGGCCATGCGATGCAGCAGGCTGCACCGTTCTTTGCGGATGACGAAGATATTCTTATGCTCTACGGTGATGTGCCGCTAATTTCGGTGGAAACACTGGAACGTCTGCGTGCTGCAAAACCGCAAGGCGGGATCGGTTTGTTAACTGTGGTTCTGGATGACCCTTCTGGATATGGCCGCATCACGCGCGAAAACGGCGTCGTGACGGGTATTGTTGAGCAGAAAGATGCCAGTCAAGAGCAGCGTAAGATTAATGAAATCAACACCGGTATTTTGATCGCTAATGGTGGCGATATGAAACGCTGGCTTAGTAAGCTCACCACCAACAATGCCCAGGGTGAATACTACATCACCGATATCATTGCGCTGGCTTATCAGGAAGGGCGTGAAATCGTCGCAGTGCACCCGCAGCGCCTGAGCGAAGTGGAAGGCGTTAATAATCGTCTTCAGTTGTCACGCCTGGAACGCGCTTACCAGTCTGAACAAGCCGAAAAATTGCTGCTGGCAGGTGTTATGCTGCGCGATCCTGCGCGTTTCGACCTGCGCGGTACGCTGGAGCACGGGCGGGATGTTGAGATCGATGCTAACGTCATCATTGAAGGTCACGTTAAGCTTGGTGATCGCGTGAAGATCGGTGCCGGTTGCATTCTGAAAAACAGCGAAATTGGCGACGATTGCGAAATCAGCCCGTATAGCGTTGTGGAAGATGCTCGTCTGGAAGCGGAATGTACCATCGGGCCTTTTGCGCGTTTGCGCCCGGGTGCTGAATTGCTGGTTGGCGCGCATGTCGGCAACTTTGTGGAAATGAAAAAAGCGCGTCTGGGAAAAGGCTCGAAAGCCGGGCATCTGAGCTATCTGGGCGATGCGGAGATTGGCGACAACGTGAACGTCGGCGCAGGCGTTATCACCTGTAACTATGACGGCGCGAACAAGCATAAAACCACCATTGGTGACGATGTGTTTGTTGGTTCTGATACGCAGTTGGTGGCACCTGTCACGGTCGGTAAAGGTGCGACGATTGCCGCCGGTACGACGGTAACGCGCAACGTTAACGAAAATGAACTGGTTTTAAGCCGCGTGCCGCAGGTGCAAAAACAGGGCTGGCAGCGTCCGGTGAAGAAGAAGTAACGATTTCAGGGACGAGGGGAAAGATTATTCCCCCGCCCAAATGCAGTACCTATAAAAATAACCCCACTCTCTACAAGGCTCGGGGAGTCCGGTAATCGGACACTTACACTCAATAATTCGCGTTGTACAAAGGCAGCGTCGAAGAATGACGTGTAAACAGGTTGACCGACAACAAAAGGCATAATGCCAAAATCGGAATCAAAAAATATGTGTGGAATTGTTGGCGCAGTCGCGCAACGTGATGTAGCTGAAATCCTTCTCGAAGGCCTTCGTCGTCTGGAATACCGTGGTTATGACTCTGCTGGTCTGGCAGTGGTTGATGCACAAGGTCACATGACCCGTCTGCGTCGTCTCGGTAAAGTGCAGATGCTCTCTCAGGCAGCGGAAGAACATCCTCTGCACGGTGGAACCGGTATTGCGCACACCCGCTGGGCAACACACGGTGAACCGTCGGAAGGGAATGCGCATCCGCATGTTTCTGACCATATTGTTGTGGTGCATAACGGCATCATCGAAAACCATGAACCGCTGCGTGAAGAGTTAAAAGCACGCGGTTATGTGTTTGTTTCTGAAACGGATACCGAAGTTATCGCGCATCTGGTGCATTGGGAACTGGAGCAGGGCGGCACGCTGCGTGAAGCTGTGCTGCGCACGATCCCGCAGTTACGCGGTGCATATGGCACGGTTATTATGGATACCCGCGATCCTAACACGCTGCTGGCAGCGCGCTCTGGCAGCCCGTTGGTTATCGGTCTGGGCATGAGCGAAAACTTTATTGCATCCGATCAACTGGCGTTGCTGCCAGTTACCCGCCGCTTTATCTTCCTCGAAGAGGGCGATATCGCTGAAATTACTCGTCGTAGCGTGACTGTTTTCGATAAATCTGGCGCGCAGGTTAAACGTCCTGATATCGAATCTAATCTGCAATACGACGCTGGCGATAAAGGCATTTACCGCCATTACATGCAGAAAGAGATCTACGAGCAGCCGAACGCCATCAAAAACACCCTGACCGGCCGTATCAGCCATGGCGAAGTGGATTTGAGCGAACTGGGGCCGAATGCCAACGAATTGCTGGCGAAAGTTGAGCATATTCAGATTGTTGCCTGCGGTACGTCTTACAACTCCGGTATGGTTTCCCGTTACTGGTTTGAAGCGCTGGCAGGTGTTCCGTGCGATGTCGAAATCGCTTCTGAGTTCCGCTATCGCAAATCTGCGGTACGTCGCAATAGCCTGATGATCACGCTGTCGCAGTCTGGTGAAACGGCGGATACGCTGGCGGCACTACGCTTGTCGAAAGAGCTGGGTTATCTGGGGTCGCTGGCAATTTGTAACGTTCCGGGTTCCTCACTGGTGCGCGAATCCGACCTGGCGATGATGACCAAAGCCGGTACGGAAATCGGCGTTGCATCAACCAAAGCGTTCACCACTCAGCTCACCGTGTTGCTGATGCTGGTGGCGAAACTGAGCCGCCTGAAAGGGCTGGATGCGGCCATTGAGCACGATATCGTTCATGGTTTACAGGCGCTGCCGAACCGCATTGAGCAGATGTTGTCGCAGGATAAACGCATTGAAGCGCTGGCAGAAGATTTCTCCGACAAGCACCATGCGCTGTTCCTTGGCCGTGGCGATCAGTATCCGATCGCGCTGGAAGGCGCGCTGAAGCTGAAAGAGATCTCCTATATTCACGCTGAAGCCTATGCCGCAGGTGAACTGAAACATGGCCCACTGGCGTTGATTGATGCCGATATGCCGGTAATTGTCGTTGCGCCAAACAATGAACTGCTGGAAAAACTGAAATCCAACATCGAAGAAGTTCGCGCCCGTGGCGGCGTGCTGTATGTCTTTGCCGATCAGGATGCCGGTTTCACCAGCAACGACAATATGCACATTATCGATATGCCGCATGTAGAAGAGGTGATTGCGCCAATCTTCTATACCGTGCCGCTGCAATTGCTGGCTTACCACGTTGCGCTGATCAAGGGCACCGACGTGGATCAGCCGCGTAACCTGGCGAAATCGGTTACCGTGGAATAAGGTCTTAAGCTTGTCATAGTGTAGAAAGAGGTTGCCTGATGGCAGCCTCTTTTTTTAAGGATATACATGGGATTGTTGGAAAAAATGGCGGGTGCGAGATTGTATGCACTTATCTATTATTGCCGGGGCGTTGATGCGGGAATCGCGGGTCGCAAGCTGGCGCAATTGAAGCTGGCTGCAGAGGCATTTAAAGAGATGCCAAAGGCCTATCCGGCAGGCAGAGGCGGGATGACATTTTATGGCAGCGTAACGGTCGTGTTTTATGCCTTGTTACTGAGCTATGTCTGCCTTGCGCTGACGGTGAAAACCGCCATTGGCGGCCTGGGTTTCATCGTCGGTGTCGCGGTATTTTTTATCCTGGTCGTGGCGCTTATCGGCATAGAAAAAGGGCGCACGCTCTCCTTAAAATTATTTCTGGCTGTCTGGTTGTTGTTATGTGTTTGCAACGTGCCAGTGGCAGGATGGCTTCTCATTGTTCCGTTTTCCACACTGTCTCTGGTTTTTTGGGGGATTGGTATTGTTCTGTTATGGCTTACACGAAAAGTGATGAACGGGCCGGAACTCACGAAATTAGTGCAGTGGCGTATATCGCTTAAAATCGCTCAATTCCGGCGTCAGGCGTTGACGCAATCGAAGCGTAAATAAAGTGATAAACGGTGGCTTTTTCTCGCGTTTTGTTAGGACTTCTTGTCAGATTCAGCTACGTTTTTAATGTCATAAAACTAAAATTTTTCTGACATCTTATCGTCATCAGCTTTTTTATCTCGCTGATAAATCATCCTACATTCATTAAATCTGACCGTAATTCGTTGCTGTCATCAAACAGTAACAATCATTGCATATAACTGTCATCAAAGTGTCCTATTTTGCTCATCGTAGCCACTAAACAACGATTTACGATTCTTGCAGGAGACATTATGAACGTTATGCGTACCACTGTCGCAACTGTTGTCGCCGCGACCTTTTCTCTGAGTGCATTTGCTGTAAACGCAGCTGCCAGCCTGACAGGCGCGGGCGCAACTTTCCCGGCGCCGGTGTATGCCAAATGGGCTGATACCTACCAGAAGGAAACAGGTAACAAGATTAACTACCAGGGTATTGGTTCTTCTGGTGGCGTTAAACAAATTACTGCTAAAACTGTTGATTTCGGTGCGTCCGATGCCCCGCTGGCTGATGACAAACTGGCTCAGGAAGGCCTGTTCCAGTTCCCGACCGTGATCGGCGGTATCGTACTGGCAATCAACGTCCCGGGTGTTAAATCCGGTGAGCTGGTGCTGGACGGCAAAACCCTGGGTGATATCTACCTGGGTAATATCAAAAAATGGGATGACGCGGCTATCGCCAAACTCAACCCAGGCCTGAAACTGCCTTCACAGAACATCGCTGTGGTTCGCCGCGCTGATGGCTCCGGCACCTCCTTCGTTTTCACCAGCTACCTGGCGAAAGTGAACGAAGAGTGGAAATCTAAAGTCGGTTCTGGTTCTACCGTTAACTGGCCGACCGGCCTGGGCGGTAAAGGTAACGACGGTATCGCCGCGTTCGTTCAGCGTCTGCCGGGCTCTATCGGTTACGTTGAATATGCTTACGCTAAACAGAACAACCTGACCTACACCAAGCTGCTCTCTGCTGATGGTAAAGCGGTTAGCCCGACGGAAACCAGCTTCTCCAACGCGGCTAAAGATATCGACTGGAGCAAGTCTTTCGCGCAGGATCTGACTAACCAGAAAGGTGCGGATGTGTGGCCAATCACCTCCACCACGTTCATTCTGGTGCATAAAGAGCAGGCTAAACCTGAACAAGGCGCTGAAGTGCTGAAGTTCTTTGACTGGGCTTACAAAAAAGGCGGCAAACAAGCTAACGACCTTGACTACGCAACTCTGCCGGATGGCGTTGTTGAACAAGTTCGTGCTGCCTGGAAAGCCAACGTGAAAGACAGCAGCGGTAAAGCACTGTACTAAGCACACGTTTTTGAAGAACATGGCGGATGGCGCTTACACCATCCGCCTTACAGATCTTCTGTAGGCCGGCAAGCGCAAGCGCCTGCGGGCAAATTCGTAAGACGTTAAACTGAAGAGTAATTTATGGCTGCAACCAAGCCGGCATTTAATCCCCCGGGTAAAAAAGGCGACATGTTATTCAGCGCACTGGTAAGACTGGCTGCGCTGATTGTGTTATTGCTGCTCAGCGGCATTATCGTGTCCCTGATTTTTTCCTCATGGCCAAGCATTCAGAAGTTTGGTTTTTCTTTCCTGTGGACCAAAGAGTGGGATGCACCGAATGACGTCTATGGGGCGCTGGTACCGATTTATGGCACCATTGTTACCTCGGTCATTGCATTGCTTATCGCGGTTCCGGTGAGTTTTGGTATTGCACTGTTTCTGACGGAGCTGTCGCCAAACTGGCTGAAACGTCCGCTGGGTATTGCTATTGAGCTGCTGGCGGCAATCCCGAGTATCGTTTACGGCATGTGGGGGCTGTTTATTTTTGCTCCGCTGTTCGCGACTTACTTCCAGGAACCGGTGGGCAATGTCCTTTCCAACATTCCTTTTGTCGGCGCGCTGTTTTCCGGCCCCGCATTTGGTATCGGCATTTTGGCCGCCGGGGTGATCCTCGCCATTATGATTATTCCGTACATTGCGGCGGTCATGCGCGATGTATTCGAACAAACACCCGTGATGATGAAAGAGTCGGCCTACGGCATTGGCTGCACCACCTGGGAGGTTATCTGGCGTATCGTGCTGCCATTTACCAAAAACGGGGTGATTGGCGGCGTGATGCTGGGGCTGGGGCGCGCACTGGGTGAAACCATGGCGGTGACCTTTATCATCGGTAACACCTATCAGCTCGACAGTGCTTCACTGTTTATGCCTGGCAACAGTATTACTTCCGCGCTGGCGAACGAGTTCGCCGAAGCCGAATCGGGCTTGCATGTCGCGGCATTGATGGAACTGGGGCTTATCCTGTTCGTGATCACCTTTATCGTATTGGCCATTTCTAAATTTATGATCATGCGCCTGGCGAAAAACGAGGGGGCACGCTAATGGCTACGCTTGAAATGCAAAGCACCGCACAGCTGGCTGAATCGCGCCGTAAAATGCAGGCGCGCCGCCGTCTGAAAAACCGTATTGCCCTGACATTGTCGATGGCGACCATGGCCTTTGGTCTGTTCTGGTTGATCTGGATCCTGCTGTCGACGGTTACGCGCGGTTTTGACGGGATGTCAGTGGCGATGTTTACCGAAATGACGCCGCCGCCAAATACGGCAGGCGGTGGCCTGGCTAACGCCCTGGCGGGCAGCGGCCTGTTAATTCTCTGGGCGACGGTTGTCGGTACGCCGCTGGGTATCATGGCTGGGATTTATCTGGCGGAGTATGGTCGTAAATCCTGGCTTGCTGAAATTATTCGTTTTATCAACGACATTCTGCTTTCAGCACCTTCGATCGTGGTCGGCCTGTTCGTTTACACCATTGTCGTCGCGCAGATGCAGCACTTCTCTGGCTGGGCTGGTGTGATTGCGCTGGCGCTGTTGCAAGTGCCGATTGTCATCCGTACCACGGAAAACATGCTGAAACTGGTGCCGGACAGCTTGCGTGAAGCGGCTTATGCGCTGGGAACACCGAAGTGGAAGATGATTTCCGCGATTACCCTGAAAGCCTCGGTTTCCGGGATTATGACCGGTGTTCTGCTGGCCGTCGCGCGCATTGCGGGTGAAACGGCGCCGCTGCTGTTTACTGCGCTCTCCAACCAGTTCTGGAGCACAGATATGATGCAGCCTATCGCTAACTTGCCGGTGACGATTTTTAAATTCGCGATGAGCCCGTTTGCCGAGTGGCAGCAACTGGCCTGGGCCGGGGTGCTGATCATCACTCTTTGCGTACTGTTGTTAAATATTCTGGCGCGCGTCATTTTCGCGAAGAGTAAACACGGTTAATTTTTGCGACGCGGCGAAAGCGGCGTCGAGTTGAGGAAAGAGATAAATGAGTATGGTTGAAACGACGCCGGGCAAGATTCAGGTTCGCGATTTGAACTTCTATTACGGCAAATTCCATGCATTGAAAAACATCAGCCTGGATATTGCCAAAAATCAGGTGACGGCATTTATCGGGCCGTCGGGCTGCGGTAAGTCCACGCTGCTGCGTACGTTTAACAAAATGTTTGAGCTTTATCCTGAGCAGCGCGCGGAAGGCGAGATCCTGCTGGATGGCGACAACATTCTGACTAACACGCAGGATATTGCGCTGCTGCGCGCGAAAGTGGGGATGGTGTTTCAAAAGCCAACGCCGTTCCCGATGTCGATTTACGACAATATCGCGTTCGGTGTGCGCCTGTTTGAGAAGCTTTCACGCCCGGATATGGACGAGCGTGTGCAGTGGGCTTTGACTAAGGCCGCATTATGGAACGAAACCAAGGATAAACTGCACCAGAGCGGGTACTCTCTTTCTGGTGGTCAGCAGCAACGTCTGTGCATCGCCCGCGGCATCGCGATCCGCCCGGAAGTACTGTTGCTTGATGAACCCTGTTCCGCGCTCGACCCGATCTCAACCGGTCGTATTGAAGAGCTGATTACGGAACTGAAACAGGATTACACCGTTGTTATCGTAACGCACAACATGCAGCAGGCGGCGCGCTGTTCCGATCACACGGCATTTATGTACCTCGGTGAGTTGATTGAGTTCAGCAATACAGATGATCTGTTCACGAAGCCGAAGAAGAAGCAAACGGAAGACTACATTACCGGGCGCTATGGTTGATTTGCCGAGTCGTAAAGGTCTCAGCAACCCTGTTACAACGTGAAATCTGTCGGGCATTTGGAGTGCACCATGGACAATCTCAACCTTAACAAACACATTTCCGGGCAGTTCAACGCTGAGCTGGAAAGCATTCGCACTCAGGTAATGACCATGGGTGGAATGGTGGAGCAGCAGCTTTCTGATGCGATCACCGCCATGCACAACCAGGACAGCGAGCTGGCAAAGCGCGTTGTTGAGGGCGATAAACAGGTCAATATGATGGAAGTCGCCATTGATGAAGCCTGTGTGCGTATCATCGCTAAGCGTCAGCCGACGGCGAGCGATTTACGTCTGGTGATGGCAATTATCAAAACCATCGCTGAGCTGGAACGTATTGGCGACGTGGCGGATAAAATCTGCCGTACCGCGCTGGAAAAATTCTCCCAGCAACATCAGCCGCTGCTGGTAAGCCTTGAATCGCTGGGCCGTCACACCGTGCAGATGCTGCATGACGTGTTGGACGCTTTCGCCCGTATGGATCTGGACGAAGCGGTGCGTATCTACCGCGAAGATAAAAAAGTGGATCAGGAATATGAAGGCATTGTGCGTCAGTTAATGACCTACATGATGGAAGATTCCCGCACCATTCCGAGCGTACTGACCGCGCTGTTCTGCGCCCGTTCCATCGAGCGTATCGGCGACCGTTGCCAGAATATCTGTGAATACATCTTCTACTTCGTGAAGGGGCAGGATTTCCGTCACGTTGGTGGAGACGAACTGGATAAGCTGCTGGCGGGAAAAGACCCCAAAGAGTGATGTGAAAACCCCCTCAGCGACGAGGGGGGTTTTTTCAGGCCGATTTTGCCAGCAGTTTTCTTGCCAGCGTATCAATATCCTCGTACTGCCAGAGTTTGTCGCGCCACGTTTGTGGAATGCCGCTTATCCCGTAAAACGCGCCAGCAAGTTGCCCGGCAATGGCGGCAGTCGTATCCGCATCATCGCCCAGATTGGTTGCCAGCAGGATGGTTTCTTCAAAATCGTTACCTTTGGCGAAACACCACAGCGCAGCTTCCAGGCTCTGCACGCAGTAACCGGTACCAAAAATCTCCGCCCGCGTTTTTTGCAGATAGCGACCTTCAGCGATATGGCGCAGGTTTTCTTGCTCCGGCAACTGCGCGATGTCCGTCAGCGTTTCCCGCTTACTTTTGCCCTGTAAGGCATTCATAAGCTGTTGCGCGAACAGACGGCAGCTGGCGAGTGCTTCCGGCGCGGCGTGCGTAGTGCGTGAAGAGGCTTGTGCATATTCCAGCACTTGCGCTTGATCCGGAAAGAACCACAGCACCACAGGCGCCAGACGCATCAGCGAGCCGTTGCCGGCCGTTCGCGGGTTGCTGGAACCGGCAAACGGTTCGCCATCATTGGCGAACTTCTGCAGCGCGCTGGCAACGGTCATGCCGATATCAAAACAGTGACCCGTAGAGCTTAAATAGCCCCACTTCCACCAGTTCAGATAACGGTTCATCTGATCCTTTGCGTCAAACCCGTTACAGGTGACCAGACTTTCCGCAAGGCACAGCGCCATTGACGTATCGTCAGTCCACTGCCCGGCCTGTAAATGAAACGGGCCGCCACCTTCCATCCCGGTCACGGGTGGAAAGGAGTCCTTCGCGCTGAACTCCACTGTGGTACCAACCGCATCTCCTGCGGCCAGCCCAAGCAGGCTACCCTGATAACGTGCAAGTAATTCAGACATCTGTTGTGCTCCTGTCGCTCTCCATCAGGAGAAATCGGCCCACAGCCGCAGTTTCCCACAATGCAGACAGCGGAAGAGATAACCCTGGCAATCACCGCCGTCGAGCAGGTATTCGGGTAGCTTCTCGTAATCAATGCCAAACGCATCGCAGTCGGCCTGCAGATCGGCAAATTGGTCCAGCTTGTCGGCAATCTCTTTCCAGCCAACGTAACCCTCGAAGGCGCAAAAATCATTACAGTGCGCCAGCCAGAACTCCTGCTGCCAGCCACAATATCCCGGCGTTCTTTCGGTTAATTCAATCACGCTGGCTTCCGGCCAGGGATTTTTAAAGCCGGTAAATTCGCCTTCGTCGTCGAACTCGCTTTCTATACCCTCCAGAGAGGATTCATCCTGAAAGCTGCCGCCAAATTTCTCTGCGGCTGCACCATCTGCAATACACCATGGGCAGAGATAGTCGACATCTTGCTGGGTATAGAACGGATTAGTGTAGTAGACATTGGTCGGCTGCTGACAGCAGGCGCAGGTGACCGTTTTGTCTTCAGAGAACACTCCGGTTTCCAGAGGCTGCGGGTGATACTTAAATACCGGTAGAGGGCGATGTGTCTGGGCCATAAAAACATCCTGTTTAGTGGTTTAGATTAACGCGTAACATGCCACCCGCGAGCGCGCCACAGCTCTGGCAACTGCGCCAAATCAGTGAACGTAGTCACTTTTGGGTGGTCGATGGGTTTGTTATGCGGATCGGCGCAGAAGTAAAATACTTCCATCCCTGCCGCGATACCAGATTGCGCCCCGGCGGTGGAATCATCCACCAGAATACAGTTTGCCGGATCGACATTAAGCGCTTTAGCTGCATGGTACATTATCGCCGGATCGGGCTTCCAGCGTTGGATGTCATAGCCGCTAAACAGTTTTTCAGGAAAGTGATGTAGCATTCCAAGTTTGCCCAAAGAGTGTTGCATTTTGCTGACTGGGCCATTAGAAACGACGCACATAGGAATATCCACCGCGTCCAGCAATGCATTCGCGCCGGCAATCACTTCCAGCTCGCTGTCAAACAGACGCGCCACTTCTGCGCGATACACCGGCTCCAGCGCGCTTTTATCCAGCGGTTTACCGTACTCCTCGCCGATAACATCGATGATTTCATACAGTTTCATGCCCTTAAATCGTTTAAAAACTTCGTCCAGATCGAGCGAAATACCAAACGCTTCAAACATATGCACGTACGCGCGGGAACAAATTACTTCACTGTCGACCAGGGTGCCGTCACAGTCGAAAAATACCGCTTCAATGTGGGACATGCCGTTTCCTGTTTTATTGCAAGTTTAACGTTTACTTAACGCAGATTACGGGACGCAATCGTTGCCGTATAAGCAAATTCAATGAAAAAAAGTGTGTGATAACCGTCAACATTGTCTCATTTTGGTATAGGATAGCGACGAATTTTCCCTCCTATTCCGGAAATTGATAATGAGCCAACAACACACTACCCAGGCTTCAGGCCAGGGGTTGCTTGACCGCGTGTTTAAACTGCGCGAGCACGGTACTTCGGCACGCACCGAAGTGATCGCCGGTTTCACGACGTTTTTGACGATGGTGTATATCGTTTTTGTTAACCCCCAGATTCTGGGCGTCGCCGGAATGGATACCAGCGCAGTATTTGTGACAACTTGCCTGATTGCCGCTTTTGGCAGCATTTTGATGGGGCTGGTGGCGAATTTGCCGGTCGCACTGGCTCCGGCCATGGGTCTGAATGCTTTCTTTGCGTTCGTGGTGGTTGGCGCGATGGGCCTCTCCTGGCAAATTGGCATGGGGGCGATTTTCTGGGGGGCGGTCGGTCTGCTGTTGTTGACCATTTTCCGCGTCCGTTACTGGATGATTGCCAATATCCCGGTGAGCCTGCGTGTTGGTATTACCAGCGGTATTGGTTTGTTTATTGGCATGATGGGGCTGAAAAACGCCGGTGTTATCGTCGCCAACAAAGACACGCTGGTGAGCATTGGCAACCTGACGTCTCACAGTGTCCTGCTGGGTGTGCTCGGTTTCTTTATCATCGCGATCCTGGCGTCGCGCAACATTCACGCCGCAGTGCTGATTTCTATTGTTGTGACAACGCTGCTGGGCTGGCTGATGGGTGATGTGCAGTACCACGGCATCGTTTCCGCACCGCCGAGCATTGCGTCTGTTGTCGGCAACGTTGACCTGGCCGGTTCGTTTAACATCGGTCTGGCTGGCGTGATCTTCTCGTTTATGCTGGTAAACCTCTTCGACTCTTCCGGTACGCTGATTGGCGTGACGGATAAAGCCGGGCTGGTGGATGAGAGCGGCAAATTTCCGCGCATGAAGCAGGCGCTGTATGTAGACAGCATATCTTCGGTTGCCGGTTCGTTTATCGGCACCTCTTCCGTGACGGCATATATCGAATCATCTTCTGGCGTGTCTGTCGGTGGGCGTACCGGCCTGACCGCGGTGGTGGTTGGCCTGCTGTTCTTGCTGGTTATCTTCCTGTCGCCGCTGGCGGGCATGGTTCCGGCGTATGCCGCTGCAGGTGCGCTGATTTATGTTGGTGTGCTGATGACATCCAGCCTCGCGCGCGTGAAGTGGGAAGATATGACAGAAGCCGTACCCGCGTTTATCACTGCGGTGATGATGCCGTTTAGCTTCTCGATTACCGAAGGTATCGCGCTCGGCTTTATCTCTTACTGTGTGATGAAGATTGGCACCGGTCGTTTGCGCGATCTGAGCCCGTGTGTGCTGGTGGTTGCGGTGCTGTTCCTGCTGAAAATCATCTTTATTGACGCGCATTAATCTTTCTCCCTCTCCCGCAAGGGAGAGGGAGTTACCACTACCGCTTAACGCGCTGAATATAATCACCAAAAGCCGTTAGCTGCCCGGTCAAATGGTCGAGCGTACTTTGATCAACCACTTCTCCCGTTTGCTGATCCACCTTGTTCTGGATCACGCCGCCCATAAACTCCGGCTTGTTCATCACCATCGCATCGAGGAACACCAGGATCTGACGCAAATGATACTGGCAGCGTGCGCCGCCAATCGCACCCATTGAACTGGTCTGAATCAAAACGGGTTTTCCGGCCAGCGGTTGCTCAGGCAGACGCGATAGCCAGTCGATGGCGTTCTTCAGGCCACCAGGCACGGAGTAGTTATACTCTGGAGTCACAATGACCACGCCATCCGCTGCGCGGATTTGTGCCGCGATCGCTTCCACGCTTTGCGGGAAACCCTCTTCTTGCTGGATATCCGCGTCATACAGTGGGATATCAGCAATGGAAGGCAACGGCGTCACTTCCATTCCTGCCGGAGCAAGTTTCGGTAATGTGCGTGCAACCATGGCATTAAATGAGCCTTTGCGCAGGCTCCCTAGAAGTGTCACAACCTTGAGTTCAGCAGACATGATGACTCCTGTGTAGGGATCAATTAAGGATCAGGGCTTTTTCTGCCGGCAGGCTGGTGAAGCGCATTAAGCGGGATGCGGGATCGTTAGCGCGTGTTTGCACATCTGAAAGGTAACGCCACCCTTTTTGACTGTCGAATTCCCAGATCTTCAGGCTTTCGATTGCCGGACTCACCGCGACCGACCAAATCAGCACATCTTCCGCGTCACACATCACTTCCACCTGCGACAGCTGCGCGGCGCGAAGACGCCCGGATCCTGGCAATAACTGTAGCTGGCCCGGTTCATCCTGCATCTGGTGCAGCAATTTCATTACGCTCTGGCGTATGGTCAAAAGCTGGGTTTGCGCTTCGTTAGCATCGTTTTGGTTGTTGATCCACAACTGTTCATTATTGGTGAACGTGTGTTTATGCCCATGCGGGCTATGGAAACTGCGCGTTGCGCGCTGTAGCTCCATATCCAGCCCGCATTCGCCTTCGGTAGTGATCGCCACACCGACCATGTTCCCGGCATACGCCAGTGAGAAGTGCGGCAGGCTGTTGTCGACAAACCTCGGTCTTCCGCTTGGCTCAACTTCTATTTCCGGCAGTTCACTCGCGCCGTAAAGCATAAACAGCATCTCGGCGAGTAACGCGCGGGAAGCGAGAAAGCGTGAGCGGCGATGTTCTGGAAGCTGGCGCGCCGTATCGTGGCAGGTTAGTGGTAACCGGGTAGAGATGAGATGCCCTTCTGACAGGATCCCTCTTGCAAAGTGCGTCGCCATTTTTCTCTCCGTGATAATGGTCTGAGTTGATCGAATCGATAATCAATATTATCGCCCATACTGCATAGGTTTTAATGCGGAAATTCGCATCTGAAAAGTCCTAATGGGGATATTTACACTTTCTTTCGCTGATCCGAAACACTTTAGGAAAATCCACCGTAATAACACAAACGGCCGTTAAAACGGCCGCCATGTCATTACTTACCAATACAGAAACTTGAGAAAATTCGCCCCAGCAAATCGTCTGAGGTAAATTCGCCAGTGATTTCACTTAAGTTTTGTTGTGCCAGGCGTAACTCTTCGGCAAGCAGTTCACCCGCCCACGCACCTAACAGCTGCGCTTTGCCCTGCTGCAGATGCTCTGCAGCCGTTTCCAGCGCTTGTAAATGACGACGACGCGCGAGGAAGCCGCCCTCCATGCTGGTATCAAAACCCATACTCTGTTTAAGATGCTGACGTAACACATCCACACCTTCACCGGTTCGTGCCGACAGACGAACAAGTGAGTGATTATTCACTTCACTAAGACCCAGCGGTTCGCCAGTCACGTCGGCTTTATTGCGCACCACGGTAATCGGTAGTTTCGCTGGTAAACGGGCAATAAAATCAGGCCAGATCGCCGCCGGGTCAACGGCATCGGTAGTGGTGCCATCCACCATAAACAGCACACGGTCGGCTTGCTCGATCTCCTGCCAGGCGCGTTCGATACCAATGCGCTCCACTTCGTCGCTGGCTTCGCGCAGCCCGGCGGTATCAATGATATGCAGCGGCATACCATCAATATGAATATGTTCGCGCAGCACGTCGCGAGTGGTACCGGCGATATCGGTGACGATTGCCGCTTCGCGCCCGGCCAGTGCGTTCAGCAGGCTCGATTTCCCGGCATTTGGGCGTCCGGCAATGACGACCTTCATCCCTTCGCGCAGCAGGCTACCCTGACGCGCTTCGGCGCGTACGGCGTCCAGATCGGCGATAACGTTATTCAGTTGCGCTTCAATTTTGCCATCGGAGAGGAAATCGATCTCCTCATCCGGAAAGTCAATTGCCGCTTCGACGTAGATGCGCAGGTGAGTGAGTGCTTCCACCAGATGATTCACGCGCGCGGAAAACGCACCCTGTAATGAGTTAACCGCCGAACGCGCCGCCTGTTCAGAACTGGCGTCAATCAGGTCGGCAATCGCCTCGGCCTGCGCCAGGTCGAGCTTGTCATTAAGGAATGCGCGCTCAGAGAACTCGCCAGGATTGGCGATACGCAGCCCTGGCAGCGTCAGGATGCGTTTTAACAGCAGATCGAGGATCACCGGGCCGCCGTGGCCTTGCAGCTCCAGCACGTCTTCACCAGTGAAAGAATTCGGGCCGGGGAACCACAGTGCAATGCCCTGGTCCAGCGCGGTGCCGTCGACATCCATAAACGGCAGATAGTCGGCATAACGTGGTTTCGGGAGCTTGCCCAGCACCGCTTGCGCTACATCGCGTGCCTTGCTGCCTGAAATACGCAAGATGCCCACGCCACCGCGTCCCGGTGGGGTTGCCTGGGCGACAATCGTGTCGTTGTGGTTCATGGTTTATTTTCCGAAATCTCAAAATAAGAAAGGCGGTCAGTTGACCGCCTTCCGTAGAGCTATGACTTACTGTCAGGAGCTTTTCTTCTCGCGGCTATGCAAACCACGTTTCTCCAGACCACGGTAAATCAGCTGCTGCTGAATGATGGTCACCAGGTTGCTGACGATATAGTACAGCACCAGACCTGACGGGAACCACAGGAAGAACACCGTGAAGATGACCGGCATAAAGGTCATGATCTTCTGCTGCATCGGGTCGGTCACGGTGGTCGGCGACATCTTCTGAATGAAGAACATCGTTACGCCCATCAGGATCGGCAGGATGTAGTACGGGTCTTGCGCGGACAAGTCGTGGATCCACAGGGCGAACGGCGCGTGGCGCAGCTCAACGGAACCCATCAGCATATAGTACAGCGCGAGGAAGATTGGCATCTGAATCAGCAGCGGGAAACAGCCACCCAGCGGGTTCACTTTCTCCGCTTTGTACATCGCCATCATTTCCTGGCTCATACGCTGTTTGTCATCGCCTAAACGCTCACGCATCGCCTGAATTTTCGGCTGCAGCATGCGCATTTTCGCCATGGAGGTGTACTGCGCTTTAGTCAGCGGGTACATGATGCCACGTACGATAAAGGTGATGGCGATGATGGCGAAGCCCCAGTTGCCGAGGAAGCTATGGATCCATTTCAGCAGCTTGAACAGCGGCTGAGAGATGAACCACAACCAACCGTAATCCACGGTCAGATCCAGATGCGGTGCCGCAGCAGCCATTTTGTCCTGAATCTCTGGACCTACCCACAGGGTGCTGTTTAGCGCGGTAGTTTGACCCGGCTGAACAATCACCGGCTGGGATTTGTAGCCGATAGCGGCCACGCCATTACCCAGATTGCTGGTGTAGAAGTTATTGGCACTGTTGCTGTTCGGGATCCACGCGGTAGCGAAATATTGTTGCAGCATTGCAACCCAGCCGCCATTGGAGCTGACGTTCAGGTTTTCGTTATCGGCGATGGTGTCGAATTTGTATTTCTCATACTTCGCGTCTGGCGTGGAGTACGCCGCGCCACGGAAAGTATGCAACGCAAAGTTGCTGCTGCCGGTATCACGATGAGTCGGCAAATTGATGGATTGCTTCAGCTGACCGAAGGCTGCCACTTCCAGCGGTTTTTCGCTGGCGTTCTGCACGTTATAGCCGACGTTCACCGTGTATTCACCGCGTTTCAGGGTGAAGACTTTGGTGAAGGTATTGCCAGCCGCATCGGTGTAGGTCAGCGGGATAGCCAGCTCGTTCTGACCATCAGCCAGCACAAACGCATCTTTTTCCACGTTATACAGCGGACGTGGGCCATTCGCCGGATTATCCGGGCCATCACGACCTGTCAGGCCGCTCTGCGCCTGATAGATAAACTGCGGGGTGGTTTCCAACAGCTGGAACGGCTCGCTGGAACCCAGCTCTTTTGGGTAAGCCGGAAGCAGTGCCTGCTCAACATCACCACCACGGGTGTTGATGGTCAGCTCGAGCACATCGGTTTTAACCGTAATCAGTTTCCCCTGGCCACTGGCCGGAACGCCCTGGTCGGCTGCGTTACCCGCTGCGGTGGTCGTAGTCTGCGTGGTCTGCTGCTGCGCCGGAGGAGGATTTTTATCCTTCTCCCACGTTTGCCAGATCATGAAAGACACGAACAACAAAGCGATGATAAAAAGATTGCGTTGCGAATCCATCGTTAGTGTTCTCTGGTTTTAGAAGGTCCTGGCGGGACGGGATCGTCTCCACCCGGGTGTAAAGGGTGGCATTTTAATACGCGTTTCACTGTCAACCAACTGCCTTTTATCACTCCAAACCTGCGCAATGCCTCAATTCCATAGTGAGAGCAGGTTGGAGTGAAACGGCAGTGCGGCCCGAGTAGCGGACTAATCAGGCGTTGATAGACCCGAATGAGGGCTATCAGGACCCTTGAGCCAGGCGACAATGGCGGCGCCATAATTTTTCCAACGCTTCCGAGAGAGCACGGTTATCGAGGTCGGCAACCCCTTTCTTCGCCACCACCACAAAATCCATTGCCGGCAGTTCATGCTGGCGTAAACGGAAACTTTCACGCGTCAGACGTTTAATCCGATTGCGTTCATGGGCGCGTTTGACGTTTTTTTTGGCGACGGTAAGACCGATACGGGGATGCCCCAGCGAATTCAGGCGGCCGAGGATGGTGATTTGCGGCGTGCCAGCCCGTTGTGGCTGCTGGAAGACGAAAGTGAAATGAGTGGGAGTTAACAAACGTAACTCCCTGGGAAAAGCGAGCTTAACCACTCAGGGGTTAGCTTTATTACTTGGAAACGGTCAGACGTGCGCGGCCTTTAGCGCGACGACGAGCCAGAACCTGGCGACCATTTTTAGTAGCCATACGAGCACGGAAGCCGTGAGAACGGTTGCGCTTCAGTACAGACGGTTGAAAAGTGCGTTTCATGGCGGTTTCTACCTAAACTTGAATAAATTCACTGACTTTTGCGTATGCCTGAACGGATATCGAACGACTGGCGCGCAAGCCATGGGTAATTAAAGAGGCCGGATTGTAATAATTGTACACTCCGGAGTCAATTCTCTTTCCTTATTGCGCTCCTATTTTTGCACAGATCCGCACAAAAAATAAGCAGCATTCGACGCCCGAAGAAGAGCAAGACGCGCCGGGGGCAGAATTATACGGAGCCAACAGCAAAGCGCAAGGATCCTCCAGGATCTTCATTAGATCGTTTAAGCAATAAATCAGCGTTACTCATTAAATTTTCCAATATGCGGCGTAAATCGTCTCGCACGTCTGGTCGGATCGTTTACACTTACCCGATTCCGAATCGCCCTGTGGATAAATAGTGAAGAATCTGTGAGAAACACAAGATCTCTGCCTCGGTTTACGCTATGATCCGCGGTCCCGATCGCGATCCAGGATCGTGAGCAGGGCAAAAAACCGTAAATAGCGGTTCGCACGTCACCCGGTTGGGTCTTATCGACGTGTGTCAAAAAACATTAATGTTTCTGTCTTTACTATTTATCGATTTTCGTTCGAGTGGAGTCCGCCGTGTCACTTTCGCTTTGGCAGCAGTGTCTTGCCCGATTGCAGGATGAGTTACCAGCCACAGAATTTAGTATGTGGATACGCCCGTTGCAGGCGGAACTGAGCGATAACACGCTGGCTTTGTATGCGCCAAACCGTTTTGTCCTCGACTGGGTTAGGGACAAATACCTTAATAATATTAATGGGCTGCTGAATGATTTCTGCGGCACGGATGTTCCGCAGCTGCGTTTTGAAGTGGGCACCCGCCCGGTTAGCCAGACCCTGAAAGAACCTGCCGTTGTCGCTGCGCCCGCGCAGGCGGCGCAAGTGGTTGTGCAGCGTGCGGCACCTGCGGCTCGTCCTGGTTGGGATAATGTCCCGGCGCCGGCAGAACCGACCTACCGCTCAAACGTTAACGTGAAACATACCTTTGATAACTTCGTTGAAGGTAAGTCTAACCAGCTGGCTCGTGCGGCAGCTCGCCAGGTCGCAGATAACCCCGGCGGTGCGTATAACCCGTTGTTTTTATATGGTGGAACCGGTCTCGGTAAAACGCACTTGTTGCATGCGGTGGGTAACGGCATTGTGGCGCGAAAGCCCAACGCGAAAGTGGTGTATATGCACTCCGAGCGCTTTGTCCAGGACATGGTAAAAGCCCTGCAAAACAATGCGATCGAAGAGTTTAAACGCTACTACCGCTCCGTTGACGCCCTGCTGATCGACGATATTCAATTCTTTGCCAATAAAGAACGATCTCAGGAAGAGTTTTTCCACACCTTTAACGCCTTGCTTGAAGGCAATCAGCAGATCATTTTGACGTCAGATCGTTATCCAAAAGAGATCAACGGCGTTGAGGATCGTCTGAAATCCCGCTTCGGCTGGGGGTTAACGGTGGCGATCGAGCCGCCGGAGCTGGAAACTCGCGTCGCGATCCTGATGAAAAAGGCCGACGAAAACGATATTCGTCTGCCGGGTGAAGTGGCCTTCTTTATTGCTAAGCGCCTGCGTTCTAACGTGCGTGAACTGGAAGGGGCGCTGAATCGCGTTATCGCCAACGCCAACTTTACTGGCCGCGCGATTACTATCGATTTTGTCCGTGAGGCGCTGCGCGATTTGCTGGCGTTGCAGGAAAAACTGGTCACCATCGACAATATTCAAAAGACGGTGGCGGAGTATTACAAGATCAAGGTAGCGGATCTGCTGTCGAAGCGTCGATCCCGTTCGGTAGCCCGCCCGCGTCAGATGGCGATGGCGCTGGCGAAGGAGCTGACCAACCATAGTCTGCCGGAAATCGGCGATGCATTTGGTGGTCGCGACCATACTACCGTGCTGCACGCCTGCCGTAAGATTGAGCAGTTGCGTGAAGAAAGCCATGATATCAAAGAAGATTTTTCCAATTTAATCAGAACATTATCTTCGTGACGCTATGAAATTTACCGTTGAACGTGAACAATTATTAAAGCCGCTGCAACAGGTAAGCGGCCCGCTGGGCGGACGTCCAACGTTGCCTATCCTCGGTAATCTGCTGCTGCAGGTTACTGAAGGCGCGTTGTCGCTGACCGGTACCGATCTCGAAATGGAGATGGTGGCGCGTCTTGCGTTAGTCCAGCCGCATGAACAGGGAGCGACCACCGTACCGGCGCGTAAATTCTTCGACATCTGTCGCGGTCTGCCGGAAGGCGCAGAAATCGCCGTGCAGCTGGAAGGCGAGCGTATGCTGATCCGTTCCGGGCGCAGCCGTTTCTCTCTTTCTACATTGCCTGCTGCAGATTTCCCGAATCTGGACGATTGGCAAAGCGAAGTGGAGTTCACGCTCCCGCAGGCCACTATGAAACGCCTGATCGAAGCGACACAGTTTTCGATGGCGCATCAGGATGTACGTTACTACTTAAACGGCATGCTGTTTGAAACCGAAGGCGAAGAGTTGCGCACGGTTGCCACTGACGGTCACCGTCTGGCGGTCTGCTCGATGCCGATTGGTCAGGCGTTGCCGAACCATTCGGTGATCGTGCCGCGTAAAGGGGTGATTGAGCTGATGCGTATGCTCGACGGCGGTGATACGCCGCTGCGCGTGCAGATTGGCAGCAATAACATCCGTGCGCACGTTGGCGATTTCATTTTTACCTCCAAGCTTGTTGACGGCCGTTTCCCGGATTATCGCCGCGTATTGCCGAAAAACCCGGATAAAACTCTCGAAGCGGGCTGCGATTCGCTGAAACAGGCATTTGCCCGCGCGGCGATCCTCTCTAACGAGAAATTCCGCGGCGTGCGTCTGTATGTCAGTGAGAACCAGATTAAAATCACCGCCAACAACCCGGAGCAGGAAGAAGCGGAAGAGTTTCTCGACGTCACCTACGGCGGGAGCGAAATGGAGATCGGCTTTAACGTCAGCTATGTGCTGGACGTACTGAATGCGCTGAAATGTGAAAATGTGCGCATTCTGCTGACGGATTCGGTTTCGAGTGTGCAGATTGAGGATGCGGCGAGCCAAAGCGCAGCCTATGTTGTTATGCCAATGCGTTTGTAGTGATTAAAAGGGGCTGGTTTACTTGCCATTTCGCCTTCCGGCAGTGCTCGAAATGCTCACGTACTTCGTGTACGCTCCGCTTTCTGTGCGCTGGCGGTAGACGAACTGGCTGTGACACACACGCCCCTGGACTGATGCTCTGAACTATGTCACTGACCCGCCTTCTTATTAAAGACTTCCGTAACATCGAGAATGCGGATCTCGCGCTCTCCCCTGGTTTTAATTTTCTGGTTGGTGCTAATGGCAGCGGCAAAACCAGCGTGCTGGAAGCGATCTATACGCTCGGACATGGGCGGGCGTTTCGCAGTTTGCAAATCGGTCGTGTGATCCGTCATGAGCAGGAATCTTTTGTGCTGCACGGGCGTTTACAGGGCGCGGAGCGGGAAACGGCGATTGGCCTGACCAAAGACAAGCTCGGCGACAGCAAAGTGCGCATTGATGGCACCGACGGCCACAAAGTCGCGGAGCTGGCGCTGCTGATGCCGATGCAGCTGATCACGCCGGAGGGGTTTACTTTACTCAACGGTGGCCCCAAATACCGAAGAGCGTTCCTTGACTGGGGATGCTTTCACAACGAAACCGGTTTTTTCACCGCCTGGAGCAATCTCAAGCGTTTGCTGAAACAGCGTAACGCCGCGTTGCGCCAGGTGAGCCACTACGCGCAGCTTCGTCCATGGGACAAAGAACTTATCCCGCTGGCCGAGCAAATCAGCCGCTGGCGTGGGGAATACAGCACCGCTATCGCTGAAGATATGGCGGATACCTGCCAACAATTTTTGCCGGAGTTCTCTCTCACCTTCTCTTTCCAGCGCGGATGGGAGAAAGAGACGGACTACGGCGACGTGCTGGAGCGCAATTTTGAGCGCGACCGCATGCTGACCTACACCGCACACGGCCCGCACAAGGCGGATTTCCGCATTCGTGCGGACGGCGCGCCGGTAGAAGATACGCTGTCGCGCGGGCAGCTAAAACTCCTGATGTGCGCGCTGCGTCTGGCGCAGGGTGAGTTTTTAACGCGCGAGAGCGGACGACGCTGTTTATACCTGATAGATGATTTTGCCTCAGAACTTGATGACGCGAAGCGCGGGCTGTTAGCCAGCCGCTTAAAAGCGACGCAGTCGCAGGTTTTCGTCAGCGCTATCAGCGCTGATCACGTGATGGACATGTCGGACAAAAATTCGAAGATGTTCACCGTGGAAAAGGGTAAAATAACGGATTAACCCAAGATTAAATGAGCGAGAAACGTTGATGTCGAATTCTTATGACTCCTCCAGTATCAAAGTCCTGAAAGGGCTGGATGCGGTACGTAAGCGCCCGGGCATGTATATCGGCGATACGGATGACGGCACCGGTCTGCACCACATGGTATTCGAGGTGGTAGATAACGCTATCGACGAAGCGCTCGCAGGGTACTGTAAAGATATTATCGTCACTATTCATAGCGATAACTCCGTCTCCGTACAGGATGATGGTCGTGGTATTCCTACCGGTATTCACCCTGAAGAGGGCGTTTCCGCTGCGGAAGTGATCATGACCGTTCTGCACGCAGGCGGTAAGTTCGACGATAACTCCTATAAAGTTTCCGGTGGTCTGCACGGCGTGGGTGTTTCCGTGGTTAACGCTCTGTCGCAGAAACTGGAGCTGGTTATCCAGCGCGATAACAAAATTCACCGCCAAATTTATGAGCATGGCGTTCCGCAGGCACCGCTGGCGGTTACCGGCGATACCGAAAAAACCGGGACGATGGTGCGTTTCTGGCCGAGCTATGAAACGTTTACCAACGTTATTGAATTCGAATATGAGATTCTGGCGAAGCGCCTGCGTGAACTGTCATTCCTGAACTCTGGTGTGTCTATCCGCCTGCGTGACAAGCGCGATGGCAAAGAAGATCACTTCCATTACGAAGGCGGCATCAAGGCGTTTGTTGAATACCTCAACAAGAACAAAACGCCGATCCACCCGAATATCTTTTATTTCTCCACTGAAAAAGACGGTATCGGCGTCGAAGTTGCGCTGCAATGGAACGATGGTTTCCAGGAAAACATCTACTGCTTTACCAACAACATTCCGCAGCGCGATGGCGGCACTCACCTTGCAGGCTTCCGCGCGGCGATGACCCGTACGCTGAATGCCTATATGGATAAAGAGGGCTACAGCAAGAAAGCCAAAGTCAGCGCCACTGGCGACGATGCCCGTGAAGGCCTGATTGCGGTCGTGTCTGTGAAAGTGCCGGACCCGAAATTCTCCTCGCAGACCAAAGATAAATTGGTCTCTTCCGAGGTGAAAACAGCGGTAGAACAGCAGATGAACGAACTGCTCAATGAATACCTGCTGGAAAACCCGTCCGACGCGAAAATCGTGGTAGGCAAAATTATCGACGCAGCACGTGCGCGTGAAGCAGCACGTAAAGCGCGTGAAATGACCCGTCGTAAAGGCGCGCTGGATCTTGCCGGCCTGCCAGGCAAGCTGGCGGATTGTCAGGAACGCGACCCGGCGTTGTCCGAACTCTACCTGGTGGAAGGGGACTCCGCGGGCGGTTCTGCGAAGCAGGGCCGTAACCGTAAAAACCAGGCGATTCTGCCGCTGAAAGGCAAAATCCTGAACGTTGAGAAAGCGCGTTTCGACAAGATGCTCTCTTCTCAGGAAGTGGCGACGCTTATTACTGCGCTGGGCTGCGGCATCGGCCGCGATGAGTACAACCCGGATAAACTGCGTTATCACAGCATCATCATCATGACCGATGCGGACGTCGATGGTTCGCACATCCGTACGCTGCTGCTGACCTTCTTCTACCGTCAGATGCCGGAAATCGTTGAGCGTGGCCATGTCTACATTGCGCAGCCGCCGCTGTACAAAGTGAAAAAAGGCAAGCAGGAGCAGTACATCAAAGATGATGAAGCGATGGATCAATACCAGATCGCTATCGCGCTTGATGGCGCAACCCTGCATACCAACGCCAGTGCGCCAGCATTAGCCGGTGAGCCGCTGGAAAAACTGGTTGCGGAGTACAATGCAGCGCAGAAAATGATTGGTCGCATGGAGCGCCGTTTCCCGCGCGCGCTGTTGAAAGAGCTGGTGTATCAGCCGACGCTGGCCGAAGCCGACCTTTCCGACGAACAGAAAGTGACACGCTGGGTCAATGCCCTGGTTACTGAGCTCAACGAAAAAGAGCAGCACGGTAGCCAGTGGAAGTACGATGTGCGTGTTAATAGCGAGCTGAACCACTTCGAGCCGATTATTCGCGTACGTACTCACGGCGTCGACACGGATTATCCGCTGGATAACGAGTTTGTTGTCGGTGGCGAATACCGTCGTCTCTGCGCGTTGGGTGAAAAGCTGCGTGGTCTGATCGAAGAAGACGCCTTTATCGAACGCGGCGAGCGCCGTCAGCCGGTTGCCAGCTTCGAGCAGGCGCTGGACTGGCTGGTGAAAGAGTCCCGCCGTGGTCTCGCTATCCAGCGTTATAAAGGTCTGGGCGAAATGAACCCGGATCAGCTGTGGGAAACCACTATGGATCCGGACAGCCGCCGTATGCTGCGCGTGACCGTTAAAGACGCGATTGCTGCAGACCAGCTGTTCACCACGCTGATGGGCGATGCGGTTGAACCGCGCCGCGCCTTTATCGAAGAAAACGCCCTGAAAGCGGCGAACATCGATATCTGATCCGCTGTTTCCCCTCTCCATCTGGAGAGGGGAAATTTAAAAGAGGCAGTTCCCGCCCCGTTTCTATCCCCCTTTTCCCGCCATCTCCGTGCTGTTTTTTGAGCGGAATCGCGTTAGCATGAGCCTGGAAATATCTCATCTGGGGATCTCATGGCTATTAAACTTATTGCAATCGATATGGACGGCACGCTGCTACTGCCGGACCACACCATCTCTCCCGCAGTTAAAAACGCGATCGCCGCCGCACGCGAACGCGGTATTAACGTGGTGCTGACCACCGGTCGGCCTTACGCGGGCGTACACAGCTACATGAAAGAGCTGCATATGGAACGGGAAGGAGATTATTGCATTACCTATAACGGCGCACTGGTACAGAATGCCAGCGATGGCAGCACTGTCGCGCAAACTGCGCTGAGCTATGATGATTACCGCTATCTGGAAAAACTCTCCCGCGAAGTGGGTTCCCACTTTCACGCGCTGGATCGCAATACGCTCTACACCGCTAACCGCGACATCAGCTACTACACCGTGCATGAATCGTATGTCGCCACTATTCCGCTGGTGTTCTGTGAAGCGGAAAAAATGGATCCGGCAATCCAGTTGCTGAAAGTGATGATGATTGATGAACCAACCATTCTCGATCAGGCCATTGCCCGTATTCCGCAGGAAGTGAAAGAGAAATATACCGTGCTGAAAAGCGCGCCGTACTTCCTCGAAATCCTCGATAAACGTGTAAACAAAGGCACCGGCGTTAAATCGCTGGCCGATGCGCTGAATATTAAACAAGAGGAGATCATGGCGATTGGCGATCAGGAAAATGACATCGCGATGATTGAATACGCCGGCGTTGGCGTGGCAATGGATAACGCCATTCCCTCGGTGAAAGAGGCGGCGAATTTCGTCACCAAATCGAACCTGGAAGACGGCGTTGCCTACGCGATTGAGAAATTTGCGCTGAACTAAGCCGTAACATGCGCAAGGGCGCTACGCCCTTGCCGCTGTTGTCGGTTTTTCTGCGGTCAGTGGGATATGCGCAACACCGCTTTTCATGATCCATTTGCGTAACCATGGTGTGGCCAGAATGCGGTTTTTGAAGATTTTTCCCAGCAGTTTTACGCGTAATCCCCGCGTTTTTCGGCGATAAACGGTATTCGCGTTATCCGGTGCATTACAAAGCACGCCGCTGAGGATTTCGGCGCTATCCAGCGCATAACTGATGCCTTCGAGCGAGCTGGCGCTAATAAAACCAGCCGCTTCACCAATCAAAAACGCATTATCTTCTCCACAGACAAAATCATCCCAGCGCGACGGGCATAACACCGTACATTTCTCGCTTTTCACTATTTCGCCGAAGCGAAAATTGAACGCTTCCAGCCGCGTTTTCAGCGCCTCAAAATTTTCACGGCTGTTTTTCAACGCAAACGCGCCGCCGAAAATAAAGTAGCCCTCCTTGCTGATGCTCCACGCGTAACAATCGGTGGTCGCGTTATCAAAAACGCAGGAGTAGAACGGCTGTGGATGTCGGTCTTTAAACCACTGTTGCAGCGCGACATATTTACGAATTTCATGCGCCGGATAGATAACCCGCCTCACCATCGAATTTGCGCCGTCTGCACCCACCAGATAGCGGCATGTCACAGTGGATTCCGCACCTTCGGCGCAAAATGTCAGATGCCAGAGATCGTTTTCACGCCAGATTTTTCGGCACAGCGCATCGTGGTAAACGTTGACCGAAGGTGGAATCAACGATTTCATCCACAAATCAAACGCATGGCGATCGATATTCAGGTAACTGCGCTGGTAGTTTCGCGTAAGGCCACTTTGCACATCGACCGTACGCACGCTAAAAATCTGCGGATCGGCCATCACCTGCACCGGAAGCGTAATACCTGCACGGATAAACGCCCGCTGCGCATCGGGTGCCAGCAGCCCACCGCAAGGTTTTTTAAAGCCGCGATTGCCCTGCTGCTGCTTTTTATCCAGCGCGATAACGCTCAGGTTCCCGGCTAACTGTCGCGCCAGCGCCGCGCCTGCTGGCCCAAGACCGATTATTGCCATGTCAAAATGCTGCATCATTTCCTCCTGTGTCGAGCGAGGAAGGCTAAACCGTGTCTGTGAAGAGACCGTGAAGTGCAGAGTAGGCGGATCCCGCGCATTGCGATACCCTGAGGCGACATTATGGCTTTAGGGTCTTTTCATGAAACAGCTCACCTTTGCCCCACGCAATCATCAACTTACCAATATCAACACCTGGACGGCGGACAGCCAGTGGCTGGTTTTTGATGTTCGTCCTTCTGGCGCATCGTTTACCGGTAAAACCATTGAGCGGGTCAATGTGCGCAACGGTGACATTGAGGTGCTGTATACCGCAACACACGGTGCGCATGTCGGAGTGGTGACGGTGAATCCTGGAGCGCAAGAGTATGTCTTTATCCACGGTCCGGAAAACCCGGACGCCAGCTGGCAGTATGATTTTCACCATCGGCGCGGTGTGATGTTGGCGAACGGTATCGCCCGTAATCTTGATGCGCTGGACATTACCGCGCCTTACACGCCCGGTGCGTTACGCGGCGGCACACATGTGCATGTGTTTAGCCCGAATGGCGAGTTTGTGAGCTTCACGTATAACGACCATGTATTGCACGAGCGCGATCCGGCCCTGGATTTACGCAATGTCGGCGTTGCGGTGCCGTTTGGCCCGGTAACGCCGCCTTGTACGCATCCACGCGAATATAGCGGAAGTCACTGGAGTGTTTTGGTCAGCCGCACGACGCCCGTGCCACAACCGGGCAGTGATGAGATCAATCGCGCGTATGAAGAGGGTTGGGTGGGCAACCAGCGGCTGGCGTTTATCGGCGATACCTTGTCGCACAGCGGTGAAAAAGTGCCGGAGCTGTTTATTGTTGCGCTTCCCGGCAATGAACAGGGCTGGAAAACGCCGGGCGATGCGCCATTAGCGGGCAGCGAAAAAACCCTGCCCGCGCCGCCAAAAGGTGTGATGCAAAAACGCCTAACGTTTACCCATCACCGCCGCTACCCAGGATTAGTGAATGTGCCGCGTCACTGGGTGCGCAGCAATCCGCAAGGCACGGCAATCGCCTTTCTGATGCGTGACGACAATGGCATTGTGCAATTGTGGCTGATAAGCCCGGACGGCGGCGAACCGCGCCAGTTAACGCATACCACAAACGGAATTCAGTCAGCTTTTAACTGGCATCCTTCCGGCGAGGCGCTGGGGTTTGTGCTGGAAAATCGCCTCGCGATGTGCGATGCGCAGTATGGCGATATCACCTTTTTGAGCGCCGATCATGCAAACCCGCCGTCGGCAGATGCGGTGGTGTTTTCACCGGATGGGAAGCAGATTGCCTGGATGGAAGAGGTGAACGGTTTCCGCCAGCTATGGGTGACGGAAACCGGCTGGTAATTTAATGCGCCGGCATGGGGGCGGGTGGGATCACCGAATCGGTCGCAAGCGCGGCTTTCTCGCTCTGTTCCACCCGCGATTTGAGAGAGTTATCGCGGCGGAAAAGATCCCACGGCAGCAACAGCGTATCCAGGATGGCTGTAAAGGGCATATCCAGCGCCACCAGTGATTTCGTGCCTATGCCGGTGTCATCATCAGACAGCATCGCCGAACTGGCGCGTGTGCCGGGGTACGTCCCCTCTTTGCCGCCAGTATGCGACATCACGCTTGAACATCCCGACAACACCATCCCGCTGAGCAATGCAGAAACTATCAGAATCGTTTTCATTTTCGATTTGTCATCGTTGTTTATCGTTTGAATGCTATCCGGGGGGTTATAGCCTCCCGAACGAGAAAGCGACAGCATTCGAGCTCCGCTCTGTGGCGGCATTCGCACTTTAACCATTTGTGCTGCAACCCCAGTCTATGCGTTGTGCCAGAAAGTGTAAAAAAAAGTCCGAATTGTGGGCTTGAAAACCTCTCCTTCAGCCGCATTTTAGGAATGTAGCCCGGGAACATGCCGGAAGGGTGTTCGGCTACGTTAGTTGCCTGTCCATTTTGGAAGGCATAAAAATCTCGCTGATTTCAGGAGCTTTAACTATGCGTAACTTCGATCTTTCCCCGCTTTATCGTTCAGCCATTGGTTTTGACCGTCTGTTTAACCTGCTGGAAAACAACCAGAACCAGAGCAATGGCGGTTACCCTCCGTACAACGTTGAGTTAGTGGATGAAAACCACTATCGCATCGCTATTGCTGTGGCCGGTTTCGCTGAAAGCGAGCTGGAAATCACCGCCCAGGACAACCTGCTGGTGGTGAAAGGTTCCCATACCGACGAACAAAAAGAGCGCACTTACCTCTATCAGGGCATCGCCGAACGTAACTTCGAGCGCAAATTCCAGTTGGCGGAAAATATCCACGTTAAAGGCGCCAATCTGGTCAACGGCCTGCTGTATGTCGATTTAGAACGCGTGATCCCGGAAGAGAAAAAACCGCGTCGTATCGAAATTAACTAATTATCCAGGGTCGCGGCTGGCGGCCCATCCCAGACATGCTCGCCGACAGGGAGCATATGTGAGCTTACGCGCTCGCAGGTATTCACTCGCTTCTTAGAAGGAGAAACACAATGCGTAACTACGATTTATCCCCGCTGCTGCGTCAATGGATCGGCTTTGACAAACTGGCTAACGCCCTGCAAACCACCAGTGAGCAACAGGCATTTCCGCCCTACAACATTGAGAAGGGCGATGACAATCACTACCGCATTACCCTCGCGCTGGCGGGTTTTCGCCAGGAAGAGCTGGATATCCAGCTGGAAAATGGGCGCTTAACCGTTAAAGGTACGCCGGAAAAACCGGCCAATGAGCCGAAATGGCTGCATCAGGGGCTGGTGATCCAGCCGTTTAGCCTGAGCTTTACGCTGGCCGACTATATGGAAGTCTCCGGCGCGACCTTCACCAACGGCCTGCTGCATATCGATCTGTTGCGTAACGTGCCGGAAAGTGCCGCGCCACAGCGCATTGCCATCAGCAATCGCCCGGCGTTAAACAGCTAACTGGTTAATAACGAAAAGGCTCCGCATGCGGAGCCTTTTTTGTTTATGCCCGCACGCCCTGCAAGAAGCGGTGACGCCAGGGTTTCAGCACAAAAAACGCCAATAGCGCGCAGAGAATATCCAGCGTAATGGCGCAGCCAAATACCAGATCCCAGCTACCGGTTTGCTGATACAGCAATGCCGCCAGCGGGCCGCCGAAAATCGAACCAATCCCCTGAGAAATATAGAGCCAGCCGTAATTCGCGGTGGCATGCTGCGTGCCAAAGGTGTCGGTGAGCGTGGCGGGAAACAGGGAGAAAATCTCGCCCCAGCCGAAAAATACCACCCCGGAAAGCAGCACAAACAGCAGCGGATCGTCTTTGCACAGCAACCACAGCGCCATTGCGCAGCCTTCCAGACCAAAGGCGATAAACATCATGTTTTCCCGGCCAATTCGGTCAGAAATATAACCGCACACCGGGCGCGTCAGCCCATTCATAAAACGGTCAATAGTCATTGCCAGCGGCAGCGCTGCCATGCCCATTACCGTTACGGCGGTGATGCCGAAATCCTCAGCGAAAATGGCCATCTGCGACGTCACCATCAGTCCTGAGGTAGACATCATGGTCATCATCGCAAACATCAACCAGAACAGCGGTTTGCGCAGCATCTCTTTCGGCGCAAAACTTCTGTCGCTCATCTTCAGGTTACTGGTGACGTCTTCTGTTCGGCTGCTGTACGGTGCCCGCAGCCCCTGGCTGGCGAGAAACCCGATGACCGCCATCAGCAGGCCAAATTGCCACAGCGTATTCTCCAGCCCTTTGGCGGCCAGTGATTGCGTCACCGGGAAAGTCGTCAGGATCGCGCCCATACCGTAGCCCGCCGCCACCATCCCTGTGGCAAATCCGCGTTTTTCCGGGAACCATCGCACCATCAGGCCAACCACGCCGATATAAACAATGCCGGTGCCAAGGCCGCCCAGTACGCCGTAATAAAGATAGAGTTCCGTCAGGCTGCTGATGGTGGCGGTCAGCATCCAGCTAACGCCGCTCAATACCGTGCCGATGGCAATCAACCGGCGTGGGCCAAACTTATCAATTAATCGCCCCTGAAAGGGGGAGAAGAAGGTTTGCAGAATAATCAGCAGCGAAAAGGTGAGCTGTATTTCCGCCAGGGGTACGTGCAGTTTTTCCATAAACGGTCGCGTCAGCAGTGCCCAGACATACTGCGGGCTGGAAATGGAAACCATGCATACCAGACCCAGCGCCAGTTGCATCCACTTTTTCGGGCTTGCTACCACCACGTTGGTCAATGTTGTATTTGTCATTCTGCCACCCTGTTGTTAACAAAAGTGGTCTTTTGCATTAACTATGCCATAACCTATTGTTGCGGCTGGGATTGCGCCGATGCTTAGCAGGCATAGGGTTTGAGCCAATCAAGAAGCGGTCAGACAGGCGAACAGCACTGCTTTGATTCGGGGCAACCGTCATTTGCTGGTGCACTTTTCGCCACATCACGAAGCAGAGAAAATCCCTGCACTTTGTGCAGCATCACCCATACAGTTATTACAGCTTCTGCCAATATTCCTGTAGTCATCATGTACAGGGAAAAGATCATGAGTGATATCGCGTTAACCGTAAGCGTTCTGGCACTCGTTGCTGTCGTCGGGTTATGGATAGGTAACCTGAAGATTCGCGGCGTCGGGTTTGGCATCGGTGGTGTGCTGTTCGGTGGGATAATCGTCGGCCACTTTGTGGATCAACTGGGCATTCCGTTGAGTAGCCCGATGTTGTTATTTGTGCAGGAGTTCGGCCTGATCCTGTTTGTTTATACTATCGGCATTCAGGTGGGGCCTGGCTTCTTCGCCTCGTTACGCGTCTCCGGCCTGCGGCTGAATCTGTTCGCTA
This sequence comes from Kosakonia sp. YIM B13588, assembly GCF_042788165.1. NCBI lineage: Bacteria > Pseudomonadati > Pseudomonadota > Gammaproteobacteria > Enterobacterales > Enterobacteriaceae > Kosakonia > Kosakonia sp. YIM B13588. The sequence continues at coordinate 269,779 of NZ_JBHZPO010000003.1, read as the reverse complement.
TTCTGATCGTGCTTCTCGGCGGCCTTGTCACCGCCATTTTGTATAAGCTGTTCGCCATTCCGTTGCCGGTGGTGCTGGGGATTTTCTCCGGCGCGGTCACCAACACCCCGGCGCTCGGCGCAGGGCAACAAATCCTGCGTGATTTGGGCATAGCAGGTCCGGTGCTGGATCAGATGGGCATGAGCTACGCGATGGCCTATCCGTTCGGTATCTGCGGGATTTTGCTCAGCATGTGGTTACTGCGCGTACTGTTCCGCGTCAATGTGGATGAGGAAGCGCGTAAGCACGACGCCACGCTCAGTAACGGTACATCGCTGATTCGCACCATTAATATTCGCGTCGAGAACCCGAATCTCAACAAAATGGCGATTCAGGACGTGCCGATCCTCAACAGCGATAAAATCATCTGCTCACGCTTAAAACGCGGTGAGTTGTTGATGGTGCCTGCTCCGGGCACGCTGATTGAAGCCGGAGATTTGCTGCATCTGGTCGGTCTACCTAAAGATCTGCATAACGCTCAGCTGGTTATCGGCCAGGAAGTCGACGTCTCGTTGTCCACGCGCGGTACGGATTTGCGGGTAGAGCGCGTGGTGGTCACCAACGAAAAGGTGCTGGGGAAGAAAATCCGCGATCTGCACTTTAAAGAGCGCTACGACGTCGTAATCTCGCGCCTTAACCGCGCCGGGGTTGAGCTGGTGGCCAGCAGCGATGCCAGCCTGCAGTTCGGCGATATTCTCAACCTCGTAGGGCGACCCTCGGCGATTGACGCCGTCGCCAATGAAGTTGGCAATGCGCAGCATAAACTGCAACAAGTGCAGATGCTGCCGGTGTTTATCGGTATTGGCCTCGGTGTGTTGTTGGGATCGGTACCGGTGTTTATTCCCGGTTTTCCTGCGGCGCTAAAACTGGGTCTGGCCGGTGGGCCGCTGATTATGGCGCTGATCCTTGGGCGTATCGGCAGTATCGGCAAGTTGTACTGGTTTATGCCGCCCAGCGCCAACCTGGCGCTGCGGGAACTGGGCATTGTGCTGTTTCTGGCGGTGGTCGGGCTGAAATCAGGCGGGGATTTTATCGCTACGCTGACCCACGGCGATGGCGTGAAATGGATGTGTTACGGCATTTTCATTACTGCCGTTCCGCTAATAACCGTCGGTTTGCTGGCGCGAATGCTGGCGAAGATGAACTACCTGACCTTATGTGGCATGTTGGCCGGGTCGATGACCGATCCGCCCGCACTGGCCTTCGCTAACGCGCTGCACCCCACCAGTGGCGCGGCAGCGCTCGCCTATGCCACGGTCTATCCGCTGGTGATGTTTTTGCGCATTATCACGCCGCAATTACTGGCGGTGATCTTCTGGGGAATGGGCTAACGGTGTTTCCGGGTGGATACGCCGCAAATGGTAATCCACCTGGTAATCTCGGGTGTTACGAAACATCACTGAGTAGTTAAGGAACTCGCCACTGTCGCTGTAGGAAAGGGAGGTGATGCGCAGCAGTGGCGTTTGCTCCTGGATGTTCAATGTTTGCGCCAGTTGTTTATCCGCCAGTACCGGTGTCAGGCTTTCGTAGTTGCCACTAATCGTTATGCCGCACTCTTTTTCAATGTAATCAAACTTTGACCCTTCAAGGTGCGCCAGTGAGAGCGTGCGGAACAGTTTCACCGGCATATAACTATCTTCCAGCATCAACGGCTTGCCCTCGACATAGCGAACCCGGCGCGAAAAGTAGATGCGTTCATTGATTTGGATGCGTAACTGGCTGGCTATCGCTGGTGGCGCAGGCATCACCTCAAACAGCAGCACTTTGCTGTACACCTCTTTGCCCTGTTGACGCAGCACCTCCACCAGCCCGGTAAGATTGGTGGTTTCATGGTGCACATCCTTGCGCGCAACAAAAGTACCGCTGCCGTGACGGCGCACCACCAGCCCCCACACCACCAGCAGATCAATGGCTTTCCGGATAGTCATTCGCGCTACGCCAAACTCCTGCGCCAGCGTTTTTTCACCCGGCAAGGGACTACCAACGTTGTAATCCGATGAATTGAGCCGCAGACGCAGCCGCTCGGCTATCGATTTATAGATCACCTGTAGACCTCTTTACGCCTCTTTATCAGAACAGTCATCACTGACATGTCCATTTTTAATTCAAAAAGTAGACCTGAAGGGGCGAAATAAAACCATGAAAGGGATCACGGAACGCAGCGGCGTGTCCTGCCTGCAAGAAGGTGAATTCTTATGCTCATTTCAGGCCACTAAAACAAAACAAGGCCTCTCCCCCTACAGGTTGTTTCATGAGGATTTAACTATGCTCAGTCAAATACAACGTTTCGGCGGCGCAATGTTTACCCCTGTGCTGCTTTTTCCCTTCGCGGGCATGGTGGTGGGCATCGCCATTATGCTGCGCAACCCGCTTTTCGTCGGTGAAGCATTAACCGCGCCCGATAACCTTTTCGCGCAGATTGTGCACATTATCGAAGAGGGCGGCTGGACCGTGTTTCGTAATATGCCGCTGCTGTTTGCCGTGGGTTTACCGATTGGCCTGGCAAAGCAAGCGCAGGGGCGCGCCTGCCTGGCTGTGCTGATCAGCTTTTTGACCTGGAACTACTTTATCAACGCGATGGGAATGACCTGGGGTCACTTCTTTGGCGTGGATTTCTCCGCAGAACCGACGGCAGGCAGTGGCTTAACGCTGATTGCCGGGATTAAAACGCTCGATACCAGCATTATTGGCGCGATTGTGATTTCCGGCATTGTGACCGCCATTCATAACCGTTTTTTTGAAAAGCCATTACCGGTCTTTCTGGGGATTTTCCAGGGCACGTCGTTTGTGGTGATTATCGCGTTTCTGGTGATGATCCCCTGCGCGTGGTTAACCCTGCTCGGCTGGCCAAAAGTGCAGTTGGGCATTGAGTCCTTACAGGCCTTTTTACGCTCTGCCGGTGCGCTGGGCGTGTGGGTTTATACCTTCCTGGAACGCATTCTGATCCCGACCGGGTTGCACCACTTTGTCTATGGTCCGTTTATCTTCGGCCCGGCGGCGGTGGAAGGCGGGATCCAGGTTTACTGGGCGCAGCACTTACAAGAATTCAGCCAGAGCACTGAGCCGCTGAAAGCCTTGTTCCCGGAAGGCGGGTTTGCGCTGCACGGGAATTCCAAAGTGTTCGGTTCTGTCGGTATCGCACTGGCATTGTGGTACACCGCCGCGCCGGAAAACCGCGTCAAAGTTGCCGGCCTGCTGATCCCCGCCACGCTCACTGCTGTACTGGTGGGGATCACCGAACCGCTGGAGTTTACTTTCCTGTTCATCTCGCCACTGCTGTTCGCCGTTCACGCCGTACTCGCCGCGTCCATGGCGACGGTGATGTACAGCTTCGGCGTAGTCGGCAACATGGGCGGCGGGCTGCTCGATCAGTTCCTGCCGCAAAACTGGATCCCGATGTTCCATAACCATGCGGCGATGGTGTTCACCCAAATCGCCATTGGTCTGTGCTTTACCGCGCTCTACTTCGTGGTTTTCCGCACATTGATTGTGCGCTTTAACCTGAAAACGCCTGGCCGGGAAGAGAGCGAAATCAAGCTCTACAGCAAAGCCGACTACAAAGCCGCGCGCGGGCAAACCACGGCGGCGGCAGCGAATACCCAACTCGGTCAGGCCGCCGGTTTCCTGCAGGCGCTGGGTGGCAGCGCGAATATTGAAAGCGTGAATAACTGCGCCACAAGGCTGCGTATCGCGCTGGTCGATATGGCGAAAACGCAAAGTGATGACGTCTTTAAAGCACTGGGCGCGCACGGCGTGGTACGTCGCGGCAACGGCATCCAGGTGATTGTCGGGCTGCATGTCCCGCAGGTGCGCGACCAAATCGAATCGTTAATGAAAACCCCTTTAACCCCCGAACCTTCTACCATGACAGAGGCTGTATCATGAAAAAATTCTCCGTTGTTATTGCCGGTGGCGGCAGCACTTTTACGCCGGGTATTGTTTTAATGCTGCTGGCTAATCGCGAGCGTTTTCCGCTGCGGGCGCTGAAGTTCTATGACAATGACGGCGCGCGCCAGGAAACCATCGCCGAAGCCTGCAAAATCATCCTGCGGGAGCAGGCACCGGATATCGAATTTAGCTACACCACCGATCCGAAAACGGCCTTTACCGATGTCGACTTTGTGATGGCGCACATCCGCGTGGGCAAATATCCGATGCGCGAACAGGATGAAAAAATCCCGTTGCGCCACGGCGTTGTCGGCCAGGAAACCTGTGGGCCTGGCGGCATTGCTTACGGCATGCGCTCGATTGGCGGCGTGCTGGAGCTGGTGGACTATATGGAAAAATATTCCCCGAATGCCTGGATGCTGAACTACTCCAACCCGGCGGCAATCGTGGCAGAAGCGACGCGCCGCCTACGTCCGCAGGCCAAAATCCTCAATATCTGCGATATGCCGATCGGTATAGAAGGGCGCATGGCGCAGATTGTGGGCCTGCAAGATCGCAAACAGATGCGGGTGCGCTATTACGGGCTCAACCACTTTGGCTGGTGGACATCGATTGAAGATTTGGACGGCAACGATTTGATGCCGAAATTACGCGAATATGTGGCGAAAAATGGCTATGTTCCTCCGGCGAAAGATAAGCACACCGAAGCAAGCTGGAACGATACCTTTGCCAAAGCGAAAGATGTGCAGGCGCTTGATCCGGATACGATGCCGAACACCTATCTGAAGTATTACCTCTTCCCGGATTATGTGGTGGCGCACTCCAATCCTGAACGTACGCGTGCCAATGAAGTGATGGATCACCGTGAAAAACAGGTGTTTGGTTCGTGTCGCGCCATTATTGAAGCGGGGAAATCATCGGCCGGTGAGCTGGAAATCGACGAACATGCGTCGTACATCGTCGATCTGGCAACCGCCATTGCCTTTAACACCCAGGAGCGCATGCTGCTGATTGTGCCGAACAACGGCGCGATCCATAACTTTGATGCTGACGCGATGGTGGAGATCCCCTGCCTGGTGGGTAAAAACGGCCCGCAACCGCTCACGGTGGGCGATATCCCCCATTTCCAGAAGGGGCTGATGAGCCAGCAGGTTGCCGTGGAAAAACTGGTGGTCGATGCCTGGGAGCAGCGCTCTTATCAGAAGTTATGGCAGGCGATAACCTTGTCCAAAACGGTTCCGAGCGCTTCTGTCGCCAAAGCCATTCTGGATGATTTAGTCGAAGCCAATAAAGCGTTCTGGCCTGAGTTGCATTAATCCCCGCGACCGGCATCGTCAGGATGCCGGTCCTTACTCTGAAACGTGTCGAAAAAATTCACCGTATCCGCTACTTTGTTGACCAGTACACCAACAAGGAGCACTGATGAAAATTTCTCGCGTTGGCCAGGCGCCGGACTACCGCTTCTCACTGGCGAACGAACGTACTTTTCTTGCGTGGATCCGCACGGCGCTTGGTTTTCTGGCGGCCGGTGTGGGTCTGGATCAGTTAGCGCCGGAATTTGCCACGCCGCTGATTCGTGAAGTGCTGGCGTTGCTGCTGTGTCTCTTCGCAGGCGGGCTGGCGTTGTATGGTTATCTGCGCTGGTTAGGCAATGAAAAAGCGATGCGCCTGAAAGAGGATTTGCCTTACACCCGCGCACTGCTGGTGATAAGCGTTATTCTGTTGGCGGTTGCGCTGGTAGTGATGGTGCTGGTTTTCTATGGCGGATAATCGTAAAGCACGCCGCGAAAAAGATCCCGGCCTGCAGCCGGAACGCACGTCGCTGGCGTGGCTGCGCACGTTGTTCGGCTACGGCGCGCTGATGGCGCTGGCCGTCAGACATAACTGGCAGCATTCGGGGCTGCCGTTTTGGATCTCGCTGGCGGTGCTGCTGTGCGTGGCGTTTCTGCTTTGGCGCTACACACATAAACGTATCTTAATGGATGTGAACAAAAGTGATTTCGTCTTATCCGGCGCGGTTCGTGACAAATTATTGATCTCCCTCGCGGTGCTCTCCCTCGCATTACTGTTTGCTGTAACGCATATCCGTCAATTACTCCTGATTTTCTGAGGAACACCGCATGCCCGGCTGCCACGTTATGGCCAAGCCCGCCAGTTCTCGCTGCAATCTTAACTGCTGCTACTGCTTTTACATTGAAAAGCCGCAACAAAAGGTCATGGATGATGCCACGCTGCAGGCGTTTATTCGCCAGCAGATCGACGCACAACCGGGCAATGTCGTGCCGTTTGCCTGGCAAGGTGGTGAACCCACCCTCAGCGGGCTGGATTTTTTTCGTCGGGTCGCCGCGCTTCAGACGCAGTTCGCCAACGGCAAACGAATCGAAAATGCCTTTCAAACTAACGGCATTTTGCTCAACGATGCCTGGTGTCGCTTCTTTCGCGAGCACGGCTGGTTGGTCGGTATCTCTATTGATGGCCCGGCAGAAATGCATAACGCTTACCGTGTTAACCGTAGCGGCAAGCCGTCACACCATAACGTGATCGACGCCATTCAACGGCTGGCGAAACACGGTGTGGAATACAACGTGCTCTGTGTCGTCAACAACCTCAACAGCCAGCAGCCGCAGCGCTTATACCAGTACCTGCGCTCGCTCGGTACGCCGTTTTTGCAGTTTATCCCGCTGGTGGAACAGGATGAGCGGGGAAATTTAACGGCGGAATCGGTGAGCGGCGAGGCGTGGGGGCGTTTCCTGACCACGGTTTTTGATTGCTGGGTGCGCGAGGATATTGGCCGGGTTTATGTTCAGCTCTTTGATTCAACGCTGGGCGTATGGAGCGGTTCCCCGTCGCAAATGTGTACCTTTGGCGAAACCTGCGGTCACGCCTTCGCGCTGGAAGCGAACGGCGATATATATCAATGCGATCACTACGTTTACCCGGCCTACCGGCTTGGCAACCTGCACCATATTCCGATCAAAGAGATGAATCTCAGCCACGAGGTTATCGCTTTTGGGCAAAACAAAAAGAGCACCCTGCACGATGATTGCCAACGCTGCGATATGCTGCGCTTTTGTCAGGGCGACTGCCCGAAGCACCGCTTTGTGCAGGGAAAAAGCGCGTTATGCCACGGCTACTTTCACTTTTTCAGCCATACCGCGCCGCATATGCGCGTTATGCGTGACCTGCTTAAACAGCGGCGTTCACCGATGGAGTTAATGTCTTTTATGCGCAACCACCGCTGAATCAGCGCGCGTTCGCCAGGTATTGCGCCATCTCTTCTGCCGGAACCATGCCGCCGCCTGTCGCCCACACCAGGTGGGTGGCCTGCGCCAGTTGCGTCTGGCTAAAGCCGTGAAGCTGATGGTAATCGCGCTCTTCACTGATCTGTTTCGGGCCCGGCATGCCCGCCAGCGCCGACGGTTCCAGCAAAATGTTCTCTTCCTGCGCCAGTAATCCCAGCAGGTTATAAAGTGTCTGGTCATCGACGGTGTAAAAACCGTCCAGCAGGCGCTCCATCGCGCGGCCAACAAAACCCGACGCGCGCCCGACGGCCAGCCCATCAGCGGCGGTCTGGTTATCAATGCCTAAATCCTGCACCGCAATGCCATCATGCAGACCGGTGTACACGCCAAGCAGCATGCACGGTGAATGCGTCGGTTCGGCAAAAATACAGTGGACATCATCGCCAAACGCCAGCTTCAGGCCGAACGCCACACCGCCTGGGCCGCCGCCAACGCCACAGGGGAGATAGACAAACAGCGGATGGTCTTTATCGACCACTTTACCGATACGGGCGAACTGATCTTTAAGCCGTTGCCCGGCGACTGCATACCCGAGGAACAGCGTGCGCGAGTTTTCATCATCAATAAAAAAGCAGTTCGCGTCCGCTTGCGCCGCGCGGCGCCCTTGCTCAACGGCGACACCGTAATCTTCGGCATACTCCACCACGTTCACCCCGTGGCCGCGCAGTAGTGCTTTTTTCCAGGCGCGGGCATCAGCAGACATATGTACTGTTACGCGAAAACCGAGGCGCGCACTGATAATGCCAATCGACAGCCCGAGGTTACCGGTCGAACCGACGGCGATACTATACTGGCTAAAAAAGCGGGTGAATTCTGGCGAGAGCAGGCGGCTGTAATCGTCTTGTGGCGTCAGCAACCCGGCGGCGAAAGCGAGTTTTTCCGCGTGGGTCAGCACTTCATAAATGCCGCCGCGCGCTTTGATAGATCCGGAAATCGGCAAGTGGCTGTCTTTTTTCAGCCACAGCTCACCGGTGATGCTGTGCCCCAGACGGCGCTGCATTGCCGGGATCGGCACCACATCGGATTCAATGATGCCGCCGTTGGCGGCGGTTTCCGGAAACGCCTTCGCAATAAAAGGCGCAAAGCGCGCCAGGCGGGCGTGCGCGTCGCTCACATCTTGCTGTGTCAGGCCAACATGCGGCAAAGCCTCAGCAACCGAGGTAGTATTAGGGTTAAACCAGCGCGTTTCTTGCAAATCAATAAGGCATTGCACTAGCGGGTCGTGCTGGATGAGCTTCTGGAGGTCGGCGTTTTTCATCGGTTCTTCATCATCGAAAGCGGATGGTTAAAGAAAACAGGAATACGCCGTCGGTGCAAGTGTGCAGACGTGGTGAGAATTTATTACGTTTTGCCGCTACACGTTGTGGCGTAAAGCATGCTAAATACATGTATTCGCCCCCAATTTTCACAAGGTTAACTGTGTTAAAGCCACTGATTGCTGTTGCTATGCTGCTGGCGGGAACCTCTGCGTTTGCCGCTGATACTCCGCTGACAGCGGCGCATTACGCGCAGCAGTTGGGTGTGGGGATGGATGTCGACTGGGCGCGTACCGACCGGGGAATTCGTGAGTTTGACCCGCTGGTGGTGCGTGATTTCTACGAGGCGGGCATTCGCCATGTGCGTATTCGCGTTGCCGATAACATGACCGAAGCGCGTCTGATCCATTTGCGAAAACTGGTGGAAGCCTGCGAAGCGTATGGCGTAATTCCGATTATTGCTTACCAGGCGGATAGCTTTAAAGCCGATCCCGACGCCAAAAATGAAGCGCAACTGGTGGTGTGGTGGAAAACAGTCGGCACCTTTTTTGGCACTGAGCACCCGACGCTCGGTTTTGATGTGATTTATGAACCGGCCGATAAACTTAACCACGACCTTTCTGCGTTAAATCGCGCCTATGAAAACGTTGTCAGAACGCTGCATGATATCGATCCGCAGCGCATGATTTTTATCGCGCCGCGAATGCGCGCCGCTCCTGAAGATCTGCCCTCGCTGAGGCTGCCACCGCATAGCCAGAACTTCCTGCTCGCCGAATGGCACATCTTTCCCTGGGGACCGCTAAAAGCGAACGGCAAATACCCGTGGACATCCGGCACGGCGGCGGAGAAAGCCGCCATTCGCGCACGTATCAACACCGCTGTACGCTGGCAGCAGAAAACGGGCCATACCAGTTGGGTTGGCGGTTGGGCCGTCGGCGAGTCAATGAAAAGCGCGCCAACCGAGTCGCAGCTGGCGTTTGCTCGTTTTATGGCTTGCGAGCTGAACAAGGTGAAAATCCCTTACGCGATTAACACTGATACGCAATTTTATGACGGTGAAGAGGGCGCATGGCGACCCGCACCGGAGCCATTACTGAAGGTGATGATAGCGCCAGATTGCTGCAAGCCCGACGCGAAGCCGGGCCATCATGAGGTTAAATCGCCGGTTCGTGGCGAGCAAAACGCGACGCCAGCGGCAGCCAGCACAGCAGGATCAAAAGCCCGGCCAGCGTCATCAGCATCCCAAGGCTAAACTGGCTGGTCTGCGGCAGCTGTGACGAAAGCCACGCCAGTCCGCCGGAGCCGATATTCTGTAGCCCACCGACCAGCGCCCCCGCCGTTCCGGCGAGAAACGGGAACGGCTCCATCGCACCGCTGGTTGCCAGCGGGAACAACATCCCGGCACCGAAGAAGAACAGCGCAGCGGGAACCACCAGCGTCCAGATATTCATTACGCCCAGCAAACCGGGGATCCACATCAGAATACCGGCCGCCAGGCAGCTAATTACCGACTGCCACATCAGCGTGGTGAAGCGCTTATTCTGCCGCCCGGCAAACCATGCGCCGAAAAACGCCGCCGGAATCGGCAGGATAAACAGCACGCTGACCGTCATGCTGTTGAGGCCAAGAACACCGCCCATCAGCACGCCGGAACAAGCTTCAAACACCGCAATTCCCGCCAGACCGCCAATCAACATCAGCAGATAGCAGTTAAACGCGCCGCTACCGAATAGCGTTTTATAGCTGGCGATAAGCCGGATACGCGGCGCGTCCGTTGGGCGGGTTTCCGGCATCCAGCGCGCCATGCTGTAGGTGACAAACGCGCAGAGTGCCAGCAGAAAGATAAAACAGGCGCGCCAGTTCACTAGCGTGTTCAGCACGCCGCCAATCAGCGGAGCCAGTAACGGGCTGACCAGAATCCCCATATTCAGAAGGCTGTTGGCGTGGCGCAGCTCCGTACCGGCGTAAAGATCACGCGGCAGGGTTCGCGCCATCACGCCGCCGACGCCGGTACCAATGCCTTGCAAGGCGCTGGCCAGAATGAGCACCGTCAGGCTGTGCGTGGAGATAGCAATCAGCGTCGCCAGCATAAAAATGGTCATCCCGGCGAGGATCACCGGCCGGCGACCAATTCTGTCCGCCAGTGGGCCATAAAATAGCTGCGAGACGCCATAGGTCAGCAAATAGGCGGCCATGACGCTCTGCACCGCGCCTTCACGCACATTAAGATCGCGCGCCATATCGGCAATAGCCGGAATATAAATGGTTTGCGCCATTTGTCCGACGGCGACCAGAAGCACCAGCATCAACAGCAAATTGACGTTTCTTTGCCTTTTCATCTCGATGATTACTTTAAAAAATTGAGGAATTAAAGAATATATGGCTGCAATTAAGCCTTAATGCGGGAGGAATCTATCACAGTCAGATGACAGAACCACTATGCGGCACAGCAAAGGCGATGCTGCGCCAGGCAGGTTTTGTAAACGATTTTCGGCAACTTTTGTTGCCAGTTTGTCTTATGAAAGACGCAGTAAAATTGCCCCGACGGCAATACCGCAGGCAGCGATGATTCGCAGTCCGGCGACTTTCTCATTCAGCAACAAAAAAGCCAGCAGCGCGCCGAAGAGAATCGAGGTTTCGCGCAGTGCCGCCACTACCGCCAGCGGCGCTTGGGTCATGGCCCACAATGCCAGCCCATAGGAGCCCATCGTGCCGATACCGCCGGGCAATCCCTTTTTCCAGTTTGCCGCCAGATAACGCGTCACTTCTTGTCGGCGCGCCAGCATTGCCCACAGCAGCAGGCAGAAGCCGTTCATAAAGAATGTCCACAGCGTGTAGCCGAGCGCCGAACCGGCGAGGCGCACACCAGTGCCATCTACCAGCGTGTAACCGGCGATAAAGCAGGAGTTGAGTAACGCCAGCCAGATGCCTTTACGCGACTGGCTGCGGCCATTGAACGCCATGCCGAGAATCGACAGGCAGATCACCGCAATTCCGCCCCATGCCACGCTTGAGAGGGAATCGCCAAGCCACAGCACGCTGATTATCGCCACCAGCAGCGGCGCGGTACCGCGCATCAGCGGGTAGGTCTGGCTCATATCCGCCACCTGATAGGTTTTGGCGACCAGCACCGTGTAGATCACCTGCAAGACGCAGCTGGCAATGAGATAAGGTGCGCTGGCAAGCGTTGGCTGCGGAGAAAAAGGCAGCAAAACCAGTGCGATTAATGCCGCGGAACCACTGACAGCAATGGCCGAATAGAGCTTATCGCTGCCCGCTTTTACTATCGCGTTCCAGCTGGCATGCAGCAGCGCGGCGAACAACAGAATGAAAAACACAGAGAGGGTCATAGCGGCACACATGGGTGGAATGTCACCAAAATGTAACATGATGAACGTAATGGAAGCCAGCTAACCAGACCCGCGCAAACGGCGCGCTAAACAGTTAAAAACGTCCCGCGAAAAGTGAACAGTTTTATAAAAAAGCGCCACCAATAAATCGTAGCAACCCCAAGTCACTACTCATCAATAAGGAGAAAACGTTATGGCCGGAGGAGCTTCAATGGGAGCGTCTTTAGCTTCCATGGGACAACTGGATATGGTTTCCGCCGCAACAACCATGATGAACGCCCAGGCGCAGTCAGCCAAAATGATCACCGATACCATTAACGGTATTACCAGTTCGTTCATCGATTCATCAACGAAAGCGCAAAACTCAATGCAACAGGCGGGTAAAGCCATTCAATATTGAATGGCATCAATAAAATAACACTGTGCGATAAAGGAGTATTTTATGTGTTTTATTACCAGAGCAGCTTTAAATATGGTAAGCAACCCACAGGTTGTTTTTCAGCAAAATAACAACAACACCAACAACGTGTTAACGCGCTGCGGTTCCACCCCTAAACCACCTGAAAATAATAATACCTGCTGTAAACCAGACGATGGCAAAAACTGTAATAAACCCAATAATGACTGGAATCATTGCAACAAGCCAAACAACGACTGGAATAACTGCAATAAACCCAACAACAACTGTCATAAACCAAATAATAACTGGGATGGTTGCAACCGCCCTGATAATAACTGGAATAGTTGCAATCGACCTGGCAATAACGGGAATAACTGCTCCGGTTCAAATAATCACCATCGGCCAGGAAATGACCGCAATGATTGTAATACCGATACGAAATCTATCCTGCGCCAGTTATCTGATATGTTAGAAAAACTCTCCAGACAGGCGGGACGGGATTTAAAATCGGCTTCCGGTAGCAATGATCCTTATGATGTGCTGAAAGCCAACCGTTCGATGTCAAACTATTATTTAAATAATCAGTTTGTCTCGAAAATGATCAGTAAAATGACCAACAGCGTGGAGCGAATGACAAACCTCCAATAACGATAAAAACCCATTATGTTAATAAGAGCAATTAACGCCATCACCCTGTTATTCCTCGTCATCTTCCTCTCCGGGTGTCAGGGTGAACTGGCGTTATATCAGGGGCTTGCTGAGCCAGCGGCTAACGCCATCGTTGCAGAACTCAAGGACAAAGGTATTGAAGCCGCGAAGCAGTCGGATAAAACAGGTTATTCCGTTTCGATAGCTATGTCCGATCTTCCTGAAGCTGTGAAAATATTACATTCCGCAGGATTGCCCTCCCAGAGCTATGTTAGCCTGGGAGATGTTTTTCGTAAGGAAGGTATGATTTCATCACCGCTTGAAGAACGTGTTCGTTATATTTATGCCCTATCTCAGGAACTTGAGTTTACGTTATCGCAAATAGATGGCGTCATTATGGCAAGGGTGCATATTGTCCTGCCGGAACGTATCTCAGCGGGCGAGCCAATACAACCCGCATCCGCTGCGGTATTTATTAAATATAATCGGGATATTGATGTGGAAAAATTGCAGCCTGTTATTAGGCGCATGGCGCTCAGCAGTATTCCGGGAATGGTTAATGCCGATGATAAAAAGCTCTCTATTTCTTTTATCCCCACGGCGGAATATAAAGCGCAGGGTGTTGCGCCGGAAGATAAAAAACCAAATACCATGATATTGTATTTTCTCGGTTGTCTCTGTTTACTTGCATCGTTTTATTTCTTTATACAGAAAAAATAAAACCAATTTTATTAAAGGGATTTTCATGCTGCGATGGATTCACTGGTGGCGCGATGGCTGGCGCCATAAACGTCATCACAGTTGGCCGTTGCCGGAAGAGTTGCACATTATCCACGCGGTTATCACTCATGCTGAAGCACATCAAAGACACTGGATCGATAGCCTTTTTGGCGTCAAACCTACGGCAATTCCTGAGCCAACAGAGGCGTTTATTAACGTCATTGAGCTATTACAACACCAGCGCGTTTTATTATTTGAAGTCCTTTTTTGTGTCTGCGTGGATCATCCACAATCGGCCTATCGTTTTATGTCTTCAGGTGCTTTGCAATGGTGCCGCCGGTTGGCTATGGGGTTAAAACCTGGGCTGTGGACACCACCTCTCTCTCCTGATCCGGAAATTACCGCAATCATCCTGCTTCGTGGCTGGGTGGGTGAGCCGGTCTGGTCGCGAATGCGTTTTTCTCTGCCGAAAGAAAAAGTCGAAGAGGTCGAGCGCCAGCCAGCCATCACTATCACAGCGCATAAGATCTCCACGCTGTGGATGGCGGTTATCGCCTGGATGCAGCGCGAACGCCAACGGGAAAACGGCCATGTTAACGATGCATAAAATTAATCTGCTCGCCGGGGCTTCTCTTGTGCAACAACCGGTGCTGCGTAGGGAAGAGATAGCGAATTTTTTTGTCGCGCAACAGGCGTGCGACATTGCCAATCTGCGCGCCAGCGAGACGATAAAACATGCGCAATTAGCGGCAGAGCGAATTCGCGATCAGGCGTATGAAGAGGTGTCGAAGACGCTATGGAAACAGGCACAGGTATTACTGGATGACTGGCAAAAAGAGCGGGAAGAGATGCGTAAGCAGACGGTCGAGTGCGCAAAACAGTTGCTTACCCAGGCGCTGCGCCTTGCTCTTGCCAAAGAGCCCGCCAAAGCACGTATACACGCACTTTTCAAACAGTTGCAAAAGCATCCTGACGCTAACCATGCGGCAATGCTAATCGTTAATCCGCGACAATATGAACAGGTCGAACAATTTTTAGGCGCGCAAGGCGATACGCCCTGGACGCTGGTGAGTGATCCTCAGCAGGCCAAAGACGAATTGTGTCTGAAAAGCCCTCACGGGAAATATACGATCGGCTGGCAGACATTAACCGACACTTTTCTTTCTGCCATCACGGAAAGCGCGGTGAACGCCAGCGGGGAAAATGAAACCGAAGGAGGAGAATAAAGTCATTGCGGAGCCATTACGCGGCGGTAATAGCTCCGTTTATTTTGCGGGCGTTAATAGATTTTGGTTATTTTATCCGGCGTCACCTGGTCATTGGCCAGATGAACCTCATCGAATGACCAGGCGTAATCGCCAAATCTTTCCAGCTGATTGACGCTGCGCAGGCCGGCGACATACCCGGGCTGCATGGTGTTTACCAGCTCCATATATTGCTCATTGTGTTCAATATTTTCCCGAAGTGAGACGCCGGGTATGCCCTGCGCATCAATTTCATACAGATGAAAACCGTTTATCAGCTCGCCACGGCCAAAACGTTCTGCGCCCTCACGGGTTCTCGCAACGAATACCACCGGCCCGGACATCATCTTCTCTACACCGGCAAAGTAATTGCCGTCCCTGAAGCCAACGTTCTGTGGATCGCCACGTCGGTCGACCCGATCTGCCTGCTCAACGCGGTACAATTTATTAAAATCCCTTCTCTCAATGTAGCCACGATCGTTCAGATAGCTTCCAGGTGGCAACTGAACGTTATCTGCCCAGGGGTTGAAATTAATCGCATCGTCGGCGTAAGGCGTGTGCCCGGCGCCGGATGTGGCGACAGATGATGGGGTGCTACTCCTTGAACTGTTTCCCGATCGCAATTCGACGGCCGATGACTCACTTTCCGCGCCTGGTGTTAACGGCCTGGAAAGGGGAGAACTTCTGCCCTCTGAGCCAAACAGGGATGCGCCAGGTGTGCGCGGGAGACCCGTTGCGGAATAGCTTTCTGACATTGCTGGTGAGAAGGGGGTAACAGGTGTTGGCGCACGGCTGCTCGCCGGTGTGAATATAGGCGTGCCGGGCGTGGGTGGCAGGCTGTTTTCCGGCGATCGGCTATCCGGTAAGCGGCGCGGCATACTCAGATCAAGAGGGCGTTCTGTTTCTGCTGTGTCGCGCGCTGTCGAAGGGCCTGGCTGTGAATCAACGTCCATCGGCGATGGACGCGAGGTTGATGCTGGCCTGGAGATCCTGAGGTCGAGTGGCTGCTCGGGAAGGTCTGCGCGTGGATTGCCATACATTTTACCTGCTGGCGCATTACCCGGGTTGACCCCGCCGGGTAATGCGCTGCGCTGCCATTCGCCGTTGCCCGACTGCACTGTCAGCACCGGCTGGCGGGTCTGCGGGTCGATAATCCGCGCCCGTCCTTCGCCTGGCCGGAAATCCTGCCCGACTTCGTACACCTTGCTGTCACCTGTTCCATCGCGGTAACGTAGCAGCCAGCGGTCATTTCCTGCCGCGTCCTTAACCTGATGAATGCCCCCGGCACTGGCGCGGCTCTCGTTGAGCAGCGCTTCGCCATCTTTTACCGCGTACTGGCTGATATCACCCGCCAGCGAAGGACGCAGCCGGTTTACTGCTGCGGTACCGGTTGCTCCGGCCATTGTCGCGCCGGCTTCCCCGGCGGCCGCCTGCTCAGAGGTGTTGCGCAGCGTGGCCAGCGCGCTCCGGCCTTCCGTAGCCACCGCTTTTTCAGTAAAGAACTCTGCCATGGCGCCCGCTTCTGCGGCAATGCCGTCGAGCATCAGCAGCGCGCCGATATCCTTCATCACCCGCTCAGCGTTGGTGGGCTCATTCTGTTCGGTGCGCAGCGGCTGCCCGGCAAAATGGCGCAGTGACTGCACCTTGTCACGGTCGCTGTACTGCGCCAGCGCCCTGCCTTCCAGACCGGGAACATCATCGTGGGTATTGGTTTTGTACTGCGCGCCGGTATTGATCTGCTGGTCGAAAAAATCCCGCGCCGCCGCCACCAGCAGGGAAAGTGTGCGGGTGTTGCCCTGCGCGTCATAGTGCGTCTGCGGGGAGGCTGCATACTGCTCGCGCACTTTGTCCAGCAGCGCTGTCGTCTGCGTATGCCCGCCCCCGGACAGGCTGGCCGGATCGTGAATGCCCGCCGCCGACAGGCCATAAGCGAGGAGGGATTTTCGCGCCTCGTAAGGCGCGCCGTAGGAGGCGGTAAAGCCGGATTCGCTGGTCTGCCCTTCGCGCTGGCGGATCATCTGCCCGGCAATCTGTTTCTCAAGGGAGGGATACCCTTCTCCACGGGGATCGGGAGTAAAGACCAGCGAGCGGGCATCCGGGCGAACAGGTCGGTCGTCATTGTTGTTTTGCGGGCCGGTATATAACGAGCCGGTGGGAATATCACGTTTGTTTTTGGCGGAGGTTTCCTCGCGAAGTATCGGCTGGGGAAATACAGGAACGGATAGAGAATCGATTTTCATAACCACCTCTTTTGCACAAATAAAAAAGATGTCGTACTTCAGGTCGCCAAATTAATGACGGATACCTAATTTTTTCAGGAATGGCACTTCGACGGCGGGTAATTCAATATTTCCGGAAAAAATATTCTTAATATCATGCCTGAAAGGGTGTTCTGCATCTTTCAATCTGACAATGGTTATGGGATCGCGTGATGCATTTCCTTCGAGGGCGTGAATCTCTTTAACTTTTAAAGGCGTGTTGGGGTTAACTAAAATATGATCCGGGAGCATTCCTCCGGCAGCCATTTTTTTTGGCGTGGTTTGGTCTAAAATGAAAAGCACTTTGTCGGTAGATTGCTTTTCAAATTGTCCAGTCCAGGTTTCAAGCCAGTTTATTGAATTCTGTGGTAATGCAGATGCCGACATAAATCCTGCGTCGGTCACCACATCGTTGACTTTTATTTTATTACCATACGTACCAGCGGGAACAGTCGCCGCCCGATATGCCGGTGCGTCATAATCCTTTAATTTTGATACAGCTGCTTTTAATTCTGTTGCCAGCGTCTCCCCTTCGGCTGAAGGACTAATATGCCGCAGATGGTTATTTATCGTGCGGTAAGTCCCATCTCCCCCTTCAATATATTCCGCAAGAATAGCTGACTCTTGCCTGTTTTTTACCGAATTCAAATCCAGAAGGATTTTTTCATCGGCTGCTTTTTCTTTCGGTGTTCTGGCCCGGTATTGCCCCTCATCAGGCCTCATATAAAGTTCACGAAGCTCTTCGCTGACTGGTGAAAACCTCTCCTGGCGAGCAGAGGAAAGCGCACTGCCGCCGGATGCTCCGGCGCTCGCTGCAACGCTGGTTTGCGGTTCGGTGTTGGTGCGTGGTTTGACCCCGCCGGGTAATGCGCTGCGCTGCCATTCGCCGTTGCCCGACTGCACTGTCAGCACCGGCTGGCGGGTCTGCGGGTCGATAATCCGCGCCCGTCCTTCGCCTGGCCGGAAATCCTGTCCCACTTCGTACACCTTGCTGTCACCTGTTCCATCGCGGTAACGCAGCAGCCAGCGGTCATTTCCTGCCGCGTCCTTAACCTGATGAATGCCCCCGGCACTGGCGCGGCTCTCGTTGAGCAGCGCTTCGCCATCTTTTACCGCGTACTGGCTGATATCACCCGCCAGCGAAGGACGCAGCCGGTTTACTGCTGCCGTTCCGGTTTCCCCGGCCGCTGCCGCCGTGGTTTCCCCTGCCAGTGCCCCTTTAGCGGCTCCGGCGGCGGTGGCCCTGGCTTCACCGGCCATTGCCATCTCCGCCGCTGCGGTACCGGTTGCTCCGGCCATTGTCGCGCCGGCTTCCCCGGCGGCCGCCTGCTCAGAGGTGTTGCGCAGCGTGGCCAGCGCGCTCCGGCCTTCCGTGGCCACCGCTTTTTCAGTAAAAAACTCCGCCATGGCGCCCGCTTCTGCGGCAATGCCGTCGAGCATCAGCAGCGCGCCGATATCCTTCATCACCCGCTCAGTGTTGGTGGGCTCATTCTGTTCGGTGCGCAGCGGCTGCCCGGCAAAATGGCGCAGTGACTGCACCTTGTCACGGTCGCTGTACTGCGCCAGCGCCCTGCCTTCCAGACCGGGAACATCATCGTGGGTATTGGTTTTGTACTGCGCGCCGGTATTGATCTGCTGGTCGAAAAAATCCCGCGCCGCCGCCACCAGCAGGGAAGGTGTGCGGGTGTTGCCCTGCGCGTCATAGTGCGTCTGCGGGGAGGCGGCATACTGCTCGCGTACTTTGTCCAGCAGCGCTGTCGTCTGGGTGTGCCCGCCATCAGGAAGGCTGGCCGGATCGTGAATGCCCGCCGCCGACAGGCCATAAGCGAGGAGGGATTTTCGCGCCTCGTAAGGCGCGCCGTAGGAGGCGGTAAAGCCGGATTCGCTGGTCTGCCCTTCGCGCTGGCGGATCATCTGCCCGGCAATCTGTTTCTCAATGGAGGGATACCCTTCGCCACGGAGATCGGGAGTAAAGACCAGCGAGCGGGCATCCGGGTGAACAGGGCGGTCGTCGTTATTGTTCTGCGGGCCGGTATATAACGAGCCGGTGGGAATATCGCGGCGGTCCCGTTTCTCAATGCCAGGATCTTGTTTGTTTTCCACCGGTGTATTAGTAATAGCAGGGGTTAATGGGTTGATTTTCATTGTAGGGCTCCTTCACGAACTTCGGACGAGGTTATTTCTGTGCTTCGGTCTTTCTGGCAATATAAACTTCGATATAAGCACCGGGTGATATAGGCGCATTGGGGTAAGGGATGATCATTAAGTTTTCATCGTTATCACAATCGGCATCATGAAATAAAACGGACTGTTGCCCTGCGTTTTTTATTAATGATGAAGAAATAGTATATTCCTGCGTTGCCAGCGATTTAACGTTTCCAGCCAGAACGGTCAGTGGCCAGTTAATATCGCAGACATCCTCAATGGTTATATCATCGATAGTTGATGATGTGCCGGGTGAAATAGTACCGCTGAATAGTCTGGTAATATCATCGAAGATCCGCTTGTACATTTTCTTAGAAAACGAACCGCCATATTCTGATGCGGTTTTTATCGCCCTGATTTTTTCTTTATTAGCATCTTTTTGAATTATTTTCGGCGTAATGATAATAAACCGTTGCCGATTTTCACTTTCCCGCAAGTTGAAGGTAGTGTTCTTTTTTTCATGGACAGATAAACCGCCAATAATTAACGAATCACCCTCATCGACCGTTACCAGCGTGCTGAGATTGCCCGTCTTGTTGTTATCTTCAGGCGATGGCGTTGCCCCTTTGTTATACATATTGACTTTTATCTGCAGCGCTTGCTGTTTGTCACTGGTGATAACACGAGGCGTGATTTGCAGCACCGCACCGTTGGATGCAGTAGAGAACGGGTCATTTTTTGTCGCTTGTCGATTTTGATTACTAAAATTAAAGACTGCCGGAAAATTCTCCATCGTTGTCAGTGAAGGGCGAGCGGTTAACGACGCGCCGCCTTGTTCGACAATCCTTTGAATTTCATCCTGAAATTTTTTCATCTCCTGTGCGTTAAGGACAGATTTGCTGCCGTTAATAACCTCATCGTAAACGCTGCCTCGGCGGCTTAAACGTTTTTCCTGCATGCCGGTATTGAGTACCTGGCGGTTATCCACGTCGATAACCAGGGTGTCGATGGCGACCGATCTCAGTGGCACATCGAGTTTTTCAATGAGCTGCGCATATTCACCCCTTTTGGCGGGGTTGTCCTGAATGAGGATGGCATTGCTGCGTGTGCTGACCACGATTTTCGGTTTGTCATCGTTGGACGCGGGCAGTGCGGGCGCCAGTGAAACACGGTCAGTCAGGGCTGAAAACGAAGCGCCTAATCGGTTATTAAACGGGGTTTTGCCATCACCCGCATCGAGCGCAACTGGGTAATTGTATCGCTGAAGCTGTGGTGAGGATTTCTTTGCATCTAATAGCTCCGATAATATTGTGCCAACACCCGGAATGGTGATCAGCTCATTCTGATATTCAACCCGGATATCGGCCGCTTCTGCGAAACGTAAAGGAAAGAACATGGTTTCGAAAGCGCCCTCTTTGTTTTTACTGGCATCAGGCTGCTCGGCAAACATTTTTATTAAATTGACATATTCGGTTGGGCCACTTACCAATATTTCGGCGCTCTCCGGCAGCTCTCCCCAGCCAAATCGTTTTTCCAACAGACCTATATCCGTTAACGCCTTTTTAAGGCTGTCAATCGACTCACCAGACACTTTAATTTTGAGAGATTGCTGATCCGTTTTACTGCTGACGTATAATTTATCCTCGAAAATAAACCACTGTAAGTTATATTCAAGCGCCAGACGTTCAATAAATTGCTGGGCCGTAGCAGCGCGTAGTTTATTCTTTACCTCTGCCGATATCTTTGGGTCTATAACCAAACGTAGCGAAAATGCATGGGCAAAATCCTCCAGCACTTTATTTAACGGTGCTGGAGTATTTTGATAAGAAAACTCACCACTGTTTAATATGGCAGGCACAGCCGCCACGGCATGTTGATGTATCAGAACTGTTAAAAATATCAGGGCTAGCGTTGCGCATCTTTTATATTGCCTGGCGCAATGCGAAATTGGTGAATAAAAGACACGCCAGTATAATTTCATACATGCCACCTGTTAGTTTATCGGCCATCGTTGATAATTGAACGAGCCAGATTGTGATTGAGCGTCACTTCCTGGTTAGCAGCCCAGGTGGCTGAAGAATATTTTTTCATCTGCTGATGGAACGTGAGCCAGTCGCCCATTGACATGCCGTTCATATTTTTTGCAGAGGTCTGAAAATCACTGCTGGCTTGTTTGAATTTACTATCTAACTGGCTACGCACAGAGTCCATTTTTAGCATTACAGTTATTCCTTTTTTATTTATAAAGACGCAGATCAGGCCGGAAACCAAAAAGCATAACGCTGGCGCGTTGTTCACCGAAACGGGCAATTCTGGGTAAGAAAGCCCATTGTTCTCCACCGAGATATTTAGCAATTCGTTGGCTGGCAAGGTTAGAAGCCATAATCCAGGCGACCATGGTTTCAAACCCATATTCACGGCCAAGCAGCAATGCCGCCAGCCCAAGATGCACGCCAAGGCCGCTGCCGCAGCGATCCGCGCGGACATATAAGGCAATTTCCCCGGTTTGCCGGCAAGCTAACGTTCCCCAGCTAAAGCGGTTGATTGACAGCCAGGCGACGATTTCACCTTCGCGTTCCAGCACATACACCGGCAATTTATCTTGTTGATAAAGCTCAATATAAAACCCAAGTTCTTTAACGGTGATCAGCCTTGTTACGGGAGAATTAGCGCCGGTATTTGCTGTCTCATTAAAAATCATGGTCATGGCTTCTATATCGCTTTTTTGCGCAACCCTCAGCCCGCGAGGCAGTCGTTTTAAAACCCTCTCATCCAATTTGATATCCATTGATCACCCTTTTTCTAAATTACTTTTAAGAATTTTTCTCACACGCGAAAGTCGAGAACGTATTGTTCCAATAGGAATACCTAATTGCTCGGCGGCGTCGTTATAGCTATTGTCTGAATCCATAATATGGTATATGACGCTTTGCATTTTGAGCGGCAAACTCTCGACTACAGCGATGGTTTCAGAAAGTTGTATTTTATGTTCGTTTATATAATCAGGGTTAAATATCTGATCGGAGATTAAGAACGTGACATCATCCAGTGCCACCATCTCAGGTTTACTAAATGTCTTTTTAAAATGATTTCGCACCAGATTTGAAGCAATACCAAATAACCAGGTTTCTTTACTGGACGCGCCAATAAACTTATGTTGATTGCGAAATGCTTCAAGGTAAGTCATTTGTACAAGATCATCGACATCACTTTGATTGTAAACCCGACGGCTGATAAATTTCTTGAGTCTGGTCGAGGTGTTTGCGACTAACTCATCTATATCGAATGCGCCTTTATACTTTGATTCATTATTAATACTGATGGGTAACTTCCCCATAAAAATTCCCTTTATATTATCCATCTATTCCTTGTTCACTTATGAGTGGCTATTAAGTTAAAATCTGCCTGGTCAATTTGCAGAATATTTCAAATGAACCTTCAGATAAGTGATCTGTTTTTATGTGCACGGGTAGAGAGGTAATGCGTTCTCAACAATGCGTGATGCGTTTTTAGGTATTTTCTTTTGTGCGGATTCATGTGTTAAGAACACTAATGTAAAGGTGTTGCCTTTTGATTGATTTGAAAAATGTCGATTGCTGACGCGTTATCTAATACTGAGATGATTATCGATGGTTAATAAAAATTACTTATTCGATCAATATGAAAATATGTGGTTTTCATGAGAATGCTTTTCACGAAACTGGCCGTTCGAATGGTTAACCAGACGGAACTCATTGGTGCGGTTATTGTCATGACGATTGTCTTTATGATGGTTTTACCGCTGCCAGTTTTTATTATTGATACCGCCCTCTCTCTGAATATCTGTATTGCCACGTTGCTGGCCATCCAGGCATTATTTATGCCCCACCCGCTGGCATTTTCGACGTTCCCGGCCGTTTTATTGCTGACAACCATGTTTCGCCTCGCGTTATCTGTCGCCACGACGCGCATGATTTTATTGCAGCATGATGCGGGTCATGTTGTTGAAACTTTTGGTAATTTTGTCGCCGGCGGCAACCTGGCTGTGGGGTTGGTTATCTTTTTGATCCTGACGCTTGTTAACTTTCTGGTCATTACGAAAGGGGCTGAGCGCGTTGCAGAGGTGTCGGCACGTTTTAATCTGGATGCGATGCCCGGTAAGCAGATGGCCATTGATAGCGATTTACGCTCGGGCCTGATTGATACGGCAGACGCGAGAGTTCGCCGCGAACAACTGACGAAAGAGAGCCAGCTTTTTGGCGCGATGGACGGGGCGATGAAATTCGTCAAAGGTGACGCCATTTCCGGGATTATCATCGTCTTTATTAACTTAATCGGCGGTTTTGCCGTCGGCATTTTGCAGCACGGTATGCCCGCCGCCGACGCCATGCATATCTACTCGATTTTAAGCATTGGTGATGGTCTGGTGGCGCAGATCCCGGCGCTGCTGATCTCGCTCGCGGCGGGCATTATTATTACGCGCGTCAATTCTGATAATGCGGCTTCCAGCGTCAATATTGGCGGTGAGATCATCTGGCAGTTAACGCGCCACCCGAAAGCCTGGATCTATTGCGGCATCATTATGGCGCTGTTTGCGGTGGTGCCAGGCATGCCCGCGATGCTTTTCACCACCTTAAGTTTGCTCTGCCTGACGTTAGCCTTCCTGCTTACCCGGCAGGAAAAGCTCAGGCTGGAAATGGCGGGACAACCCAACCCATCGATTGTCGGCGCTGAGCAAGATAATTCAGCAGAATTAATGGGTTATGAAAATGTTCGCCGCTTTTTTCCGCTGCGCCCCTACCTGATGCAATTTCACCCACAGCATCAGCAACAGCCGGCGTTTGAACAACTGCTCCAGCGCATGTATGCCTTACGCAACGACACTGTTTTTGAATATGGCCTCACACTGCCCTCTTTTGAGCTTGAGGGTAATGAGCAGCTGGCGCCCGATGAATTTCGTTTCTGCGTGTATGAAGTGCCGGTTATTCGCGCAACGTATGACCCAAACAAATGCGCCGTCAATGCCGCGCTGGTCGCTGAAGATGACGGTACGCCCGGGCTTGAAGAGCGCGAAGAGCAAGCCTTGCGATGGTTTGATGTTGACGATCACCGCTTATCTCAGTACGAGAACGAAAAGCGCACGTCTGGCGATCTGATCCTCGCCAGGATGCAGCGGACTATTCTGTCAACGGGGTGGAAATTTGTCGGCTTACAAGAGAGCAAATCGCTGGCCGACTGGCTACGAAGCGAGCAGCCTGAACTGGCCGATGAACTCGAAAGATGTTTACCCATCGCCTGGTTTTCGGCGGTATTGCAGCGGCTGGCCGCTGAACATGTCACCCTGCGACCGCTGCGCCTGATTGCCGAGACATTGATTAAAAATAGCCGCCATGAATCCAACCTGATGGTGTTAACCGAGCAGGTTCGCCACGCGCTGAGAGAGCAGATTTGTTACCAGTACAGCCAAAATGAAACGCTGAATAGCTGGTTACTGGCGCCCGCCACGGAAGCGGTGTTCCGCCAGGCATTAAACGCGGCGAATGCGCAGCCGATGACGCTCTCTTCAGTGATGCATGAGGCGTTACTTTCCCGTTTAGCGCAGTGCTTTCCCACTGATGAAGAGACACCTTGCGTGCTGCTTGTCGAGCCTGAGTTGCGTGGCCCGCTTGCCGGTCTGCTACGGGAGTCGTCCACGTCTGTTCCGGTACTCGCCTTTTCGGAGCTTATTCCATCGATAAAAGTCCAGATCCAGGGGCGAATTGATCTTGAAGCAGAAACCCACGAACCCGCAGAACATGCAGCAGATTGAGGGAAAGTATCGTGCTCTATGAACTGAGAGTGCTTAGCGGCCTGAATAGCGGCGCACTATTACCTTTAACCGGTACACAGTGGTTAATTGGATCATCGCCCGATGCGGACATGGTTTTATACGACGCGGCGATTGCGCAAAACCATTGCCAGCTGCGAGCGACGGATAATGGCTGGCAGGTGGAAGCCCTGCAAGGCGCAGTGCTGACGAATGAAGGGCGGCGGGTCGAACACATTGATAACCTCGAACCCGGTACGCCATTCTCGCTGGCGGGGATTTGGTTATGTGTGGCGCAGTCCGACACGCCGTGGGAAACGGAAAGCTCTCCCGCGGCGCAAGCAGACAGCCAGGCAGGTTCGCACGCGCCTGTGGCTGAAAGACCGCGCCGTCGACTAAATAAAGCCGTGGCTGCAGTTTGTTTTTTCTTCGCGATAAGTGCGTTCGGGCTGGGCGGTTTTTCCGGCAAGGACGAGCAACCGACAGCGATTTCAACGCCGGTGCCGAAACCGCAGAAAACGTTTCTTGAATCTGCCGCGCAAACCCGCGAAATGTTGGCTTCGCTGCTTCAGCAGGCCGGTTTAGGGCAACGTGTCGATCTGGAAATAACCGGCAGTGACGACATCATTTTGCATCTGGTCGGCGATGATAAGTTACAGGCTGAAACGCAGGCGCTACTGCAACAATTTGATCGGCGGTACCAGAGTGCTGCGCAAATCTCAGTGGATATTGTCCAGCCGCCGCCACCGCTGCCTTTTCGCATTGCCCTTGTGGTAAAGGGTGAATCCCCTTATATCGTGACCGACCAGGGGCTGCGGGTGTTTATTAATGACGAGATTAATGGCATCAAACTTCTCGCTATTAACGAAGAAAAGCTGATCTTTCAGGGCGAAACGCGGTTCGAGGTGCCCTGGTGAGCGACGGCTGGCAAGAGGAACTTACTCGCTGGCAGCACGCCACACAACGCCAGCTTGAGCAGACAGAGCCGGTAAACATTATCGGCTCGGTGACAGGGATTAGCGGCATCGTTTTGCAGTGTCATCTTCCGGGCGCGCGGTTAGGAGACTTATGCCTTTTGCCGCGCGCATCGGGCGACCCGATTATGGCTGAAGTGATTGGCTTTGATTCGCAAGAGGTTTCTCTTGCCGCGCTGGATACGCTGGAAGGAATTAAGCCCGGTTCAGTGGTCCACCCTTTAGGCTTGCCCCACAGTATTCAGGTCTCGCCAGCGCTGAAAGGGTGCGTATTCGATGGGTTTGGCCGCGCCCTTGATGGGCAGGGTCGCGCCGCTTTCGTCGACACCTTAACTGCACAAGCCGTTCCGGTCATGCATAACGCCACGCTGGCGACCGATCGCCTGTGTATTGATGCGCCGCTCTATACCGGGCTAAGCAGTATCGACGGTTTGCTGACGCTGGGCGCAGGCCAGCGGGTGGGGATATTTGCCGGGGCGGGATGCGGTAAAACAACGCTGCTGGCGGAGCTGGCGCGAAACATCCCCTGCGACACTATCGTGTTTTGCCTGACGGGTGAACGCGGGCGCGAGCTGCGTGAGTTTATGGACAGGGAGCTTGATGAAGCGCTTCGCCAGCGCACCGTGCTGGTGTGCGCCACCTCGGATCGCAGCAGCATGGAGCGTGTGCGCGCTGCGTTTACTGCCACCGCCATTGCTGAAGGGTTTCGCCAGCAAGGGGAATCCACATTGCTCATTGTTGATTCGCTGACACGTCTTGCCCGCGCACAGCGCGAAATCGGGCTTGCCAGTGGCGAACCGCCGGGGCGCAATGGTTTTCCTCCTTCGGTTTACACCTTGCTCTCGCGGCTGGTTGAACGCAGTGGGCGTACCCGGCAAGGCACCATCACCGCGCTGTATTCGGTCCTGGTTGAACAAGATTCGATGCAAGACCCGATTGCCGACGAAGTGCGCTCTTTAGTGGACGGGCATATTATCCTTTCGCGCAAACTGGCCGATCAGGGGCATTATCCGGCCATTGATGTAGCCGCCAGTCTGAGCCGGGTGATGAATAATATTACGGGAACTGAACAGCAAACTATTGCCACACATATAAGGCAATTAATGACGGCCTATGCCGATATCGAAATGTTAATTCGCCTGGGAGAATACCAGACCGGCAGCGATCCCTTTACCGATTACGCGGTTGCGGTTAAACCGGCACTGGATAATATTCTCAAACAATTATTGCGCGCGCCGCGAGCGCCTGAAATAACCTTAAATCAATTACGTGAGGTCGTGGCAAATGCACCGGATCCGCAAGGTGTTTTATAGCGAAGAGGATGAAAACGCCGCAGATGAATCATTAATATTAACTTCGCTGCTGCGCCAGTTATTATCGCTTTATCATTATCGGACGGTAAAAACGGAATTGGCGTGGTTAAAGCAGCAGCGAGAAATGTTAAAAATGGCGCAACAACTTGATGCTCTTAATCGCCATTCACAACACATCGACCAATATAATCGTGATTACTTTTCCGCGATGAGCGACCGTAATACACAGCGCGCGTTATCGTTAATGGATATGCGAAAATGGCTTGAAAAAGAACAGGCAATGGTGCAGCAACAGCAGGACGCCATATTGCGGATTAAGCAGCAAGAAACAGATTATCTGCGCCAGTGCGATAAGGTCGCTGCGCATTTTCAGTTGGTTGTCGGGAAAAGAAAACGGCAGGAAAAGTTTCGTTTTATCCTTGAACATCTGCATGCCATTTAGTGTTGGGCAAAGAGCTATTATTGATGAATAAAGCTGCGCTGTTATTTCCTCCTGTCAGTAAAGATGAGGTCATTGCCCGGCAATATCTGGATCGACAACCGATATTGAATTTTCAACTTAATGGCCAGCAAGGGCAGTTGCGACTATTTCCTTTGCAGGCGGGTGAACGACTGCCGAATAAACCGATATGTTTTGCCAGCCAATACGGGAAATTACGCCTTTATAATGCGGAACCTTTGCTGAACCTGTTATCGCTTTGTCCGTTATTATCCGAAAATAATAACTCCTCGGCACAGTGGTACTGGGATGTATATAACACCGCGCTCAGTCCGGAAATTAAACATATATTGGGTTACTTACAGCCTGCTGAGGAAAGCCATGAACCGGAAATTTATTGTTGGATTGAAATAAAAAACAGCGAGCAACATGAAAAAGGGTTAATGGCGCTGTCGGCATTAACATTAATTCGCCTGCTCCAGCATTCGGCGTGGCACTTTTCCCCGACGCGGCAAAATAAACAGTTTTTACTCTCTTTCCCGTTGATCCTGGCCTCAACGGAGCTTGCGGCAGACGCGTTATGGCATTTACGCGTTGGCGATATTGTGCTGCCAGAAAACCGGCTTTTTAACCCGGCAGGATCAGGGCAACTGCAAATCGGCGCACAGTGCTTCTCTTTACAGCAATGCGCCCCGTTGGCGCACAGCTTTACGATTGTTTCCCATAAGGAGATTGAAATGGAATTCACCCCTGTTGATACGGCATTTCCGCACCCGGACGCGACGATTCCCCCGGTGCCTTTGTCGCGCGAGATCCCGTCACAACCTCATGAAATGCCGGATCTTTCATCTGTCCCCCTACGGATAACGCTGCGTGCCGGAACGCTAACGTTGACGCTCGACGCGCTGCAGTCGCTGCGGGCGGGTTCGATACTGACATTCACGGATTTTACCCCCGGTCAGGCGGCGATTTATTATGGCGAGCGCCCGCTGGCGCAGGGCACTTTGGTGGATGTTGAAGGCGTGCTGGGGCTGCAAATTACCCGCATGGAGCATTTCTGATGGATATTCAGCAGATCAATCCCGCGGCGCTGGCGCTGTTTATCGCGGCGCTGACGTTGTTGCCCTTGCTGATGATTATCTCCACCTCGTTTCTTAAAATTTCCGTTGTCTTGCTGATTGTTCGCAACGCGTTGGGTATACAGCAGGTGCCTGGCAACATGGTGATCTACAGCATCTCGCTTGCCGCGACGCTGTTTATTATGGGACCGGTGTTTAATGATATAACCCAGCGCGTGCGACAAATCTCACCGGACAAAATAGATGTCGCCGCGATTTATGCTCATTACCCGACGGTAATTGCGCCGCTGAAAAATTTTTTGCAGCGCAATATCGATGCCGAAACGCATGTTCGTTTAACGGAAGCGGCAAAAAAGCTGTGGAAAGATCAGGCGAGTAACCCAATAACGCGCGATAACCCGGCGCTGATATTAAGCGCGTTTGTCCTTTCGGAATTACAGTCCGGGTTTAAAATTGGTTTTTTAATCTATATTCCCTTTTTAGTGATAGATCTCGTTGTATCGACAGTGCTGATGGCATTGGGAATGCAAATGGTGGCCCCCATGTTTATTGCTATTCCGCTTAAATTACTGCTTTTTGTTTTAATTGAAGGATGGAGTCGTTTACTCGAAGGATTATTTTACAGCTACATTTAGCGATGAGAATAAATATGTATATTGTCGAACTGCTCAAGCAGGGATTAGTGCTGGCAATGTTGATATCGGTTCCGCCGGTAGTGACCGCAGTGGTGGCGGGTATTATCATTGCGCTGCTGCAATCGGTCATGCAATTACAGGATGCAACATTGCCTTTTGCGTTGAAAATGGTGGCTGTCGGCGTCACTCTGGCTTTTTCCGGTCACTGGATGCTGCAAAAAACAGTGCAACTAAGTATTAACTGTTTTGACTTAATCAGCCAAATAAGAGCCTGGCAATGACGTTTGTCTCTTTCGACTGGTTAGGTGAGGCGCTAATGGCTCTGGTGAGTGCCTGTGCGCGCATTTATCCCTGCATGTCTATTATCATTGCTTTCTCTTTCAAGGAGATCAGAGGTGCGGTGCTCTACAGTATCGCGCTGGTGTTTACTTTGCTTCCCGCAACCACCTTTTATGCACAACCCGATTTTGGCAATATCAAAGGCATCATGTTTATTATCATGATGATAAAAGAGTCCCTGCTGGGTATTTTTTTAGGCTTTCTGTTAGTTGTGCCTTTCTGGTTATTCGAAAGCGTCGGGGTTCTGTTTGATAATCAGAGCGGCGGACAAATGGGTGAGCAAATTAACCCGGCAATAACCAACAACGGATCATTTTTTGGCTATGTCTTTAAAAGTGTTTTTCTGCTGATTTTTATTCATTTTCACGGTTTTACTTATCTTATCGATATTCTCTGGCGCAGCTACACCTTCTGGCCGATAGATAAACTTTTCTTCACTGACACAGCGGCAACCTTTAAACAATGGTTATCTTTTATTGCAGAAATATTCTCTTTTATTGTTATTTACAGCGCACCTTTTGCGGTGCTGATGCTGATGATCGAATTTAGCGTGGCGATCCTGAGCCTTTATAGCCCGAAAATGCAGGTCACCACCGTGACCATCCCGTTAAAAATTATTATCGGTTTGTCCTTCCTGGGGGTGTATATCCCGACATTACTGCATCTCGCTGAGCAGCAATTATTGCAGCCTGCGCGCGTCGTCCCGATGATTTCTTCCACGCTTAATCTGAAAGCGAATTAAGCGATGGCGGAAAAAAACGAGCAACCTACACCGAAAAAAATCCGTGATGAGCGTAAGAAAGGGAATGTTTTTAAAAATGAAGGTGTGCCGTTGCTGCTGCTGATCACGCTGGCGATGGAATTCATTTTTATGATGATGGAGCGCGGAATTGCTCGCCTGCAGCAGCTCTTTACTGTGGCGCTGAGCTTCATGACGCTGCCTTTTATTACAGCGGCAAAGCGGTTAACACAATTGCTGGCAGTGGAGTTGAGTATTTTCCTGGCGCCTGTGCTGGGTGTGGCGATAGGGGCAAGGTTATTAGGAAACTGGCTGCAATTTGGCTTTCTCATCGCGCCAGAATCGGCGATGCCGAAATTTGAACGCCTCAACCCGCTACAAAAAATTCAGCAAATGTTCTCCTCCAGGGAGCTTGCAGAGTTGGTGAGTAGCCTGCTGAAATTCTTAACAATTGTCTATGCCAGCTACAGCGCGGTTTATCCGCATATCAACGAAATCGTCTTCCTGGCGGCAAGCCCGCTGATGCGCTTATCGCAGGTGCTGCGTAACCTGGTTAGCGACATCTTTCACCACATGTTGATATTGCTTGCTGTCTGGACGGCGCTCGATTTCGGCCTGCAAAAATATCTGTTTATCAAGACGCAAAGGATGAGCCTTGAGGAGGTTCGCCGGGAAAACAAAGATACCGAAGGCGATCCGCATATTAAATCGTACCGCAGAAGCCTGATGATGAGCCCGCCGCCGGTGCCCGTCGACGTGCCGCAGCCCGGGGAGATGTTAAAGCTGGCGGATGTGGTGCTGAATGATGCCGCATCACGGGCGGTTCTCCTGCGTTACGAACAGCAGAACATCGCGTTGCCGCATATTCTTTTTAAACAGCAGGGCAAAGACGCGGTATTCGGGCTTCTCGATAACGCCCGCGCGTTGAACATTCCGGTTATCGACGCGCCGCCGCTGGTTCATCTGCTGATGCAATATGAGAGTGGGCAGGCCATTCCACGCCAGGCGATTGCCCACACGGCGTATATTTACAACCAGCTACAGCAACTGAAAAATCGCGAGCCAGAGCCAGCCTGAGAAGCGTAAAAGAGGGGCGGTTTCCCGCCCCTCTTTGGTGCGACTTGAACCTGAATTACCGCAAAAACTTCAGGACAGCTTCAAGCAGTTGCAACAAGGCAACAATGAGTTTCAGGATCAGAATAAACATCTCCATTCCGCCCATACGCTTCTCCTCTGGTCAAGGAGCACCGGCTGGCGTACCTTTCCGCTACCTGTTGCCAGCCTTGTTGTTGGCGTAACGCAGTGTGCTCTTGAGGGGTTAAGGCACTGACGGCACCACCCGTTTCAGCCAGGAATTCTTGCGCCGTAGAACGCGGCCCCTCACGCTGGTTCGCAAGGTCATTATATATTAACACTGTTTATATATACAGTATTTATTGGCGGAATTTTCGACATTGATCCATACTCAATGCGGGAAAAACCGCCTGAAAATTGCGCATCCGCAGGATTCGTCGTATAGTTGCGTGGTTGACGTAACGCAGTGTGTTTTGCGGCCACCAACCGCGAAAATGCTGACAAAAACCTCGCTCCGGCGGGGTTTTTTGTTTTCAGATGCCAGACAAATAAACGTGATCGGCTGCGCAGTTTTCTGCGGGTGCGTAAAAAGCAGTTGTCGGCGAATGATTCCTGTGTTTGTATAAATCTCGTTAATAACACAACAGACAGGCCCCTAATGAACGCTTCCACCAATCCGATGAACCTACTAAAAACCGCGCATAACGCCGCGGTGGTCGTCGTGCGTGTGGTGGTGGTCGTCGGCAATGCGCCGTAGGGTCCGGAACAACACACGATTCCAAAACCCCGCCGGCGCAAACCGGGCGGGGTTTTTCGTTTAAGCCCCTCCTGGAAAGCCGGCTCAGAAGAAAAGGACTGGAGCATGGCAAGTTCGGGCAGCACATCGCAATCCACGCGTTACACAGGCGCGCAGCTGATTGTTCATTTACTGGAGCGTCAGGGCATCACCACCGTGACCGGCATCCCCGGCGGCACCGTTTTGCCGTTATACGACGCGCTAAGCCAAAGCAAACAGATTCGCCATGTGCTGGCGCGCCACGAGCAGGGCGCGGGCTTCATCGCACAGGGTATGGCGCGTACGCAGGGCAAACCGGCGGTTTGTCTGGCATGTAGCGGGCCGGGGGCGACCAATCTGGTGACCGCCATTGCTGACGCGCGTCTTGATTCCATCCCGCTGATTTGCATTACCGGCCAGGTTCCGGCCTCGATGATTGGCACCGATGCATTCCAGGAAGTGGACACTTACGGCATCTCTATCCCCATCACAAAACACAACTATTTGGTTCGCGATATCAGCGAACTGCCTCAGGTGATTTGCGATGCGTTTCGCATTGCGCAGTCTGGTCGCCCTGGCCCGGTGTGGATAGATATTCCTAAAGATGTGCAGACGGCGGAAATCACCCTCAGCGAGCTGCCGGAACCGGGTCATAAAGCGCCCGCTCCGGCGTGGAATGCCCAGGATGTTCACGCCGCCGCAGAGATGATCAATGCCGCCGAGCGCCCGGTGCTGTACCTGGGCGGCGGGGTGATTAACGCACCGCAGCAAATCCGCCACCTGGCAGAAAAAGCCAATTTGCCCACCACCATGACGCTGATGGCGCTCGGCATGTTACCGAAACAGCACCCGTTGTCGCTCGGTATGCTGGGAATGCACGGCGCGCGCAGCACCAATTACATTTTGCAGGAAGCGGATCTGCTGGTAGTGCTTGGCGCACGTTTTGATGACCGGGCGATTGGCAAAACTGAACAGTTCTGCCCGAATGCCAAAATTATTCATGTGGATATCGACCGCGCGGAGCTGGGCAAAGTGAAGCAGGCGCATGTTGCAATTCAGGGCGACGTTGGTGAAGTGCTCGATGCGCTGATCCCGCAAGTCGAAGCCCATTCCCGCCACGCCTGGCGCAACACCGTCGAGCAGCTGCAAAAAGAGTTTCCCGGCGCGATCCCGCAAGCGGGCGACCCGCTCACGCATTACGGTTTGATCAATGCGGTCGCTGCCTGCGTGGATGACAGTGCGATTATCACCACCGATGTCGGCCAGCATCAGATGTGGGCGGCGCAAGCTTACCCGCTGAACCGTCCGCGCCAGTGGCTGACTTCTGGCGGGCTGGGCACCATGGGCTTCGGCCTGCCTGCGGCGATTGGCGCGGCGCTGGCGAACCCGGAGCGTAAAATTATCTGCTTTTCCGGTGATGGTAGCCTGATGATGAACATCCAGGAGATGGCCACCGCTGCGGAAAATAATCTGGATGTGAAAATCATCCTGATGAATAACGAAGCGCTGGGGCTGGTGCATCAGCAGCAAAGCCTGTTCTACAAGTCCGGCGTCTTTGCCGCAACCTATCCCGGTATGATCAACTTTATGCAGATTGCCGCTGGCTTTGGCCTGCACGCCTGCGATTTAAACGCCGAGTCCAACCCGCAGGCCGCGTTGCAGGAGATAATCTCCCGTCCGGGCCCGGCGCTGGTGCATGTGCGTATCGACCCGCAAGAAAAAGTTTACCCGATGGTGCCGCCGGGCGCGGCGAATACAGAAATGGTGGGGGAATAAGCCATGCAAACAACTGATAACGTCATTCTCGAACTCACCGTGCGCAACCATCCGGGCGTGATGACGCATGTGTGTGGGCTGTTTGCCCGCCGCGCATTCAACGTCGAAGGCATCCTTTGTCTGCCGCTACAAAGCGGCGAGCAGAGCCGCATCTGGCTCCAGGTGGCGAACGACCAGCGGCTGGAACAGATGATTAGTCAGATCGATAAGCTGGAAGATGTGGTGCAGATTATCCGCCACCAGACCGATCCCGGCGTGTTCAACAAACTCGGTCTGTTCTTTGAGTAATCGCCGCGCTTAACGCTGGCTGATGTCGAACAGCAGGTTGCGTAGCCACTGATGTGCCGGATCGCGGTGGCTGCGTTCGTGCCAGGCCAGGGTTTTGGTAAACCCCGGTATCGGCAAAGGCGCTTCACGTATGCACATGCCCGGCGTCAGGCTGGCAAGGCGTTGCGGCACCACGGCAATCATATCGCTGACGGTTAAAATTTCCGGCAGGATCAGGAAGTTATTCACCGACACGCCCACGCGGCGGCTTTTGCCGATTGCGGCC
Organism: Kosakonia sp. YIM B13588; assembly: GCF_042788165.1. NCBI lineage: Bacteria > Pseudomonadati > Pseudomonadota > Gammaproteobacteria > Enterobacterales > Enterobacteriaceae > Kosakonia > Kosakonia sp. YIM B13588. The sequence continues at coordinate 235,048 of NZ_JBHZPO010000003.1, read as the reverse complement.
AGCGCGTTATCCGCCACACCGCGAAAGCGCTCGCCATCCCACGACACCAGCGCATGCTCCAGCGCGCAGAAGCGTTCAAGTGTCAGCGTTCCTTGCGCCGCATCCGGATGGTCGGCGCGCATCATACAGACAAAACGCTCATCAAACAGCGCCCGGCTGTGCAGCGCTTCCGGCGTGCTGTGCGGGGTCATTAACGCCGCATCCACTTCGCCACGCTCAAGCTGGCTCACCAGCCGCTGCGGCTCCACGGGTTCAACGCGGATGCGGATCCCCGGCGCGTGCTTTTTCAGCTCGGCAATAAATGGCACGATCACCACTTTCAGCGCATAGTCCGTCGCCGCCAGCGTCCAGATAAACGTGGCGCTGAGCGGGTCAAAGGCGGTGGGTTTCAGCAAGCGGTCGATATCCGCCAGAATCTGTTTAACCGGTGCCGCCAGTGCCTGCGCACGTGCTGTGGGCACCATGCCATGTGGCGCGCGGATAAACAGCGGGTCAGCAAAATAATCACGCAGACGCGTCAACATGCCACTCACCGCCGGTTGCGTCAGCGAAAGGCGAGCGGCAGCGCGCGTGACATTGCGTTCATCAAGCAGGGCATCCAGCGTTTTCAACAGGTTAAGATCGAGGTTTCTGATATCGTTATTCATGATAGTGACCAGCCAGAGCGATAATAAAGATTATCGCATTTACGGCTGTCCGTAGCGGGTAATTTCCCCGTATGATGAGCCTCTTTTGCGCCTCGGGAGCGGTTATGATTTGGTTGATGTTGGCAACGCTGGTGGTGGTTTTTGTGATTGGTTTCAGGGTACTAACCTCTGATTCTCGCCGTGCGATTCGCCGCCTCACCGACCGACTCAACATCCAGCCCGTGCCGGTGGAATCGATGATCGACCAGATGGGCAAAAGCGCGGGTAACGAATACCTGAGCTACCTGACGCGCCCGGACGAAGCGCACCTGCAAAACGCCGCCCAGGTGTTACTCATCTGGCAGGTGTCTATTGTCGATAGCAGCGAGCAGAACCTGGTTTACTGGCACCGGTTGCTGCAAAAAGCGCGGCTGGCAACGCCTGTCACCGATGCGCAAGTCCGCCTGGCGCAAGGGTTTCTTCGCGAACTGGAACCGGACAGAGCCGATCTCAACAATTTCCAGATGCGCTATAACACTTTGTTTATGCCCGAAGAAGGTGTTCACTGGTTGCACTGATATCACGCAGCGTGATGATGCTCATCAAAGATAGTCATTAGATTTATAACACCCGCCAGCGCAAAGTGGCCTCGTTCATCCATGACGAGGTACACCATGACTCAATCTCTGACACAAAGCGCCATTGTCTGGCCGCAAGATTACCTGCCAGGCACCACCGATAATTTTGCCTCTAACGAAATCATTGTCGCCGGGCTAACGGCACACGACATTTGGGCGCAACTGAACGACACCCGCCTGTGGCCGACTTACTACAGCAACGCGCAAGATATCCGTTTCCATGATGGGAGCGGCCCGTTGTTAAGCGCCAGTGCCCGTTTTCGTTTCACCACTTTTGGTTTTCCGGTCGAGGCTCAGGTGTGTGAATATGTTCCGCCGGTTGAAGGACAGGCCGCGCGTATCGCCTGGTACGGCTGGGTGGAAGGGGATGCGCAATCGCGCCTGGATGTGATTCACGCCTGGCTATTTGAGGATTTACCCGGTAACCGCGTGCGCATCCTGACCCAGGAATCGCAAACCGGCGTTCCGGCGCAGCAACTGGCGAGCGCGGTGCCAAACCCGATGATCAATGCTCACCAGGAGTGGATTGTTGGCCTGGCAACGGCGGCGCGTAACGCACGGGTTAAATAGCTCCTGGTGCTGGTGATGCGGCATAAAAGCCGCCGCCGTTATGCCGCGACATCACGGTGGTGTATGCGCACTGGCGGACACGGCTTTCTGCCTGGCGGATGAATTCATCACCGCCACAGAGTTGCCAAATTGTTAATTGCGTCACACATTTTGAATGTTACACTGCGCGACCTTCACGAATAAAAACTAAGCAGGTAACTAATGAGTGAGCAATCTGTGACGCCCTCTTCAACGGATGCGGTAAGCCGCCCGAACTGGTCGGCGGTTTTCGCCGTGGCGTTTTGCGTGGCCTGCCTGATTACCGTGGAGTTTTTGCCGGTAAGCCTGCTCACGCCAATGGCGCTGGACCTGGGCGTTTCGGAAGGTCTGGCCGGGCAAACCGTCACCGTGACGGCGTTTGTTGCGATGTTTGCCAGCCTGTTTATCACCACGGTTATCCGTGCCGCCGACCGTCGTTATGTGGTGATCGCGTTCGCGGTGCTGCTTACGCTTTCCTGCCTGCTGGTGTCGTTCGCCACCAGTTTCACCCTGCTGCTGCTGGGTCGCGCGTGCCTTGGTCTGGCGTTAGGCGGTTTCTGGGCGATGTCGGCGTCACTGACCTTGCGGCTGGTGCCGATGCGCGTTGTGCCAAAAGCGCTGTCGGTGATTTTTGGCGCGGTGTCGATTGCGCTGGTGATCGCCGCCCCGCTCGGCAGTTTTCTCGGCGGCATTATCGGCTGGCGCAATGTGTTTAACGGCGCGGCGCTGATGGGCGCGGTCTGTATCATCTGGGTATGGCGGGCATTGCCATCGCTGCCGGGGAAAACCGAGCACCACGAGAACATGTTTGGCCTGCTCAAGCGCCCTGGCGTACTGGCCGGGATGATCGCCATTTTTATGGTATTCGCCGGGCAGTTTTCGTTCTTCACGTATATTCGCCCGGTTTATATGAATCTCGCCGGGTTTGATGTCGACGGGCTGACATTAGTGCTGCTGAGCTTCGGTATCGCCAGCTTTGTCGGTACGTCGTTCTCCTCGGTGGTAATGAAGCGCTCGGTGAAACTGGCGTTAGCGCTGGCACCATTAACCCTGGCAATGAGCGCCCTGGTGCTGATTCTGTGGGGCAGCGATAAGGTTGTCGCGGCGGGCATCGCCATTATCTGGGGGCTGGGTTTTGCGCTGATCCCGGTGGGATGGTCGACGTGGATCACCCGCACGCTTGCCGATCAGGCAGAAAAAGCCGGTTCCATTCAGGTGGCGGTGATCCAGCTTGCCAACACCTGCGGCGCGGCGATTGGCGGCTTTGCGCTGGATCACTACGGTTTGCTCTCGCCGTTGGTGCTTTCCGGTAGCCTGATGTTGTTAACGGCGCTGCTGGTGGCCGCGAAAGTGCGGGTAAAAGCGTAAACCCGTCGGCTCAGGCGGCGCGTATTTTGCGCCGCGAATCCCAGGAAATCAGCAATACCGACGAGACAATCAGCAGCGTGCCGAGCCAGTCCGGCAGCGAAAACGCCACGCCGAGCAGCGCCACTGACAGCAGGGCGCTGCTCAGCGGCTCGGCGCAGCTCAGAATGCTGGCTTTCGACCCGCCAATCATCTGCGCGCCTTTCAGATAGAGGCTAAACGTCAGCGCAGTGCCAATCACCACCAGGTAGAAGAACGCCATCAGCAGGCGGCCATTCACCACAACATCATTTCCCTGCCCGCCAAAGAACGGCGTCAGCATCAATCCCGCCAGCAACATACTCCAGCCGACAATCGGCAACGTGCCGTAACGGGCGATCAGCTGCGAAGGATAGGTAGTGTAAAACGCGGCGGCAAAGGCCGAGACAATGCCCCACAGCAGCGCTTCAGGCGAGATAGACAGCGACGTCAGATTGCCGTGCGTCACCAGTAAAAATGTACCGATAAGTGAAGTGACAATCGCCGACGCCACGGGGAAGGTGGGGCGCGCTTTACGCACCAGGGCGAACCACGCCACGATAATCGTCGGGGAGAGAAATTGCAGCACCGTCGCGGTGGCGGCGTTGGATTTTTCAATCGTCAGCAGGAAAGTGAGCTGCACGGTTAGCGCGCCAAACAGCGAGAAGAACAGCAGGCTAAAAGCATCTTTGCGGTTTTTCAGGATGGCGAAAATGTTGTCACCGTGGACAAACGACAGCGTTAACAAAATCACCCCGGTGAACAGCAGTCGCGTCATGGTCAGCCACGGTGAGGAGATATGACTTTTCTGCATGATGTACTGCGCGCAAACCCCGGAACTGCCCCATAAAACGGCAGCGGCCAGGACGTAAAACATCCCTTTCTTGCTCGAACCCATGTGCTAACCCAACTCTGTGATGCTGATGACTTATCGTAAGGCCGCGCATCATAACACATGTACAGAGTTTAACCGGAGGCGGCACGGGGGGACCGCCTCCGGTTTTGTTACCTTACCACCAGGCTTCCCACATCGCGCCGATGTTAAACGAATCGAGCGTCGAGTCATTGGTGCCGTTCACGCGTGCGGTGCGTTTGTTATCCACTTCGCCGCCAGTCACGTAGAAGCGCAGCATCGGGCGGAACTCCGGTCCCATCGCGATAGAAATGTTCTGCGACAGGGTCGCTTTCCAGCCGTGGTTATCGCCGCCGTCATCATAATCTACGCGTTGATAACCCAGTTCCAGCCAGGTGGAGTGCACATCGTTCCACCAGTGCATCGGGCGAACAATCGCGCCATAGTTGCGGCGGTTATCCGCTTTGTTGGCGCTGTTGTCGTAATCATGGTACGCCAGCAGGTAGTCCACCTGCGTTTGCCGGGAGAATTTGTAGCTGCCTTCGAAGCTGGCGTAAATCGCGGTCAAATCGTCGGTTTTGTTGAATACGCTGTTATCCGCGTTATCGGAGTAGCGCGCGATCAGTTTGTTAATGCCGTGGTCATAGGTGTGGCTCAGCACCGCGCCACCTTGCCAGGCTTTCAGACGGGCATCGCTTTCAATCGCTTTCGAGTCAAAACCGTAGTTAGCGTAGATTTCCAGATCCAGCGGGCCGACTTTCATACCGTGGATTTTGGAGGTCACCGCATAGTTACCTTTATCGCCGACGTTGGAGCCGCCAGTACAGGTGATGCGCGACGGGTTGGCTTCATCTTCCAGCACTTCCGGGCTACAGGATGCGACCGAACCGACAGCCGCGACATCAAACTGCACGCCGCCGATATCGAAGTTTTTCACCCCGGCACCCTGACCGTCATGGTTCATCCAGAAATAGTCGTTAATGCCCTGTTGTGGACGCTGGTGGAAATCACGTCCCGCCCAGAAGTAGGCGTTCGGGTTGGACGCCAGCAGGTTGGTCACCCCGGCATAGGCTTTTTTCAGGTTAACTTCGTCGCCCCAGTGATCGAACATCACGTTGACGTCCCAGATAGCGCCGTTGTCGCCTTTAAAGGCTTTGGAGAGCTGGAATTCACCGCCGTTGCCTTCGTTGCCCAGACGACCAATCGCCGACGCGCCATTATAGGAGCCATCAACGCCAACATATTTCTGATCGCCAGACTGGAAGTGCGCGCCATAACGGGCGTAACCGCTAAATTTCACGCCGTAAGGCACCGCCAAATCCGGGGTTTGTGCCGCGCTTTGCGGTTCCACCACCACATCCGCTTTTTTATCAATTGCGGCGTCCATTTTCGCCTGGCGTTCCGCCAGCGCTTTATCCACCGCCTTGGCGACGATGGCATCGATTTGCTCTTGGGTAAACTCTTGTGCGAAGACGGAACCAGAGCAAAGGGTGGCCGCAACCGCCAGCGCCACTGGAAGTTTTTTATTAATTCTCATGGTTATCTCAATTTAGTAAGTTATTCTCAGACAATAACCATCCCGGGTGACCGGGCAGAGATTATTGCCATCACCATTACGAACTGCTTTTATTTTATAAATGCGGGTACAGCTTAATTAAGATTTACCGTAATCAATTCTCCGTTAATTATTGCCGATATAAAGTGTGAAGCTGAATTATCTCTTCAGATAACTCACGCGCTAATAATGACGTCATTAAATGATCCTGCGCGTGTACCATAATTAATGTCATCGGTTGCCGGGCTTCACCCGCATCCTGTTCGATTAATTTAGTTTGCATGTGATGCGCCTGGCGCGAGTAGCCATCCGCCTCCTTCAGCAACTGGCGCGCTTCGTCAAGATTGCCTGCCCTTGCCGCGCGCAGCGCTTCAAAGCACAGGCTGCGTGACTGTCCGGCGTTGACGATAATTTCCATTACCGCTTCTTCGAGTTCAATCATTGTCATTTAATCCTGAGTAAAACCATTATTTTCAGCGGTGGCGGCAAACCACTCTCCACTTTTCTTAATGGTACGTTTTTGCGTTGCCAGATCTAATTGCACAAAACCGTAGCGGTTTTTATAGGCATTACACCATGACCAGTTATCAATAAATGTCCACATATGGTAGCCAAGACAATTACACCCTTCGCTAATACCTTTATGCAGCCAGATAAGATGATCGCGAACAAACGTAATACGATAGCTATCGTTTATTTGCCCATCTTCAATAAAACGCTGTTCGTTCTCGACGCCCATACCGTTTTCGGAAATAAAACAGCGTGGGTTACCGTAATTGACGCGTAAGTTAGTGAGAATATCGTAAATACCCGGCTCATAAATTTCCCACCCGCGGTACGGGTTCATTTTGCGCCCTGGCATTTCGTAATAATCAAACAACCACTCCGGCATAAACGGCGCATCGGGATTGACCGCGCTGTCCCGGCACTTTACCCGCCGTGGCTGGTAATAGTTAATGCCGAGCAGATCGATTTTCCCTTCTGCAATCAGCGCGATATCGTCCGGCTGGCAGGCGGGCAGCTGGTCATACTCTTTGAGCAGCGCCACCAGGTCAGCGGGATACTCGCCGCGCAGTACCGGGTCGAGAAAACTGCGATTGAACAGCAAATCGGCATAGTGCGCCGCTTTCACATCTGCCGGGTGCTGCGAACGTGGATACGACGGCGTCAGGTTCAACACAATGCCAATCTCACCGGCGTAAAACCCGGCGCGAAATGCTCTCACCGCGCCGGCATGCGCCAGTACCGTGTGGTACGCCACCGTGGCCGCACGTTTAAAATCCACCACGTTCGGGTAATGGAAATCGTACAGATAACCGCCTTCTACCGGCACAATCGGCTCGTTAAAGGTGAACCAGTGATGCACCCGATCACCAAACAGCTCGAAACAGATTTGCGCGTAGCGGCTGAAAGCCTGTACCACTTCCCGGCTTTCCCAGCCGCCTTTTTCCTGCATCACCATCGGCATATCAAAGTGAAACAGCGTGATAAACGGCGTAATACCCTGCGCCAGCAGCTCGTCGATGACCTCGTTGTAGAACGCCACCGCCTGCGGGTTCACTTCACCATCGCCATCCGGGATCAGCCGTGACCAACTGATCGAGGTGCGAAAGCTGTTGTGCTTGAGCTGCTTTAATAGCGCGATGTCCTGCCGCCAGTGGCGATAAAACGTCGAGGTCTCTTGCGGCCCAATTTGCTGGTGAAAGCGCCACGGTTGGCTGGCATGCCAGGCATCCCATGTGGTTGCGCTTTTACCGCCTTGCTGGCTTTCCCCTTCGGTTTGCAGCGCAGAGCAGGCGCTGCCCCACCAGAAGTTTGCGGGAAATACGTATTTCATTACCGACTCCTTTTCGTTACTGCTAATGCATTACGGCTTAGTTACTGCGGACGGTTTCCGTCATCGGCGCGCTGCTCTGCGCTTTTTCTTCTTCTGCTTTCATTAATGAATGCTCGTAAGCACGCAGGAACGGCAGATACATCAGGGCGGACATCACCATACAAATCAGGCACATCACCACCGGACTAAAGGCCCAGTTCGCCGCCCAGGAAGCACCGATAGGCGCAGGCGTTGTCCACGGCGTCAGGGAGACGACTTGCGCCAGCAGGCCCATTTTGGTGGCGGTGTAAGCCAGCACGGCGTTAACCAACGGCACGCAGACAAACGGCACAAACAGCATCGGGTTCATGATGATCGGCGCGCCGAACAGAATCGGTTCGTTGATGTTAAAGAAGCTCGGTACGACGCCCATTTTGCCGATAGTGCGCAGATGTGCGACGCGGCTACGCAGCAGCAGGAACGCCAGCGGCAGGGTGGAACCGACGCCGCCAATCAGCAGGTAGTGATCCCAGAAACCTTGCAGATAAACGTGCGGCAGCGCGGCGCCCGCAGCCAGTGCGGCCTGGTTGGCGGAGAGGTTTGCCATCCAGAACGGGTTCATGATGCCGGTGACAATCAGCGAACCGTGGATACCGGCGAACCAGAAGATCTGGCACAGCAGCACGGAAAGTAGAATGGCAGGCAGGGAATCGGACGCGGAAACCAGCGGTTCCAGTACGTGCATAATCGCCTGCGGCAGGATCATGCCGGTTTGCGCTTCAATAAACAGGTTCAGCGGGTGCAGCGTACCAATGATCACCAGCACCGGAATGAGGATTTCAAACGAACGGGCAACGCCGGTTGGCACCTCTTTTGGCAGGCGAATGGTGATGTTGTGCTGCTTAAGCCAGGCGTAAACGCGGGTGGAGTAAATCGATGTCAGCAGCGCGGTGAAAATGCCCTGGCCGGAGAGATACTGGGTAGAAATTTTGCCATCGGCATACGGTGCGGCAACCAGCAAAAACGCCATAAACGCCAGCAGGCCTGTCATCACCGGGTCGAGGTTAAACTGGCGACCCAGGCTCGCGCCGATCCCGACGGAGATAAAGAAGGTCATTACCCCCATGCTGAGGTTAAACGGCAGCATCAGCTGCGCGCGGTATTCGGTGGAGAAATCGAGCCACGCGCGGGCGAAACCGACGGTGGTGTCGGCGGAAAACGGCGGGAAGATAAACACCAGCATAAACGAGCCGATGATCATAAACGGCAGTGCGGCGGTAAAACCGTCGCGAATAGCGATAACGTACTTCTGTTGCCCGAGGCGACCGGCCAGCGGCGTAATGCTTTGCTCAATAACCGTAATCATTGATTGATATAAGGAACTCATAAGAACACCTTTTTAATGCGCCGCTTCTATGAGCGACAGTGCATAGTCCAGTACCTCATTGCCACGTTGCATTCCGTAGTCCATCGGGTTGATGGGTTGGACCGGAATGCCCTGAGCGGCGGCCTTTTCTGACAGCGTGTTTAGCATGTATTTGACTTGCGGTCCGAGAAGCACGACCTGGTAACGCGGAAATTGCGTGTCGAACTCCGCGACGCCATACGCGTCGATCTCTACCGGTATATCGCGTTCCTTCGCGGCTTCCAGCATTTTCCTCACTAGTAAGCTGGTGGACATACCGGCTGAACAGCACAACATAATCCTGAACATCGTTAACCATCCTCGAAGTGTAAAAAGTTATTGCGGGGTCGATTGGATATCATATGGAAACCGGTTTCCATTTATTCACCGCAGAAGTGTGATAGCTGTCAATGTCTATGAATTATCTGATGCCGTAATTGGATTTGTGTCACGGAATTTGGCACTCTATTGAGAACAAAAAGCGCAAAACGGAAAATCGGTTTCCATCAAAAAGCGAAACCGTTATACTGCGTGTGGTTATATATTAGCCGTTGAAGTATTTAGATTTTGCGGGCGCAATGTGCGCCTGTCAGGGGAGAAAGATGTCTACAATCAACGATGTATCACGTTTAGCTGGGGTGTCGAAAGCCACAGTCTCACGGGTGTTGAGCGGTTCGCGCGGCGTTAAGGAAGCCAGTCGCCTCGCGGTGCTGAAAGCGGTCGACGAGCTGAATTATCGGCCCAATGTTATCGCGCAGTCATTGCTCAGCCAGTCGACAGGCTGCATCGGTGTTATCTGCGCCCAGGACAATATCAACCAAACCACCGGCTACCTCTACGCGCTGGAAAAGCATTTAAGCCAGAGCCAGAAACATCTGCTGCTGCGCTTCGCCAACACCAAAGCGGAAGTGATGAGCGCGCTGGATGAGCTGACCTGCGGGTTGTGCGACGATGTGCTGATCATCGGCGCGCGTTTCCCGCTCAAAATTGACGACGAAAACGTCATTCTGGTGGATTGCGTTGAGTCTGCCGACGCCACGCCCAACTGTATTCAATTTGATCACGCCTTCGCCGCCGAAACGGCCTGTAACTACCTGATTAGCCAGAGCCGCCGACAAATTGCGCTGATCCACCCGCGCACCGCCGCGGCCGATCAAGTGCTGCACGGCTATAAGCTGGCGCTGGAAAATAATTTCCTGCCGTTTAACCGCAACCTGGTGTTTATGGATGACACCACTTCCTCTGTTGCGTTGCAGGTGCTGCTCAATAACGCCACTACTCTGAATTTCAACGCGTTGCTGGTGGCGGACGAGCAGGAAGCCCAGCGCGTGATCCCGCAATTGCAGGCGTTTAATAAATCGGTGCCGGGCGACATTATGGTCTTCAGCCTCGCCGGTTCACTGCATTTGCCGGGCATTCCTACCATTCCGGCTATCGAATATTCGATGGACGCGATGGCAGCGCGCATTGTCGCCTGGCTAAATGAAAAAACGCAGAGCGTGCTGGGGGCTTACCGGGTACGCGGGGATTTAATTATTCCCGATGTCAGCAAACGCTAATCGCTTTTTTGAAAGCCTCCGGTCGGGGGCTTTTTGTTACCTTCGTTAAAATAAATTTTACGCAAAACGCCGTTACGGTTTGGTTTGCTGCCAGATGAAATAAACGCTTTTCTTCCAGTCAGTCTCACGGAAAAACATAACGGGGTATTTTCCCTTGTGCTTAACTTTCCCGCGCAGCGCGGGTTATCAGCCGTTTAGCTGAATTTTTCCAATCGTTAGCCATAAGTTTGCTAAGGACGTTTAGCTATAAGCCATACGTTTTCGTTGTTAGACAGGGTGCGGTGCGGCTCTTATCGTTCGTCATTATTTGTAAATTCCACGCAATCATTTGATGAGGGAGCAATTTTGGCCAGCTTTGTGAATAGCTTAAAAACAAAACCCACGCGCTTCACCCTCGCGCTGAAAATCGCGTTACTAAGCAGCGTGGTGGCGTTCTCGTCTGCCTCGTTCGCCGATGAGATCTTGAAAGAAGGCATCACACCGGCGACAGACGCCAGCCAGATCCCGGCGGCGGCGAAGCTGCGCAAAGACACGGTGGTAGCCGGTATTTCGGAGCCGCAGGGGATTTTTAACCCGTACTTCTTCGTCAATGGTTGGGATGAAAACGTCACCAACGTCATCTTCTCGCGCCTGATCGACTGGGACAGCCATGGCAAACTGGTGCCGGGTCTTGCCGAAAGCTGGACGGTTAGCCCGGACAACAAGGTCTATACCATCAAGTTGCGCCCGAACCTGACTTTCAGCGACGGCTCGCCGCTGACCGCTGAAGACGTGGCCTTTACTCTGACAGTGCTCTACGACCCGAAATATGATGGCGACACGGATATCACGCTAGCGAATATCGCGGGCGGCGCGGAATACAAAGCCGGGAAAGCGGACAGCGTCAGCGGCCTGAAGGTGATTGATCCGTTAACGTTGCAAGTCACCACCACCCAACCGGGTGCCACAACGCTGGCGAAAATTGGCGGGCCGGTACTGTCCAAAGCCTATTACGGCAAGGGCTATCAGCGCGGCAACCTGGATTACCTGCGTACGCTGCACGGCAAACCGCTGGGCAACGGGCCGTATGTCTATGAGAAATACATTCCGGGCCAGGAGATCCGTTTCCACGCCAACACCCATTTCTACCGTGGCACACCGCCAACGCCGCGCTTTATCTATCGCGTGACCAACCCGTCCACCAACTTCCAGCTGTTCCAGACCGGCGAGACGGACTATGACGCGTTCACCTCGCGCCCGGATGATATTGAACAGCTGAAAATGCTCGGCTTCGCCAATATCAACCTGTACGGCTCCAGCGATTACAGCAAAGTGGAATTCAACGTGCGTCGCCCGGCGTTGCAGGACGTGAAAGTGCGCCAGGCGCTGATTTACGGTCTTGACCGCCAGAAGCTGATTGATGTGGTGTATCAGGGTTACGGCAAAGTGGCGATTGAGCCAATTGCGCCGATCTCCTGGGCCTATAACACTGACGGTGTTAACCCGTACAAATTCGATCCGGCGCAAGCGAAAAAACTGCTGGATGAAGCGGGCTGGAAACCGGGGCCGGACGGCATCCGCGTGAAAGACGGCAAACGCCTGGAACTGACGTTGCTGGTGAGCAAAAAAGTGCTGAACGACGCGCTGATCCCGATTGCCAAAGAGAACTGGCAACAGATTGGCGTGCTGCTGAAACCGCAGGTTGTCGACTTCAACGCCCTTATGGCGCAGCGTAAAGCCGGCAATTATGACCTCGCCTCCTTTAGCACCAGCACGTTAAACGATCCGCATGACGGCGTGTGGGATTACTACAGCACGGAAGCGAAAGAGTCCGGCTATAACAACCCGCAGGTCGATAAGCTGATTAACGAAGGTAACGCGGTGCTGGATGTGGAAAAACGTAAACCGATTTACCACCAGCTCTATAAAGTGCTGGCGGATGATCCGCCGGTGATCCTGCTGGGCAACCGCGAGATTTTGTCGGCCAGCAGCGCCCGCGTCACCGGTTTTAAACCGGATATCTACAACGGTCTGACCGGCAGCCTGCCGGATGTGAAAATCGTTAAGTAACACCATCACAACTGCCGGGGCTTCCCGGCAGTTGCCATGAGAACGCTATGCGAAATTTTATCCTGAGGCGGCTGCTGCAAACCATTCCCATGCTGCTGCTGGCTTCGCTGATTATCTTCATGCTGTTTGCCAAAACGCCGGGCGACTTTATTGACGGCAACGTCACGCTGACCGCCGCCCGCGCCGCTGAACTGAAAGCCATTTATGGCCTCGATCAACCGCTGTTCACCCGCTATCTGCACTGGCTCGGCCAGTTATTACGCGGTGATTTAGGCTTCTCGTTGCAATATCAAATCCCGGTGAGCCAGTTGCTGAACCAGTACATCTGGAACTCGTTCCTGCTGGCAAGCGTCGCGCTGGTTTTTTACTGGGGCATCGGCCTGGCGGTGGGTATCGCCTCGGCGCTGAAACCCAACTCGCTGTTCGATCACCTGGTGAGCGTGGTGGTGTTCGCTGCCATGTCTTTTCCGACCTTTTTCCTCTGCCTGTTGCTGATTAAGTGGTTTGCGGTGGATCTGCACTGGCTGCCGGTCGGCGGCATGACCAATACCGGTAGCGACGAAGGCGGCTGGGCGTGGGTGATGCAGGTGGCGGCGCACCTGGTGCTGCCGGTGCTGGCGCTGGTGATGTTGCAGGCGGGCAGTCTGACACGCTATTTCCGCGCCAGCATGCTGGACGTGGTGAAGATGGATTTTATCCGCACCGCGCGCGCCAAAGGGCTGCGCGAACGGACGGTGATTTTTAAACACGCGCTGCGCAATGCATTGTTGCCGATCATTACCCTGCTCGGTTTTGAACTGCCGGGGCTGTTTTCGGGCGCGATCATCACCGAAAAAGTGTTTAACTGGCCGGGCGCGGGGCATATTCATATCGATTCGCTGGCGGCGCGCGATTACCCTGTGCTGATGGGCTTTACTCTGTTCCTGGCAGTGCTAACCATTCTTGGCAACCTGATTGCCGATGTGCTTTACGCGTGGGCTGATCCACGTATTCGGGTGAGGTCGTGATGTTCGGTTCGCTTTTTTCAACCAATCGCCGCCTGCGTAAAGCGGAAATCCCGGCGCTGGCGCAGGCCACGCCTTCACCGTGGCGGCAAGCGTGGAAAGCGCTGCGCCATAATCATTTAGCCATGTTGTGCCTGTTTTTGCTGGTGGTGATGACGGTCTGGTGCGTGATTGGGCCGCTCTGGTCGCCGTGGAAAAACGACGCCACCGACGCGCTGATGATCAACAACCCGCCCGGTGCGGAGCACTGGCTGGGCACCGATTTTCTGGGCCGCGATGTCTATACCCGCCTGCTGCTGGCGGGGCGCATTTCGTTGATTATCGGTCTGCTGACCATGCTGCTCTCCGTGGCGCTCGGCTATCTGCTGGGCGCGGTCTCCGGTTATGCGGGCGGCTGGACAGACAAACTGATTATGCGGCTGGCGGACCTGGTGATGACCATCCCGAGTTTACCGCTGCTGATTGTCGCCGGGGCGATGCTGTCGGAACTCGATTTCTCCGCTGAATCACGCATCTACATGGTGGTGATCATGCTCAGTTTGCTGGAGTGGCCGAAACTGGCGCGGCTGGTGCGCGGGCAAATTCTCTCCCTGCGCGAGCGCGATTTTATGCTGGCGACGCAGGTGCTGGGCTTGTCGTCGCGTCGCCGTCTGTTTGGTCACTTATTGCCGAATACCATCCCGATTCTGGTGGTGATGGCGACGATGGCTGTGGCGAACGCCATCCTGATGGAGTCCGCGCTGAGTTACCTCGGGCTTGGTGTGGTGCCGCCCACGCCATCATGGGGCAACATGATGGACGCCGCCAACAGCCTGATTGATTTTCAGCGCCGCCCGTGGCTGTGGATGCCGCCGGGTATCGCCATTTTTATTACCGTGATTGCGATTAACGTGTTGGGTGACGGCCTGCGCGATGCGCTGGATCCGAAGATGAAACGGAGCGTGAAATGAGCGAACCGCTGGTCACCTTTAATCAATTGTCCCTCTCTTTTGCCGGCGATCAGGGGCGCGTGCGCGCCGTGCAGGACGTGTCGTTCACCATCAACGCCGGACAAACTATCGGCGTGGTGGGTGAGTCCGGCTGCGGCAAAAGCGTCACCGCCATGTCATTGATGGGGTTGTTACCACCGCAAGCGGCCCGCATTGACGGCGGGCAAATCCTGTTTCAGGGCACTGATTTGCTGCGCCTGAAGCCGTCAAAAATGGCGAATCTGCGCGGCAACCAACTGGCGATGATTTTCCAGGAGCCGATGACCGCGCTTAACCCGGTGCTGACCATCGGCGAGCAGCTTTGCGAACCGCTGATTCGCCATCGCGGAGAAACGCCAAAAGCGGCATGGGCGCATGCCACGCAGTTAATTACCGAGGTGGGGCTTGCACGGGCGGAGAGCCTGATGAGCAGCTATCCGCATCAACTTTCCGGCGGCATGTTGCAACGCATCATGATTGCCATGGCGCTGAGTTGCCAGCCAAAACTGCTGATCGCCGACGAACCGACCACCGCACTGGATGTTACCGTGCAGGCGCAAATCTTGCGGCTGCTGCGCGACCAGGCGCGGGCGCATGAGATGGCGCTGATGCTGATCACTCATGATTTAGGCGTGATCGCGCAGATGGCGGAACATGTGGTGGTGATGTACGCCGGACGCATCGTTGAACAAGGCCCGACGGCCGATGTGCTGCGTAACCCGCTGCACCCGTACACCAAAGGGCTGATCGCAGCACGTCCCATTCCGGGCGAGCGCAGACGTCGGCTTTACTCCATTCCCGGCCAGGTGCCGGATCTCGCCGCGCTGCCGCCGTACTGCGCCTTTTACGATCGCTGCGAGCGGGCGACCGGGGCGTGTCGCGCGGGCATTCCGCCGCTTATCGGCCAGACGCGGCAAGCCGCGTGTATTCACAGTACGCTTCTGGAGCCAACAGCATGAGCCAGCAATATGTCATTGAAGTGGAAGGGCTGAAAAAGCACTTCCCGTTGCGTGACGGGCTGTTTGGTCAGCAAACCGGGGAGTTACGCGCCGTGGACGGCGTCAGTTTTAAGATTCGCCAGGGGACGATTTTCGGGCTGGTGGGCGAGTCCGGCAGCGGTAAAACCACCGTTGGCCGCACCTTGCTCGGGCTGTACGACAAAACCGCAGGCAGTGTGAAGTATCGCGGCCAGGAGCTACAAGACCTGAGCGCGAAACAGATGCGCGCGCTGCGCCCGAAAATCCAGCTGGTGTTTCAGGACCCTTACAGTTCGCTGAATCCGCGTATTCGCGTGGGCGATGCGATTGGCGAAGCGATGCTTGAGCATAAGCTGTGCAGCCGGGCAGAGCTTATGCTCAAGGTGCTGGAGGTGATGAAGATTTGCGGACTTGCACCGCAGCATTACAACCGTTTCCCGCACGAGTTTTCCGGCGGGCAGCGCCAGCGTATTGGCATTGCGCGCGCGTTGATCCTCAACCCGGATTTCATCATCGCCGATGAGCCGATTTCGGCGCTGGATGTCTCTATTCAGGCGCAAATCATTAATCTCTTTGCCGACCTGCGCGACGATCGCGGCGTGACATTCCTGTTTATCTCCCATGATTTGGGCGTGGTGGAACACCTGTGCGATGACGTCGCGGTGATGTACCTCGGGCAACTGGTGGAAACCGCCAGCCGTGACACGTTGTTTAACCGGCCGCTGCACCCTTACACCCAGGCATTGCTGGCGGCGGTGCCAACGCTCGACCCGGATAGTGAACCCGTCGCTGTGGTACAGGGGGAAATTCCCGATCCGTCGCGCCCGCCGTCCGGCTGCCGATTCTCGTCGCGCTGCCCGCTGGCGACCGCCCAATGCCGCGCTGAAATCCCGGTGCTGCGTGAAGTGGAACCAGGGCATCATGTGGCGTGTCATTTGGTGGGAAGGATTGAGTGACAGCAATCGTAAGGGGTATTGTTGAGCACTCTTCGTTAACCTGGCGCACATAATGCAACATCCATTCGACACGATAACAAAGGGGGCGAATCTTCCTGGCCCCTTTTTACACAGAAATTTTCCCGCTATTTCTTTTTTGATAACGACATCTGTACATCAGATTGGTTGATAACGGCAACGCAGCAAATTATTCGTGCCTGCTTTGGCGCGACAGGTTGCGCGCATGTTTTCGCCAGCACCAGCTATACGTATTTAGGCGTAATAGATTCTCGCGAAGACTGGCTGGTGAACATCGCCGGGTTGAGCAAACAGATGCATGATAGCCGCGAGTATGGCGGCTTTATCATCGTGGATGCGCAGAAGCAGTGGGCACTATTTCAAAATACCCCTGTCGAAAACGGCGTGCTGGGGATTAACAGTGATAAGGACTTATCGGCGCTGAATGACACGATTTATGACATCTTTTTTGTCGATTGCGAGATCATCAAGGGTTGGCTAAATGGGAGCGGTCAGCGAGAGAGAAGGTTAGTCGAGAGTATTGGCTTTGATTATTTAACCGCATTACTAAAATATTACGATAAATAACTCTCTGCCCGGCGATAACTATTTTTATTTTCTCCTGACAAGCGAAACGGTAATTCCATAGGCAATGTTTTTGTGACCCAAATAACCGTTTCGCTGACATTAAGAATTACTGCTTATTTTATTTCTCTGCTCTGGTCTGTTCTATGCTTATCAGTTCTGTCTGAACCTTATAAGGAACAGGATATATGAGAGCACTGACTTATCACGGCGCGCATAAAGTTAGCGTTGATAACCGCCCCGATCCGGTTATCGAATCTTCAGACGATATTATTCTTCGCGTTACCGCAACGGCAATTTGTGGTTCCGATCTGCATCTTTATCACGGGAAAATACCGGGCACCAATCACGGCGATATATTTGGCCATGAATTTATGGGCGAAGTGGTGGAAACCGGGCCGGGTGTTCATGCCGTCAGTAAAGGCGACCGGGTGGTGATCCCTTTTGTCATTGCCTGCGGGGAGTGTTTCTTCTGCAAACTTCACCAGTACTCTGCCTGTGAGCAAACCAATTCCGGCAAAGGCGCGGCGCTGAACCGCAAAGGCATCACGCCGCCTGCGGCGCTGTTTGGTTACAGCGATTTGTACGGCGGTATTCCTGGCGGCCAGGCCGAATATGTACGCGTGCCGAAAGCGAACACCGGGCCGTTTAAAGTGCCGGACACACTGGCCGATGAGAAAGTGCTGTTTCTCTCCGATATCTTGCCTACCGCGTGGCAGGCGGTGAAAAACGCCGAGGTGAAACCCGGCTCCAGCGTGGCGGTTTACGGTGCCGGGCCGGTCGGTTTACTCACGGCGGCCTGCGCGCGTCTGGAGGGAGCCGAACAGATCTTTATGATTGATGACAGCGATTACCGGCTGGCTTTTGCCCGCGATCGCTATGGCGTAATACCGATTAACTTCGATAAAAATGACGATCCCGCCGCCTGGATAATCGAAAATACGGCGGGACACCGTGGCGTTGACGCCGTTATCGATGCCGTAGGATTCGAAGCCAAAGGCAGCACCACCGAAACGGTGCTCAGCACGCTGAAAATCGAAGGCAGTAGCGGGAAAGTGCTCCGCCAGGCGATCGCCGCTACGCGACGCGGCGGGATTGTCAGCGTGCCCGGTGTATATGCTGGTTTTATCCATGCGTTTATGTTTGGCGATGCTTTCGACAAAGGGCTGACGTTCAAAATGGGCCAGACGCATGTGCATGCGTATCTGCCGGATTTGTTACCGCTGATTGAGTCTGGTCATTTGAAACCGGAAGAGATCGTCACGCACCACCTGCCACTGGAAGAGGCCGCTCGCGGCTATGAGATCTTCGATAAACATGCCGAAGATTGCCGTAAAGTGATCCTTGTGCCGGGCCTGAATGCAGAAAAAGCGACGATTTGACCTGTCGCTTTTTTGCTAACACCCGCGGGAATTGCTAAGACGTGCCATGCCTCTTCCGGCAGGGAGAGGCATGGCGTAGCGCAGGAGCTTAAATAAAGGTGAAAATCTCGTCGCGCGGCAGGCGCGATTTTGGCAGCGCGGCGTTGAAATCGTTGTCGCTGCGAACGCCGAGCGACACCAGCACCACGCTGGTCAGCCCTTTCTCACGCAGGCCGAGGGCAAGATCCAGTTCGCGCTGGTCGAAACCTTCCATCGGTGTGGCATCAATCCCCAGCATTGCCGCACCCAGCAGCAGGCCGCCCAGCGCCAGATAAACCTGTTTTTCCATCCACTGCGGCAGATCGCGCTGCTCATAACGGTGAATCGCTACGTACGAACGGCGGCCTTTATCCTGACCCGCTTTTGCCGCTTCGTCTTTAAAACGACCGTCTTTCTGCTCTTGTTCCAGTACATTTTGCAGGTGCTGCTCATCAAGATCGCTGCGGATGCACAAGGCGATAACGTGAGACGCATTGACGATTTTCGGCTCGTTATAGATGAACGCCGCAGTGGCGGATTTCGCCATTGCCGCGCGGCCTTCCGGCGTGGAGGCGACCACAAAGTGCCACGGTTGCGAGTTCACTGAAGAGGGGCTGTTTTGCAGCACGTTGAGCAAGGTGTCGATTTTATCCTGCGGCAGCGTTTTGCCGGGTTCAAAGGCTTTCACGGTATGGCGGGCAATTACCGCATCATCAAGTGTCATTGTCGTTCTCCTGCGCAATAGATGAAAAATTCGGGGCGAACCGTCCCGTAGAGTGTGACGAGAATAAACAGAAAGCGGCACAAGATAAATCGGTGTAAAAAGGCAGCACTTTCACTCGGCGAGTGAAAATGGTGTTTGCCAGGACGCTGTTTTCTGGCAAAACAAAGGAGCCACTCGCCTGTTATTCACCCTGCGGAGAAACCATGATTCGGCTGGAAGATGTCACGCTGTTCGTCCGTTCAGCGCTACTGGGAAGTTTTTCAAACGCGGCGCGCGAAGCCGGGCTGTTGCCAGGCCAGGTGAGCGCGGCGGTACACCGGCTGGAGCGCGATCTGGATAAACGGCTGTTTGTCCGATCCACGCGCAGTTTGCGCCTCACCGCCGAAGGGGAAAAATATCTCCCTTTCGCCCAGGAGATGCTGGCGGTTGTCGCGGCTGGTGCGGAGAGTTTGCACAGCGGCGATAAAGAGATTCAGGGTGAATTGCGCGTGGCGGTGCCTTCCGATATAGGCCGCAATGTGCTGCTGCCGCTGATTACGCGCTTTTGCGAGCAGCACCCCAAAGTGTCGCTGCGGCTTTCGCTTTCCGATCAAATCAGCGATGTCTTTCGCGATCCGGTCGATATCGCCATTCGTTACGGCGTGCTGGACAACAACAGCTATGTCGCCTTGCCACTGGCGGAGGATAACCGTCGTGTACTGGCGGCGTCACCGGCTTACCTGGCGCACCACGGACGCCCGCAAACACTTGATGACGTGGTTAATCACCACTGTTTACTCTTCACCATGAACAGCCAGGTGTATGACAAATGGAGCTTCCCGGAAAACGGCATGCGCCGCCAGTTGATCGTCAAAAGCCGGATGCAGTGCGACGACGCTGATGTTGCCCGGCGTTGGGCGCTGGAAGGCATGGGGATTATTTATAAATCGTGGATCGATATCAGCGCCGATGTGCTGGCAGGCCGGCTGGAAGTGTTGTTGCCACAACACCCCGGCGAAGCCACGCCGCTGAATCTGATTTGCCCGCATCGCAAACAGTTTTCCCCGGCAATTCGCCATCTGCATAGCGTGCTGCGCGAACATCTGCGGCCGATCACCGCGTTGCTGCACACTCACCCGGCTTTTAAACCGCACGGATGACCAAAAAATATACGCCACTGCGCGCCAGGATTAACCTCTTTGCGTAGTTCATTGCGCACTCTTACGGAGGTATCAGCACATGGCTTTACGTTCACTGGGTACAACAGGGTTACAGATCCCAACACTGGTTTTCGGCGGCAACGTTTTTGGCTGGACGGTCGATGAAAAGCAGAGCTTCAGCTTGCTGGATGCGCTGCTGGAAAGGGGTTTTAGCGCTATCGACACCGCCGATGTTTACTCGCGCTGGGTGCCGGGCAATAAAGGCGGCGAATCGGAAACCATTATTGGCAACTGGCTGGCGGCGCATCCTGGCGCGCGCGACAAAGTCACGCTGTTTACCAAAGTCGGCGCGGATATGGGTGAAGTGGGTAAGAAAGGCCTTTCCGCGCGCTGGATCACCCAGGCGGTGGAAGATTCGTTACGCCGCCTGCAAACGGACTATATCGATCTCTACTTTTCTCACTGGACAGACAGCGAAACCGCCTATGACGAAACGCTCGGCGCGTATGAAAAACTGCTGAAAAGCGGGAAAATCCGCGCCATTGGCGCATCCAATCTGAATGCCGAGCAACTGGGCGAATCGCTAAAAGTGGCAGACGCCAAAGGTCTGCCGCGCTACCAGGTGCTGCAACCGGAATATAACCTTTATGACCGTTCCAGCTTTGAAGGCGCGTTGCAGGATTTAACGATACGGGAAAACATTGGCGTGGTGACCTATTACAGCCTCGCGTCCGGTTTCTTGTCCGGTAAATACCGCAGCGAAAAAGATTTGAGCCAAAGCCAGCGTGGGCAGGGCATTGCCAAATATCTGAACCCGCGTGGTTTCGCCATTGTTGAGGCGCTGGAAAGCGTGGCGGCCAGCCACAACGTGAAACCCGCCGAAGTGGCGCTGGCGTGGCTGATCCAGCAACCGGGCGTTACCGCACCGATTGCCAGTGCCACCAAACTGGCGCATATCGACAGCTTTGTCACCGCCGTGTCGTTAAACCTCTCCGCAGATGAAATCGCCGCGCTGAATAAAGCGGGTGCCTGATCCCATCGCCCGGCGGCGCCAGTTGCCGGGCTGTATAACTTTATGCGCAGTTGAGCGATAAGCGCGCACTCATCCAGATTCCAGTACCCTCTTTAAAAACAACCTGAAGCAAATCGCTTATTGGCGGCGCGTGCGGCACGGGTTTTGCGCTTTGGTGAACGCCGGGGCCTAGCCCTGAACTATCACGTTGCCGATTGAACCGGCGTCGGTGACGCGGATACCTTTCGCCATGAGCGCGGCGGATCTGTTGATGCTTTGTTGAAGTAAACGCAGCGGTAACGTGCAAAAAACACCTGAGTGACACGCCCTGTCAGGGCGATCGTTTATCTTTCCCTGAGCGAAATCATGGCATTGTGTAATTGTTGCGCTTTGGGCAGAAATTTCATTTTAGTTTTTCGCATTACTGCCGTTAACCACTATGAAAAAACAAGGTTTTACCTGGATAGCAGGGCCGTGGCGCGAGGGTCAGGCCGTAACCGTTAACGTCTTCTGAGACTTTGTATTCCGGAACCCGTCACAATGAAGGAAAGTCACGACAGAAAACACGACCCGTTGATTGAGCGGCTGTGCGAGATCTTCGCGGCGTTGTATCAGGGAAAGATCATTGATAAGGCGTGGCTGTGCGAAAAATTCGGTATCACTGAACGTACGGCTTATCGCGATCTGGCACGGCTTGGGCATATTCTCGATCAGGTTTCACCTGGCCGGTATAAACTCAGCGTCCATCTTCTTCCTGCCTTGCATAATGGCCATTTGGCGGAGTTCGCCGATTTTACCGGCGTGGCGCACCTTTTTCCACGTAATGATGGTCAATCGCTGCGTAACAGTATGCAGCACCGCAGCAATATTACCTTTCACGCGCCGAGTAGCCGGGAGAACCGGCAAATCGAAGATCTGATTAATCAGCTTAATCACGCTATTACCGGGCATTACGAAGTGGAATATCACTATCGCGATAAACCCCGGTGCGCACAGCCCTATCGGCTGATTAACCAGTACGGTCTCTGGTATCTGGCGGCGGTGGAAAACGGGCGGCTGAAAGCGTTTGAAGTGGCGCGAATCGAAAACCTGAAAAGCACGACGCTTAATTTTGAACCCCACGCCGAGGTACTGGCGGAGCTGGAGAACAGCGTCGGCATCCGCTTTGGTTCAAGGGTTGAAGCACTGCTGCGCGTTTCAGCCCACGCCGCCGAATATGTCACCCGTCGGGCGCTATTTCCGGCACAACGTATCGTTGAACAGCATGATGACGGCAGCTTAACGCTCGCCACCGCCATCACCGATCCGCACACGCTGTTTCGCTGGTTGCGCTACTGGTTGCCGGATATCGGCATTCTTTCTCCGGCGTCGCTGCGCGAACAGTTCGAGCAGGATTTGCACCTGCGCTACGCCCACGGCGTGGCGCAGAGATAGCGTCCGCGCCTACAAAAGTGAAAAGTATTGGTGGGGGCTAGCAAGGCCTTCCATCTTCAATCCACTTTTTCACTAACCCCATCGGCAGGCGGTACCGCGCGCAATTATACACCTCAAGGATGCGCAGTTCTTCCTGCAACAGCGCTTTGAAACGAGCCGTTTCTCCCTCGTCGAGGGTGATAGACGTTAGCGCGGCGTCCAGGTTCTGCCTTTCGCGAACCACATAACCAATCGCTTCATTTAACGCTTCGCGATGACGAAACCGAAACGGGTCGGGTACACCCATCGCGTCGAGTGTGACAGCATATTTTTTAATTGAACGGCGATATAAAAACTCAAAGAGCTCAGCGGCAAGGGAGACGTCTCGTTTTTCATAAATCCCCATCATGGCATAGGCGTATTCGGCGGGGTCTGCGTCGAGAAAGGAGAGGGGAGCACTGTTGTAAATCATCAACGGAATATTTGCGGCGAGTCGGCTTGTCCGCTTGTTGCCATCTTCAAAGGGCTGTAGATAAGCAAGGTTGACCCACAGGAAAAACGCGGATTCAACCGGGTTTTTAATCAACCTTGCTTTCTCAACAATGATTTCAAACATTTCTTTAAGCAAAACAGGCGTCTGTGGAGGTGTATATGTTGTGCCGCTGACGTTAACGATTTTGGTTCTTATGCTGCCAAGCCCCATTGAGTCCGACAATAAATCACTCATCAAGATCGAATGCAGATTGCTGATGACAGGTGTTGTGAGCCCGTACTGCGGAACCGCATCAATAAGAAACTCAATAGCTTGTTTATGGTTGAGCAGCATTACCGCATCCATGTCTCCCGCTTCCCTGCCACTGCGAAACAACTCTTCTGTTGCCAGTAGTGAATAGGTGTTGCCTTCCAGGCGAGAAGATGACCATGAGAGATCGACCAGCAGTTGTTCCAGTACTTTTCGGGCATAGGTTCCGGCAGGCTGTTGGCCCGCCATTTGACCTTCCTTCAGCAGGGTTTCCGCAAGCGCTTCAGACAGTAAAAATGTTTCGTTAGGGATGTAGGCATCGACGAAATCCCGGACATAACCGGTGATTTCTCGTGTGGTAAGCGGAGACTGAAGGTAGGTCAACAGAGACCGGGCATTATATGGCGCAGGAGATTCGTTTGCGGCCAACACTGGGCGATGAAGCGCAGTACGGGATAGCGTATAGCGGGTGGCTTTCCCCACGCCTTCTTTACGTAATAATCCTTCCTTGATAAGGACTTCAAGATGGCGTTTGATCGTCGACTTGCCAACCTGGAGCGCCTGGGCAAGTTCGCTGGAACTGACGGGCGTATTTTTCTCGCGCATCGTCACCAGCATTTCGTCTCGTACAGCCATACTTTCTCCTTACCCAACCCGCTTAGCCTTGTGGGCCGTAAACGTTAATGCGGCCCATCATAAAGGCAAATACGACTTATGATAAGAAAAATACGGTCCAAAGGCGATTTTTGCGGTCCATTTCGCAGAAATACGGCCCATAATGGGCAGGCCAGCTCGGCTGCGCTTTCGGCTAATCTTTATTTTCTACGTTGCTCATTATGCCTCCGGGTTAGCCGTGATACTGCTCGTCGGTAACATGTTCAAGCCAGGTAACCGGGCTGCCGTTTAGTGATTCGGCAATGGCGATATGGGTCATTGCGTTGGTGGCTGTTGCGCCGTGCCAGTGCTTCACGTCTTCCGGGATCCAGACGATATCGCCCTGGTTCATCTCCTGGACAGCTTCGCCTTCGCACTGGATCCACCCTTTACCATGGGTAATAATCAGCGTTTGGCCCAGCGGATGGGTGTGCCACGCGGTACGAGCGCCTGGCTCAAACGTGACCGTCGCACCGCCAACGCGTGCGGGTTCGTCAGCTTTAAATGGCGCGTCGATACGTACGCGCCCGGTGAAATAATCTTGCGGCCCTTGCGCAGAGGGAACCGATGCGCTGCGGATGATTTTCATGTTGTTCTCCCGTGTTTGAATACGTTTTAAAGCGTAGTTGGCAGGCGAGAAATTGTTGCAGGCAGAAAGCGGCGGTTCGCGGCGAAAACCGCGACTGACACCGGTAATAAGCAAGGTTTCCTGCGCCCTATTCGCTCCAAAAGGAAAAGTGACAAGGCGATCATAATCCTCACCGACTACCGACACTATTGGGGGAAATCGGCATGAGCTTATGAGTAAAACTCATCAATGGCGGCGTAGCGCCATCATCGCGCTGGCAAGAGTAAACAGCGCCATGATCCACGCCATCGTCCACGGCGTTCCGTCGCGAAACCACGTCAGCAGCAGTGACGAGATAATACCGCTGCCATATTGCAGCGAGCCAATCAGCGCTGAGGCAGAACCGGCGATAGAGGGAACAGTGTCGAGTGCGGCGGCGGTTGAGGTGGCGGCGATAATGCCGTTCATCGAAAAGAACAGAAACACCGGAATGATCACCGCAGCAATACCGCCGAACTGCAACTTCACCGCCAGCGCCAGAGTTACCATTGCCAGCGCGGCAATCGTGACGGCAATTTTTAGTAACTTATCTAACGGATGGCGCTGCACCAGCCGCCGGTTCAGAAAGCTCACCCCCATTAGGCCGACAATATTGACGGCAAACAGCCAGCCATAATATTGCGGATCAATACCGTAATAGCGGATGTAAACGAACGGCGAACCGGTAATAAAGGCATAGGCAGAGACGTAGAAAAAGGTCACGCACAGCGTGTAACGCATAAACGCGCGGTTACGCAGCAGCGCAAGATAGTTACGAAACGCGCCCGGCAGCGAGGCTTTGGTGCGTTTTTCAGCGGGCAAGGTTTCCGGCAGGAAATAGAGCGAAATGAACATCAGCGCGCCAATCCCGGCCAGCAACCAAAAAATAGCGTGCCAGCTGGTGATTTGAATAATTTGCCCGCCCGCCAGCGGCCCAACGATCGGCGCAATCGCCATAATGATGGTTAACGTTGAGAGCATTTGCGCCGCGCGGGTGCGGGCAAACAGATCGCGGATCATCGCCCGCGCCAGCATCGGCCCGGTACAGGCACCAAAAGCCTGAAACACGCGCCAGAACACCATCTGATGGATTTCTGTGGAGAGCGCGCAGCCAGCAGAACCGATGATAAACAACAGCATGCCAATAAACAGCGGCGTGCGGCGACCAACCGCGTCGCTAATTGGCCCCCAAACCAGCTGCGCTAGCGCGAAGCCGACCAAAAAACCGGTGGTGGTCAGTTCGATATCGCCCTGGAGCGCTTTTGCCATCAAAGGCATCGCGGGCAGGTAAATATCCGTCGACAGGGAGGTAAAGGCCATCAGCGCGCTGAGGATCGCGAGAAATAGCGGCCCGTGGAGCTTGTTGTTCATAAGATCCTGATTAAGTTATGAAGGGAACGCCGACAAGGGCGGAACGGTATCTTAATCAGTGCGGCACAAATGATAACGCCATTAAATCATAATGACGTTATGAGCCAGATTCATGAATGGCGTTCACTGACTGTCATGGTGAAAATAACGGGTTGGCTGCTTTCATTGGCGTAATGGTGTGCGGTGTCGGTTAACTGGCGATGTCGACAATATCCGCGACAGCGTGGTACCTGCAATTGACCCGGTGGTGGATCTCTATAACGCCATCAGTCTGCGCTACGCTATTCCGGTCGGTGGTGTGAACATTGCGGCCTATCACGGCGCGCCACGTCTGACGATCGCCGACGGTACGGAGCTGTTCGACATGATGAAAGAGGGCGAGCTGGCGCACGAATCACCGGAGCCGGGGGAAGTTATCTGGCGTGATGACACGGGCGTAACGTGCCGCCGCTGGAACTGGCGCCAGGGCGTGCGTACCCGCCTGAGCGCTGCCGACAGCCAGATGTGGTTTATCCTCGAAAGCCTGCCGGAAATGCCGCTGGACGCATTATGTGAGGCAGGCGACGAACTGATCGCCGGATTGCAACGTATGATGCCGGGCTGTCGTGTTGAAAAAACCAGGCTCGGGTTTGATCTCTGAAGGGGGAAGAATGGATTTCACAGGATTGAGCGCCTTTCCGCTGTCGCCGCTGCGCGACGAACGGCTGGATGAAGCGGCTTACGTGAAGTTGATTGAACGGCTGCGTGTTGCCGGAGTCGATTCGATTGGCGCTCTGGGCTCGACGGGGTGCTACCCCTATTTCAGCCGTACCGAGCGGGCCAATGCGCTGCGCCTGGCGACGGAACACTCCGGCGCGGTTCCGGTGATTGCCGGGATTGGCGCGTTGCGCACGCGCGATGTGCTGTGGCTGGCGGAAGATGCGCAGAAAGCGGGCGTTAGCGCTGTGCTGCTGGCACCGGTCTCCTACCACGCCTTAACCGAAGAGGAAGTGTTCAGCCTGTTTGCCGCCGTTACGCGCGAACTCTCTGTGCCGCTCTGCGTGTACGATAACCCCGGCGCCACCCATTTCACCTTTAGCGACGAGTTGCTGCTTCGTATTGCCCAGTTGCCCAATATTGGCTCAATCAAAATCCCACCGATTTCCGCACCCGAGCGGGCTGCGCGCCTGCGCCCGCAAATTCCGCAGAGCATCACGCTGGGTATTAGCGGCGATGCCATCGCGGTTGACGGTCTTCGCGCCGGATGCGGCGTCTGGTATTCGGTACTCGGTGGGGTGTTCCCGCAAGCGGCGCTGGCTATTTCCCGCGCGGCACAGGCCGGAGATTTCACACTGGCGCGCGCCCACTCTGATGCGCTGCAACCCTTGTGGGATCTCTTTAAGCGCTACGGCGGTAGCCTGCGGGTGATGGCCACGGCGGCGGAACTGCTGGGTTTAGCGGGCGCATCGTGCTTGCCCGCGCCATTGCGGACGCTCACCGGCGATGCGCGCCGCGAGGTGGCGGAAGTGATTGAGCAACTGCGGTTAGCCTGATGATTACTCTTCGAACGTTTCTTTTTGGTTCGTTGCATGGAGTATTTTGTATATCCCATTGGTAAATTATCCTGTCTTTCAGTGTGAAATTTCACCAATGGAGGCGCATGTGGAAAAAA
The DNA here is from genome assembly GCF_042788165.1 of Kosakonia sp. YIM B13588. NCBI lineage: Bacteria > Pseudomonadati > Pseudomonadota > Gammaproteobacteria > Enterobacterales > Enterobacteriaceae > Kosakonia > Kosakonia sp. YIM B13588. Next base: position 207,376 of record NZ_JBHZPO010000003.1, on the reverse strand, counting down.
CGACACTTTTCAAAAGCAACCGTAGTCAGGCCGTGCGTTTGCCAAAGGCAGTCGCGCTGCCGGAGGACGTGAAACAAGTCGATATCATTGCTGTAGGAAGAACACGCATCATTACCCCCTCCGGGGAGGCCGGGGATAGCTGGTTTGATGGTGAAAGTGTGTCACCAGACTTTATGGCTGCACGGGAGCAGCCAGGGGATCAAGACAGGGAAGACTTTTGATGCTCAAATTTATGCTGGATACGAATATTTGCATTTTCACTATCAAGAACAAACCTGAGATCGTCAGGCAGGCTTTTAATCAGCACAACGGGCAGATGTGTATCAGCTCTGTCACGTTGATGGAGCTGATTTATGGTGCCGAGAAATCAGCCATCCCCGAAAAAAATTTGCGTGTTGTGGAAGGGTTTATGGCGCGCCTGGAAGTTCTGCCATATGGTGTAGATGCTGCTGTTCATACAGGTCAGTTGCGTGCGGAGTTAGCCAGAGCTGGTACTCCAGTCGGACCATATGACGCCATGATGTGGCGCACATGCACGCTCACTGGGACTGGTACTTGTCAGCAATAACACTCGCGAGTTTGCCCGTATACCAGGCTTGCGTTTGCAAGACTGGACCTCGCATTAACCTGGAGATTACGCCCCCAGTCGTTTCGCCACGAAGCGGGAAATCGCCGGGCCGGTTATCAGCACCAGAATAAACCGCCCGGTCTGCATTGCCATCACAAACGAGATATCGACCTGGCTTGACGAGGCGATAATCGCCACCGTATCCGCGCCGCCGGGGCTGGTGGCAAGGTAGGCGGTAAGCGGGTCGATGCCGGCGAAGTGCACCAGTAACCAGGCAAAACCGCAGCACACCGCGACAAGCGTCAGCACCGACAGCAGCACGCGCGGTAGCGCGCGGGCAGCGTAGCAAACAATCTCCCGCGTAAAACGTAAACCGATACTCCAGCCAATCATCGCGTAGGAGAGCGCCAGCAACCACGGCGGCAATTCCAGCGTCAGCAAACCGGTATCTTCCACCATTATCCCCAGCGCTAACGTTATCAGCATTGGCCCGGACGGAATTTTGACGCAGCGGGCAATCAGGAAACCTGCGGCAATCACCAGTAATGTTCCGGCGAACGGCAGCCAGCGCACCGGGCCAAACAGGGTAAAGGTGGCGACCGCGTGATCCGCGCTCTCAGTGCCCATCCACATACGGGTCACCAGTACCGCGACCAGCGCCACGATCATCACCCGCAAATACTGCATAAACGCCACCAGGCGAACGTCCGCACCAAAACTCTCGGCCATAATCGTCATGGCCGCTGCCGCGCCTGGCGACGATCCCCAAATCGCTGTTGAACCGGGGAAAACCTGCAATTTCGCCATGATCCAGCCAAGAATGGCGCTGGCAAAAATCACGGAGAAAATACAGCTGATAAACAGCGGCCAGTCGGCGGCGATGCGGCCAAACACGGACGGCGGGATCGCATGCGCAATCATCGCGCCGACTACCGCTTGCGCGGCGGCGAAGCATTTTTTACTGACGGTAACAGGCCGGTTGAAGATGGCGAGAAGAATGCCGGAAAACATCGGGCCCAACAGAAGCGCTGCGGGCAGATGAATCAGTTCCATCACAGCAACGAAGAGCAATGAAAGACCGATTAGCTGTAACCAGTTGCGAAACCAGGGCGCATGTGTCGCCATCAGCGGCACTCCCTGCATGCCACAGCAGCGGCGGTAAGATCAATCAACGGCATAACGCTTCCCGAAAATAACGTGTTGAAAAGCAAGGTTGGGTCTTTGAATGTAAGTGTTCTTCACTATCCCTGCAAATGTGCTTTTCCTCACGGTAACATGGCTTAGCAGACCTTACTCTTCCCGTCGGAATTTGCGGTCAGTCTGTTCGCTGTTTTCAGCCATTGATAAGTGCAGCTCCACCTATTTGTTCTGCGTACTGTGAAGCGAGGCGGCTTTTTAACCAAAAATATTTATTTAAGAGGATATATTTTTTCTAATTCAACTATTTTCTGCTTTAGTAATAATTTGATTGGTATAGGCTATTCTAGCTATAGGTTTGGACATTTATGAAAAGTCCTAATCTATTGTGAGCCTTCTTGCGTTATGCAACCTTAATGGCTAATTTTTTATTACTCTGTGTTACTGTTGTTATTTGAAAAATAATAACTTCTTAATTTATTTACAAATTTAGATGATTTTAAATGTGGCGAAATTTATTGCCACGTTATTTATTATATTAAAGATAATGCTTCCAGGTGATTGAGTCATAAAACATTGCACCTCCCTAAGTGAAATTTATCTTCAGCACCCATTATTTCTCTTATGGATTAAATTGCTTTTGTTATGGATTTATTGGCTATGGCGGGTATCGAACGACTCAGTATGCTTTGGTGAAAACCAGGGGCGGTAGCATTTTTTTGCGACTTTATTTTTCCTGATTCACCCATTTCTCTTATTGCAAAACGCTATATAACCTTTTGAATTAACCGAAGGCATAATTTGTTTTCGTTATAATTCGCTGGCAAATAATATTTTCCGGAGGTTGGATATGTATGTCATCTCTCAGGATAGCTATTTTGTCATGGGCATGGATAAGCTGCTTAAAGCCATTAATCCGCATGCAACACACACGTTGGTTGCATTTGATCGGGGAGATGGAAAAATATTATTTTTTAGCATGAACTCATTGCTTTATATTTTAAGTGAAGAAAAAGGGTTTAATTCATTTATTTGCACTCGATTTATCTCTATCGATAAATCTTCATCTGTATCTTTGCTTCGGCATGAGATCAGAAAGATACTTAATTTCCTTAAGGGTCATGAGGATATATATTCCTTTCGCGAAGTCCATTTTAGCGCGACGGAGTATAAAATTATGCTGCGGTTTCTAGAGTACCAGTCCAGCGATACGATTTCGCAAGCATTGGACATCGATAAAAAAATCGTCAGTAATTACAAAAACGCGATACTGCGTAAACTCGGTTTAAACAGTATGGCGGAGCTTATTCATATTTATAATAACTGGAACGACTGTTTTTGTTGCTTCGAAGGAAAAGTCATGGCGGATGCGATATTTCTTCCCCGTATCGGGACGAATGAGCTAAAGATGATACGACGCGCGAATAAGCCTGCTTCAGAACCTGCGGTTTCGCCACTCTATTCTGGCAGTTTCTGCCACATCCCTGCGATAAGGGCAGGCCAGCATTATTTATTGACAACGTAGCAATAGTTTATTGCTTTTATTGCTGTTTATTCAAAACTCTTGTGCGCCTATCCTGCTTCGCATCAGGTTGTTAACCGCAACCACATTGACCGAATCAAGAAAGGATAAGCCACCATGTTATTTGATAAATATTCTCTGAATACGCTCGCGTTAACTAACCGGATTGTGATGCCGCCAATGACCCGCTCCCGTGCCGGAACGGGTGATGTGGCCACCGACATGATGGCGGATTACTACGCGCAGCGCGCCAGTGCCGGGCTGATTATCAGCGAAGGCACACAAATCAGCCAGCAGGGTCAGGGATACGCCTGGACGCCGGGTATTTACAGCGATGCGCAAATTGCTGGCTGGAAAAAAGTGACCGATGCCGTGCATCACGCGGGCGGCAAAATTTTTGCTCAGTTGTGGCATGTGGGGCGCGTTTCCCACACCGTTTTGCAGCCCGGTAACGCGGCACCGGTTTCCTCTTCGGCGATTCAGGCCGAAGGCGTAAAAGTGTTTGTCGATGTGGAAGGGCGCGGACCGGAAAATGGCGTGGGCGATATGGTGCAGCACTCCATGCCGCGTGCGCTGGCTGTGGATGAAATCCCCGCTATCGTCAACGATTACGCACAAGCGGCGCGTAACGCAATTGCTGCCGGTTTCGATGGCATCGAACTACACGGTGCGAACGGCTATCTGATTAACCAGTTTATTGATTCACAATCTAACCTGCGCGATGACGAATACGGCGGTTCGCTGCAAAACCGCCTGCGCTTTATGAAAGAGGTGGTGGAAGCCGTTTCGGCGGCGATTGGTAAAGAGCGCGTCGGCATTCGGCTTGCTCCGCTTACTACGCTGATGGGTTCACGCGATGATACGCCGGAAGCCACTTATCTCGCGGCGGCGAGCGTACTGAATGCGATTGGCATTGCTTACATTCACATCGCTGAAGCGGACTGGGACGACGCGCCGGTGATGCCTGCTGCGTTTAAAGAAGCACTGCGCATTATTTTCCACGGCACGCTGATTTACTCTGGCAAATACACGCCGGAGCGCGCCGAAGAAGCGCTGGCAAAAGGCTGGGCAGACTTAATTGGTTTTGGCCGACCGTTTATCGCTAACCCGGATCTGCCGTACCGCCTGCAACATAACCTGCCGCTTAACGAACCGATCAGAGAGAAATTCTTTGGCGGCGGCGCAGAAGGCTACCTGGATTATCCACTGCAGAAAGCGTAATAACGAACGGGGGCAAATGCCCCCGTTTTTGCGTGCTGCAAACCGCCGTCAGAAATCATAGGCATTAATAACTTTCATTAATGCCGCGTCATTCTTGTATTTTTCCCGCAGCGTTTTGAGCTGCACCACCGCTTTGCCGCAGGTGGCTTGCAGGCTGGCATCCAGCTCTTTCTGGCGCTGCTCGTCGAGATCTGAATCCTGCTCGCCGGCAAAATGCTCGCACTCTTCGGCAAGGTTGCGGAAATCCTGAACGTCTTTCGGCAACGGGGCGGCAGCAAAACTGCTGTTGAAAATAAAGGCGGTGGAGAGAATAAAAAGGAAGCGCTTCATCGGTTGTTGTCTGTGGAATTTCGAGGCGCTTATCTTACTCCTTAATAATGGTGATGCAGAGAGGGAAACGAACGACTTTTAACGCGTTTTTTGGAGTGCAATATTTAGCCGATGCTGCCGCTTTTTACCGCGTTCTTCCCACCGTAAAACAACTTACTGGTTGGTCTTTTTATTTCCTTCCGCCCCGGCAAATACAGCCCGTGGGCAGGCTGTTTTGGCATGCTGCAAATCGACAGGTTTCAGTCTGGCCGTGATTGCAGATACGCCTTTTTCATAACGTCCTTCACTTCCCTGAGCTGCTTGCGCGTTTTATCCAGCGCCGTCGCCAGCCACTCCTCTTTATCACTGTATTTCACCAGCACGATGCAGCCCTGCATCACTTTCACCAGAATATGTTGCCCGGTATTAAATCCGGCATCGCGTAGCCACTTGCCGGAAAGCGTGATGCTCGGTGTGCTCGCATCACCCTGATTCGGGCGATATCGCACAATTACGTTGTGCTCGGTTCCGGCGATGGTGAAGTCTGAGGTAGAATGCGGATCAGCCATTATCAACTCCTTGATAGTTGTGGATGGTTAGACGCTCCGGTTGTGTTGCTGCACATCGGGGCGTTGTTTACGAAATCCAATTTCATGTGGTAGGTACCACGTGAACATAACGTAACTGAAGTGGTACCTACCATGCAAGAAAAAAAGAAGCTAAATTTTGATCGAGCCAAAAGCACAATGAAAAACATCCGATTTGAGGATGATCTTTTGGAACAGATTGAGAAAGCGGCGGGAAAAGGCAATTTTAGCAAGTGGGTTAAAGAGGCTTGTAGGATGCGTCTTGAGGCAGAACACGAAAAAGAATAAAAGACGCTACTTTCTTATTCTAAGCGAATTAGAAAAAACTCATCCTTAATGATATTTCGTCTATAAATATATTGTTAAATATTAATGGGTAATTATTTTTAACGCCAGAAGTATACTGGCGTCAGTGAATAAAAAGATGAATTGCTAATTTGCTCGCCAATGTTTAATTAATCCCTCATGCGAAGCAGTTCCCATTTTTATTAACATAATCTGCAGTTTATCATTCGTATCATACCCTATAATTATATTGTCGCCTTCAGCAGCATTATCCATAACTTCATTTGGCGTAAAATAGAGCCGATACTCTGATCTCGACAGATGGGAAGTACGAGCGTCATACCAAGTAACTTGTGCCAGTTTTGAGATTTGTGATCCGCGTATAGAGAATTGTGCATCACATTTAAATTCATCTATACCTAATAAAGCTTTTAATTCTTTAACTCCATTAAACTCATGCTGGTGTGATTTTTCTGGATTTGCTTCTACAGATGATAATGTTTTGATGCAAGAGGCCCGAAAACGAATAGCAGCAGTCATATATTCATCCTTGTAAGAGTGAATCTGTAATTTATCAGATAATGTTGAATAGAAAATTGGCTGAATTACTGATATTTGGATCTATCTCACATAAATTTAGCTATATTTTGGGGGTTTAATAAATATAAGTATAGGGAATAAAGGATGTGTATTAATAAATTATTTGCATATGAGGTAGATGTTCATTTTGGCGGAGATCACAGGAGTCGCATTTGGTGATTAATCATGTTGAATTTATTGATTATTTTCCTATGTGGTTTACTGACATGCCCCCGATTATGCCCCCACATGTTTTCCTTAATGATCAGTTGGCTGATTTATGAGCGTTTCAAGCCAAGGTTGAACTGTGCCCGATGAACATCCAAAGATGTTATCCAGGGTTCTTGATCCTGCCAGGATAAACCCTTCTGGTCAATGCGCACCAGCTCGAATCGTTCCACAAGGAAATTAACAGCATCAGTAAGATTCACTCCAGCCTCTATATGTTCCTGAATCGTCGTATCGTTACTGAACGGTGTGTCGTTGATCGTGAGGCCGTAATGATGCTCTAAAATATACGTTAATAGTTTTTGCCAAACTTGGACAGGAGACAGGCGTGACGAAACCGTCACCGTTGCCGGTACAGTTGAAATATGCATGTGTTGAGTCCCTGATAAAAGAAGAGGAAGGTGTTATCTGGTTAGAGCTGACTGGGGATATATGGCAATGTAAACGTAGCCATGAGAGCCGAGAGTGTCAGCTTCACAAGTAAGTCCGTTGTGATGCCGTGTGACGCAGTGCTGGCTGCGAGGATCAAGCTCGCCAGCCGTCAGCATCCGCTCAAGCTGTTTCATCATCAGTGGAAATGCCTGGTCCAGACGCAAAGCTTCATCGTCACTGAATGAGCCATTAAATCCTGCCCGGTCAGCCAGAAAGTATAGGCGGTTGCCTTCCTGTACCAAGCGAGCGCCGAAGCATGGCGTGATATTACGTTTTAAACCCCACTGAAGGCAGGATGCGTTCTCCGCCGATGTGCCGGATAAGGTGGTCGACTGCATTAATATATTCCTTAATGACTGAGTGGGTTGATTAGTTCACTGTCACGCGTGCGCAGAATGGCGTACGGGCCTGCCCGGTCCTGACGACGTTCAACAAAAACAGCGAGAACGCCGCTGATATCCTGAACTTCACGTCCGTAGTAATGGCAGACACTGCTATGCCACTGGTAGTGACCTGTACAGAAGGCAGATAACTTGGATTCGGGATGCTGACGATAAATATGCATCGCCTGGCGCTTACTGATGATTTTCATTCTGCACCTCATAACAAGCCACATTCAGCAAAAGACACCACTTCGTTCCCGACCACAAGATGATCCAGCACACGCACTTCCACCAGAGCCAAGGCTTTAGCAATTCGCTGAGTGACATGTTTATCCTGCTGGCTGATTTCTGTCGTGCCGGACGGGTGGTTATGCGCCAAAATGACCGCAGCAGCGTTATGTTTCAGGGCTGATTTAACCACTTCGCGGGGATGCACTTCGGTATGGTTGAGCGTGCCGGTAAACAGTGTTTCTCGCTCCAGCAGGCAATGCTGATTGTCGAGATACATTACGATGAAGACTTCCCGTTCCAGGTGAGCCATCTGCAGTTGCAGCCAAGTTTTTGTAAGGCTGGTAGAGGTAAATGACTCACTCGGTTGACGCTGGTATTTCTCCAGCAGACGTAATGCTCGCTGGATGACACGCTGCTCGTTTGCAGGAAATACCGGGGATAAATTGATCGTAGACATGGTTGCTCCTTAGAAAGAAAAGCCCTTCCGAATCTTCGGAAAGGCGTTAAGGGAAAATAGTGGAAGAGATCATGAAGCAAGCTGCAGCATATTCTCAGCCATCACCCAGAGGGCCCGGTTGAGCTTCACATCACCGTCAATACCTTTCACTGCTCGGGTATGGGCGCGCTTTCCTTTGGTTGTTCTCCCCGATAGACCGCCTTTAATCAGGTTTTCCTGAATGCGCTGATAAGTGGTCCACAGGTCGTTACTCTCATCCTGCCAGCGGCGTGGGGAAAGTATCTGCGTCTCTGTCACCGGTTGGTGCTCCTCACCGAAGCGATATGTCAGCGCCGCTTTCGCCATAGCCTGCTGAGCGGGCGGTGGCAACAAAAGCGACTGCATGGAATCGCGTTTCTCTTCTACTCGGTCAAATATTCCCAGTACTTCGTAGGCCCCTTCGATGACTTTCTCTACTACGTTGCCTTTATGCGGCACGCGTACTTCGCCAAAACTCTCACCGCAAATCAGCCCATTTTGGCAAACTGCTCTGAATAACCCCGGTAGCATCTGATATGAGCTGGAGCCGTCGTGACTGTTCAGCAGAATAATTTCGGGAACCTGTTTGCCAGTAATCTGGCCTTCACGACGCAGGCGCAGCATGTGCTTCGTATGCTCTCGTTTGCTCTGGTCGCGGACTCTGGTTTGACACGCGAAGAATGGCTGGAAGCCTTCGCGTTGCAAGTTATCGAGAAGGGTAATTGTCGGGATGTAGGTATAGCGATCACTACGGGATTCATGCTTTTCTTCGCTGAAGACACTGGGCACATAATGGGCCAGTTCGTCGCGAGTTAACGGGCGGTCACGACGAACAAGGTTGACTGCACCAAAGCGGCTGGCTAAACAGGTCATAGTTGATTCCTTTTAAAACGGGCATAAAAGCCACTCCAGTAGAGTGGCATTGGATGGAAGATAAAATGTTCAGGGAGAGGCTGGTGGCTGGCTCTGCTGTGGCGAGAGTTCTCTGTCAGGTAATGCCGGTGGTATTAGCTTTTCGGCCTGGTGATGTTGTAATCGCTGCAGAATAAAGGGTTTACTGTACTGGAAGTATCGAAGACACCACTCGTATTTAACGACTCGCCTTATGTTCAGAGGTAAGCGTTCATACGCTTTGCTGCACACCGATAAAACAAAGGCATCATCATTGATTCTGTCCTCTGCTATTGCAGCCAGCCCTTTGATAAAGGAACGATTCAGCTTTTGTCGAGAGTTAGCTTCCAGGCGAGCTTCGGAAGGTGATAGTACGTCTGGTACAGGTGTTAGAACACAAACCGTGTTGCCTGATTGGGACTTTTCAGGCAAGCGTGGCGAGTTTTTTTATGAGTCTTATCAGGCTATAGGTCATCAGGCTGGCTCCCATTGTCTGGCATACGACCGACTTACTTCTCAGCAGAGTGAGGCCTGCGACGCTGAAAACAACGGGCCAGGTCAACCCAAATGATTCTGCATCTGGCGTTGTATCGTCCGGGGATTTTTTAGTTTTCATAGGTTGATCCAAAAGGCGTCCGGTATCGCAGGAAGCTTATACCGGACTAGAAGAGTAATTAGGGGAGATCGACTGAGGCTATTTCCTCAGAAGCGTTTGTGGGGCCACTGTAAACGCCGACGTATTCATTTTGAGGGAAGATAATTACTGCATTTTTCTTCGGGTCAAAAGAGCAACCATTTAATCCTGCAATTTCGGCGGTTTTCCCGGAGCTTGTGTTTTTAACAACCAGTTTGTTGTCAGCACAACTGCTACCTTTTACATAATTCACCACATAACCGTCCTGCTCTGCGACCATTTCTCCAGCTGCTGGTTTTGGCTCAGAGTTACTTTCTTTATTCCTACTTACGCGTTTGCTGTTGTAAGGAATATATTGCGCAGCATCATTCCGCATGGTCGGTGGATCATTGTTCAGACCGAGATATACAGGACAACTGGGGACACCCACCTCGCAACTCTTTTCGACGATAGCACGTGACGGCCAGCCTTTTGTGCCGATGTAAGCAGCACCGGTTTCATCAAGGCAGTAGGTTTCCTCCCATGTGTAATTTTTATTCTGACCCGGCATAGTGCGGGTCGTGACGAGACAAGTCAGAGCCTTAACCGGTTTACTGTCGTAGCGGATAAAGTTCTGTTCAAGGGGTGATGCTGCGTACAGCAAAGGAGATATGTTCGCAGCAGCAGCCTTGCTCTGTGCCTCAGCGCTAAAACCAACTTTGTTGTTGAGTTTTACGCTGACTGCCGCATCGTTCATTTCGCGAAGCATTTCACCGCCTCTATCTGTTAGAAAGAACGTGTATCGCTCTGGGTGAATATTACCGGGAATGGTGATGGCAAAACTTAGGGCCGGAAATGAAAGCACTGAGATAACAAATAAGCGTGAAATAAACTCTGTCATGATGACACCCTGAGGACGTTTGTCGTTGGCTCTGCTGGACGTATCTGAACTCCAGCAACGAGTGGTTAAAACAGCAAACTGTGCTGTTTTGAGAATTAGGCGAAGAAGGTGCTTAACGGCTGATGCAGTCCTGCCAGGTTACCTCTTTCAGCGCTTCCTGAAGACCTACAGTTTTGAACGGTTTGGACAATGGTTTTTTGGCTTCAGTGACTTCCAGCACTCCTTCATCACTGGTGTTTTTGAGCGCCATAAATGCAGCTTCGCCTAATTGATAGTGGGTTGAGTTGATGATCAACCCTGGCTTTTTCAGACCTGCCCCAGAAGAAATGGAATAGTTCTTTGCTGGGACGCTGTAGGTGATGCCCAGGTGGCCTCCGATGCAAGTGAAGGTAATGCGCTCACCAACATCATTGTCGGCATTAATACCAAATTCCATTCCGCTGGTATTACCAAACCAGTTACCCCACTGCTGTTCCTGAATGGTCGCGTGCGCAGCGGTGGTGAACAAAGTTGCACTGAGAAAGAGTGCAGAAGTGACCTTGAACATAGAGATTCCTTACTGTTGTTTTACAAACGAAAAATGGCCCTTTGCTGTACAAAAGGCCACCTGATCCTATGCATTTGAGAGAGAATGGGATAATCGTTACTACAGATCAGTTTCCAGGAATTGATCGTTATATTCTATTGATAAAACGATCGATTCCTCGCTATTAATAGTCAGTAACTATCACTGCTTGAGTATCGATCGGTGCAATAGATCAATGTGAAGAAGCCGCGCCAGTAATACATACTGGCACGGCTTCATGTGGGTAATATAGATGTGAAATGATCTGGAATACTTTCAAGGCACTTTTATGGGGTAATTTATACTAAGTTATAAGCTCACCAGTTGCCCACAGACTAATTCAGCTCCTGTAATTTATTTCTGATTATTTTTATTTTTTTTCTTTTACGGGTAAGGTATGTATCCTTGGCACGCTTAAACTGGTTATAAAGTTCTGGTTCCAAGAAGGTTCCTCCAACATAGAAAATCCAGACTGCATGGATAGCTAAATATGTTTCTCTTGGTGTCGATGGCTGAATGATCTCAAATGCATCATGCCAGCCAATTCTATTAATACTGGATAGAGAACTGCCATTTTCCGGAAAAAGGTCTATGGTTTTATAACTCACCTTTTTTATGCCACTTTCATGCTTTGAACTCTTGTCATTATCAGCGTCATTGTTAGGTGATTTATTGTAATCCTCCTGTGCCGTACTTTCTGACATATTCTTATTGCAGATGCCATATTTGTCGTCAGCAGAACATATTGAGAGTGAATAATCTTCAACAGATAATTTAATTCCCCCCTCTGGCGCTTCTGTGCCTTGACTGTAAACGCGCTTCCTCATGGATGGTTTATTTTTCATATAGTCCCAGGCCCACTGGCATAGACCTGTATTTTCCACGGGGATATTTAACTTACGTTTTGCTTTAAACTTAACATCCCATTGAGACCTTATGTTTTTTATAAATGATAATTTATCAATGAAGTATGATGGAACTAGATCCATGAAATACAGGATAGAGTTATAACGTTCTTTGTGGGATGCGGGATGTACATGCAGCGAGTTTATTTCTGAAAGAAAAGGTTCCGATGCAATTGCATGCTGATTCTTTTGGCTAAAATTATCAAGACCTGATAGGTCAACCAGAGAATGCACATTGCTAAATTTTTGTGGCGCAACCTCCTGTTGAATATTGAGCATTTCAGAAGATAGCTGAGGATAGTATTTTTTAATACTTAACCAAACAAAATAACAAGCATGCTCATTTTTCCTGAACCATTCAAACTCTGATTCTGGAAGAAGTGAGTCAAGAAAAATTTCTATTTTTCTTTCATAATGAAGTATAGCATCAAGGACACCTGAATAATAGTCGCTGATAATTTCAGATAATAGTAAAGAGGCATCCCGTATATTCATTCGGTAAATTGAATTTATTCTTTTCATGTTTTTTAGAGGTGAGAAACGGTAGCGATCGACCATAGGTTTATTTTCCATTACAAACCAATAAAAAACGGATAGTTCTCTTTTTGTTTTTATTTTTAGCCTGTAATCCTCATTCTTTCCTTTGCTTAAACTCATCTTTTACCTCTTTGAATGCCGGACTCAATTTACAGCATATCCATTATTTTTATACTGATAATAGTTGTAGTGTATTGCATAGTCAATAAGTAGATTTTTCGTAGTTTTTTTGTAGTGTTTTTTTTGATGAAACGTGCAGTAATAGTGACAAATTACATAGAAAGTAGCTTTTTTTAGACAGGGGTGTAAGGAGAGTTTCCTTATCGCCATAGTGAAAGGCCATAACCTGTCCCTGTATGCTTTCAGTAATGACTCTTCAACCACTATGGAGACTCTCCATAGAAATGTAAAACCATACATACCTGACCTATCCATTTGAAAGGATGCCGCCCGGCGTCCTCATGTTAAATTCTTTTGGAGAAGTCATGAAAGAGATTGATCTTTATAAAGACCGGTTCGTTGATATGGTTTTCATTACCGAGCTGACCAGTCTGTCTGATAAGTGGTTTTATAAAATGGCACAGCAAGGGAAATTTCCAAAACCTATAAAGTTTGGCCGCAGTTCCCGCTGGATTGAACGTGAAGTAAAAGAATGGTTAGAAGCCCGCATTAATGACTCGAGAGCATAAAGACAATTAAAGATAGTGATAAAAAGGTCACTAACTTTACACCATGCTTTTATACTTGCGTGCCTTGTTGCTCATGGGTTTTATGTGATTTATAAAGACGGTTTATTTATTATTGTATTTAATGCATTATCAATCGGTCATTAATGCACTCAATCATCAAACAATATCACCCCATATAAGCACTTTATACCCATCTCATTGAGGTGTTATACACTTATACTTTGTTATCACACAGACACTACCTCTGATATAACTATTCATACTGAATATTAGACAAAGACACTCATCCAATAACCACACTAATACATTGCCGGTCAGCAATGGCTGACCGGTCTCAGAGAAATACATTATGGCCTTACCAGAATCATTCCTGTTATCTCATGCTGAATATCACATTGAGAATAATACTCCCTATGTCACCATATCCGATGACAATGAATTCAGACTCAGATTAGAACAACTGGATAGTTGTCTTAAAACTATCAGCAGAGGACGTAAGTTACCTTTCGCTATTCTGTATAACCGTTCAGGATACAAAGAGAGCGCTGAGTCAGTCACCATTCTTGATGCCATCCGTTATCTTAATATGTTGCCACAAGATGCAATGAAAGTACGAATAGCTAATCCACGTATAGCTACCTTCCAGCGTCTATTTACTGGCGCCAATTTATATTCGCGTGTCCATAACGGGAAAATAGCAGGGGCAGACACTGTTACCACAGCAGAAATGCTGAATAAGCTGATACAGGATTACCGGTTTACTGTGAGCCAGGCAGGATTTAAAAAAGCATGCAGAAAGTATCAGAGGGCTTCGGTTAAAAATCTTAAGGGAGTGATGAATTACATCAGACATCTGCAGGAGCGTCATTCCCGGCTGCTGGTCTTGCGGGTTGATTTATCATGGGCAAATGAACACAAAGCTGATATCACTGCTGATGATGCCCGTAAGCACCGTCAGCAGCTGTTTCGCAATATGCAAAAGAATCCAATGTTTCGCCATGTCCTCGGGACGGTATGGAAACTGGAATATGGCCCACAACGTAAATTTCATTACCACATGCTATTTATCTTAAATGGTAATAAGGCACAACAGGATGGCGTGATTGCTCATGCTTTCGGGAGATACTGGAATGAAACTATTACTAAAGGTAAAGGCATGTTCTACAACTGCAACGCTTACAAAGAGCGTTATGAGGACTGCTGCCTCGGCAAACTGAAACGCGGTGACAGTAGTAAGGACAAGGGGTTACTTAAGGCGCTAAGTTACATCACCAAAATCGATGCCTGTGCACGTCTGGTTCTTCCGGGTAATGCCAGAACCTTTGGTCGCGGAGAAGTACGTTCATTGAAAAAAAGGAAGAGAGCATAAATATGCCGGTAAACCTAACCTGTTGTAACAGTCGGTAATGCTTCCTTCCCCCCTTCTATCTACAAAGCCAGCTAACCATGCTGGCTTTTTTCATTTGTTACGGAGTTCATGATGAATTACTTCGTCTTAGCCACTCACGCCGTCACCGTAGATGGTGAATGGGTTACACCAGAATCTGTTCAACAGGTTGATTTTGATTCATTGCTTTGTATTTACTGCAAACTGCAGATCGGTGTTCAGTTTAATCCTCTGACATCTACAAAAACGTTTGTGCACATACCGAGGCATATCAACAATGTTGCTCGGCTTAAAACATGTCGATTTAACAAGCTCCAAACAGTACCAGAAGAAACCTCGCCAAAAACTATCCCGCCTCCAGAAATGCGCCTTCGACCTACTAACACGACGATACGGCAATGGCGATGCTGCTGGTGCGATACTCACTGGCATGGGGACAAGGTTTGTCCGAAATGTCGCGACTTGATTTATGTGTTAGAAGTTTAAGAGACAGTTTCGGTCGTTAGAGTTCGTAGGTTAAATCTGAGCGTGCCGACATCTACCATTGCCTCTCTTTTACCAGGAAAGGAAATTAGGTATATTTCTACAATTCCGGAAATATAGAAATGAGATGCAAATGGAGCTTTCAAAAGCAGCAGACACTCTGAAAGAGCTGGGACATCCTACACGACTGAGCGTGTACAGAGAGCTGGTTAAAGCCGGACATGAAGGTTTACCGGTTGGCGAACTGCAGAAGCGGCTCGACATCCCTGCCTCTACGCTGAGCCATCATCTCTCATCGCTGATATCAGTTTCTCTGGTACGCCAGGAACGTCAGGGCAGAACGCTCTTTTGCCATGCTCGATATGAAAATCTTGAGGCTCTGATTGCCTTCCTGACAGAAGAATGCTGCTCAGGAACTGACGACTGCCTCACCATGCCCCAGAAGACGGAGAAGTAAAATGACAGGTGATCTTAAGAATGTTGATTCGGGTTTGTTCGACACCTCAATCACAGAGGCAAGATTCGGCGTTCCTGCCGTTCCCCATCCTCCACGTATCCTCATGTTGTACGGCTCTGTACGCGAACGTTCCTACAGCCGACTGGCAACTGAGGAAGCTGCAAGGCTGCTGACTGCCATGGGCGCAGAGGTGCGGATCTTCAATCCTTCTGGCTTGCCTCTTCCTGATGATGCGCCTGATTCGCATCCTAAAGTCATGGAGCTGCGTGAGCTGGTTCGTTGGTCCGAAGGCATGGTGTGGTGCTCACCTGAACGCCATGGTGCGATGACCGGCATCATGAAGGCTCAGATTGACTGGATACCACTTTCGGAAGGCGCTGTTCGCCCTTCTCAGGGTAAGACGCTGGCCGTTATGCAGGTCTGCGGTGGCTCCCAGTCTTTCAATGCCGTAAATCAGATGCGCATTCTTGGCCGCTGGATGCGGATGATCACCATCCCGAATCAGTCCTCCGTGGCAAAAGCCTGGCAGGAGTTTGATGAAGATGGACGAATGAAACCATCGTCTTATTACGACCGCATCGTGGATGTGATGGAAGAACTGGTGAAATTTACTCTGCTGACAAGAGGTAGCTCAGCTTATCTCGTCGATCGCTACAGCGAACGTAAAGAGTCTGCAGAAGAACTTTCCCGGCGGGTTAATCAGAGCAAAATCTGAGGGCTAGGATGAGTGATGTAACGGCATTCAACAACTGCATGAGCGCGTTATGGCGGCAACATGAAGCCGAACTCTCTCGCTTCCTGACATCGAAGACAGGTGATAGCGAAAAAGCAGCAGACCTTCTGCAAGAGCTATTCCTGCGTGCCCGCGCTCATTCAGACAGTTTCTGCGAGATGGAGAATCCGCGAGCCTGGCTATATCGGGCGGCGAGGAATCTGCTGATTGATGAGTACCGCACCACCAGGGAGTTTGTTG
Source organism: Kosakonia sp. YIM B13588 (assembly GCF_042788165.1). Taxonomy (NCBI): domain Bacteria; kingdom Pseudomonadati; phylum Pseudomonadota; class Gammaproteobacteria; order Enterobacterales; family Enterobacteriaceae; genus Kosakonia; species Kosakonia sp. YIM B13588. The sequence goes on along the minus strand of NZ_JBHZPO010000003.1, from coordinate 191,018 downwards.
AGCTGGAAGAAGATGCCCCATTAACAGACGTATCCCCTGATGCAATCTCAACGCTGGATATTTGCCTGCCTGAAACATTACAGGCTTTACCCGAAGATGAGCGATGGTTGATTGAAGAGTCCGACCTTAACCGGCGTCCCCAGCAGTCTCTGGCCGATGAACTGGGAATCACGCTTACGGCGTTTAAATCCCGTTTGCTTCGAGCCAGAAAGCACCTGAAAGAAACGATGACAGAACTTTGTCAGATTGAGGCGGATGACACGTCTCCCGTCTGCTGCCACAAAAAAATGAATTAATCGCGCATCTTTTTCCCGTCACCTTCGTTTACTTCAGTGTAAAGCCAAATGACTAAACACTGAGGTAAACAGTCCATGTCAAAAATTGAGATCTTTGAAGCAGCAGGCTGCTGCGCAACCAGCAGCGTTGTGGTCAGCGACAATGCCGTCAAATGGAACGCCAACGCCGAATGGGCGAAAAAGAATGGCGTTGATATTCAGCGCTACAGCCTTGCGAAGAACCCACAGCAGTTCCTGAATACCCCCGTCATCAAAGAGTTCCTGAACACATCAGGAATGGAGTCCCTCCCCGTCACCTTGCTCGATGGGAAGCTCGTGATGGCAGGCAAACTCCCGACGCGTGAAGATATCGCCCGTTGGTCAGGTATTCCGCTTACTCAGGACTGGAGTGAAGACAACACGCAACCACGCTGCTGCAGCATTCCACGTATGCCTTAATTCCAGAGGAGCTATTACTGATGAATATTCCATTTTTAAAAGACATTCCCCCGTTCATCTTCTTCACTGGCAAAGGTGGCGTGGGTAAAACATCTCTGGCCTGTGCTACTGCGGTATGGCTGGCCGATCAGGGTAAGAGAACGCTTCTGGTGAGTACCGATCCGGCTTCCAATGTCGGCCAGGTCTTTAGCCAGACTATCGGCCACCGAATCACAGATATCAGCACCGTAGAAAATCTTGCCGCGATGGAAGTTGATCCGATGGCTGCAGCACAGGCTTATCGTGACCGCGTACTCGACCCGGTTCGCGGGCTGATGCCAGCCGATGTGGTCAGCAGTATTGAAGAACAGCTCTCTGGCTCATGCACCACGGAAATCGCTGCGTTTGATGAGTTTACCGGTCTACTGACCAATCATGAGCTGCGGGAAAAATATGACCATATCGTATTTGATACCGCGCCAACCGGTCACACCATCCGCATGCTTGAGCTGCCGGGAGCCTGGAGCGGTTATCTGGAAGCGAACCCCGATGCCGCCGCTAACCTCGGGCCGCTGGTGGGGCTGGAGAAACAACAGCACCAGTACTCAGATGCGGTTAAGGCGCTCTCTGATGCTGCACTCACGCGTCTGGTTCTGGTTGCCCGCGCCCAGGCTTCGACACTGAAAGAGGTTTCCCATACGCATGATGAGCTGTCTGCTATCGGTTTGCGGCATCAACACCTTGCCATTAATGGTGTGTTGCCGCCATTTGTGGGTGAAAATGATCCGCTGGCGCAAAGTATTTTAGCTCGGGAGGAAAAAGCGCTACTTGCTATGCCAGAGAATCTGGCGAACCTTCCCCGCTCGCAGCTGTATCTGAAGCCATTTAATCTGGTCGGTCTCGAAGCCCTGCGTGGGTTATTTACAGAGAGCGAAGCCTCGATGTCTCTCCCAGCTACCACGCTGAACACTCTGGATTTACCAAAACTTGCCTCGCTGGTGGATGAACTCAGCCTGACAGGTAAAGGTCTGGTAATGACGATGGGTAAAGGCGGGGTCGGCAAAACGGCTGTTGCAGCATCGGTGGCGGTATCTCTGGCAAAACGCGGTCATAAAGTCCATCTGACGACGTCAGATCCGGCAGCACATCTGTCTTATACGCTGGATGGCTCGATACCAAACCTTCAGGTCAGCCGTATTGACCCGAAAGTAGAGCCTGAACGCTATCGTCGCTTTGTTCTGGAAAATCAGGGGAAAGGGTTAGATGCAGAAGGGCTGGCGGTGCTGGAGGAAGATCTCCGCTCACCATGTACTGAAGAGATCGCCGTCTTCCAGGCATTCTCGCGGATCATCAAAGAGGCAGACGATCATTTTGTCATTATGGACACCGCGCCAACGGGTCATACGCTTCTGCTACTGGATGCAACAGGGGCCTATCACCGGGAAATGGTGCGCCAGATGGGGCAAACACATGACCATGTGATGACACCAATGATGCAATTGCAGGACCCGGAGAAGACGAAGGTGATTATCGTGACGCTTGCCGAAACGACACCTGTACTGGAAGCAGCAAACCTGCAGCAGGATTTGCGTCGGGCTGAAATTGAACCATGGGCATGGGTAATCAATAGCAGTCTGGCTGCTGCGAAACCGTCCTCACCGTTCCTGGTAACCCGAGCCAGTCGCGAACTGCCGCTGATAAATGACGTTACAGAGCAGTTTGCAAAGCGTATTGCATTAATACCACTGCAGAACGAAGAACCAGTGGGTGCGGCTCTGCTGGCAAAAATGGCAGGCTAATAGATGGGGCTGCGGCCCCATCTTCTGTAGCCAAACTTTTGCTTATACAGATTATAAGCTTAAGTGCTTAACCTGCTGTCGCGAATTTCGGTAGTTTGTAAAACACCATTACTGGAGCAATTCGATGCACATTATCAAAGCTGAAGAACAGCACATTACCGCGATACGCAATATCTATGCTTACCATGTTCTGCATGGTACAGGTAGCTTCGAAACCGAACCTCCGGATACGCAGGAAATGCTTAACCGACTGAGGAGCATTCAGTCTCGGGGATTCCCATGGTATGTCGCCCTGCAGGGCGATACGATCATTGGCTACTGTTATATTTCCCGTTACCGCGAACGCCATGCTTATCGGTTCACGGTTGAAAATTCGATATATATTGATCCGGCTTATCAGCGCCAGGGCGTCGGAAAAGCACTGCTCGACCATGCATTAAAATGGGCCGAATCTCAGGGATATCGTCAGATGATTGCTGTTGTGGGTGACAGCGCTAACGTTGCTTCTGTTGCGCTGCATATCCGCGCAGGATTTACTGAAATAGGCACATTAAAGGACATTGGTTTCAAACATGGCCGCTGGCTTGACACGGTTTTGCTGCAAATGAAACTTGGTGAAGGGAATAGTACTCTGCCAGAAGGTTCAGATCTTATGCCTGAGGCAGGAATAAGGGGGCGTCTGCCCCCTTTATGTTTATTTCAATCGCTTACCTGTTTCATCAACAACTTTCTCGCCGTCTTCCTTAGCAAATGCACCTTTTTGCGCATCCGGAAGAATATCCAGTACCACTTCGGAAGGGCGGCAAAGGCGCGTTCCCAATGGTGTCACCACAATCGGGCGGTTAATCAGGATCGGATGCTGAAGCATAAAATCGATTAACTGATCGTCAGTAAACTTATCTTCGGCAAGCCCCAGTTCTTCATAAGGCTCGACATTTTTACGCAGCAGCGCCCGTACTGTAATCCCCATATCTGCGATAAGTTTGACCAGTTCATCGCGTGACGGTGGATTTTCAAGGTAATGAATAACGGTCGGTTCATTACCGCTGTTGCGGATCATCTCCAGCGTATTACGCGACGTGCCGCAGGCCGGGTTGTGATAAATGGTGATGTTGCTCATATCAGTATCTCATTACAAAGTGAAAGAGAGACGTAGCGCCAGCGCGGCCAGCGTTACAAACAGCACAGGCAGAGTCATGACGATCCCGGTGCGGAAATAGTATCCCCAGGTGATGGTCATATTCTTCTGTGAAAGGACATGCAGCCAGAGCAGCGTTGCCAGGCTACCAATAGGTGTAATTTTCGGGCCCAGATCGCAGCCAATCACGTTGGCGTAGATCATCGCCTCTTTAATAACGCCAGTTGCAGTGCTTCCATCGATAGAAAGAGCGCCAACCAGCACGGTAGGCATGTTGTTCATAATGGAAGACAGGAAAGCCGTCAGGAAGCCAGTACCCAGCGTCGCAGCCCAGAGTCCTTTATCCGCCAGTACGTTCAGCACACCTGAAAGGTATTCGGTTAGCCCGGCGTTGCGCAGACCGTAGACCACCAGGTACATCCCCAATGAGAAGATGACGATCTGCCATGGCGCACCGCGCAGCACTTTGCCAGTGTTAATAGCATGGCCTCGTTTAGCTACTGCAAACAGGATCACAGCTCCAACAGCCGCAATCGCGCTAACGGGAATACCGAGCGGCTCAAGGACAAAGAACCCAACCAGCAGAAGAATTAAAACTATCCAGCCGGTTCTGAAGGTTGCCAGATCTTTTATCGCTTTCGCCGGTGCTTTCAGCAGAGCCAGGTCATACGTTGGCGGAATGTCTTTGCGAAAGAACAGATGCAGCATCACCAGCGTGGCGATAATAGCGGCAATATCCACCGGCACCATTACCGACGCATACTCAGTGAAGCCCAGTCCAAAGAAGTCCGCCGAGACTATATTCACCAGGTTCGACACGATAAGCGGCAGGCTGGCCGTATCGGCAATAAAACCCGCAGCCATGACGAATGCCAGCGTGGTGCCTTTGCTGAACCCTAGTGCCAGCAGCATGGCGATGACTATCGGCGTTAGAATAAGTGCCGCACCATCGTTGGCGAACAGTGCCGCCACCGCCGCACCGAGCAGAACAATATACGTAAAGAGCAAACGTCCACGACCGTTACCCCAGCGGGAAACGTGCAGCGCTGCCCATTCGAAAAAACCGGACTCATCAAGCAGCAGGCTGATAATAATTACGGCAATAAAGGTCGTCGTCGCGTTCCAGACGATATTCCACACCACCGGAATATCTCCCACATTCACAACGCCAGATATCAGAGCCAGTCCCGCGCCCAGCATTGCACTCCAGCCGATCCCTAATCCCTTCGGTTGCCAGATAACCAAAACAATGGTCAGGACAAAAATAGCGCCTGCCAGTAACATAACACCTCCTGACAGGGCGACTTTGTCGCCCTGTATATGCCAAAAAATTAACTCATCAACTCTCTGAGCTTTTCAATACCGGCGGGCTCTGACGCCAGCACCGGAACAAGCGCTATACGGTCAGCGTGCTGATTCTTAACAGCCTCAATCTGAGGCCGTTCCTGATGAGCACGCTGGCAAAGCAACGGAGAACGCGTATCCGCAATGGAAAGGCTGTTATTGATAATCCAGCCCCACGGATGAATCCCCGCTCTCTCGAGGTCAGCCTGCAGGTTTGCCGCTTCCAGCACCGGTGTGGTTTCAGGAAGCGTAACCAGCAGAACTTTGGTGCGTTCCGGGTCCTGAAGCTGCATCATTGGGGTAGTAAAATGACCTTTACTCCCCATTTTTTTGGCAATCTCTCGGTGGTAAGCCCCGGTCGCATCCAGCAGTAAAAGCGTGTGCCCCGTAGGGGCAGTATCCATGACAACAAACCGTTTACCCGCTTCACGAATCACCCTGGAAAAGGCCTGAAAAACGGCAATTTCTTCAGTACAGGGAGAGCGTAAATCCTCTTCCAGTAGCCGTTTCCCTGCTTCGTCCAGATCTCTTCCCTTCGTCTCAAGGACATGCTGACGATAGCGTTCGGTTTCATCGTGAGGGTTGATGCGGCTGACCTGCAGGTTTTTGAGGCTGCCGTTCAGCGTTGTACTCAGATGCGCAGCAGGATCAGAGGTCGTGAGATGCACGTCAAATCCCATGTCTGCCAGCCTGACGGCTATAGCCGCAGCCATCGTGGTTTTCCCTACGCCACCTTTGCCCATCAGCATAATCAGGCCGTGTTCACTGCGAGCGATATCCTCGACCAGGCCAGAGAGCGATAAGTTTTCAGGCATGTACAGAACGTTCGTTGCCGGGAGCGGTAACGCCTCAGAATGGATATCCAGCAGTCCCTTCAATGCGGACACACCAACCATATTGACTGGCTGTAGTAATAGGGTATCTGTCGGTAGCTCAGATAAACCGGCAGGAAGATTTGCCAGTGCCTCCTGCTCACGTTGCCATATCGCAGCTGCCAGGGCGTCATGTTCAGCTTCGGCTTTAGGCAGCACACCATTAATCACCAGGTATTGGTTTTTCAGGCCAATTGAAGCCAGTTCTTCATGGGTGCGGGCGACTTCCTGCAGCGTCGATTTTTGCAGTCGTGCAACCAGAACCAGGCGGGTACGTTCAGGATCGGATAACGCCTCTACTGCATGAGCATACTGCTCACGCTGCTTTTCCAGCCCGGCCATTGGGCCAAGACAGGAAGCACCATCTGGATTACTTTCAATGAAGCTACTCCAGGCACCGGGAAGCTGGAGAAGGCGAATCGTGTGGCCCGTCGGCGCTGTATCAAAAATGATGTGATCGAAGCGGGTCAGCAGGGTAGCGTCTGTCAATAAGCCGGTGAACTCGTCAAACGCCGCAATCTCAGTGGTACAGGCTCCTGAAAGCTGCTCGCTGATACTGTTAACAACGTCATCTGGCAGAAGACCTTTGATAGGATCAACAATTCTGGCGCGGTATTGCTGGGCGGCTTCCTGCGGGTCAATCTCCAGAGCAGAAAGCCCAGGAACTACTGTCACAGGGCGAATGTTGTTACCGATAGCTTGGTCGAATACCTGGCCGACATTCGAGGCAGGATCGGTACTGACCAGCAAAACCTGCTTACCCTGTTCGGCAAGGCGGATAGCCGTCGCGCAGGAAATGGAAGTTTTTCCTACGCCTCCCTTGCCAGTAAAAAACAGGTAAGGCGGGATATTCTGTAAGAATTTCATATGTCCTCCTGACATATTCAGCAACAGGAAGTATTACCACCACAGCAGCTGGTGGGAGCTAACCCTACCTTCTCCAGCGGAATACCGAACCAGCGAGCCAGCTCAGCACGTTTTGGGTATCGCCCTGCCATCACAGTTTCACCGTCCAACAGCAGTAGCGGAAGCCCTTCTGCTCCAGATGCTTCGAGGAATGCTTTCGCTTTCTCATTCTGAACAAAGCTCATGGGCTGCTGCGCCAGGTTGTAACGTTCAACCTGTACGCCACGTCCTTTCAGCCACTGCACATCAGCAGAAAAATCAACCAGAACCTGATCGACATCTGAGCCACATACGCCGGTACTGCAGCACATTGCCGGGTCAAACACCGTTAACGTCTTCATTCTCAATACCTCACATTCGTAAAATCATATATGTTCAGGCAAATTTTTTAGATGCAAACAGCCTTACCGCTACCAAAGCAGTTTGCCGATGCCAGCTTACGGGCGATGGCCTGTACGTCGTCCTGTTGGCTTAACCAGGCCTGCTCAATCACCTGAGCGGCCCAGGAAGGAATATGCGGGGACAGGCGGTAATGAACCCACTTGCCCTGTTTGCGATCCAGCAAAAGTCCACTTTCCCGGAGCATTGCCAGATGGCGTGAAATCTTGGGCTGAGACTGTTCCAGCGCAGTACATAGATCGCACACGCATAGCTCTCCCATCTCTCTAAGCAGTAGCACGATGCCCAGGCGGGTTTCATCGGAGAGATTTTTGAAGAGTTGTAAATTGGTAAGTTTCATTGATACCTCCGACAAATATTTTTAATGATAAACAGGTTTGTACAGGAGTCAATGTCATATTCGATTTTTCATATGTGTTTTGGGGGTGGGTTGGTAGAATTTAAGAAAATTTGGTTTTGTAAAGTGGAAGTAGTCCCAATTCTCAAAATAACAGGTTTACATCACTGAAAGAGAGGATATTATCATCAAAAATTGTTCATCAAAGATGCGGGTCGTATGAGTTCTACACACCAAGAATATCTTTACAGGCAGTTATTTCGACTGAAGATTCATGAAAGCATGGGCGATGCTTTTCAGGCTCTTTTTTCGAAGGTTATGCAATATACGACCCCTGGATTCCAGGCTGTATCACCGTGGGGAAACTGGGGAGATGGTGGAAACGATGGATGGATAGAAACCGAAGCTCACTACTTCCAGGTTTATGGCCCCAAGCCTTCTAATCAAATCAAAGAGCTAGAAGCTGTTAATAAATCGATTGGCGATTTTGACAAGTTAGTTGTTAAGTGGGGAAAGGTATCAAAGTATACTTTTGTTATGAATGATTATTTTAAGGGTATTCCTGCACCTGTAGGAAATTCCCTAAAAAAGCTTGCGGACGAAAAATGCCTTGACCATGCAGGAGCTATGGGAGGGATGGAACTCCTCAAAGAGTTTATGTCTTTGTCAGAGTGTGATAAGCAAGATATTGTAGGTTTAATTCCAGACGTAGATCTGGATTTTATTGATAGTCGTGCTGTCGGCGAAGTTTTGAATTATTTGGCATATAAATCCTCTTCAGACTTGGCTTTTTTAAGCGAAACAGCACCTGATTTTGATGAGAAAATAAAAATAAATGGTATTTCTAAGCCTATAAAATTAAGGCTTGAAATGAATAGCTATCAATTATACCTAATAAATGAATTTCTCAATTCTGTAGATAATGGTTTAGAACAACGCATAGCACAGGAAGTCAAAGAGACTTATGCACAAAGTAAATTAGCCATATCTTCCGAAATTCCTGAACGAGCGGACTTGAGATATCTTTGGATGATTGATAGATTACTCCCATCAGGAATTCATGAAAATGCTAAAGCTAGCTATAGATTTGCCGCTGAGCTGATCTTGGCAAAATATTTTGAGACGTGCGATGCGTATGAACATCCAAACAATGCTTCTGCCACATAAACATATTAGATTTAGCAATTCTTTAGTAGCAATTGCTGGGTACATCCGGACAATTATAGATGAACCACTATCTGTCGATGAGCTCTGGTCGAAAATTGAACAAAAAAAATCCACAGAGCTGATAACTCCATCATTTACACAATTTATATTTGCCCTAGATATTCTATTTTGCATCAAGCAGATAATTGTTGATGAAGAAGGCAGATTAACTTTGGAAGTTTGCAATGATAATGAACTATAGTAGAAGAGAAGTTTAATGAAACTAATCCGCTTAACTTGCGATCAACCAACTTTTCACCCTGTATATTTCAATGAATCTGGATTAACTCTAATAATAGGGGATAGTTCAACTGAAAAAGAAGGGAGTAGTAATGGCGTTGGCAAAACGTTAGTACTTGGCCTTATACAGCATTGTTTAGGAGCAAATGCTGATAAAAAATTATCCTCTGCTGTTCCTGATTGGTGGTTTACATTAATTTTTTCACACAACGGGACTGAATACTTAGTTTCGAGAACGGGTAATGGGAAAAAAATAATATTAAATGATCAGCCTATTTCTTTAAAGGCATACAAAGAGTTATTGGATAAATCTGGCATATTTAACTTAAATGATAACATTCCTTATTTAAGCTTTAGGTCACTATTTAAGCGGTTTACACGATATACAAGGGATGACTGCATTAGCCCAGTTCGCACAACTAAAGAGCCTGATTTTGAAGCTTTACTCCGAACGGCATTTTTATTAGGTATTGATCATACCTTAATTTTGTCTAAAAGAAATAATAAGCATGAATTAGACAAGGTTAGTCAATCTTTAAAAAATTGGCAGAACGACGATATATTAAAAGATATGTTTAGAGCTGGTTCTCAGCCCAAAGTTCGTTATGAGTGGCTTGAGCGTGTCATTCCGAAATTGAAAGATGAGCTAGATGAATTCCAGATTCATGAAAAATATCGAGCTATAGAAGAAGAAATAAATATATTAACAAAGAAAGTACGAGAGTTAGAAAAAAATAAAAACATTATTGAATTTAGAATAAGTAATATTGATAAAACTCTTTTAGAACATCCAGATATATCAAGAGAAGATTTACTTGATTTATATTCTGGTTTGCAAAATATTTTCAAACCAGAAACATTAGCTCATTTTGAAGCGGTTGAAAATTTTCATAATTCACTTTCTTTCAATAGAAAAAGACGATTAGAGAAGGATAAAATAAATCTGCTTTCTGAATTGGAAATTCTCAGGTTTAATATTGCTGAAGTTTCAGAGCTTCGAGATCTAAATCTGCAATCTTTGAATGGTAAAAAAGCGCTTGATGAATATTCCGTCGTTGCAAGGCAACTTGCTGAATTAGAGGAAGAAAAATCAAGATTGCATGAATACTTAAACTTTGCAACTAAACTCCAAGAAAAAGCACAAAAATTAAGAGAAAGAAAAGTTGAACAAGATAGACTGGCGGTTGATTATACTTCCACCAATCCTTTATCAGAATATGATAGAATATTTGCCGAGCTTGCTGAAATATTGTATCCGAGAGTACCGGCTGGAATAGTCTTAGATGTTAATACCGGTGATAATCAAATTCGTTATGATTTAAGCATTCAAATAGAAGGAGATGATTCTGATGGTATTAATGATGCAAGGATATTATGTTTTGATTGGTTAGTATTTATGTATGGTCAAAATCATTCGATGAATATGTTGTGGCATGACAACCGCCTGTTTGCTGATATTGACCCTGGGGTGCGTTCAAGATGGTTTGCATTCATAAATGAATCTGTGAAATTTAATGGAAAACAGTATATAGCGTCGTTAAACACAGAAAACTTCCAAGCTATGGCCGAAACACTCTCCAAGTCAGAAATGGATGATTTAAGGTCAAAAGTTGTACTCACATTGCGAGGAGATAAAGCTGAGAATAAGCTTTTTGGCATTCAATTTGGAAGCAAAAAATAAAAATAAAGTGGGCTGTTAAAATGCCCACTTGAAAATTAATTAAAGCTGATATTTTAATTACTTTATCGATATACATTTCACTTTAATAAAGTTTGAATACCACTGCATCATCTCTCTACGCCCCTCCAAATACTGCGCATGGTTGTAAGTCCCACGTATCGCGTTCTTATCCACATGGGCTAGCTGCGTTTCTATCCACGCTGAGTTAAAACCTTCTTCATGGAGTATGGTACTCATCGTGTGGCGGAAACCATGTCCTGTCAGCCTTCCTTTATATCCCAATAACTCAATAACCTGATTAACGCTTTCCTTTGAGATCGGCTTCGTTCGATCGTTACGTCCGACGAATACCAGTGGGTATAGCCCGGTAATAGGTTTAAGTGACTCAAAGAGCTCGACAACCTGATCCGACATCGGAACGATGTGTGGTCGTTTCATCTTCATCACTTCAGCAGGGATCTCCCAAAGCCGCTTTTCAAAATTGATATCCTCCCAGCGGGCAAAACGTAATTCCTGAGTTCGTACCCCTGTAAGCATGATGATTTGAGTCGCAGTCTTGGTAACAACGCTACCGGTGTAACCGGCAAGATCCCTAAGAAAGTGAGGGAGTTCTTCGGCTGTCAGGAATGGAAAATGTGTTTTCTTTGGTGTTGCGAGGGCTGTGGCGAGATCGGGTGCTGGATTGTATTCAGCGCGTCCGGTCACAATCGCATGACGGAATACTTCACCGCAGCGCTGTCTGACTTTGCGCATCTTTTCTAATGCACCACGCTTTTCCATACGACGAAGGGTTTCCAGCAATTCCATGGGCTTAATTTCAGCTATAGGGCGCTTACCGATGTAGGGGAAAATATCCTTTTCAAAGGTATCAATAATTTCATCGCGATAGCGTAATGACCAACGATCCGCTCTCAACTGATGCCATTCACGGGCAATAGCTTCGAAGGTATTTTCATAGTTAAGCTTTTGGGCAATTTTCTCTGCTTTCTTTACTTCACCGGGATCGCTTCCAGCAGACAGCAGCTTTTTCGCAGCATCACGCTTTTCGCGTGCTTGAGCGAGAGAAACCTCGGGATAAACGCCGAAAGCAAGACGCTTTTCTTTACCTGCGTAGCGATACTTTAAACGCCAGTAACGTGAGCCGTTGGTAGTTACTTCAAGGTAGAGGCCGCCACCATCAGATAGCTTATACGGCTTCTCTTTGGGTTTGGCTGTATCAATTTGTCTGACTGTTAGCTTCATTGGGGGCATCTCAAAATGGGGCTATAAATCATGCCCCCCATTATGCCCCCAGAATGCACTTGATTCTGGTAGAGACAGTAGACCTCGGGAGAACATAATCAGCTTTAATTGCGGGTATTATAGGGGATTTACTTGAGACAGTGGAGTTCAGTAGAGGCTAATTGGCGGAAGATCACAGGAGTCGAACCTGCCCGGGACCGCTGGCGGCCCCAACTGGATTTGAAGTCCAGCCACCTCACCGGAGATGACGATCTTCCGCGCCTGCATTGCTACATGGAGGCGGGGCGCATTATAGCTACTTTCAGGCATTTACCACATACTTCCGTCATAAATTTTCTCATTGTGCTCCCGCCGCAAACGGTTGTTTAAGATAAATCCTCAACTTTTCCACGGCTTAGCAATTTTTCACCCGCTAAAGGAACCGCGATCACAGAAAAGAATAAACGTAATCAGATAACAAGAATTCGCAATACCCGGCTGAAATCCAATCGTTTACAACGTCTGAAACCGCTTTCTGCGTATTTTTCATGCGTAAAGGAAACAAAAATGGACAGTCAGATTATTTCTGTGAAAGAAAAGATTGGCTACGGCATGGGTGACGCCGCCAGCCATATCGTCTTTGATAACGTAATGCTGTACATGATGTTCTTTTATACCGATATCTTTGGCATCCCCGCCGGGTTTGTCGGCACCATGTTTCTGCTGGCGCGTGCATTAGACGCCGTTTCGGACCCATGCATGGGGCTGCTCGCCGACCGAACCCGCAGCCGCTGGGGCAAGTTCCGCCCGTGGATAATTTTTGGCGCGTTGCCGTTCGGCATTGTGTGCGTTTTGGCCTACAGCACGCCGGATCTCAGCCTTAGCGGCAAGATGATCTACGCCGCTGTCACTTATACGTTACTCACCCTGCTTTACACCGTGGTCAACATTCCTTACTGCGCCCTCGGCGGCGTGATCACCAACGACCCGCAGCAGCGCATCTCGCTGCAATCCTGGCGCTTCGTGCTGGCGACGGCGGGCGGCATGCTCTCTACCGTGCTGATGATGCCGCTGGTGAAACTGATTGGCGGCGATGACAAAGTTTTCGGTTTCCAGGGCGGCATCGCGGTGCTCTCCGTGGTCGCCTTTATGATGCTGGCGTTCTGCTTCTTCACCACCAAAGAGCGTATCCAGGCGCCGCCGAGCACTACCGGCATGCGCGAAGATCTGCGCGACATCTGGCAAAACGACCAGTGGCGCATCGTGGGTCTGCTAACCATCCTGAATATTCTCGCGGTCTGCGTGCGCGGCGGTGCGATGATGTATTACGTCACCTGGATCATGGGCGATGCCGCCATTTTCACCGCGTTTCTCACTACCTACTGCGTCGGCAACCTGATCGGCAGCGCACTGGCCAAGCCGCTTACCGACTGGAAATGCAAAGTCACCATCTTCTGGTGGACCAACGCTGCGCTCACCGTGCTTAGCATCGCTATGTTTTTCGTGCCGATTCAGGCCAGCGTCACCATGTTCATCTTTATCTTTGTCATCGGCGTGCTGCATCAGCTCGTCACGCCGATCCAGTGGGTGATGATGTCCGACACCGTTGATTACGGCGAATGGTGCAACGGCAAACGTCTCACCGGTATTAGCTTCGCGGGCACGTTGTTCGTGCTGAAACTTGGTCTCGCTTTCGGCGGCGCACTGATTGGCTGGGCGCTGGCGGGCGGTGGTTACAATGCCGCGGCACAGAGCCAGAACAGCGCCACCATCAGCATCATCATTGCGCTGTTTACGCTGGTTCCGGCGGCCTGTTACTTGCTGAGCGCTTTTATCGCCAAACGCTACTACACCCTGAAAACACCGTTCCTCAAAACGATCATGGAACAGCTGGCGCGCGGCGAGCACCGCAGCCAGCAACGGTTTGGGCATGTTTCACCACGGGAAGAGTTACTGTAAGGAGTCATGCATGAAAATCAGTGATGGCAACTGGCTTATCCAGCCGGGTCTGACATTGATCCAGCCGGTGCAGGTGTTTGAAATCGAACAACAGGGTAATGAGATGGCGGTCTATGCCGCCCCGCGCGATGTGCGCGAGCGCACCTGGCAACTGGATACGCCGCTCTTCACCCTGCGTTTTTTCTCGCCGCAGGAAGGGATTATTGGCGTGCGCATCGAACATTTTCAGGGAGTAATAGATAACGGCCCGCACTTCCCGCTTAATGTTGCGCAAGACGTCCACGTGGAAATGCGCAACACCGACGATTTTGCCGAGCTGCAAAGCGGTGCGCTCAGTGTGCGCATTGGTAAAGGTGAAAACTGGGCGCTCGATTTTCTGCGCGATGGCGTGCGCATTACCGGTAGCCAGTTAAAAAACAATGGTTACGTGCAGGATGGCAACAGTGGCCGCAATTACCTGTTTGAGCGGCTGGATTTGGGCGTGGGTGAAACGGTATATGGCCTCGGCGAGCGTTTTACTGCGCTGGTTCGCAACGGGCAAATGGTGGAAACCTGGAACCGCGACGGCGGCACCAGCACCGAACAGTCGTACAAAAATATTCCCTTTTATCTCACCAATCGTGGCTACGGCGTGCTGGTAAACCATCCGCAAGCGGTAGAGTTTGAAGTGGGTTCGGAGAAAGTCTCCAAAGTGCAGTTCAGCGTTGAGGGCGAATATCTCGAATATTTCGTGATCGACGGCCCAACGCCGCAGGACGTGCTGAACCGCTATACGCAATTCAGCGGTCGTCCGGCGTTGCCGCCTGCGTGGTCGTTTGGTTTGTGGCTCACCACCTCGTTTACCACCAACTACGACGAAGCGACGGTGAACAGCTTTATTGACGGCATGGCGGAGCGCCAGCTACCGCTGCACGTTTTCCACTTCGACTGCTTTTGGATGAAAGCTTTCCAGTGGTGCGATTTTGAGTGGGACCCGGTGACCTTCCCGGATCCGGCCGGGATGATCAAACGTCTGAAAGCGCGCGGGCTGAAAATCTGCGTCTGGATAAACCCCTATATCGGCCAGAAATCACCGGTATTCCATGAGCTGAAAGAGAAGGGCTACCTGCTGAAACGCGCGGATGGTTCGCTGTGGCAGTGGGATAAATGGCAACCGGGGCTGGCGATTTATGATTTCACCAACCCGGAAGCCTACCAGTGGTACGCCAATAAACTCAAAGATTTAGTGGCGATGGGCGTGGACTGCTTCAAAACCGACTTTGGCGAACGCATCCCGACTGATGTGGTGTGGCATAACGGCGCGTGTCCGCAGAAAATGCACAACCATTACGCGTACATCTACAACGAGCTGGTGTGGAACGTGTTGAAAGAAACCGTTGGTGAGCAGGATGCGGTGCTGTTTGCCCGCTCTGCATCCGTCGGTGCGCAACAGTTCCCGGTACACTGGGGCGGCGACTGCTACGCCAACTATGAATCGATGGCGGAAAGCCTGCGCGGCGGGCTATCAATTGGCCTGTCTGGTTTTGGTTTCTGGAGCCATGATATTGGCGGCTTTGAAAACACCGCTCCCGCGCATGTTTACAAACGCTGGTGCGCGTTTGGCCTGCTCTCCAGCCACAGCCGTCTGCACGGCAGCAAATCTTACCGTGTGCCGTGGGCGTACGATGACGAGTCCTGCGATGTGGTGCGCCACTTCACGAAGCTAAAATGCCGTTTGATGCCGTACCTTTACCGCCAGGCTGCGCTGGCACACGAATCCGGTTTGCCGATGATGCGCGCCATGATGCTCGCTTTCCCGGACGATCCGGCTTGTGACTATCTTGACCGCCAGTACATGCTTGGCGATGCGCTGCTGGTCGCGCCGGTGTTCAGTGAAGCGGGTGACGTGCAGTTTTACCTGCCGGAAGGACGCTGGACGCATCTGTGGCACAACGACACATTAACCGGCAACCGCTGGCATAAACAGCGCCACGACTTTATGAGCCTGCCGGTGTACGTGCGGGATAACACCCTGTTGGCGCTTGGCAACAATGATCAGCGCCCGGATTATACCTGGCATGACGGTACCGCTTTCCAGTTGTTTGCGCTGGAAGAGGGACGCGAAGCGTTATGCGACGTGCCGGATGCCAGCGGTGCGGTGATCTTCCGTTTACGGGCCAAACGCGATGCGGGTGTGATTACCGTACGTAGCGAAGGAGAGTGTCACAACTGGACGCTGTGCCTGCGCAATATCGCGCAGATTGCGGATGTACAAGGCGCCACGCAATCTGGCAGTGAGTCAGGCGTGGTGATTACGCCGCAAGACGGGGAGATACGGATTACGCTGTGAGTTTTTGCTTCGCGATATTCCTCTCCCGTGAGGGAGAGGACATATCATGTTCAGGGAGCCGGCTGAGGTGAAGGCGCTGATGTGGATTCCGCCGGAGGCGCAACGACGCCGCCGGAAACCACACCGCCATGCATATTCTGTTTGATTTGTTGCTTCTGCACGTTAATAGCGGAAAGCTCGGCGTTTACCGACGGTTTTAGCGGCGCATCGGCGCGCACACTGCCGCTGGCGGTGAGCTGAAGATTACCGTCGCCGCTGATGGGCAGCGCCGGCCAGCCCCACTCCTGCAATACATTCACCGGCACGCCGCGCCCGTTCAGGTTAAGGTTCACGCTGCGATCCGGCGTTTGCGCAACCACCGCTTTGGCTTCCAGCAACCCCTGCCCGGTAAAGGCGCTTAGCTCGCTGATAGTGACCACATTGCTGTTGGCGTTCAGCGCCAGTGATGGGCGGCGTACGTCCACGCGGTTAAAGGTGGCGGCCGCGGCGTTCAGTTTCGCCGTTCCGCCCCACACGCCCCATTTGCGCTCGCGCACCAGTTGCAGGTTATCGCCGTAGCCGTCCAGCGCCGTCAGTTGCCACGGAAAAGCCGGGTCGATATCGATCACCAGATTGCGGCTGGCGCTGAATTTTTTCAGCGTCACGGTGTTCAGCCATGCTGGCAAATCATCCATCCATAGCTGCTTCCAGTTTTCCGGCAGCGTGTATTCCAGCCCGGCAAATGCGGTGTCGTCCAGCACCAGCGCGTGGCCTGCGCGATACCAGTTGCCGGACGTGCGCACCATGCCGTTTTCCCAGCGTGATGTGAACTGTTGCAGCGCAATACCCTGCGGCGCGAAGTTTGCATTGAGGATCGGGTCGAACAGGTGCAGCGAGCCGTAAATAAACTCGCTGGCGTTCATCGACAGCCTGCCGTCCTCGCTTTTCCAGTCGCCATTCATCAGCGTCAGATTGCGCAAACTCAAATCGAGATCGGTGACCGCCCAGCCAGGCCCTTGCAAACGGGCATCGGTCACTTCAACGCGGCCAATTTGCAGCGATGGTAATGTCGTCAACGGATTAAAGAAATCGAGCAGCGACTTGTCGCTTTGCAGGCGGATATCATTCAGCCGCAAATTGTTCACCACCCAACTGCCATCGGCGGCGCGCTGCGCGTCTCCGGTCAGAGAACCGCGCGCCATATCCGCACCGATGGTGGTCAGCGTAACGACATCTTTATCAATACTGCCCTGAACCAACACGTTACTGGCGGGAACGCCGTTTAACGTCAGCGAACCGGCGCTCATCTGAATTTGCGCCTTGCTGCCCAGTACACTTCCCGCGACAGGCTGCCACGGTGCAACGCCGCCAGTGACGCGCTGGGCGCTGAGATCCCAGCCGGTGGTCGGGCTGTTAAACGCCATATTGCTTAATTGCAGACGGTCTGCCTGGAAGGGCAGCGGTGCGGCCGCCGGGGAGAGATTAAGCGTGCCGTCCTGCAACAAAATGGTATCGACATGCAGAGGATCGGTAATTTGGCGGCTGCTCAGACCGATATCGACGGTTTTGGCGACCAGCGTTGCCGGTTTGCCTTTGCGGCCAAAATTCACGCCTTTCAGCAACACATGGGAAGGGGAGGAGAAGCGGTGATCCATTGCTTCGAAAGTGAGGTGATAGTCACTGTTGTCGTTTACCCACTTGCTGACCTGCGTTGCACCCCAGCGGGTTTGCAGCAGGAAATAGCAGGCGATGACCGCCACAAGCAGGGCGATAACAACGACAAGGAGCAGCTTTCCAAGAAATTTCATGATCTTCCATCCCCAGTTGCCAGTCTGGCAGTTATGCACGATTTATGCGCAATGCTCAAGGGCGGAATGATGAAAGGGCGTTACGGCGGCAACGGTTTTCACCCCGTTGCCGCGGGGTTTATCAGTTTTTCTCTGGCGGAAAAATCAGATTCAGTACAATCGCGGTGATCCCGCCTGCGGCGATACCGGAAGAGAGCAGGTTTTTCAGCCAGTCCGGGGCAAATTGCAGGATTTGCGGCTGCTGGGAAACGCCCAGACCAACGGCCAGCGACAGCGCGATAATCAGGATCGCACGGCGGTTCAGCGGTTCGCGGGAAACAATGCGCACGCCGGAAGCGGCAATCGTGCCGAACATCACCAGCGTTGCACCGCCCAGCACCGGTTCAGGCAGTTGCTGCACAAAAGCGCTGACTGCCGGGAACAGGCCAAGCACCATCAGCATCACCGCAATGAAGAAACCGATATAGCGACTGGCAACGCCGGTCAACTGGATCACCCCGTTGTTCTGGCCGAAGCAGGAGTTCGGGAAAGTATTGAAAACAGCGGAAACAAATGAGTTGAGGCCGTTTGCCAGTACGCCGCCTTTCAGGCGTTTCATATACAGCGGGCCGGCAACAGGCTGCTCGGAAACGTCAGAAGTAGCGGTGATGTCACCGATGGTTTCAAGCGAGGTGATCATAAATACCAGCATCAGCGGCAGCAGCAGGGTCCAGTCAATGCTCAGGCCGTAGTAAAGCGGCGTCGGCACCATAAAGGAAGTTGCCGGTGCGCTATAGGCCGGCAGCATGCCCATAAACATCGCCAACACATAGCCAACGGCCATGGCGATCACCAGCGACGCAATGCGTAAATAGGGGTTGCGCTGGCGGTTAAGCAGAATGATCAGCCCCAGCACCACGCCTGCCAGCAGCAGGTTTTTCGGCGCGCCGAAGGTGTGGTTGCCCATCGCAGCAAAACCGCCGCCAACCGATGTCAGACCCACCTGAATCAGCGACAGGCCGATAATCATCACCACCACACCGGAAACCAGCGGAGTAATAATGCGACGCGCAAACGGCAGAATGCGGGAGACGACCATTTCGGTGCAGCTGGCCAGCATCAGGGTGCCGAACAGCGCAGCCATCATCGTGGGCACGTCCGCACCGCCGGTTTTCAGCGCGGTACCACCCATGATCAGTGGCGCAACAAAGTTAAAGCTGGTGCCCTGAATCGAGAGCAGCCCGGAGCCGACCGGGCCCCAGGCTTTGATCTGGATAATAGAGGCGACGCCAGAGGCGAACAGCGACATGCTGATAATGTGCTGAGTATCCTGAGCCGGTAAACCCAGCGCCTGGCAGATAAGCAGCGCGGGCGTGATAACGCCAACAAACATTGCCAGCAGATGCTGGAGCGCGGCAAACAGGGTCTGCGGCAGCGGCGGGCGATCTTCAAGGCGGTAGATCAGTTCGCTGGGTTGAGTCTGCGCAACCGGTTGCGCACTTTCTGACTCGATGGTGTTTACGGACATCTCAAGCAATCCCCTGGATGGAAAAGCGCTGATTTTATCGGACTGTTTGGTAAAAGCAAACGGTTGCTATGCTAAAAACATACTTTTCTAAGGGGTGTTCGTTTTACGGGATAAGGTTCTAAAACTCAGGCGTTGGAGTAGCGTTCTGTTTCCGGCATCCAGCGGTCGATCAGCGCTTCGGCAAGCTGCGGATAACGCTCATGAATATGGCGGGCTACGCGCTGTACTTCCGGGATCATCGCCTGGTCGCGCAACAAGTCGGCGACTTTGAATTCCGCGTTGCCGGTCTGGCGGGTACCAAGCAGTTCGCCGGGACCGCGAATTTCCAGATCTTTTTGCGCAATCACAAAGCCATCGTTACTGTCGCGCAGCACTTGCAGACGTTTTTGCGCGGTTTTTGACAAAGGGGATTTGTAGAGCAGAACGCAGTGGGAGGCTACCGCACCGCGTCCAACGCGGCCACGTAGCTGGTGGAGTTGCGCAAGACCGAGCCGCTCCGGGTTTTCGATAATCATCAGGCTGGAATTTGGCACATCCACGCCCACTTCAATCACCGTGGTGGCGACCAGCAGATGCAACTCGCCCTGTTTGAATGCCTGCATCACCGCCTGTTTTTCTGCCGGTTTCATGCGGCCATGCACCAGGCCAACATTCAGCTCCGGCAACGCCAGTTTTAGCTCTTCCCAGGTCGCTTCCGCCGCTTGTGCTTCCAGCAGGTCGGACTCTTCGATCAATGTACAAACCCAGTAGGCCTGGCGACCTTCGCCAGTACAGGCGCTTCGCACGCGGTCGATAATCTCGCTACGGCGTGTATCCGGGATAGCGACGGTAGTGACCGGTGTACGGCCTGGTGGTAGTTCGTCGATCACCGAGGTGTCGAGATCGGCGTAGGCGGTCATCGCCAGCGTGCGCGGGATTGGTGTTGCCGTCATGATCAACTGATGCGGGTGAAAACCCTGCTGCTGGCCTTTTTCCCACAGCGCCAGCCGCTGATGAACGCCAAAGCGGTGCTGTTCGTCGATAATCACCAGCGCAAGGCCGTTAAACTGCACCTGTTCCTGGAAAATGGCATGGGTGCCCACCACCATTTGTACCTTACCGCTGGCAATCGCCTCCTGCTGTGCCTGGCGCGCTTTGCCTTTTTGCTTGCCCGCCAGCCAGCCTACTTCCACGCCGAGCGGTGCGAACCAGTTGCGGAAATTGTTGGCGTGCTGTTCTGCCAGCAGTTCGGTGGGCGCCATCATCGCCACTTGTTTGCCATTGGCAATTGCCCGCAAGGCTGCCAGCGCGGCGACCAGCGTTTTACCGGAGCCCACATCGCCCTGCACCAGGCGCATCATCGGCATATCCAGCGCCATATCGCGCTCGATCTCCGCGACCACGCGCGTTTGTGCGCCGGTTGGTTTAAACGGCAATGACGCCAGCAGGCGGTTTTTCAGTTCATCTATGGTGCCGAGTGGTTGCGCATGATAACGCTGCGCGCCGGCGCGCAAGGCCAGCATGCTGAGGTTGTGCGCCAGTAATTCTTCAAGGATCAAACGGCGCTGCGCCGGGTGCTGCCCGCTTTCCAGATCGCTTAGTTGCAGTGACGGCGGCGGGCGATGCAGCGTATGCAGCGCTTCTGGCAGGCTCATCATGCCTTGTGCCAGCTCCGGTGGCAGCAGTTCGCTGATGGCACAAGTCGCCAGTAATTCCAGCGCCTGGTCGGTGAGCTTGCGCAGTGTCGCTTGTTTGATGCCTTCGGTGGTGGGGTAAACCGGCGTCAGGGTTTCCTGCAATTCCGGGGTGCTGAGATCGCCCTGCACGCGGTATTCGGGATGGATCATTTCCGCGCCATACTTCCCGCGTTTCGCTTCCCCATAGGCCAGCACACGGCGGCCGGTGGCGAGGCTGTTTTTCATCGCCGCGTTGAAGTTGAAAAAGCGCATCGTGAGAATGCCGGAACCGTCGCTAATCTGGCAGGTCATCATCCGGCGACCACCGAAGGTGATATTGCAGTTCAACACCTCGCCTTCCACCGTGGCGTAAATGCCCGGCAGCAGGTCGGCAATTGGGTAAAGCTGGGTACGATCTTCGTAGCGTAACGGGAGATGAAGCAGGAGATCCTGAACGGTATGCAGGCCGATTTTCGCCAGCTTGCTGCTCTGCGCCGCGCCGACACCGGTCAGCGAACTTAAAGGCACCGCATCGAGCAGCTTACCTTTCATTGGTTATCCCGCCGCCTGCATCGTTGCCCACCACGTTGGGTCGGCTTCGATTTGGCCTTCCGTATTTACGTGGGGGTAAGGCAGGCCCTTGCGTTTCGCGACTCTCGCCAGCACCGGGTAGCCACCCTCAAACAGCAGGCGTTGCTGAACTCCATCCGGCAACATGCTGTTTTCACGTTCATACATACCGGCGTTTTGCCGCTGGCGCTGCGCTTCGTAAAGAATCAATGCTGACGCCACGGAAACATTCAGCGACTGCACCATGCCAGTCATTGGGATGATGATGTCCCGATCCGCCAGATCCAGCGCTTCCTGCGTGATCCCGGTTTTCTCCTGGCCCATCAGAATGCAGGTCGGGCGGGTGTAATCTATTTCGCGGAAATCAACGGCTTTGTCGGACAGATGAGTCGCAAGGATTTGCATGCCGCGCGCTTTCAGCACGCCAACAGCATCGCCAATGGTACGGTGGGTTTTCACTTCCACCCAACTGTTGCTGCCCGCAGCAGATGAGGCCATGGTGCGCATGCGGTTGCCCGGCCAGACGGCGTGAACTTCATGCACGCCGACGGCGTCCGCAGTGCGGATAATGGCGGAGACGTTATGAGGCTTGTGAACCTGCTCCATGCAGACCGTCAGATCCGGCTGACGCCTGGCGAGCATCTCGCGGATACGCGCATAACGTTGAGAATTCATAAAGTTAGTTTCGGTTGCGGGTGACTTTTATCACATCCGGCATCACGCGGATTTTGCGCATGATATTCGCCAGATGGACGCGATCGCGCGCCGTCAGACGGATGAACGCGCTGTAGACGCGGCCATCTTTTTCTTCGGTATTCAGGCTTTGAATATTCGACGAGGCCGTATTAATCGCTGCCGTCAGGTTCGCCAGTGCGCCCTGATGGTTGAACATATCCACCTTGATCTCGGTGATAAATTCCTGCGCGGTCTCTTTGTCCCACTCAACGGCCATGAACTTCTCTGGCTCTTTCTGGTAGCCACGAATGTTGCGGCAGGACTCATGGTGAATAACCAGCCCTTTGCCGGGACTGACGTGCGCGACAATCGGGTCGCCAGGAATGGGGCGACAGCATTTGGCAAAGGTGATCAGTACGCCGTCTGCGCCTTTAATCGGCAGATGACCACCGTTTGAGCCAGCCGGTGCTTGCGTGCTCTGCACGGCTTCCCCTTGCTGCAGGTTTTTCGCAACCACGACGCTCATGGCGTTGCCGAGGCCGATTTCGGCCAGCAAATCATCGAGCGAGGCGAGCTTCATGCGATCCAGCTCGCGCTGCACATGTTCCGGCGGAATTTCGGCCAGTTTACGGCTCCCGCCCAGCGCGTGATTCAGCAGACGGCGGCCGAGGCTCACCGAATCGTCACGCTTGAGGTTTTTCAGCATCTGACGGATTTTGGCGCGTGCTTTCGAGCTGACGACAAAGTTCAGCCATGCGGCATTCGGGCGGGCGCCCGGTGCGGTGATAATTTCTACCGTCTGGCCGCTGGAGAGCGACTGCGACAGCGGATACGGCTGGCGGTCGACGCGCGCGCCAACACAGGCATGGCCGATATCCGTATGCACCGCATAGGCGAAATCCACCGGCGTGGCGCCAGCGGGCAGCTCGACAATACGGCCTTCCGGGGTGAAAACATAAATCTCATCGGGGAAGAGATCAGATTTAACGCTCTCGATAAATTCAAACGAACTACCGGCGCTCTGCTGCAGCTCCAGCAGGCTTTGCATCCAGCGCTGAGCGCGGATTTGCGCGGTAGTACTGCTTTCGCCATGCTCTTTATATGCCCAGTGCGCGGCAACCCCCATCTCTGCCATCTGATCCATATCTTCGGTACGGATCTGCACTTCGACCGGTACGCCGTGCGGGCCAATCATAGAGGTGTGCAGAGATTGATAGCCGTTCGCCTTGGGGATGGCGATATAGTCTTTCACGCGGCCAGGACGTGGTTTGTACAAGCTGTGCATCTGGCCCAGAACGCGATAACAGGTATCCAGATCGTGAACAATCACGCGAAAGGCGTAGATATCCATAATCGAGTGGAAACGCTGCTCTTTCAGCACCATTTTGCAGTAGATCGAGTACAGGTGCTTTTCGCGACCGCTAACGCGGCAGGGAATACCCGCTTCCTGTAAACGCCCTTCGATTTCCGAGAGGATTTTTTGAATCATCTCTTTGCGGTTGCCACGCGCGGCTTTGACCACTTCTTTGATGACGCGATAGCGGTTTGGATATAGCGCTTCAAAGCCCAGCTCTTCGAGCTCGGTTTTGATGTGATGAATACCTAAACGGTGCGCCAGCGGGCTATAGATTTCGAGGGTTTCACGGGCGATGCGACGGCGTTTGTCCGGGCGAAGAGAACCCAGCGTGCGCATATTGTGGGTGCGGTCAGCGAGCTTGATAAGAATGACGCGGATGTCCTGCACCATCGCCATAATCATTTTGCGAAAGTTTTCGGCCTGCGCTTCTTTCTTATCCTGAAACTTGAGCTTATCAAGCTTCGACACCCCTTCCACCAGCTCGGCAACACTTTTGCCAAACAGCTGTTCCATATCCTGGTAGGTGGCGGGGGTATCTTCAATCACGTCATGCAATAGTGCAGCCATCAGCGTTTCGTGGTCGAGTTTCATCTCGGCCAGAATGCAGGCTACCGCTACCGGGTGCGTGATATAAGGTTCACCGCTTGAACGTGTCTGGCCCTCGTGAGCGTCACGTGCAACGAGATACGCCTGCCTGAGACGTTTGATTTGATCTTCAGGCAGATAGTGTTGAATCAGCTGATTCAGGCTTTCAAACAGATACAAGGGTGACCTGCAGGTTAATTAACGACGACCTTCAGCAATGGCGGTTACGGACTGCAGTTCTGCGGCTTCCTGCTCTTGCTGTTCCTGGCGCTCACGGACGTCGAGGATCTGGTTGTTGATCAGACCTTCTTCGATTTCGCGCAGCGCGATAACGGTGGTTTTATCGTTTTCTTCCGGGACTAACGGATCTTTACCGCCAACCTGCATCTGACGAGCGCGACGCGCGGCGACCAGCACCAGGTCAAAACGGTTACCAACTTTCTCTACAGCGTCCTGAACAGTTACGCGTGCCATACTTAAAATGCTCCACAGGTGAAGAAATGACTGGGCATGATACTGAAACCAGGCTCAGTCTGCCAATAGTTTGCTGATTAAAGCGTCATGTCGCTGCTTTTGGCGGCTCATGCGCAGACGTTCGGCGCGAATAATGGTTTTCAGATCACCCAACGCGGTATCGAAATCATCATTCACAATCAGGTAATCATATTCCGCGTAATGGCTCATTTCCGCAACTGCCTGCGCCATACGTTTCGCAATGACCTCTTCGCTATCCTGGCCGCGCCCGCGCAAGCGGCGATCGAGTTCCAGCTTCGACGGCGGCAGAATAAAAATGCTGCGCGCTTGCGGCATACGGGCGCGAATTTGCTGCGCACCCTGCCAGTCGATATCAAGAAACACATCTACGCCGGTTGCCAGCACTTGCTCAATGGCTGCGCGCGAGGTGCCGTAATAGTTACCAAAGACTTCGGCATGCTCAAGAAACGCGTCCTCGCCAATCATGGATTTAAATTCATCATGATTAACAAAGAAATAATGTTCACCGTGCACTTCACCCGGACGCGGAGCGCGCGTGGTGTGCGAAACAGAAACCTGCGTATCGTATAACGGTTGGGTTTTTAGCAAAGCCTGAATGAGGCTTGATTTACCCGCGCCGCTAGGGGCGGAAACAATATAGAGCGTGCCTTGAGCCATGAGAGTCTTTTGTATGTGAATTGCGAAAGGAAACTTACATACGTGCCTATTATACACATCGGCGCTATGTGACGTAGCCTTTGTCACACTTTTTCCCGCTGAGTTTGACATTTTGCGGCCTGCTTTCCTGTTTTATTTGCAAATTTTCACAGCGGCAGTGAATTGCCGGAATCCTCCTCGCAATCTCTCTCTTTCCATGTCGTCAGCACAGCGTTGGCCACGCTATAACAGCGGCGCTATCACAAGGAGAAGGGATGATGTGGAAAAGAACCGGATTCGCGGTGTGTCTGTTGCTATGGAGCCTGTCCAGCCAGGCGGTGTGTCCAGTCTGGTCGCCATCTAGAGCGCAAGATGAGGTTAACCGCCTTCAGCAGCAGCTTACCCAGTGGAATGAGCACTACTGGAAGCAGGGAGCAAGCGAGGTA
Source organism: Kosakonia sp. YIM B13588 (assembly GCF_042788165.1). Lineage (NCBI taxonomy): Bacteria > Pseudomonadati > Pseudomonadota > Gammaproteobacteria > Enterobacterales > Enterobacteriaceae > Kosakonia > Kosakonia sp. YIM B13588. The sequence goes on along the minus strand of NZ_JBHZPO010000003.1, from coordinate 165,161 downwards.
AGCGACGCTGTTTACGACCAGCTCAGCGCGCGGCTGGCGGCATGGCAACGCTGTTTTGCGCTTGAACCTGCAAATTCAGCACCTGTCTTACCCGGCGGCAGTGTGAAACACCCTGTCGCGCACACTGGGGTGCAAAAGCTAGCGGGTAAGCAAGCGCTACAGCGCTGGATGGCAGGAAAAACCGATTTATGGGCGCAACCAAAAGTGGATGGTGTCGCGGTGACGTTAGTCTATCGCAATGGTGAACTGACGCAGGCAATCAGTCGCGGAGATGGACTGGCGGGTGAAGACTGGACGGCAAAAATACGTGCAATCCCATCGATTCCTGAAAAAGTGAGTGGCGCGCTGGCGAACAGCGTATTGCAGGGTGAACTGTTTTTACGCACGGAAAACCATATTCAGAAACAGGCCGGTGGGCTTAACGCCCGAGCAAAAGTTGCGGGCGCGATGATGCGCCGCGACGAGCCCGCCATTCTCAATGATCTGGCGTTTTTCGTCTGGGCCTGGCCAGACGGCCCGGCAACGCTGGCACAAAAGTTAGCGGAACTCAGCAAAGCGGGGTTTAGTGACGAAGTGCAATATAGCGTGCCAGTGAGCACTGCAGAAGACGTGGAAAAGCTGCGCAGCCTTTGGTTTACCTCTGAATTACCTTTCGTCACCGATGGTGTTGTGGTGCGCTCTGGAACCGAACCGGCGGGAAATACCTGGCTGCCGGGGCAGGGTAATTGGGTGGCGGCATGGAAATATGAACCGCCCGAGGAAATTGCAACGGTAAAAGATATTCAGTTTGCTATTGGGCGTACCGGTAAAATTTCCGTGGTGGCTCTGCTGGAACCGGTACAACTCGATGACAAACGCGTCCAGCGGGTCAATTTGGGTTCTGTCAGACGCTGGCAAGAGCTGGATGTTGCGCCTGGCGATCAAATCGCTATCAGCCTCGCCGGTCAAGGGATCCCGCGCATCGACAGTGTGGCGTGGCGTTCACTGGTTCGCGATAAACCTGTTCCGCCTGCGCCACGTTTTACCCCGTTGACCTGTTTTTATGCTTCTGCGGAATGTCAGGAGCAATTTATTGCTCGACTGGTATGGCTCAGCTCGGCAAAAGCGCTGGGGATTGAGGGGCTTGGCGAAAGTGGCTGGCGGGGATTGAATCAGGCGCATCACTTCGAACATCTTTTTTCCTGGCTGGCGCTGACAAAAGAGCAATTACAGTCGACGCCTGGCATTTCGCCGGAACGCGGTTTACAGCTCTGGCATCGCTTTTCGCTGGTACGAGAAAAACCGTTTATTCGCTGGCTTATTGCGCTTGGAACGCCGCTGCCGCAGCCTGCCCTGAAAGTCACTGGCGACACAACATGGCAGCAAATGCGCATGCGTAACGAAAAGGAGTGGCAGCGTTTCCCGGCAATTGGTGCTGAAAAAGCCCGGCAGATCGTTGCCTTTATGCATGCTCCCGAGATTGAACAACTTTCGGCTTGGTTAGGCGAACAAGGAATAAAGGCGTTTCAGTGAGTGCTGTGGTTGTAGTGGAATACGGGCAAGCCGAGCTTCCAGCGGATAGCCAGTAATCGCGTAATGAAGCCAAACAGCAACGTTGCAATTACCACCATATCGTAGCTGGGAACCATATGACCGAGAACGATATAGAGCACGGCAGAGGCAAAGGCGATCCCAGCGTACAGCTCTTTCTGGAACACCAGCGGGATACGCTTACAAAACATATCCCGCAGCACACCGCCGAACACGCCGGTAATTACCGCAGCAATCACGGCGATAACCGGGCCTTCACCCATGTCGAGGGCAATCTGCGCACCGATAATGGAAAACACCACCAGCCCCAGGGCATCAAGCACCAGAAATAGACGGCGCAGATGCGGCATCACTGGCGCGAAGATAGTCGTTAATACTGCCGCGACGGCAACGATAACGACATATTCCGGGTGCTTTACCCAGCCGAGCGGGTAGTGACCAAGCAGAATATCGCGTACCGATCCGCCGCCCAGCGCTGTTGCTGTGGCGATAATTATCACGCCAAAGGTATCCATTCTGCGACGGCCTGCCGCCAGAGCGCCAGTCATTGCCTCGGCTGTAATGCCAATCAGATAGAGAATATGTAACAGCATGCCCGCCCCCGTAAATCAGAAGCGGCAGGGTAGCGATTTATACACAGGCATACGATTGAGATTTTCTAAGGAGCGTTATTTTGGATAAGTTTCACTAATGCGGTGTGCAGGATTTGAATGGGCTTATCTATATGATTTGAAAATTTAAAATGAATGGGAAATGGCTGGTAAACGGCAGCGATTAATAAAATTGAGCATAAGTTAATTACAGGCGGCATGATAAATAAAAAGGCCCTACTGGGCCTTTTCAACATGCTACAGAGAGATTACTCGATATTCTGGATCTGCTCGCGCATTTGCTCAATCAGGACTTTGAGCTCGATAGCGGAGTTAGTCACCTCTGCGTTAATCGACTTGGAGGCCAGTGTGTTCGACTCACGGTTGAACTCCTGCATCATAAAGTCGAGACGGCGGCCAACTGCTTCTTTTTTCTTCAGAATGTTGTAGGTTTCTTTAACATGCGCTTCAAGGCGATCCAGCTCTTCGGCGACATCGATGCGCTGCGCCATCAGCACCAGTTCTTGTTCAAGACGGTTATTCTCGAGCTGCACCTGCGCCTCTTCCAGCTTGGCGACCAGGCGCTCGCGCTGCCATTGCAGGATTTCTGGCATATGAGCGCGGACTTTGCTGACTTCGGTGCTCACGCCTTCCAGACGCTGTTCAATCAGCCCTTTCAGCGCCTGACCTTCAGTTTCACGAGCGACGATAAAATCATCCAGTGCGCCGTCAAGCGCGGCGAGGATCTGCGCGGCGATGGCGTCCAGATCCTGTTCTTGCGCAGCCATTACGCCTGGCCAGCGCAGAATATCAACCGGATTGATTTCCCCTTCGTCGCTCTGCATTTTGACCCAGTTCGCCGCATTCACCAGCTGTTTAGCCAGTTTTTCGTTCAGGATCAGTTCGCCCTGCGCACTGGCATCTGGCTCAAAACGAAGATTACACTCCACTTTACCGCGCGTCAGACGGCTACGGAGACGTTCACGGACAACCGGCTCGAGGCTGCGAAATTGCTCCGGCAGGCGGAAGTAAGTTTCCAGATAACGCTGGTTAACCGAGCGCAGTTCCCAGGAGGCAGAGCCCCATTCACCCTTGATTTCACGCCGGGCATAGGCGGTCATACTGCGGATCATAGACGTTCCCGTTTTCAAAGAGAGATGCGGGGATTATAGCTTTCGTGGCCTTATCAGGATAGGAATAACCTTGGTAAGCCAGTATAATGCGCAGCCACATTCGATAAGCCGGAGAAATTATCATGCGTCCAGCAGGCCGTAGCGCCAACCAGGTGCGCCCCGTCACCCTGACCCGTAATTACACAAAACACGCAGAAGGCTCCGTGCTGGTTGAATTTGGTGATACCAAAGTACTGTGCACTGCGTCCATCGAAGAGGGCGTTCCGCGCTTTCTGAAAGGTCAGGGCCAGGGCTGGATCACCGCCGAATATGGCATGCTGCCGCGCTCCACCCACACCCGTAACGCGCGTGAAGCCGCAAAAGGCAAACAGGGCGGGCGTACTATGGAAATCCAGCGTCTTATCGCGCGTGCGCTGCGTGCAGCGGTTGATTTGAACGCGCTGGGCGAATTCACCATTACGCTTGACTGCGACGTCATTCAGGCCGATGGCGGCACGCGTACTGCATCAATTACCGGCGCGTGTGTTGCGCTGGCGGATGCGCTGAACAAACTGGTCGCTGCCGGGAAGCTGAAAACCAACCCGATGAAAGGCATGGTTGCAGCGGTTTCCGTGGGTATTGTTAATGGCGAAGCCGTTTGTGATCTTGAATATGTGGAAGACTCCGCAGCTGAAACCGACATGAACGTGGTGATGACTGAAGATGGTCGCATGATTGAAGTTCAGGGTACGGCGGAAGGCGAGCCCTTCTCCCATGAAGAGTTACTCACCCTGCTGGCTCTGGCCAGAGGGGGGATCGAATCGATTATCGCGACGCAGAAGGCGGCGCTAGAGAATTAATTTTAAGGGCGACTAATGAGTCGCCCTTTTTTTTGCGCTTTATACTTCATGCGGCTTCTTTCTCGGCTGTCGCGAGTCATGCCTGCGCTATTCTCCAGGTATGATTTACGTGGTCTGCGCGAGGTCGCGCGACGTATTTTGCGTAATCTGTAAATAATGAAAAGTGAGATGAGGAGCGGATCCATGAAAGCGTATCAGCGTCAGTTTATTGAATTTGCGCTTAACAAGCAGGTACTGAAGTTCGGCGAATTCACGCTGAAATCCGGGCGCAAAAGCCCCTATTTCTTCAACGCCGGGCTGTTTAATACCGGGCGCGATCTGGCTCTGTTAGGGCGTTTTTACGCCGAAGCGCTGGTGGATTCCGGTATTGATTTTGATCTGCTGTTTGGCCCGGCTTACAAAGGTATTCCTATCGCGACCACCACGGCCGTAGCGCTGGCGGAACACCACGAGCGCGATGTGCCTTATTGCTTTAACCGTAAAGAAGCCAAAACCCACGGCGAAGGCGGCAATCTGGTGGGCAGCGCGTTGCAGGGTCGTGTCATGCTGGTGGATGACGTAATCACCGCCGGAACGGCGATTCGCGAATCGATGGAGATTATCCAGGCCAATGGCGCAACGCTTGCTGGCGTACTGATTTCTCTGGATCGCCAGGAGCGTGGTCGCGGTGATATTTCAGCGATTCAGGAAGTGGAACGCGATTATGGCTGCAACGTGATTTCGATTGTTACGCTCAAAGAATTGATTGCCTACCTGGAAGAGAAACCGGAGATGGCCGATCATCTGGCCGCTGTGCGCGCCTACCGCGAACAGTACGGCGTTTAAATGTGTTCCCGGCAGACGACTGCCGGGTCCGTTTTACACCAGCTTCGCGCCCTGGGTGTTTACATAAAGTGAATAGACCGAGGTGCTGGAAGCCATAAACAGGCGATTGCGTTGTTCGCCGCCAAAGCACAAGTTAGCGCAACGCTCCGGCAGGTGGATCATGCCAATCGCTTTGCCTTGCGGATTGAACACGCGCACGCCGTCCAGCTCCTCTGTACCCATTCCCCAACCGCACCACAGATTGCCATGCACATCGATGGCAATGCCATCTGCCGTGCCGTTGCCGCAATCGATATGTACCCGCCGGTTTTTTAGCTGGTTACCCTCGATATCCCACGCCAGAATTAAGCGATTGGGCGTCGCGCGGCTTTCCACCACAAACAGCGTTTTTTCATCCGGCGAGAAACAGATGCCGTTTGGCCCTTTAACATCGCCCAGCACCGCTTCCAGCTTGCGGGTTTCAGGCTCCAGGCGATAAACGTTTTGCGGCAACTGCGGCGTAGCTTTATGCCCTTCATAAAAACCGGCAATACCAAATGGCGGATCGGTAAACCAGATGGAACCATCGGATTTCACGGCAATATCGTTCGGCGAATTCAGCGGCTTGCCATCGTAGCTGTCTGCCAGCACGGTGATGGTGCCGTCATACTCTGTGCGCGTAATGCGGCGGGTATCGTGCTCACAGCTGATTAAACGCCCTTGTCTGTCGCGGGCGTGGCCGTTGGCGTTATTGGATGGCTGGCGAAAAATGCTGGTTGCGCCGGTGACTTCATCCCAGCGCATGACCGCGTTGTTGGGAATATCGCTCCACAACAGCACGCGGGTATCGCCAAACCAGACTGGCCCTTCTGCCCAGCGGCATCCGGTTGCTATCTGTTCTACTTTGGCGCTGGATACCATATAGTCGCGAAAGCTGTCATCCAGCGCGACGATGCTGGGATCGGGATAGCGGGCCGAGGGTGCCCAGGCGGCGATACTCTTTTGGCTTAGAAGTAACGATGCGGTGGCAATACCGCTGAGTTTAAGCAGTTCCCGACGTGATGTTGCCATCAAGCGTCTCCTTATTTGTAGGGTATTTATGAGGATATTTCGCTTAAGTGGAAAGATACTGCCAGAGGGAGGGTAGGGGATCCGCGACGCCACAACATCTGGCATCTTAACGAATTACGTTGGGCTTTTTCACAGAGTGCGGGGAAATGAGAATGCAGCCGCAAGGGCTGCATGAGGTATTACTGTAATTGTGCGGCCAACAGCGGCCAGCGGGCGTCGAAATCTTCGGTCGGGCTGTATTTAAACTCGCTGCGCACAAAGCGCGACAGCATCCCTTCGCAAAACGCCAGCAGCTGGCTTGCCAGTAACGTTTCATCTGTCGCGTAGGCTTCGCCTTCACGCATCTTGCGTTCACGTAGCACCTGGCGCAGCTGCGCTTCAATGCGTTCGAACAGCTGGCTAATGCGCCCTTGCAGGCGGTCTTGTTCGAACATCAGCGCGTGGCCGGTCATAATGCGTGTCAAACCCGGATTACGTTCACCAAAGCCCAGAATCAGCAGCACAATCAGACGCACACGCGCAGTGGTGTCTTTCTCGTCTTTTAAAATCAGGTTGATACGGGTAATCAGGCTGTCTTCGATAAATTCAATCAGGCTATCGAACATGCGCGTTTTACTGGGGAAGTGGCGGTAGAGCGCCGCTTCAGAAACGCCAACGGACGCCGCCAGTTTTGCCGTCGTAATACGCTGGCTTCCATCGCTGGATTCCAGCATCAGCGCCAGAGATTGAAGTATTTCCTCGCGACGATTCCTTTTCGCAGTTTGTTTTTCTGCCATGTTCCAAAATACCCCTGAAAATAAGCACTTGTCAGGCGAGCAACCACAGGGCGACCGCAAACGGAGTGCGTTTGCGGTGATGTTATCGCGTTATTTCGCCGTGTGATGCGTTAAATAGGGCTGCTTATTGGCGCCCGGAATGGCCGAAGCCGCCTTCGCCGCGCTCGGTCGCGTCAAAGGATTCCACCAGGTTAAATTCTGCCTGAACGACTGGCACAAAGACCATTTGCGCGATGCGTTCACCCGGCACGATGGTAAAGCTGTCCTGGCCGCGGTTCCAGACGGAAACCATCAATTGACCCTGATAATCCGAATCAATCAGCCCCACCAGGTTGCCCAGCACGACGCCATGTTTATGGCCCAGACCGGAACGCGGCAGAATGACCGCAGCCAGTGATGGATCGGCAATATGGATTGCCAGACCGGTCGGCAGCAACGTCGTTGCGCCTGGCGCCAGCTCTACGGCGTCGTCGAGACAGGCACGCAGGTCAAGTCCGGCGGAACCGGAGGTGGCATATGTCGGTAGCGGGAATTCCTTGCCAACGCGCGGGTCCAGAATCTTAACGTCGATTTTTTTCATCATAACGGGTAACGATCTCGTCCAGTAATAGGTGTCCCAGAAGTTCTTTGCGCTCCAGCGGCAAGCGTTTGTCGCCATCCTGCCAGAAAAGGTGTAATGCGTTGTTGTCGCTGTTAAACCCCTGATTCGACTGCGAAACATCATTGGCGCAAATCAGATCAAGGTTTTTGCGGGCGCGTTTTTGCCGGGCATATTCTTCCACATTATTTGTTTCGGCAGCAAACCCAACAACATAAGGGCGATACGCAGAAAGTGCGGCAACGCCAGCGACGATATCCGGGTTTTTCACCATTTTTATCGTGATTTCATCGCCTTGCTTTTTGATTTTTTCTTCAGCGACGCTGGCGGCGCGATAATCCGCAACGGCGGCGCAGCCGATAAAAATATTCTGCTGCTGAACGCGACTCTGAACCGCGGCCTCCATCTCCAGCGCAGTGGTCACATCCACACGTTGCACCAGCGGCGGCGTTGCCAGCGAAACAGGGCCAGAGACCAGCGTGACATTCGCACCGCGGCTTGCAGCGGCGGCGGCAATGGCGAAGCCCATCTTACCGGAGCTGAGATTGGTGATGTAACGTACCGGATCTAACGGTTCACGCGTCGGACCGGCGGTAATCATGATGTTCAGATGTTGCAGATCTTTGACCGGCGAGAAATGCGCGGCGGCCATATCCACAATGGTCAGCGGATCGAGCATTCTTCCAGGACCCACATCGCCACAGGCCTGGCTGCCGCTGTCCGGGCCCCACAGCAACAGCCCGCGCGAGGCCAGCACCTGCAAATTATGCTGGGTGGCGGCGGCGCGATACATCTGCTGATTCATTGCGGGAACAACGGCGACAGGCGAGGGTGTGGCAAGGCAAATAGTGGAGACCAGGTCGTTTGCCATACCGGCAGCGACGCGGGCGATTAAATCCGCGGTGGCGGGTGCGAGAATCACTAAATCAGCCCATTTGCCCAGCTCAATATGGCCCATTGCCGCTTCGGCGGCGGGATCAAGCAAGCTATCGGAAACCGGATAACCGGAAACGGCCTGCAGGCTCATCGGCGTAATAAAGGCTTTAGCCGCCTCAGTCATTGCGACACGGACTTCCGCTCCGCGATCGCGCAGACGGCGCACCAGTTCGGGCGCTTTATAGGCCGCGATACCGCCGCTCACGCCGAGGACAATCTTTTTACCCGCCAGACTGATCATGATTCTTTCCTGTTGGATTTCACCAGAAGCTGGGCATTTTATCACAATCCTGGTGTTGTCGTGCTGTTGCCCACAAACCACTTTGCGAGGCGCTACGCAGAGATATGACTTCCTCGTCGAAGCGAAACGGCGGCTATGGCAGCATTGGCAAGAGTGAAGGAGAAATGAATATGGATATTGTTTTTACGCCTCAGAAACCGCGTGAAAAGATGATGAAATTCGGTATTGAGTCACTGACTGACGTGGAACTCCTGGCGCTTTTTTTGCGCACCGGAACACAGGGTAAGAGCGTGCTCACCGTGGCGCGTGAAATGCTTAAGCAGTTTGGTTCGCTGTATACGCTGCTCTCCGCCGATCTCGATGATTTTAAGGAGGTGCATGGCATTGGCCTTGCCAAATATGCCCAATTGCGGGGTATCGGTGAACTGGCGCGGCGCTATTATAATGCGCGCCTGCTGGAAGAGAGCTCACTGCTGAGTCCGGAAATGACGCGCGAGTTTTTACAAAGCCAACTGGCGGGCGAAGAGCGCGAGATCTTTATGGTGATCCTGATGGATAACCAGAACCGGATACTTAAACACTGTCGGCTTTTTACCGGCACGATTAACCAGGTTGAGGTGCATCCGCGAGAAATTTTGCGTGAAGCGTTAAAAGTCAATGCGGCCGCCGTGATCCTCGCGCATAATCACCCCTCTGGTAACGCTGAGCCGAGCAAAGCGGACAGGCAGATCACCGAACGGGTAATAAAATGCTGCCAGTTCATGGACATCCGGGTGCTCGATCATCTGGTTATTGGCCGCGGTGAGTACGTTTCTTTTGCCGAACGTGGTTGGATTTAGACCACTTTGCGCGATCCATCGGGATCTTTGTCTGTTCGGGACTTGAGCACACCGCCGACTCAGCGTATACTACGCCACCTTTGAGAATCTCGGGTTTGGCATTTGGGCCTGGCAATCGAGAGTTCACATAGAACTGCGATGACCGGGCTGTAAAGCCTGACGAGGCGCCGATACCCCATACGAAGCTCGAGCTAATTTGATTTTTGGAGAATAGACATGTCCCGAGTCTGCCAAGTTACTGGCAAGCGTCCGGTGACCGGTAACAACCGTTCCCACGCACTGAACGCGACTAAACGCCGTTTCCTGCCGAACCTGCACTCTCACCGTTTCTGGGTTGAGAGCGAAAAGCGTTTTGTCACCCTGCGTGTATCTGCTAAAGGTATGCGTGTAATCGATAAGAAAGGCATTGATACAGTTCTGTCTGAACTGCGTGCCCGTGGCGAAAAGTACTAAGTACTTAGAGGATATAAATCATGGCTAAAGGTATTCGTGAGAAAATCAAGCTGGTTTCTTCCGCTGGTACTGGTCACTTCTACACCACCACGAAGAACAAACGTACTAAGCCGGAAAAACTGGAACTGAAAAAATTCGATCCAGTTGTCCGTCAGCACGTGCTGTACAAAGAAGCTAAAATCAAATAATTTTAGTTTTCTTGCACAAAAACCCCGCTCTGTCGGGGTTTTTGCATTTCTGACCACCCATAAACCGGAGACGAGATGCCTGAATTACCCGAAGTCGAAACCAGCCGCAGAGGTATTGAACCGCACCTTGTTGGCGAAACCATTCTTCACGCAGTGGTGCGCAACGGACGATTGCGCTGGCCGGTTTCCGAAGAGATCCACAGCCTGAGCGATAAACCGGTACTGAGCGTTCAGCGCCGCGCCAAATATTTACTGCTCGAATTGCCCGATGGCTGGATCATTATTCACCTTGGCATGTCCGGTAGCCTGCGTATTCTTCCCCATGAGCTGCCCGCTGAAAAACACGACCACGTCGATTTGGTGATGAGCAACGGCAAAGTGCTGCGCTATACCGATCCACGTCGTTTTGGCGCGTGGCTGTGGACGAAAGAGCTGGAAGGTCACAATGTGCTGGCGCATCTCGGCCCGGAACCGCTCAGCGACGCTTTCAACGCTGATTATTTCCAGCAGAAATGCGCGAAGAAGAAAACCGCCATTAAACCCTGGCTCATGGATAACAAACTGGTGGTCGGCGTGGGGAATATCTACGCCAGCGAGTCGCTGTTTGCCGCCGGGATCCATCCCGATCGGCTGGCTTCGTCGCTCTCAGCACAGGAGTGCGAAATTCTGGTGCGGGTTATCAAAGCGGTGCTGTTGCGCTCTATCGAACAGGGCGGAACCACGCTAAAAGACTTTTTGCAAAGCGACGGCAAACCGGGCTATTTCGCTCAGGAGTTGCAGGTATATGGTCGGGAAGGGGAACTTTGTCGCGTCTGCGGCGCACCGATTGTTGCCGCAAAGCATGCACAGCGCTCAACGTTTTACTGCCGACGCTGCCAGAAATAAGGGTCAGAAGCTTATTTAAGCTTCTCTAACAGCGCCTGGTGAACGTCAGGCGGCAGAAAGTGGGTGACATCGCCCTGATGGCGCGCCACTTCTTTGACCAGCGTAGAAGAGATAAACGACCACTCTTTCGACGGCATAAGAAACACGCTTTCTAGCTCCGGCATCAGGTGGCGGTTCATATGCGCCAGCTGCATCTCATATTCGAAATCCGCTACCGCCCGCAAGCCGCGAATAAGGATATTTGCCTGCTGGGCACGGGCAAAATTGGCCATCAAATCACTAAACCCCACCACCGAAACATTCGGCAGATGCGCCGTCGCGGCCTGCGCCAGCGCCACGCGCTCTGACAGGTCAAATAGCGGTTTTTTGCTTGGGCTGGCGGCAATCGCTAATATCACCTCATCAAACATCGTGGCGGCGCGGGTCACAATATCAATATGCCCGTTAGTGATGGGGTCAAAGGTGCCGGGATAAATCGCTTTTGTGCTCATCGCTTATTCTTTCTCTGAATAACCGTGGTTCAGAGCCCACAGCTCGGTGTATTTATTGAAAGTATACTGCGCGTTAACTACTGCCAGCAGCCAGCCCTGTTTTCCATCCAGCACGCCGCCGCGCAGCAATAATGTTTTGGCGAATGCGCCCAAAGTATGCGCGAAAATCCCCGGTAGCGACGTTTTTTTACCGCGCTGATGGCGTTCCTGCGCCCACGCCGTGGCGTAATTGAACTGTTTACGCTGAAAACTGGCGAAATCCCGGCAGGTCAGATGCAGCAAATCACCACTGAGCGCAATGACCGGCGCTTGCGGCGCATCCAGTGATTCATGAACCAGATTGCCGTTGTACTGATAGCGATCGCGCTCGTACAGGCGAGTAACGCGATCCGGATACCAGCCGCTGTGGCGCATAAAGCGACCAAGGAAATAGTTACGGCGGGAAATGCTGTAAACGGCGCCCGGCTGCGGTGCGGCGAGCGTCGCGCGAATGTGATCTGCGAGTTCCGGGGTGACGCGCTCGTCGGTATCGAGCATCAGAACGTAATCGCCGCTGGCGTAGCGCTGTGCCAGCTGGCGCTGTACGCCGTAACCCGACCAGTCGGTATGGGTGAAGACTTTGGCACCTGCGCGGCTGGCAATGCCTACCGTGTCGTCACTGCTGCCGGAATCCAGCAGTACAATTTCATCCGCCCAGGCAATGGATGCCAGACAATCGGGCAGCAGATCCGCCGCGTTTTTGGCGATCATCACCACCGACAAACGTTTGGACATTAATGGCTCCGCTGAGGCAAATACGGTTGCAGAAGTTGCAGCAGACGCGCCAGCGCGCCTTGGTTCTGGTGCAGCACTTCCACCGCGTGGCGGCCGTACCATAAACGGTAATCTTCATCCGTCAGCAGGGTCGACACCTCTTTCACCAGCGAATCCGCATCGGTAATGGTGATCAACCCTTCCGCTTCCTGCAGGCGTGCACAGATATCTTTGAAATTAAACGTATGCGGCCCCATCAGCACGGGAATAGCGTGCGCCGCGGGCTCCAGCGGGTTGTGGCCGCCGCGTTCCACCAGGCTGCCGCCGACAAACGCCAGATCGGCGATACCGTACAGCAGCATCAGTTCACCCATCGTGTCGCCGATCACCACCTGGGTACTGCTGGATGGGATTTCGCCCGAGCTGCGCAAGGTGTAGCTGAAGCCGGCTTTCTGCGTCAAATTGCGCGCATCCGGGAAGCGTTCCGGGTGGCGAGGCACCAGGATCAGCAGTAAATCAGGGAAGGTTTCCAGCAGCTTGCGGTGCGCCTGTAAAATAATGGCTTCTTCGCCGTCGTGCGTGCTGGTGGCAATCCACACCTGGCGGCGTGGTGCCCACTGGCGGCGCAGCGTTATTGCGCGGGCGGCAAGTTCAGGCGTCACGGAGATATCAAATTTCAGGCTGCCGGTCACGGTCAACTGGTTGCGCTTTAAGCCCAATTGCAGAAAGCGGTCGGCATCTTCCTGGTTTTGCGCGGCAATCAGCGTAATTTTGCTGAGCAGGCGGCGCATGAATTTGCCCAACTTGCCATAACCTTTTGCCGAGCGTTCTGAAAGCCGTGCGTTAGCGATAACCAGGGGGATCTGGCGTGCTTTCAGCGCGGAGATCATGTTCGGCCACAGTTCGGTTTCCATCACGATCACCAGCTTCGGGCGAACATTGTTGAGAAAACGGTTCATGGCGCAGGGCAGATCATACGGGAGATAAACATGATGTACGTCTTTGCCGAACGCCGACATCACCCGTTCCGAGCCGGTTGGCGTCATGGTGGTCACGGTGATGGGCAGCGAAGGGTAGCGATGGCGCAGCGCGCGTACCAGCGGGATCGCCGCCAGCGTTTCTCCCACGGAGACGGAATGCAGCAGAATACCGTCCGGCTTCACTTTGTTACGACAAAAACCATAGCGTTCAGCCCAGCGTTTGCGGTAAGCAGGGGCTTTGCGGCTGCGAAGTAATAATCGCAACCACACCAGAGGCTGAATTAAGTAAAGCAGGGTGGTATACAACAATTCCAAGCGACTATCCGTTTTTTTAAGATTCGGCGGGCAAATTCTAAGCATTTAGGGCGGCTAAAGCTATACCTTTGACGCGCGGGCATCTCCCCGCGCGTCAAGAGGTTCTCTGTTTAGCTTTCAGCCAGATAACGTTTCAGGCGAAAATAGCGACGCCCCAGACGCCAGCGCTGACGCAATCCGCGTGCGTTACGCCAGATCATTTGCCAGATACCGCGATCGAACAGCTCTTGAGTGATCTCTTTGCGCTTCGCAGGATCGTCAATATTGTTAATGCTATGAAGGATCCCAAGGCCCTCTTTGGCGATTTGCCACTGGCAAGCCGGAACACGTTTCACCTGCTCCGGATAGCGCAAGTTGATGGTATTAAGCATCTCGAGAATTTTCATGTAGTGGCGCGCCGAACGCATCCGCGTGTCGTTAGTTCCCGGCGTATGGGAAACAGAGGCGGAGTGGATCAGGTAATCGTAATAGGTTTCATCGATGTACTGCACCCGTTTCGCGGTTAGCAGCACTTCGGTTGTCCACGGAATGTCCTGATGCCGTAAACCGTGTTCGAACGTAAAACCCTGCGCTTTGATGAAGTCGTGGCGGTAAATATTCAGCCAGGTAACATGCAGAAATTTACGCGACGTCAGCGCTCGCTGGAGCCAGATCGGCCCTTCAAGCACATCAGTGGAAGCCAGTTTATCTGAAGGGAAGATTTTCTTTGACGGGCGACCGTCATCGTAAATATAGGTGCCGTTACAGGTGGCGACATCCAGTTGGTTTTTGAGTGCGATCTCCAGCAAGCGCGGGTACATGCCTGGATGAATCACATCATCGATATCGGGAAACGCCAGGTACTCGCCTGTCGCCACCGCCAGTCCGGTATTGCGTGCCGCCGAAACGCCCTGGTTCGCCTGGCTAAGCACCCGGTAGTTGGCAAATTCTTGCGCATACTGAGCAATGATCTCTGCCGAGCGGTCAGAAGAGCCATCATCAACCACAATCAGCTCAAGGCTATCGAGATTTTGCGCTTTGATGCTGTCAAAAAACGCGTTAAGAAAATTTTCGCCATTGTAAACAGCGACCACAAGACTGAGTTGGGGTTTGTCGGACATGCTTTCTCCGGTGGGGGCCAATACCGCGTCGTGGGCGGTTATGCGGTGCTTGATGGTGCGGTATTATATCCGCTGAGGGCTAAAAGAATAATCTTTGTAATAACAAAGATTCCGGGCGTTATAATTCGTCGTTTGGCAGGTAAGGTCACAGGAAATCTATGCATATTGTTCACACCGAAGCAGATGGCGGGAAAGGCGGGCAGCCGCTGCGGATTATCAATGAGTCGTTAGGCATGCTGGAGCGCGGCCATCAGGTGACTATCCTGTGTCCGGAAACGGCGCCGCTGCACCAGATGGCGAGCGATGCCGGGCTAACGGTGGTGACCATGCCGCTGAAACGCAAAAATATCAGTAACCTGCGTGCGCTGCGCCGTTGGTTGCGCGCGAACCGCGACAGCATTGATGTGATTAATAGCCATAATTCCGCCGATACCTGGCTGGTGGCGCTGGTGAACCTTACGCTGTCGCGCCCGGAGCCGCTGGTGCGTACCCGCCACGCTTCCGGTACACCGCGCAATAACTGGACTACGCGCTGGCTGTTCCGTCGCGCCTGCGCGCATATCGTCAGTACCGGAGAAGCGCTGCGCTATCAGATGGTCGATATCGGCGTGCCGCTGGAACAAACCACCTCGGTGCCAAGCGGTGTTGATACCCGACGTTTTCATCCGGCTGATAAAACGGCTGCGCGTGAACAATGCGGGTTAGCGCAGGATGCCCTGTGGCTGGGTGTGGTGTCCCATTTGCGCCCGAACAAAGGGCATAGCGTGTTGCTCAAAGCGCTGGCACAAATTAACGACCCGGCGATCAAACTGGCGATTGTCGGTGAAGGGCCACATCGGGCGACGCTGGAACAGGAAATCGTTCAGCTAGGTTTGCAGGATCGCGTGCTGATGGCGGGCCATCAAAGCAATCCTTCGCAGTGGTTTCCGGCGTTCGATATTGCGTTAAGTCCGTCGCACGATATGGAAGGTGTACCGCAAGGCGTACTGCAATCGCTGGCTTGCCGCATCGCGACTATCGCCACCGATGCGGGGGGCACGGCAGATGCCATTATCAATGAACAAACTGGTTTGCTGGTGGCACAGCGCGATGTGGAAGCCCTGCGCGGTGCGATTGTTCGCCTGGTTGACGATGCCGCGCTACGCGATACGCTGGCGCAACAGGGTTATGATTACCTGTGCGCCCACTTAACGCGCGAATGTATGCTGGCGGCGATGGAAAAGGTGTTCGCCGACGCCGCTCAGCGCAGCAGGTCGCGGTAAAGCGCCTGCAACTCCTGGGCCATCCGGTCCAGCGTCCAGGGTTCTGCGGTGGCGCGCGCCGCCGCCGCATAATCCACGCCGCGCGTACGGCCAGCCAGCCACTCACCGACAGACGCACTATAACCCTCGCTATCCAGCGCATCGCGCACCCAGCCGTTTTCCCCTTCGATCACCCATTCGGCAGCACCGCAGCCTGGGCTGGTGAACAGCGGCAGCCCGCAAGCCAGCGCTTCAACGCAGACGTTCGGGAACGGATCGTAGAGCGTTGGCAGGATCAGCGCATCCGCTGAACCGTAGACCTGGCGAATATCCGCCACCGGGCCAAGAAAACGCACACGCTTCGCCACGCCCAACTGGCGTGCCAGCTTTTCAAACTTACGGGCGTGCTTATCGCGTCCGGCAACCAACAGCCAGACGGACGGGTGCGCGACAATTGCACGCAGCGCCGTCGCGACGCCTTTACGGGTAAAACCAGAACCGACATACGCCAGCACCGGCGCATCGGCGGGAATGCCCAGCGCTGTTCGCAGACACAACTCACGCACGCTGGGGTGGAAATGGGCGGTATCGACGCCGTTATAAATCACCGTTAACTGGTCGTCGCGCAACTGAAAACGGCGGGCGATATCATCGCGCACCATCCGCGAATTACAGATAACCTTGCGCAGCGCAGGATGGGCGAACATCTGGCGCTCCGCCTGCAAAATGTAGTGGTGATAGGGACTGAAATTCTGCGACCAGCGTTTTAGCGGTGACAGAATGCGGCTGTACTGCTCAAGCCAGGTGGCGTGTACACCGTCTCCGGCGCGGAAAATGGTCGCACCGGGAATGCGCTCATGGCTCTGCACAATATCGAAATCGGCAAAGTGCGCCGCTGCGGCGTCAGCAAAACCCGCTTCGCGCATTTTGCGGTTACGAAACGGCGGGTTGACCGTCAGAGTGTGCCAGCCAGCGGCGTTTTCCCATTCACGGGCGATCAGCGTGACATTGAGCGATGTGTCCTGCGCCAGCACATTCAACGCGCGGGAAACGAAACGTTCTGCGCCGCCGTTCGGGTTATAGGTTTGTCTGACGATAGCCAGCTTCATGCGGGGTTTTCCAGCAGTAAGGTATCAATCGCGCCGAGCACCTGCGCAGGTGTTATGGCGGTAATGCAGTCAGAAACCTGGCTGTCGCCACAGCCCGCTTTGCCGCAAGGCTGGCAGGTGAAACCGGCGGTAATGACCCGGTAAGTGACACCCCAGGGTGCCCATTTTATCGCGCCCGTCGGGCCGAAAATGGCGACGGTGGGCGTACCCACGGCGCTGGCCAGGTGCATTGGCATGGAATCCACGCCGAAGAAGAGCCGCGCGTGTTTCATCAACGCGCCCAGTTCTTTCAGATTCAGTTGCCCGCTTAAATCAAATACCGGCTGCGTCAGTGCGGCGCGCAGCTTATCCATATAGTCGCTCTCTTCTTTCGACGGCGCGGCCGAGAGAATGATCGGTAAGCCACGGGCTGCCAGCGTGTCGATAGTCGCCGCCAGCTTGTCGATTTGCCAGGCTTTGAACATCCAGCGCGATGTCGGGTGCACCAGAATGTAGGATTTGCTGGCGAGACCAAAGCCCGCCAGTTTTTGCAAAATGGTGTTTTCCGCTTCCTCGCCTGGCGTAAACAACGTGCGTTTGTCCTCGGCGCTGGCCGGGTGGATGCCAATGCGGCGCAGGGCGTCCAGGTTCACTTCCACCATATGGCGGCTGTTATCCTGAATTGCCGGGTAGAGCGTGGTGAAGGATTTCACCCAGCGCCAGCGGGCGAGGCCGCCGCGTTTATCCGGTTTGAAGCCGACTGAGACGCGGGGTTTCAGCTTGCGCGCCAGACGTGCGCCGTGCCAGTGTTCGGTGAGGTTTATCAGCACATCGTAATTGCGCGCCTTTAGCCGGTTGCGCAGGCCGCGATAAAGACTTAACTGTTTCAACCAGCCCTGTTTGCGCCATTTGCGCCCGATGGTATGCACCTGATCGATATACGGATGGTTGGTTAACATCGCCTGAGTATCGTCGTACACCAACGCATCCACTTCGACGCCGGGCCAGTTTTTCTTCAGTACGGTAAACATCGGCGAGGTCAGCAAGACATCACCGTGGTGACGCAGCTTGATAATCAGCACCCGTTTCGGCGGGCGTTCGGGTGAGAAGAAATCAGACATGGACACGCTCAGCTGCTAGCAAAGGCTGTAATTGGCGATAAACCGCAGCGGCAGAAAGGCTGCTCAGCTGCGAAGAGTTTTCCGGGCGGCAAATGGTTTGGTTTTTCCCGTAACCACCGATAAGACCGGGATCCGTTGGGCCATAAAGCGTGACGTTCGGCCTGTCCAGCGCAGCGGTAAGATGGCTTAAACCGGTATCAACCGAGACGACAAACCGCGCGCCTGCCAGTTCCCGCGCCACATTCTCAAGGCTCATCCGTGGCAAGACGTCAACAAAATCCAGCTCTTGCGCCAGCCGTTTCGCGCGGGCTTCTTCATGCGGCGCACCCCACGGTAACTTTATGCGTAAGCCGCTGTCTGCCAGCAGATTAAGTAGCTCGCGCCAGTGCGCTTCCGGCCAGTGCTTATCATCGCGAGTGGTGGCGTGTAAGAACACGGCATAGGGCGAATGCGCCGCGTCGTCGACGGCAAAATGGCGGGCGATGGCGTAATCGCCCTGCGTTTGTGGTTTGGTGTAACCGAGGCTTTTGGCGAACAATTCGCGGGTGCGCTCAACCGCATGTTGCTGTTTAGCAATGTGGTGACGGCGATTGTAAAAAAGGCTCGCTAAGGGCTCGCGCGCGGTGCTCCAGTCCATGCCGTGCTTCACACCGTGCGCCAGCCGGGTAACCAGCGCGGCACTTTTCACCAGCCCTTGCGCATCAATAATCGCGTCGTACCGCTCAGCCTGTACCGCCTGACGAAAGGCTTTACGCTCGGCGGTAATGGGGGCGGAAAACCAGGCTTTGCGCCAGCGGCGGATCGCCACCGGAATAACGCGCTCAACGGCGGCGTGCCAGGAGGGGATCTGGGCAAAACCCTCTTCCACTACCCAGTCAAAACGGATGCCGGGAATCGCCTGCGCGGCGTCGGTGAGCGCGGGCAGTGTATGCAGCACATCGCCCATCGACGAGGTTTTAACGATCAATACCCGCATCGATTATCCTTCCGCGTCCAGCAACAGCGCGTTCAACTCTTCCAGCACGCGCTGCGGGGTAATGTCGATCAAACTCTGGTGATAGCCTTCAGCGGCGTCGCCTTTGCGCACTTTGTGGTAGCCGGTAATCAGGCGGATCACGCGGGCTTTGTGCGACAGCGGCGGGGTGAAATCCGGGCTGCTTGGCCCGTAAAGCGCCACCAGCGGACGATTAAGCGCGGCGGCGACGTGCATCAAACCGGAATCATTGGTCACCACCGCTTTACAGGCGGCAATCAGCACAACGGCTTGCTCCAGCTGCGTTTCCCCGGCCAGATTGCGGCACCAGGCTTGCTGCTCTGTACTCAGCGAAGCCAGAATCTCGTTGCCCGCTTCGTGATCTTTCGCCGAACCAAACAGTAGCACCTGGTAGCCTTCGTCAATCAGTTGCTTTGCCAGTTCTGCATAATGGTAGTGCGGCCAGCGTTTGGCCGGGCCGAACTCTGCGCCTGGGCAAAAACCAATCATCGGGCGTTCTGCAGAAATAGCAAACGCCGCGCAAACTTGTAATTTTTCGCTGTCGTTAACCTGCAACTGCGGCCACAGCAGCGGCTGCGGCAGATCCTGCGCCGAGCGCATCACGCCTTTGTCATAGGCCAGCGCCACATAGCGCTCCACCATTAACGGCCAGGCTTGTTTATCCAGTACGCGAGCGTCATTGAGCAGACCGTAACGCATTTCACCGCGCCAACCGGTACGGTGCGGTACGTTGGCAAAGAACGGTACCAGCGCGGATTTAAACGAGTTGGGCAGCACGTAGGCGCGGTCATAACGGCGCTCGCGCAGGCTGCGGCCCAGCTTACGGCGTGCGCCAATTTCCAGCGCGCCGTGGCCGAGCGGCATCGGGATCGCTTCGTTGACTTCCGGCATGCGTGATAAAAGTGGACGGCACCACGCGGGTGCCATCACATCGATTATCGCCTGGGGAAAGCGCGCTTTAAGCGTGCGGTAAAGACTCTGCGACATCATCATGTCGCCGACCCAGGACGGGCCAATGACCAAAATTTTCATACTTACGCGTCGCGGTTCAGCCAGGCCATATACTCGGTTACGCCTTCGGCGACGGTTTTAAACGGTTTGTCGTAACCCGCCGCGCGCAGGTTGGTCAGATCCGCCTGGGTAAACGCCTGGTAACGGCCTTTCAGTTTGTCCGGGAACGGAATGTATTCGATGCTGCCTTTTTTGTGGAAAGCCAGCGTCGCATCGGCAACGGCCTGGAAAGATTCCGCGCGACCGGTGCCCAGATTGTAGATACCGGAAACACCGTTTTCCCAGAACCACAGGTTCACCGCCGCCACGTCGCCAACATAGACGAAATCGCGTTTGAAGTTATCGCTGCCTTCGAACAGTTTCGGGCTTTCGCCGTTGTTCAACTGGGTATTAAGGTGGAAAGCCACGCTCGCCATGCTGCCTTTGTGCCCTTCGCGCGGGCCATAAACGTTGAAGTAGCGGAAGCCGACGATCGGTGAGTTCGCTTCCGGCAGGATGCCGCGCACATACTCGTCGAACAGCATTTTTGAGTAGCCGTAGACGTTAAGCGGCTTTTCGTATTCGCGGGATTCGATAAAGTCCGAAGTACGGCCACCGTAAGTCGCGGCAGAAGAGGCGTACAGGAACGGAATTTCGCGCTCCAGGCAATAGTGCAGCAGCTCTTTGGAGTACTGATAGTTGTTATCCATCATGTACTTGCCATCCCACTCGGTGGTGGATGAACACGCACCTTCGTGGAATACGGCTTCAATATCACCGAACTCTTCGCCAGACATAATCTGCAGCAGGAAATCTTCTTTATCCATGTAGTCGGCAATGTGCAGGTCGACCAGATTGACGAATTTGGTGCCGTCTTTCAGGTTGTCCACCACCAGAATATCGGTGATACCTTTATCATTCAGGGCTTTAACGATGTTGCTACCGATAAAACCCGCGCCGCCGGTCACGATGATCATAACTGTACCTTTGAAAAGTGGAGCGTTGAGACGATCTCAGACACTAATGTCTCTTATCATATCATCACATTGACGACCCTTCAGCCATTCACCCAGTGAACGATATGGCTATGCGTGATTTATGCTACAAAATGAAGAATGGATGCTGTGTCATCTCGTATCACCGTATACCTTTCGGTAATATGTGCCGAAATTTGCCCAGTCTGGAGAATTGCGATGCGTGGGGATTTTTATAAACAGTTAACGAACGACCTGGAAACCGCGCGTGCGGAAGGGTTGTTTAAAGAAGAACGTATTATCACCTCGGCCCAGCAGGCTGATATCACCGTGGCCAATGGTGACCATGTCATTAATTTCTGTGCCAATAACTATCTTGGCCTCGCCAACCACCCCGATTTGATTGCTGCCGCGAAAGCCGGCATGGACAGCCATGGCTTCGGTATGGCGTCGGTGCGCTTTATCTGCGGCACGCAGGACAGCCACAAAGCGCTGGAGAAGAAGCTGGCCGATTTCCTCGGCATGGAAGATTCCATTCTTTACTCCTCCTGCTTCGACGCTAACGGCGGCCTGTTTGAAACGCTGCTCGGCGCGGAAGACGCCATTATTTCCGACGCGCTGAACCATGCTTCTATCATCGACGGTGTGCGTCTGTGTAAAGCGAAGCGCTATCGCTACGCCAATAACGATATGCAGGAGCTGGAAACCCGCCTGAAAGAGGCGCGTGAAGCGGGTGCGCGTCATGTACTGATTGCGACCGACGGCGTGTTTTCGATGGATGGCGTGATCGCTAACCTGCAAGGCGTGTGCGATCTGGCGGATAAATATGACGCGCTGGTGATGGTCGATGATTCTCACGCGGTCGGTTTTGTTGGCGCGAATGGTCGCGGTACGCATGAATATTGCGACGTGATGGGGCGCGTGGACATCATTACCGGCACGCTGGGCAAAGCGCTTGGCGGCGCGTCCGGCGGTTATACCGCTGCGCGTAAAGAGGTGGTGGAGTGGCTGCGTCAGCGTTCCCGCCCGTATCTTTTCTCCAACTCACTGGCACCAGCCATTGTTGCGGCGTCCATTAAAGTGCTGGAAATGCTTGAATCCGGCGCTGAGCTGCGCGATCGCCTGTGGGCCAATGCCCGCTTGTTCCGCGAAAGAATGACCGCCGCAGGTTTCACACTGGCAGGTGCAGATCACGCGATTATCCCGGTGATGCTGGGCGATGCGGTGGTGGCGCAAAACTTTGCCCGCGAACTGCAAAAAGAGGGGATTTACGTCACCGGTTTCTTCTTCCCGGTGGTGCCGAAAGGTCAGGCGCGCATTCGCACACAGATGTCTGCGGCGCATACGCCTGAACAAATTGAGCGTGCGGTTGCTGCCTTTACCCGCATTGGTAAACAACTGGGTGTGATTGCCTGAGGGCGTGAAATGAAAGCGTTATCCAAACTGAAAGCGGAAGAAGGCATCTGGATGACCGACGTACCGGAGCCGGATGTTGGTCATAACGATCTGCTGATTAAAATTCGCAAAACCGCGATTTGCGGCACTGACGTGCATATCTATAACTGGGACGACTGGTCGCAAAAAACCATTCCTGTGCCGATGGTGGTCGGGCATGAATATGTCGGCGAAGTAGTGGGCATCGGCCAGGAAGTGAAAGGTTTTAAAATTGGCGATCGCGTTTCCGGGGAAGGCCATATTACCTGCGGCCACTGCCGTAACTGCCGCGCCGGGCGTACGCACCTGTGTCGTAATACCACGGGTGTGGGCGTCAACCGTCCGGGCTGTTTTGCTGAATACCTGGTGATCCCGGCGTTCAACGCTTTCAAAATCCCCGACAATATTTCTGATGATTTAGCGTCGATTTTCGATCCGTTTGGTAATGCGGTGCACACGGCGCTCTCGTTTGATTTGGTGGGAGAAGATGTGCTGGTCTCCGGTGCAGGCCCGATTGGTATTATGGCCGCGGCGGTGGCAAAACACGTTGGCGCACGCCATGTGGTTATCACCGATGTGAATGAGTACCGCCTCGATCTGGCGCGCAAAATGGGTGTTACCCGCGCGGTTAACGTCGCCAAAGAGAATCTGGCAGATGTGATGGCAGAACTGGGCATGACCGAAGGGTTCGACGTGGGGCTGGAAATGTCCGGCGCGCCGCCGGCGTTCCGCACGATGCTCGACACCATGAACCACGGTGGTCGTATTGCGATGCTGGGGATTCCGCCGTCCGATATGTCTATCGACTGGACTAAAGTCATCTTCAAGGGGCTGTTTATCAAAGGGGTTTACGGTCGTGAGATGTTTGAAACCTGGTATAAGATGGCGGCGTTAATCCAGTCTGGTCTGGATCTTTCCCCGATCATTACCCACCGTTTCAGCATTGATGAGTTCCAGCAGGGCTTCGACGCGATGCGCTCGGGACAGTCCGGCAAAGTGATTCTGAGCTGGGATTAATTTGGCTTTAGGGGAGGTGACAGCATATATCTCCCCTCATTCTCGGCTGTTTATGCCGCTGAGATTTATTTGCAGATTCCGCGTGGCGAAGATCCCTGGGGCGATGCTGCATCAGAAAACTCTTTGAATGAATAAGTTTTCCGCCGATGCTTTGATTTCGGTAGCGCGGTGTGTAATATTTCGCATCTATTGTTGCTGTGGGTGCTTCAATAGCAGGCCATTACTATTATGAACGCATATGCGAAATTGAGTTATTAAGATAATGATAAATAGTAAATTTGACAACGTGCAGTTAATATTAAAGCAGATAATGTTTTTTCTTTGTGTTATTGCTTTTTGCTCTATTATTGTGAATCCTTATTTGTCAGTGAAAATATTCAGCATTGCTGGCATGGTTGCTTTTTTTATTGCATTAACGGAATGTAAAAAATTAAAAAATAACGATGCAAAATGGTTGTGCCTTTCATTATTGCTAATTGGTATTTGTGATTTAATTTGGTATGGGTTATTCAAAAACGGTAATAGTCCTGCAATAAATTCATACCGTGCTTACCTTGAAGTTGGTAAAATCTGTTGCTTTGGTTCATTTGTTTTATATGTCCTTTCATTAAATAATCAAAAAACCAAAGGCTTTATTTATACTAATAAAATACACTATTTAGCTGCATTGTTACTACAAATTATGATGATCGGCTATACCGTTTATCAAAGCGTTTACCTTGGTGTCCCTCGCGTAACCTTGGCTTTAACGGGGGGGACTGATGCGACAGGTGCTGCTTACACTGTTGTTTTCCTTTCAATATATATAATATTGGTATTGCAGCATCTGCGTATAAAATTTCGTGAGATATTATTGATAGCACATTTTTTTATTACGCTAGTAATTCTGGTTACAACCGAAACACGCGCGGCGATCTTGACGTATCCAGTTATAGTTTTCTCATTGTTGATTGTTAAAATATACCGTGAAAAGCACGTTCCATGGAAAGCATTGGCAGTATTTGCATTGGTGTTTTTAGCAGGTCTATGGATGATGAAAGGCAGTATTATCCAACGTTACAATGATCTTAACAATGATATCGTAGCCTATGATCAGAATAATTCTGCTACCTCTGTTGGGGCGCGTTTTGCGATGTGGGAGACTGGACTTATCGCAGCAAGTCATAATTATTTATGGCAGTCTACCGATCAGCGTAACGAGATCATTACCGCGGTGGTTGCGAAAGATCCATCACTGCGTGGAGCACTTGATCATATGCGTGGACATTTACACAATGAAATTGTAGAAACTATATCAACTAAAGGTCCTTCCGGGTTGTTGTTGTATTTTATGTTTATTATTTCGTTTTTTATTTATGCATATCGTAAATTAAATAGCGTAATAATGTGTGCATTTCTCGTTTCTTTTATAAGCTTTGGCTTTACTGGCGTTATGTTCTATTCCAAAACTACGCCTATTGCCTGGATGCTGGTGTTGATTATGTCCGTCGCACTCCTTGTCAGCAATTCAAAAGATAAGGTTTTTAAGTAGCTTTTGCTTATCCACCGGGGAAAAGGTATTCTTCCGGTGGATAGATTATTGCCAATAATATGAGTTTTATGATGAAAGAATTGGTCTCAGTTATAATCACTACCTTCAACCGGGAAGACCTTCTGGAGAGGGCGATTCGCTCTGTTATTAACCAGATTTATCCGGCCATTGAATTGATTATTATTGACGATCATTCGAACGACAAAACCGCGCAGCTTATCGCAAAATTGCACAGTGAATGTGAAGCGCGTTTTGTTCGCTTCATTTATCAACGCAACGAAATGAATAGTGGTTCGAATTTCAGCCGAAATCGCGGCTACTCTTTAGCTCAGGGGAAATTTGTCACTGGTCTTGACGATGATGATTATTTTCTGCCACAGCGCCTGTCTGCATTAGTCGCCCGTTATGATGAAAAGTTCGCTTTCGTCAGCGACGCGCCGGCGAGGCTTGATAAGCAGCAGAAGAAACCGCTCTTCCCGGAAAGTAAAAAAATCATCACCGCACAGGATCTGCTATGTGAAAACGTTGTCGGTAACCAAGTGCTTACCACACGTGAGAAACTGCTGGGTGTGGGGGGGTTTTCACCTGAAATTCGACAGCAGCAAGATCGTGATGTCTGGATCAAACTGACGTTGAAATATGGCCCAGGCCTAAAATACAACTTCAGCACCGCTATGGTGGATGCGGAACACGGCAGTGACAGAATCACCGCCCGCTTAAAAAAATACCACTCCTACCGTAAGCTTTATTTCAAATTTAAACCGCAGATGACGGAAGAAACCATCAGTCACAACCTTTATCAATTGATGTCATTTCGCGGGGTAAGTTCCAGCAAGATGAATGCGCTGCTGCGCGGCCGTAAGAAAGGCTGGAAACTTCGGCTTAAACTGCTGCGTCGCACCCTTAAAGAGATGTTCTAAAACAGGTGGATCCATGTTTGCGCTTAATCTGCTGAATAAACTCATTAAAAAGTCCAGGCGCCTGGCAAAAAAAACCAAACTACCGTTTTTTCAGCGCTTCTCCACACGGCTGGAAGAGAAGAAAAAGCGGGTGATTTTCTCTGCTATTGATGCGCTGGGGGTGAAACCCTCGGTGAATGAGCCCGCAGTGGCGGAGCCGACTCGTATTGTCTGGATCTGCTGGTTGCAGGGACGTGAGCACGCGCCAGAGCTGGTTAAGCGCTGTATTGCGTCAGTCGAAGAAAATGCCGTGGGGGCAAAAGTGGTGGTGCTAACCGATGAAACCATCCCGCAATATTTGACCTTACCTGAGCATATTGTGCAGAAGTACCAGCAGGGGCGAATCAGTAAGGCTCCGTATTCAGATATTGTGCGCTGCTCGTTGCTCTATCAATACGGTGGGATCTGGATGGATGCGACCATGTTTTTAACACGCCCTATTCCTGAATCGCTATTCGCGCGAGAATTCTCCTCGCTGCGTTTTGATCTTAATAAAGAGGATAATGCCCTTAGCCAGGGATTTTGGACCACCTACTTACTGGCTTCTCACAAACACAATTCGCTGGTGAAATACGTTCGCGATGTACTGTACGCTTACTGGCTCCAGAACAATGAATTAATTGAATATTTTCTGACCGATTATTCATTTCGCCATGCGCTGGAACATTACGCGGAATTCCGTACGTTGCTGCTTGAGCAACCGGTGATTGGCAATAACCGCTTTCTGATTCGTCAGTTTATGAATAAAAAAGCGGATGGCAATGGCTGGGCGGCGTTGCGGGATGATGCCGTTGGTATTTATAAGCTCTCACATAAAGAGACGTATCAAACGGAAGATAACCAGCAACCAACACTCTATGCGCAGATCCTGAAGGGCGAGTTCTCGCTCAATTAATTACTCGCCAGTCGGATAATCTCTTAAGGGTGGGTTGTTTTCCACCCTTGCCACTGATTCTGCATATAACGCACCAGCGTACTTTCCCCAACACTTTCACTGATTACACCAAAGAAGCGGCTGGCGTAAACCGGTTCAGGTTTGTGCTTCGCTTTACACAGTTTTGCACCGCGAAACGGGTTGCGCGGTGGCTGAACGGTACCGCCTGGCGGTGTGGCGTTGGGCGTTGAGGTATCTGTCTGCGGTTCATTGAGCAGATCGCTCGGGCGCACCAGCGTAATATCGGCCGGCAGGCTGGGGAGCACTTGCTGTAACACGCGAACGGTAGTGGGATGCGGGTGACCAATTGCAATGGCGGAACCATTGCGACGCGCTAACTGTACGGCGCGGTCAAACTGACGGCGGATATCGCCTTCGTTTTGCGTATCGTCGAGGAACACCTTGCGCTTAATGACTTTCACTCCGGTGCCGGAAGCGGCGCGCAGTGCCTGGCTATTGCCGATGGTCATACTATCAAGGAAATAGAGGTTATAGCGCTCCAGCGCCTGCATCACTTTCTGCATGCCAAACAGACTTGACGTCATGGCGCTGCCCATATGGTTATTCAGCCCGACGGCATACGGCACTTTGTTGACGGCGTCGCTGATGATGCGCTCAATCTCTGCGCTACTCATTTCCGGGCGCAGCGTATCTTTTTCCAGCGGCTGTTTACTCAAAGGCGCCATTGGAAGGTGGATCAACACTTCATGGCCACTGTTGTGCGCTTTGGTCGCCATTTCCCGCGCATGCGTTGCATTGGGCAGCACCGCGACGGAAACCGCCTGCGGCATGGCCAGCACCTGGTTTTCAGTTTGTGGACGGTAGCCGAAATCGTCGATCACGATGGCCAGTTTCCCGGCGAATGCCGGAGCGGAAAACGCCAGCGCAGTGGCGAGCGTCAAAACAATACGACGAAATTGAAGCAAACCTTATCTTCCCAACCACGGCTGTGGATTGACCGCCTGACCCTGACGGCGAATTTCGAAATAGAGTGAAGGCCGGCCCTGACCGCCACTGCTCCCTACGAGGGCTATCGGCTGACCGGCGCGAACCTGGGTGCCTACGCTCACCAGTGCGCTCTGGTTGTAGCCGTAAAGGCTCATATCACCCTTGCCGTGTTCAACCACCACCACCAGGCCATAGCCTTGCAGCCAGTCGGCGAGGATCACGCGCCCGTCGGCTATGGCTTTCACTTCGCTGCCTTCCGACGCGCCGATAACAATCCCTTTCCAACGTAGCTCACCCTGCAGTTGTTCGCCATAACGATGCAGCAACGGGCCGCGAACCGGCCAGACGGCCTGGCCTGACGGCGAACCTAAACCGCCGGTGCGGGACATCAGCGAGCGTTCACTCTCGGTAGGTTTATACGTAGTGCCTTTGCGGCTGGCTTCATTCTGGCGGTCACGCACGGCTTGCGCTTCGCGGGCTTCGCGTTCAGCGCGCGCTTTGGCTGCCGCTTCCGCACGGGCGAGGCGATCGCGCAAGCGAGATTCGTTGGCGCGCATTTCGCTTAGCTGCTGTTGCCCTTCCTGAATGGAGGATTCCAGACCCGAAAGGGTTTTCTGCCGCTCGCTGCGCGCTTGTTCAAGTTTGGCCTGCTGCGCTTTTTGCTCATACAGCAGCGTTTGTTGCTGGCTCTGCTTCTCTTCCAGCTCGGATTTTTGCGTGGCGACTTCTTCGCGCGTCTGCTTCAACTGAGCGATGGTTTCCTGGCGCGCCTGGTTGAGATAACCAAAGTAGGCCTGCAAACGCTGGCCGCGCTGGCTCTCTTCGCCGCTTAAAATCAGCTGGATCCCGGTGTGTGGCCCCTGGCGGAACGCCGCATCAAGCTGTGCCGCAAGGTTGTGTTCCTGCGTGGTGCGCTGACGTTCCAGTTTGGCAATCGAGGCGTTCATTTCGGCGATCTGCTTATTGAGCTGAGCGAGGGTATTTTGCGTTTCCCGCAGCTGGCGAGTGGCGGCGGAGATGGCTTCTTCCTGTGCCTTCAACTGGGCAAGAAGACCCGCGCGTTGCTGTTGTTGCTGGCGAACCGCGCGCTCTTTTTCAGCGATATCGGCCTGAATAGATTTGAGCTGATCGCGGTCATCGGCGTGGGCGGAAACGGCGCACAGCAATGCGCCAGCGCTGAGTGCGCTGGCGCAAAGAAAGGGCCGGATCCCGACCCATGTAATTGAAAAAATCGCCTTTCCCCTCATGGGGAGCGATTATTCCACGATGAACAGCGGCTTACCAGTCATCTCTTGCGGGATTTCCATGCCCATCAGCGTCAGCATAGTCGGCGCGATGTCGGAAAGTTTACCGCCGGAAACGGCTTTCAGCGCTTTATCGCCAACGTAGATCAGCGGCACCGGCAGGTTGGTATGCGCCGTGTGCGCCTGACCGGTTGACGGGTCACGCATCTGCTCTGCATTACCGTGGTCGGCGGTGATCAGCATCTGGCCGCCGACGGATTCCACCGCTTTGCTCACCTCAGCAACGCAATGATCCAGCGCTTCAACAGCGGCGACAGCGGCATCGAACACGCCGGTATGACCGACCATATCGCCGTTCGGGTAGTTACAAATAATGGTGTCATACTTCCCGCTGGTGATCGCACCCACCAGTTTCTCGGTTAGCTCTGCGGAGCTCATTTCCGGTTGCAGGTCGTAAGTTGCCACTTTTGGCGAGTTGATCAGAATGCGGTCTTCGCCAGGGAACGGCTCTTCTACGCCGCCGTTGAAGAAGAAGGTGACGTGGGCATATTTTTCCGTTTCGGAAATACGCAACTGGGTTTTGTTGTGTTTCGCCATCCACTCACCGAGCGTGTTCGCCAGAGAAGCGGGTGGATAAGCGACGGCGGTTTTGATATCGGCGGCATATTCGGTCAGCATGACGAAGTCGCCGAGCTTAACCACTTTCTTACGCGCGAAACCGTCGAAGTCTGCGTTCACAAAAGCTCGGGTAATTTCGCGTGCGCGGTCGGCGCGGAAGTTCATGAAAATCAGTGCGTCGCCATCTTCCATTGCCGCATCGGGCTGGCCTGCGGCGCGGATGACCGTCGCTTTTACAAACTCGTCATTTTCGTCGCGAGCGTAAGCCGCTTGCAGACCCGCAACGGCGCTATCAAAGGTGAATTCGCCTTTGGCCTCGGTCATCAGGTTGTAAGCTTGTTCCACGCGATCCCAGCGGTTGTCGCGATCCATGGCGAAATAACGGCCAATAATGCTCGCAACACGCCCTTTACCCAGCGCGGCGAACTTGTCTTCGAATTTTTTCAGTGAGGATTCTGCGCTGCGCGGCGGCGTGTCGCGACCGTCGAGGAAAGCGTGCAGATAGATTTTTTCCGCGCCGCGTTCCGCTGCCAGCTCCACCATCGCCAGAATGTGGTCTTCATGGCTGTGCACGCCGCCTGCGGAGAGCAGACCCATAATGTGCACGGCTTTGCCTGCGGCAACCGCTTTGTCTACCGCACCGCCCAGCACCGGGTTGCTAAAGAACGTGCGCTCTTTGATCTCTTTATCCAGGCGAGTCAGATCCTGGTAAACAATACGCCCTGCGCCCAGGTTGACGTGGCCGACTTCGGAGTTGCCCATCTGGCGATCCGGCAGGCCGACTTCGAGGCCGGATGCGTCAATCAGCGTATGCGGGCGGGTTGCCCACAGTTTGTCCATTACCGGGGTTTTGGCGTTGAAAATAGCGTTATCCTGCTGGTCTTCACGGTAGCCATAGCCATCCAGAATCACCAGTACCATAGGTTTTTTAGAAACCGACATTGCGACAACCTCATGCTCAGAAGACAAAAAAATTTGCGTAATTTTACTACAGCTGAATCGATAAAATAGCCGCAGAAGATCAAAGAAAGCGGCTGACCAGCCCCTTGTTTGCGCCGCGAGTCTTTATTTTTTCTGTAACACTCCGCAGAAAATGCATTCCGTCGCGCTCGCTGGCTGTATTTGCCCCACTGCGCAGGTATACTCCTTGCTGGTTTTTAATCACTAAGTCCGGAGTTGTAACCCCAGATGCAAGAAATTATGCAATTTATTGGCCGCAACCCAATCCTGTGTATCGCCTGGATTGCGTTATTCGGTGCTGTGCTGTTTACCACTTTCAAGGGCATTGCGTCTAAAGTGAAAGTGATTTCTCGCGGCGAAGCTACGCGCCTCATTAATAAAGAAGATGCCGTGGTAGTGGACTTACGCCAGCGTGATGATTTCCGTAAAGGTCACATTGCAGGCGCGGTGAATTTGCTGCCAAACGAGATCAAAGCCAATAATGT
Organism: Kosakonia sp. YIM B13588; assembly: GCF_042788165.1. Lineage (NCBI taxonomy): Bacteria > Pseudomonadati > Pseudomonadota > Gammaproteobacteria > Enterobacterales > Enterobacteriaceae > Kosakonia > Kosakonia sp. YIM B13588. The sequence goes on along the minus strand of NZ_JBHZPO010000003.1, from coordinate 134,101 downwards.
AGGTGAGCTTGAAAAACACAAAAGCGCGCCGATTATCGTTGTTGATGGTACCGGCATGCAGGCCCAGACCCCGGCGAACGAGCTGGTGAAAGCCGGTTTCGAGAAGGTCTTTGTGCTGAAAGACGGTATCTCTGGCTGGATGGGCGAAAACCTGCCGTTAGTTCGCGGTAAATAATTTACCCACGGGTAAACATCGGAGAAGAGATATGGCCAATATTGAGATCTACACGAAAGCGACTTGCCCGTTTTGCCACCGCGCAAAAGCGCTGCTGAATAGCAAAGGTGTCGCGTTTGCTGAGCTGCCGATCGACGGTGACATGGTAAAACGTGAAGAGATGATTCAACGTAGTGGCCGTACGACGGTTCCGCAGATTTTTATTGATGCGCAGCACATTGGCGGCTGCGACGATTTATATGCGCTGGACGCGCGTGGCGGGCTGGATCCGCTGTTGCGTTAATGCTTTTAGAGCACTACAACACTTAAGGGTTATTCACTCATGTCTGAACAAAACAACACCGAAATGACTTTCCAGATTCAGCGTATCTATACGAAAGATATCTCTTTCGAAGCGCCGAATGCGCCACACATCTTCCAGAAAGAGTGGCAGCCGGAAGTGAAACTGGATCTCGACACTGCCTCCACTCAGCTGGCGGAAGGTGTTTATGAAGTGGTTCTACGCGTTACCGTGACCGCTTCCCTGGGCGAAGAAACTGGCTTCCTGTGCGAAGTACAGCAGGGCGGTATCTTCTCTATCGACGGTATCGAAGGAACGCAGATGGCGCACTGCCTGGGTGCATACTGCCCGAACATTCTGTTCCCGTATGCCCGCGAGTGCATCACCAGCCTGGTTTCCCGCGGTACTTTCCCGCAACTGAACCTTGCGCCAGTGAACTTTGATGCGCTGTTCATGAACTACCTGCAACAGCAGACTGGCGAAGGTGCCGAACAACATCAGGATGCCTGATGAACGCACTTAATGCTGCAATGACTGTGATCGGTGCCGGCTCTTACGGCACCGCTCTTGCCATCACGCTGGCAAGAAATGGCCACCCGGTTGTGCTGTGGGGCCATGACCCAAAACATATCGCGACCCTGCAACACGACCGTTGCAACGCCGCGTTCCTCCCCGATGTGCCTTTCCCCGACACGCTGCAATTAGAGAGCGATCTTGCCCGCGCGCTTTCCGCCAGCCGCAATATTCTGGTGGTGGTGCCAAGCCACGTCTTTGGCGATGTGCTGGCGCAAATCAAGCCGCTCATGCGCGATGATGCGCGTATCGTCTGGGCGACAAAAGGGCTGGAAGCCGAAACCGGGCGTCTGCTCGAAGAGGTGGCGCGCGAAGTGTTAGGCCCGGATATTCCGCTGGCGGTGATTTCCGGCCCGACCTTTGCCAAAGAGCTGGCGGCGGGACTGCCTACGGCGATTTCCCTCGCTTCTGCTGATCCTCAGTTCGCCGAGGATTTACAGCAGCTCCTTCACTGCGGCAAAAGTTTCCGCGTCTACAGCAACCCGGATTTCATCGGCGTGCAACTGGGCGGCGCGGTGAAAAACGTCATTGCGATTGGCGCGGGCATGTCCGATGGCATTGGCTTTGGTGCCAATGCGCGTACGGCGCTGATCACCCGTGGTTTGACCGAAATGTCACGTCTCGGTGCCGCGCTGGGCGCCGATCCTGCCACCTTTATGGGCATGGCGGGTTTAGGCGATTTGGTGCTGACCTGTACCGACAACCAGTCGCGCAACCGCCGTTTTGGCATGATGCTTGGCCAGGGCATGGACGTGCAAAGCGCCCAGGACAAGATTGGCCAGGTGGTTGAAGGTTACCGCAATACCAAAGAAGTGCGCGCGCTGGCGCATCGGTTTGGCGTCGAAATGCCAATAACCGAGGAAATTTATCAGGTATTGTATTGCGGAAAAAATGCGCGCGAGGCAGCATTGACCCTATTAGGTCGTGCCCGCAAGGAAGAGCACTAACCCCTTAGTCGCAGGGACTCTTTTTGAACTCACGATAAGGCTGGCGCAGACCAGCCTGTCGTCTTATCACGTCTGGAGTAAGCAATGCCGTGTGAAGAACTGGATCTGGTCTGGAAAAATATCAAAGCCGAAGCCCGGGCACTGGCGGAGTGCGAGCCAATGCTGGCCAGTTTTTACCACGCGACATTACTCAAGCATGAAAACCTGGGCAGCGCGCTGAGCTATATGCTGGCGAACAAACTTGCCTCGCCGATTATGCCCGCGATTGCCATTCGTGAAGTCGTCGAAGAAGCCTACGCCGCCGACCCGGAGATGATCGCCTCTGCCGCCTGTGATATCCAGGCCGTGCGCACACGCGACCCGGCGGTGGATAAATACTCCACGCCGCTGCTCTATCTGAAAGGTTTCCACGCGCTACAGGCATACCGCATTGGGCACTGGCTCTGGACGCAAGGGCGCGAGGCGCTGGCGATTTTCCTGCAAAATCAGGTGTCGGTCAGTTTCCAGGTCGATATTCACCCGGCGGCACGCATTGGTCGCGGTATTATGCTCGACCACGCAACCGGCATCGTAGTGGGCGAAACGGCAGTCATTGAAGATGACGTGTCGATCCTGCAATCGGTCACGCTCGGCGGGACCGGTAAAACCAGCGGCGATCGCCATCCGAAAATCCGCGAAGGGGTGATGATTGGCGCGGGCGCCAAAATTCTCGGCAATATCGAAGTGGGTCGCGGCGCGAAGATTGGCGCGGGTTCAGTGGTATTGCAACCGGTGCCGCCGCATACCACGGCTGCAGGCGTGCCGGCGCGCATTGTCGGTAAGCCGGAAAGCGATAAACCGTCAATGGATATGGATCAGCATTTCAACGGGATAAACCACGGGTTCGAGTACGGCGACGGGATTTAATTGCCTGGTTATTTTGCTCGCCAGTCTGAGTCAGGGCTGCGAGCAAGACGCGACAGCATGTTGAGCACCTGCTGGAGGCGCGAAGCGAAAATCCTTGTAGATTTTGTGTTCGCGCCGGTTTACCGCGCCGCTCGTGTTTTACTGCCTTCGGCAGTTAGCGCAGAAAAATAGATGCGTCAGTCATGACAGGCATCGCTATCCGCAGGGCGGATTAACGTGTCGCCGTCATCCGTCAATTCCCCTTCAGCTACGCAGCACTGCGCCGGGGTAACCGAGCTGGCGCCAGGCTTCATACACCACCACTGACACCGCATTCGACAGGTTCATGCTGCGGCTGTCCGGCATCATCGGAATGCGGATTTTCTGCTCCGGCGGCAGCACGTCAAGGATAGCCGCTGGCAGGCCGCGCGTTTCCGGGCCAAACATCAAATAATCCCCAGCCTGGTAGCTCACCGCGCTGTGCGCTGGCGTGCCTTTGGTGGTGAGGGCAAATAAGCGTTGCGGCTGCTCGGCGTCGACAAAGGCGGCGTAATCATGATGGCGTTTTACCGCGGCGAACTCATGGTAGTCCAGCCCTGCGCGGCGCAGGCGCTTGTCGTCCCAGGTGAAGCCCATCGGTTCAATGATATGCAGACGAAAACCGGTATTGGCGCATAAGCGGATGATATTCCCGGTATTTGGTGGGATTTCAGGTTCGAATAAAACGATGTTTAACATACTGCCCCCTTAATAGCGGGGGCAGGATAGCACTCTCTAGGCGGCGTCGCCATGCGACAACGGTGCCAGCGCGGCAGGTAACTGGTTCAGTCCTTGTACCAGCGAATCCTTGCTGATGTCGCGAATCGATTTCGCGCTGGTCAGCGTCATCGCCACGCGCATCTCTTTCTCAATCAGATCCAGCAAATTCGCCACACCCTGGCGGCCATGCGTCGCCAGCGCATACAGATAAGCGCGGCCCAGCAGGACGGAATCTGCGCCAAGCGCCAGCATCCGCACTACATCCAGCCCGTTACGGATGCCGCTGTCGGCCAGGATCGTGATATCGCCTTTCACCGCATCGGCAATCGCCGGAAGCGCGCGGGCGGAAGAGAGCACACCGTCGAGCTGGCGGCCGCCGTGGTTAGAAACCACAATGCCGTCTGCGCCAAAACGTACCGCGTCGCGGGCATCTTCCGGGTCGAGGATCCCTTTGATCACCATCGGGCCATCCCAGAATTCACGGATCCACTCCAGGTCTTTCCACGAAATCGACGGATCAAAATTCTTCGCCAGCCAGCCAATGTAATCCTCCAGCCCGGTCGGCTTGCCGAGATAGGCGGAGATATTCCCCAGATCGTGCGGGCGGCCATTAACGCCGACATCCCACGCCCACTGCGGATGCAGCACCGATTGCAGGTAACGGCGCAGCGCTGCGTTCGGGCCGCTCATACCGGAATGGGCATCGCGGTAGCGCGCGCCTGGGGTAGGCATATCCACGGTGAATACCAGCGTTGAGCAGCCGGCGGCTTTCGCCCGCTCCAGCGCATTACGCATAAAGCCGCGATCGCGCAGCACATATAGCTGGAACCACATCGGGCGCTTAATCGTCGGCGCAACCTCTTCAATCGGGCAGACGGAAACTGTCGAGAGCGTAAAAGGAATGCCTTTCGCATCCGCCGCGCCCGCTGCCTGCACTTCACCGCGCCGGGCGTACATGCCGCACAAGCCAACCGGGGCAAGCGCCACCGGCATCGATAACTTTTCATTAAACAATGTGGTTTCGAGGCTCAGTTCAGACATGTCTTTCAGCACCCGCTGGCGCAGCGCCACCTGAGACAGGTCTTCAACGTTGCGGCGCAGGGTGTATTCGGCATACGCGCCGCCATCGATATAGTGAAATAAGAACGGCGGCAAAATGCGTTTAGCCGCCGCGCGATAGTCGCTGGCTGCGGAAATAATCATGCTTTTTTCTCCCTGGAGTGAGTGTGCTGCTCGTCGGGCAGGCGGGTGATGCGTGCCTGGCGGGCCTGATCTTCATCGAATTTACGAATAGTGGTATGCACGAAACCGAGATGCGCCATCATCGCCTGGCGCGCGCCATCGGCGTCACCGGCAAGAATGGCGTTCATCACCACCTGGTGCTGTTCGGTCAGTTGTGAAAAAACGGGGGGAACGAGGTACATACGCTGGCGGCTCTGTTTCACCGACGATTGCAGCAGGTCGAAGAACCCGCGCATGGTTTGCAATAACACCACGTTATGCGAGGCTTCGGCGATGGCGAGATGGAAACGCACATCCGCCTGCGAAGCGAGATCCGGGTCATCGGATTGTGTGGCTTCAAAGCACAGCACAATTTTCTCTTTATCGGCCTCGGTGGCGCGCATCGCCGCGTGCCAGGCGGTGCTGGCTTCAATGGCGTGGCGCGCTTCGAGAATATCGAAACTGTAATCCGGGTCATCATGCAGCAGCGTTTTCAGCGGCTGGACGATGTTTTGTTCCGACCAGTCATCATGTTGCCAGCGCACAAATGTGCCGCCGCCGCGACGGCTGAGCAGCACGCCTTCGCTGACCAGTTTCGATAACGCCTCACGCAACGAGTTGCGCGACACGCCGAGCTGTACGGCGAGCTGACGTTCTGCGGGCAATTTCATGCCCGCTTCCAGTTGTTGCTCGGCAATCAGCGCCCGCACACGATCGGCAACCTCGTCTGTCAGGCGTCTGGGTAACACTTTCATGGTATCATCCAGGTCAGTACATAGGCCTGAAGTGTGGTAATCACCCCTACCATGCAGGTGAAAATCAGGCTGTGTTTAACAGTAAAACGGAACAGGTCAGACTCTTTGCCCACCAGACCCACCGCCGCACAGGCAATGGCGATCGACTGCGGCGAAATCATCTTGCCGGTAACGCCGCCGGTGGTATTCGCCGCCACCATCAGCACATCCGACACGCCAATTTGCTGCGCCGCCGTGGCTTGCAGCGCGGCGAACAGCGCATTGGATGAAGTATCTGAACCGGTCAGGAAAACACCCAGCCAGCCGAGAAACGGCGAGAAGAAGGGGAAGGCGCTGCCGGTGTGCGCCAGCGCCAGTGCCAGCGTTGAGGACAGCCCGGAATAGTTAGAGATAAAGGCGAACGCCAGCACCATACCAATCGAGTAAATCGGCAGCGCCAGGTCACGCAGCGTGCTGGTAAACGTCGTGACGGCATCCTTCGGCTTCATGCGCAGCCAGATAATCGACAACATGGCGGCAAAAAGAATGGCGGTGCCGGTGGCGGAGAACCAGTCAAATTTATACACCGCAGCATAAGGCGTGGCGGCGCTCACCACCGGCGGCATCCGCGCGACCAGCTTGTCGAGATGCGGTACAGAAACAGTGAATACCCAGTCATACAGCGCACCGCCAGGGGCAAACAGCGCCTTAAATGGCGGCACGCTCCACAGCGTCACGGTGGCGGTCAAAAACAGAAATGGCGACCAGGCGCGCAGGATCTGCCCGCCGCTGTATTGCGTGCGTTTTAAATCAAGATCCACCTGTGATGCGCCCATATCGCCGAAGCGGAAGATGCGCACCGGACGCCAGCGCTTGAGGAACAGCGTCAGGCAGACCAGCGAAACCAGCGACGAGATGATATCCGGCAGTTCCGGGCCGATAAAGTTGGAGCTCAGATACTGGGCGATAGCAAAAGAGCCACCCGCGACAATCACCGCCGGCCAGGTCTCTTTTATGCCGCGCCAGCCGTCCATAATCGCCATGATCCAGAACAGCACGATAATGGTCAGGAACGGTAACTGGCGGCCAACCATCTGGCCGATTTCAAAGCTGTCCAGCCCGGTAACCTGTCCGGCAACCAGAATCGGAATACCCATTGCGCCAAAGGCGACCGGCGCGGTGTTGACGATCAGACACAGGCCTGCGGCATAGAGCGGGTTAAAACCTAAGCCCACCAGCAACGCGGCGGTAATGGCGACCGGCGCGCCAAAGCCTGCAGCCCCTTCCAGAAACGCGCCGAAAGAGAAGCCGACAATCAGCATTTGCAGGCGCTGGTCTGGCGTTATCGACAAAATCGAAGAGCGGATAATGTCGAACTGCCCGGTTTTGACCGAGATTTTGTAGACAAAAACGGCGGCGATAATGATCCACGCAATCGGCCACAATCCGTAGAAGAAACCATAAACCACCGAGGCCAGCGCATGATCGAGCGGCATACGGTAAAACAGCAGCGTCACGCCAAGGGCGATAACGACAGTCCAACTGGCGGCCACATAGCCTTTCAGTTTGAGCTTTATCAGCGCAAAAAAGAAAAACAGGATCGGTAGCGATGCAATTAAGCTGGAAAGCCAAAGGTTGCCAGCCGGGTCGTAATTCTGTTGCCAGAGATTCATGCAGGTCTCCTGAGAACCACAACAAAACCGGTGAGCGGCAAGTCTGCGCTTAGCTCTGCGTCACATGTTTTGTAAAAGTGGTCCTGCCAGTTGGGTTGTGTAGGGGTTGTGATAACGAATGGTTATCCAGATGTTGCTGGCAAGCAATATATCTGTGACGGGATTTGATGGAATTGTGAACCAGGGAGAGTAACGGCAGGAATTGGTAGGGCCAATTAAATAACCCTGGCGCTAGCAGGCGACCAGGGTTGTTAAAGCGAGGATCAGAACTCGCTGTTGGCGAAGCCGGTCATTGCATCGAGGCCCATTTCGCGGCCCAGCGCGGTCATCGGGTGGACAACCACCAGACCACGGACGCTTTTTTTCAGCTTACCGAGATCGGCCTGCTCTTTTTTGGTGATGGCGCGGCGAAACGGCATTTTCGTCAACTTCTGCGCTTCTTTGCTCAGCTTTTGCGTGTACTGCTCACGCAGACGGGCGATTTCGCTTTCCAGTGTGGTTTTCTCTTTTTCCAGTTCAGCGTATTTTTCCGCTGCATCAACTAAGGAGAGATCCGCCTGCTGGTGGCGAATCGCGTCGAGGCGGTCGCTCAGACGCTTGATTTCGTTTTTTTCGACTTCTTTCATGGGGCTCAATTCGTTGGGGAGTAAAACGATAAGGATACAGTATTTATGGCGAAGGTTATTTCTGGAATGCTTTTTTTAAGCTGATACGGGAAATAAGCTCGGTCAGAGAGAGCACCATGGTTGAACGCACGACTTGCTGGTAGCGCTGTTTTTGCATGGCCAAAAGCCTTGCGTCACTGGTATCAAACACCGGCGTTGGCGGCAGGGCGGCAACGCAGTGCAACTCACCAAACGGCCCGAGGATCTCATCATCGGTAAACGCGTACTCTGTGCCATCGTGATTGAGCTCTTCACGCAGCGCCATCAACAGCTCGGCGTCTTCGTATTCCGGACGGGAAATGACTCCCAGACCGTAAATCAGTTTTAAACGCACCGACAAATTGCCCAGCGGTCCATCTCCGTCAAGCAGCGGCTCTACAGCGTATTTCACCGCGTAGTCATCTTTGCGAAATACCTGCAACACCAGAATATTGATAGCTTCGTTGAGTAGCTCAACGGCGGCGATCAAAAAGCTTCGCACGGTTTTGCCAGCATTCAGACGCTCGAGAACACGGTTTTCGAAAGCCTGCGTTTTTTCCATTATTGCCTGCATATCTGACAATTTCGTTAACTGGCGCGGGGTTTCCCGCGCCATCGTCGGCATCATGCCCTGGCGTTATAGGCGCTGACGGCTTCGTTAACGACCGGGCTGTTAGCATCCAGGCCGGAAACCTGCGCCAGCGCGGCTTGCGGGCCTTTCTCTTCGATAAGCTGAGCCAGCTCCTGCGCCTGCGGATCCTGCTCGCTGCGGTAATGCATAGCTGCGGCAATGCCTTTCACCAGGTTCGCGTGCGGCAGGTTGTACTCCAGCGTGCCGAGCAGCGGTTTGATCAGGCGATCGCCCGTGCTCAGTTTACGCAGCGGTTGGCGACCTACGCGCTCAACATCGTCTTTCAGATAGGGGTTTTCAAAACGGCCCAGGATTTTCTGAATATACGCAGCATGCTTGTCGGCATCGAAGCCATAACGTTTGATCAGCACCGCGCCGCTCTCTTCCATTGCGCCTTTCACAACCGCACGGATATTGGCATCCAGAATTGCGTCGCGAATGGTTTGATGGCCGGTCTGTTTTCCAAGGTACGCGGTTATAGCATGCCCGGTATTCAGCGTGAAGAGCTTACGTTCAACAAATGCCATCAGGTTATCAGTTAATTCCATACCCGGAATGTTCGGCAGCGTGCCTTTGAACTGGGTTTTGTCGACAATCCACTCGCTGAAGGTTTCCACCGTCACTTCCAGCGGATCGTTAGTGGCGGATGCAGACGGCGGAACAATACGGTCAACGGCGGAATCCACAAAGCCAACGTGTTCTTCAACCCAGGCTTTGTCGGCGTCCGCTAACGCGGCAATAACATGGCCTTTCAACTGCGTGGTGCCGCGCACCATGTTTTCACAAGCGATAATGTTCAGCGGTGTGTTAATGCCCTGCGCTTTACGTTTTGCCAGACCTTTAGCGATAGCCGGAGCGATACGTTCCAGCACCACCGGACCGACCGCCGTGGTCACCAGATCAACGTGCGCAATCAGGTCGACAACCTCGTCACCAATGCTGCTCACGGCGTTAACGCCGGAGACGGTATCGACCTGCTCTTTTTCACCAACCACATGCACCTGATAGCTATGACGGGCATTAAGGGCGTCGAGCACCACCTGGTTCACATCGGCGAACGTCAGTTCAATCCCCGCGTCGGCGAGCAACTTGCCGATAAAGCCACGTCCGATATTACCTGCGCCAAAATGCAATGCTTTCATAGTCTTAACCTTCATCAATGTTTTTACCCGAGAGGGCTGGGGTGAGGAACCGCAAATACTTCCCCTCACCCTAGCCCTCTCCCCGTGGGGAGAGGGAGGAAAACCGATTACTTGCCGAGCAGTGCCAGCACTTCTTCAACGCTGGTGGTGTTCGCCAGACGCTGAATCACGGTCTCGTCATCCAGCGCATTGGTGAGGCTGGTGATGACCTGGATATGCTCATTGTTACGTGCCGCGATGCCAATCACCAGACGGGCGATGTCATCTTCGTCTTCACCGAAGCGAACACCTTCCGGGTACTGGCAGAACACCACGCCGGTTTTCAGCACGCGATCTTTCGCTTCCACTGTGCCGTGCGGTACCGCGATGGACTCACCCAGATAGGTCGGGGTCAGTTTTTCGCGTTCCAGCATGGCATCCACATATTCCGGCTGAACGTAGCCGCCTTTGACCAGCTGTTCACCGGCAAAACGGATGGCTTCTTCTTTGTTGCTCGCCGTGCGGCCAAGGAAGATATTCTCTGCGCTCAGCTTGAACAGGTTACTGTTCTGAGCATCGAAACTATCTTGCAAGCTGCTGGTGACTTTGGCTTCGTTGTCAGTATGGCGCTGTGCGGCGACCAGACGTTCGGTCAGGTTGGTGTACAGGCCACTGTCGAGGAAGTTGGTCAGCGAAATATGCTGCGCCTGCGGTGCCTGGCGCATGGCGCGCTCGGTCAGATCGCGGTGCGTAATCACCAGGTCAACATCAGACGGCAGGCTGTTAATGGCGCTGTTGGTGACAGAGATATTGCTCAGACCCGCATCCTGCACTTTCTTACGCAGCACGCCTGCGCCCATGGCGCTGGAACCCATACCGGCGTCACATGCGACGATGATTTTACGCACATGGCTCAGATCGTTGGTCACGTCGCCTGCTGCCAGCGGAGTTGCGCCTTTAGATTCGGCTTTCATTTCGTGAATACGACGGGTCGCTTCTTGCAGGTCTTCGTCGTCTTTCACTTTGCTGGTTTTCAGCAGGATGGAAGAGATAACGAAAGAGACAATCAGCGCAGCGAAGATCGCCGCCAGGTTGGCGAAGTACGCGCCTTTTGGTGTCATTGCCAGCACCGCCAGGATGGAACCCGGAGACGCCGGAGAGACCAGGCCGCCGTTCAGCACGCTCAGGGTGAACACGCCAGTCATACCGCCAAGGATAACGGCAAGCAGCAGACGCGGGTTCATCAGCACATACGGGAAGTAAATTTCGTGGATACCACCCAGGAAGTGGATGATAGCCGCGCCGCCAGCAGACTGTTTAGCGCTGCCGCGACCAAAGAACATGTACGCCAGCAGCACGCCCATACCCGGACCCGGGTTCGCTTCGATCAGGAAGAAGATGGACTTGCCGAGATCATGCGATTGCTGGATACCCAACGGTGAGAAGATACCGTGGTTGATGGCGTTGTTGAGGAACAGGATTTTCGCCGGTTCCACAAAAATAGACGCCAGCGGCAGCATTTCGTGCGCAACCATGAAGTTAACGCCCGCCGCCAGAACTTTGGACAGCACTTCAACCGCAGGACCAATGCCGAGGAACGCCAGGATGGCGAGGATCATACCGATGATGCCAGCGGAGAAGTTGTTCACCAGCATTTCGAAACCGGATTTGATCTTACCGTCGACCCAGTTATCAAAGTGTTTAATCGCCCAGCCGCCAAGCGGACCCGCGATCATTGCACCGAGGAACATCGGCATATCCGCACCGACGATAACCCCCATAGTGGTGATCGCGCCGACTACGCCGCCACGATCGCCGCCTACCAGACGACCACCGGTGTAACCGATGAGCAGCGGCAGCAGATAAGTAATCATTGGGCCAACGAGTTTCGCCAGCGTCTCGTTAGGCAACCACCCTGTAGGAATAAACAATGCGGTGATGATCCCCCACGCGATAAACGCGCCGATATTCGGCATCACCATATTGCTGAGAAAACGACCAAAGCTTTGCACCTTGATCTTGATATCGGATGACATAAAACACCCCTTCTTATGTTTGCTATCGCACAGGCCGGAAGCCCGAGGTTTTTTGTTAACGTGGCGGCAGAGGTAGCCGGACCTGGGTTATCTGTGAGGCGAAATCTCGCACCGAATCGCGTAGCTGTCCAGATGGCGCGCTTTTGTGTGATTCAGATCACACTAACGTAGGGGGTATGCCACCTATTAGTGTGATATTAGTCACAAAAAATACGTGTAAAAAAAGAACAAAGCGCAAAAACCACGCGTTATGAGCCTGTAAGTGTGATGTTATTCACATTTTATGCGCGATGGTTTGTTATGTATTTGTGATATAAATCACAAGATATTTTCGTCAGGACTTTTCCGAATGTGATCGTCAGCAAACTGTGTTTTTGACGACCTGCAGAACCTGTAACTTCCTTTCACTGCCTGCTGCGATATGCACAGTAGCGGCAGAAGTTTTCATCTTGATGAAACAATCTACGCCCGCTCGTTCATACTTAGGTTTTTGTTGGCGGAAACGGAGAAGGCAATGAAACTGATCGGCAGCTATACCAGTCCTTTTGTACGCAAAATTTCGGTGATCCTGCTGGAAAAGGGCATCACCTTCGAATTTATCAATGAACAGCCTTATAACGCCGTGAATGGCGTGGCGCAGTACAACCCGCTTGGCAAAGTACCGGCGCTGATAACCGATGATGGCGACGTGTGGTACGACTCACCGATCATTGCGGAATATATTGATTTGCTCAATATCGCTCCGGCCATGCTGCCCACCGATCGCAAAGCGGCATTGAAAATTCGCCAACTCGAAGCGCTGGGCGATGGCATTATGGATGCGGCGCTGGTTTCGGTTCGCGAGCTGGCGCGCCCGGTCGAACAGCAATCGGAAACTGAACTGTTGCGCCAGCGGGAAAAGGTTTCGCGCGGTCTGGATGCGCTGGAAAGCTACCTTAAAGACGGCACGCTGAGCGTGGATGACTTGAATCTGGCGACGGTAGCAATCGCCTGCGCTATTAGTTACCTGAATTTCCGCCATGTTTCGCCCGGCTGGTGTGTTGATCGCCCCTTATTGGTAAAGCTGGTGGAAAATCTGTTCCAGCGCGAGAGTTTCGCCCGCACCGAACCGCCGAAGGCTTGATAAGCATGATGTCCGCCTGAGCAAGTCACTGTACAATCCCCTCACGTCAAACCCCCTGACGGGAGGGGGCAACTCATAGCCAGGCCTTTTCATGACAACTCTTTACAGCCAGATCCCTTCGACCGATCGCCTGTTACGTGACGAGGCGTTCGCCACTTTATTAACCACTTTCGGCCACAGTCGCGTGGCGCAAACGCTGCGCCAGTTGCAGGACGAGGCGCGCGCGCAGATCCGTGAAGCACAAACCCTACCCGCCTGGTGCCTCGATTGGGCGGCGGCGGCGCAACAGCGGCTGGAACAAAGCGACAGCAGCGCGCTGCGCCCGGTGTTTAACCTGAGCGGTACGGTGCTGCATACGAACTTAGGCCGCGCGGTACAACCGCAGGCCGCCATCGACGCCGTCGCGCAGGTGATGGGCTCGCCGGTGACGCTCGAATATGACCTCGACGGCGCGGGGCGCGGTCATCGTGATCGCGCCCTGGCCGATCTTCTCTGTCAGCTTACCGGCGCGGAAGATGCCTGCATCGTCAATAACAATGCCGCAGCGGTGTTGCTGATGCTGGCGGCCACGGCGGCTGGCCGCGAAGTGGTGGTGTCGCGTGGTGAGCTGGTAGAAATTGGCGGCGCATTTCGCATTCCGGACGTGATGCGCCAGGCGGGTTGTGTGTTGTATGAAGTCGGCACCACTAACCGCACGCATGCGAAAGATTATCGCCAGGCGATTAACGACAGCACCGCGTTGCTGATGAAAGTCCACACCAGTAATTACCACATTGAAGGCTTTACCAAAGCGGTGGATGAAGCTGATCTGGTGGCGCTGGGTGAAGAACATGCGCTACCGGTGGTTGTCGATCTCGGTAGCGGTTCGCTGGTTGATTTAAGCCGCTACGGTTTGCCGCAGGAACCGATGCCGCAGACACTGATTGCTGCCGGTGTGAGTCTGGTGAGTTTCTCCGGCGATAAGCTGCTCGGCGGCCCGCAGGCGGGCATTATCGTGGGTAAAAAAGCGCTGATTGAACAGCTGCAACAGCACCCGCTGAAACGCGCATTGCGGGCGGATAAAATGACCCTTGCGGCGCTGGAAGCGACATTACGCCTCTATCTGCACCCGGAAAAACTCATTGAGAACCTGCCGACGCTGCGTTACTTAACACGTCCGGAGGCGGATATTCGCGAGCAGGCGCAGCGCTTATGCGCGGCGTTGACGGCGTGTTATCACGAATTTGAGCTGCGCGTGGAAACCTGTCTGTCACAAATTGGTAGCGGTTCGCTGCCGGTCGACAGGCTGCCTGGCGCGGCGCTGACGTTTACCCCGCGCGATGGCAGTGGCCGTCGCCTGGAGATGCTGGCCGCGCAGTGGCGGGCGCTGCCGCAGCCGGTGATTGGCCGTATTTACGATGGTCGCCTGTGGCTGGACTGTCGCTGTGTTGATGATGAATCCCGCTTGCTGGAGATGTTGCTGAAATGATTATTGCCACTGCCGGGCATGTCGACCACGGCAAAACCACCCTGATTGAAGCCATTACTGGCGTGAATGCCGATCGCCTGCCGGAAGAGAAAAAACGTGGCATGACCATCGATCTCGGTTATGCCTACTGGCCGCAGCCGGATGGCCGCGTGCCGGGTTTTATTGATGTGCCAGGGCATGAAAAATTCCTTTCAAATATGCTGGCGGGCGTTGGTGGCATTGACCATGCGCTGCTGGTGGTGGCGTGTGACGATGGCGTCATGGCGCAGACGCGCGAGCATCTGGCGATTTTACAACTGACCGGCAACCCGGCGCTGACGGTGGCGCTAACGAAGGCTGACCGCGTGGATGATACACGCATTGCCGACGTGCGCACGGAAGTCCAAAACACGCTCCAGGCTTTTGGTTACCCGCAGGCGACGCTGTTTGTTACCGCCGCCACGGAACAGCGCGGCATTGCTGAGTTGCGCGAACACCTGTTGCAGTTGCCAGAACGCGCACATCCTGAGCATCAGCGTTTCCGCCTGGCGCTCGATCGCGCTTTCACGGTAAAAGGTGCCGGGCTGGTGGTAACGGGAACGGCGCTTTCCGGCGATGTCCGCGTAGGCGATACGCTGTGGCTGACCGGGGCGAATACACCGATGCGCGTGCGCGGGTTGCATGCGCAGAATCAACCTGTCGAGCACGCTCATGCCGGGCAGCGTATTGCGCTGAACATTGCCGGTGATGCGGAAAAAGAGGCGCTCAGTCGCGGTGACTGGCTGTTGTCGCAGCAGCCCGACGAACCCACCGAGCGGTTAATCGTCGCCCTGCAAACTCATGTTCCGCTGACGCAATGGCAGCCGTTGCATATTCACCATGCCGCCAGCCATGTTACCGGGCGCGTGTCGCTGCTGGAAAATGGTCTTGCCGAACTGGTGCTTGATTCGCCGCTGTGGCTGGCGGACAACGACCTGCTGGTGCTGCGCGATATCTCCGCGCGCACGACGCTTGCGGGCGCGCGCGTGGTGACGCTGAACTCACCGCGTCGCGGCAAGCGCAAAGCAGATTACCTGGCGTGGATTGGTGAGCTGGCGCAGGCCAAAGATGATGCCCAGGCGCTGGCCGTACATTTATCGCGCGGGGCGGTGGATTTGCGCGCGTTTGGCTGGGCGCGCCAGTTAAGTAGCAGCGGTCTGGCGGCGTTACTCGCTAACCCCGGTTTTATCCGGGCGGGTGATAACCTGCTAAATGCGCCCGTGGCAGCGCGCTGGCAGCGCAAACTGCTGGACACGCTGGCGACTTACCATGAGCAGCACCGCGAAGAGCCGGGGCCAGGGCGCGAACGCCTGCGTCGTATGGCGCTGCCGATGGAAGATGAGGCGCTGGTATTAACGCTGATTGAACTGATGCGTGAGAGCGGCGATATCCACAGCCACCACGGCTGGCTGCATTTGCCGGAGCATAAAGCCGGTTTCAGCGACGAACAGGCTCAGCTCTGGCAAAAAGTCTCACCACTGTTTGGCGACGAACCCTGGTGGGTGCGGGATTTAGCCCGCGAAATCGGCGTCGATGAACAGGTGATGCGCGGCGTGCTGCGCCAGGCGGCACAGCAGGGGCTGATTACGGCTATCGTCAAAGACCGTTATTACCGTAACGATCGCATCGTGACTTTTGCCAGCATGATCCGCGATCTCGATCAGGGGCGCGGTTCGACCAGCGCGGCAGACTTTCGCGATACGCTGAACGTAGGCCGCAAACTGGCGATTCAGATCCTTGAGTATTTCGACCGCATTGGTTTTACCCGTCGCCGTGGCAATGACCACATCCTGCGCGACAAAGCGTTATTCCTCAAAGAGTGATTAAACCTCAGGCTGGCGATTTTTCGCCAGCCGCATCAACCCTCGTAAAACCTTCTTACCGCAAGAAAGCGCTGGTCGTAGCCTGCCATAACGTCCAGAACTCAACGGAAAACCTGACATTAAGCGCGAGAAACCCGGCAACGGATGCGAATTCTCTGGAACGTGATAAGCAGGCGTAACACGCGCTGGCGAGCGGCTCCTGCACACCTTTAGCGGCATTTTGAACACGTGCTACAAATTGCCAGAAATGTTCAGGCAAATAACAAAACTGGCGGCTTTCCCGGTTGCGATCAAAGCATTGCGGCGGTTTTTTCTGGCACCCTTGTCGTTTTCGTGCCCGGTGGAGTGGGGGAATGAACCGTTTTATTATCGCTGATCCGGCCAAATGCATTGGCTGTCGCACCTGCGAAGTGGCGTGTGTGGTGTCGCATGAAGATAATCAGGACTGCTCGGGTGTGAAACCCGCAACCTTTTCCGCACGCATCCGCGTGGTGAAAACAGGCGATTTCTCCACTGCCGTTACTTGTCATCATTGCGAAGACGCACCCTGCGCCAATGTCTGTCCGGTCGGCGCGATCGGTCGGGCCAACGGTGCGGTGCTGGTTGAGCAATCGCGCTGTATCGGCTGTAAAAGCTGCATGATTGCCTGCCCGTTTGGTGCCATGCAGGTGATGCGCGTTGAGGAGCGGGCGCAGGCGCTGAAGTGCGATCTGTGCCAGCATCGCGAAAACGGCCCGGCCTGTGTCGAGGCTTGTCCGACCAATGCGCTGCGTTGCATAAACCCGGCGCAGCTTCGTGAAAACCGGCTGCAAAGCCAGCGGCTCTAGCCAGCAAATCGGCGTGCATTGCACTAAAAATCACCCCCCATAGAAAGCAGTGATTCGCAAATCATAAAGAAAAGCCGTTGCCAGTTCTGCAAGCCTTAAGCCCAAAGGCATCAGGTCGAGGTGACGCGCGCCCTTGTTCGTTGGCGAAAAAAAAGCCCTCGACAGAGGGCTTAATTCAGCGTGTTCGCTTTAGTTTTCTTGCCAGGCTTTCTCAATTTCTTCGGCGAGGATTTTCACGCCCGCTTCAATAAGCTCCGGCTCCGGCACATAGTTCATGCGCATACACTGATGCGTGTGCGGCCAGGGTTTATCCAGACCCGGGAAGAAGTAGTCGCCTGGCACCATCAGCACGCCACGTTTTTTCAGCCGTTGATACAGCAACTCGGTGCTGATTGGCAGGTCTTTAAACCACAGCCAAAGGAAAATCGCCCCTTCCGGTTTGTGGATCAGGCAGCGTTCTTCCGGTAAATAGCGGCGCAGCGTGGCGATCGTTTCCTGTACCCGCTGGTAGTAAAACGGCTTGATCACCTCTTCAGAGAGGCGCAGCAGATCTTTGCGCTTAATCATTTCGCACATCATCGCCGGGCCAATGCCGCCTGGCGCGAGGCTGATAATGCCGTTCATATTACGGATTGCGGAGATGATTTTTTCGCTGGCGATAATAATGCCGCAGCGGCTACCCGGCAGGCCCAGCTTCGACAGGCTCATGCACAGAATGATGTTTGGATTCCACAGCGGGCGCGCTTCGCTAAAGATAATGCCCGGGAAAGGGACGCCGTAAGCGTTATCAATTACCAGCGGAATGTTGTGCTGATTCGCCAGCACATCCAGCTTCATCAGCTCTTCGTCGGTGATCACGTTACCGGTCGGGTTGGTCGGGCGTGAGACGCAGATCATGCCGGTCTCTTCGCCAATATGCAGGTGTTCAAAATCGACGTGGTACTTAAACTGCCCGTCCGGCAGCAGTTCAATATTGGGGCGTGCGGAGACAAACAGATCTTCTTCCAGCCCGGAATCTGCATAGCCGATGTACTCCGGTGCCAGCGGGAAAAGCACTTTTCTGGTGCTTCCATCGGCGCGACGGCCAGCAAACAGATTGAATAAGTAGAAAAACGCGCTCTGGCTGCCGTTTGTTAGTGCAATATTCTGTGGCTCAATATCCCAACCTAACTCTTCACGCAGCATACCTGCCAGCGCCGTCAGTAGCTCCGTTTTACCCTGCGGGCCGTCATAATTGCACAGCGCATCAGTCGCTTTGCCGTTTTCCACCATGTCTGCAAGCAGGTTGTGGAAGTAATCGGTCATCGCCGGGATTTGTGCCGGGTTACCGCCGCCGAGCATGATAGCGCCAGGGGTGCGTAAACCGTCGTTGAGATCCTCCATCAGGCGCGTAATGCCTGCGTGGCGGGTAAATTTGTCGCCGAAAAGTGAAAATGTCATCGCTACTGCTCTGTCGGGCTGCGGATCAAAGTGGCTAACCATAGCGCTCCGAACGGCGAGGTGCAAATCGCCGCCGGTGCGCCTTTTCCACTCTTAATCCTTATCGATGGCAGTTGAGCGATATATTGTGCTGATATTTGTTTTATGGCTCAGTGGCGGGCCGCGCCTGCCCAGACCACCATCACTTTGTCTTCACCCTGTTCACGGACAAAACCGTAGCCCTGCGGCAGTGTAAGCGTGGTCTGTTTGCCCATGCCCAGCGCCGGGTGACGCGCACGGAACTGTCCCAGCGTTTGCCAGTGCCGCAGGCTGGCGGCGCTTTTGCCGTCGAGATCCTGCCAGTTCATATCCGATCGCGTCCCTTGTAGCGGATCGGATCCTGTCGGGCCAAACGGCCGCGCGCTTTCATCACCGTAAAAGATCTGCACTGCGCCGGGGGCGAGCAGCAAAAGCTCTGCGGCTTGTTGACCGCCCTCGCGGAACAAGCGGGTATCGTGCGAGGAGAGATAGCTCAGCACATTAAAGCTTTGCAGTTTGTCGGCCATCTGTTGCCAGACGGTATCCATATTTGCCAGGCACGATACTGCGTCGGCGGCCTGTTGCTGATAGTCAAAATTGATCATCGCATCAAAACCATGGCGGTAATAATCACTCTGCATCACACCGTGGCCCCAGGATTCGCCTGTCATCCAGAAAGGGGCGTCATCGATTTTTTTCTGCGGATTGGCCTTTTTCCATTCGGCGAGCGCCGCCGTGGCCTGCGTTTTTAATTGTTGCCAGGCTGCCAACTCGACATGTTTGGCAGTATCAACGCGAAAGCCGTCAATGCCGTACTCGCGCACCCATTCACTGAGCCAATGGGTGAGATAATCGCGCGGCGTAAATCCTGCGATTTCATGTGCGTGCGTATCCGGCTTGTGGCGATAAAACACCGGCAGCCCGGAAGGCGTGGTGGATTCGGTTTTCAGATCCGGCAAAAATGCCAGCGACATGGTGAGGTCGTCAAAACCGGGGTTGTCATAATCGCCGATATCGGTGCGGATCCAGTTCTTACCCCACCAGTTTTGCCAGGCGTTTTTATCGCTAAAGTTGATGTAATCGTTGAAGCTGTGCCAGCTTTGCCCGGCGGCGGGACGCCAGTCTGTCCAGTGTTCACCGAGGATCTTTTTACGCTCTTCGTCTTTCAAATACAGCGCGCCGAACTGGAAGGTTTGCATATCGGCCAGCGTCGCATAGCCGGTGTGATTCATGACTACGTCAAACAGTACGCGAATGCCGCGTCGGTGTGCTTCATCAACCAGCTTACGCAGATCGTCTTCGCTGCCCATGTTGGCATCGAGGCGCGTCCAGTCCTGCGTGTAATAACCGTGGTAGGCATAGTGGGGGAAATCGCCTTTTGTACCGCCGCCAACCCAACCGTGGATCTGCTCCAGCGGCGAACTTATCCATAACGCGTTAACGCCAAGTTGTTGTAAGTAATCCAGTTTGCTGGTTAGCCCTTGCAGGTCGCCGCCGTGAAAGGTGCCAATCTCCTGCATGCCATCTTTGTGCCGCCCGTAGCTGTTGTCATTGGCGGGATTGCCATTCACGAAGCGGTCGGTAAGGACAAAATAGACCGTGGCGTTATGCCACTGAAAGGGGGCTGCGCCCTGCGTCTGCGCTTTTTCCAGCAGCAAAAGACCGTCACTTTCCGGCACGGGCTGCAGGGTGATTTTCCCGTCGCGTACCGTGGCGGTTTGCTGGCTGTAGAAATCGCGTACCAGGCTGCCTTCGGGGAAGGTGTTGCCAACAGGCACGGTCAGCGGCTTATCGTCACGCACAGGGCACTGGCGCGTAACGTTAACCGGTGTTTCGCTGGCCTCGCTTTTAACACTTAGAAGCAATGTTGGCGTGCCGGAGCGGGTATCGAGTTGTATCTGGTAATCGCCATCACGGAATATCCGCCACTGCGGCGTACGCCCACTGCAAGGCTTCAACGAAAGCATTTGGTTCAGCTTGATGTCGCTGGCGGGCTGCCAGCATTGCTGACCCTGCTGTAACGCGATCGAATGCTCGCCTTTTTTCAGCGCAGCCTGACTGCGCCAGAGACCGGTGCCGTCGTCAGTTAAAGGGGGAAAACCGGCGGCGGACCAGTTGGCGAGAGCGATGCCGGGAAGCAACAGCAGTAACAGTGCGGAGTGTTTCATCGGATGTCCCAGTGATGGCGATTTTACCCAGTTTGCCACTCCGCCTGGCGGGGAAACTCCTCCCTGGTCGTAATCGCCAGGGAGGAGGGAGCAGGGTGAGCGATAGCGCACATATCGTTGATGTGAATTTGCGATAACCGCCACATTTATAAGAGATTGTCCGTTTTGTGTGCAGTTTCCTGGTGACATGATTTCAGAATTGGATTATTTCTGTACGTGCTCTTGCAGGCTATTTTTGGTATGATTTGAGATTCAGCTCTCAAAATCGTGCAAAAAAGAAGGTGTTGGAATGTTCATATCCGACCAGGAGACCTAATGATATCGATACCCATGCGACGACTTGGGGCCACGATACTCATGTTTTCCACCTTGATATTTTCAGGTGGGGTGCTGGCAAAGACGCACACAGAAACAGCGAGTCACAAAGCCCACGTCACTAAGGCAAGCGTAAAAAAACAGGCAAGCAGTAAACAAGAGTATTCTCGCAATAGTGTAAAAAGTAGTTCACTTCCTGATTTGCGAAAATACCCTTCCGGAACACCAAGGAAAAAAGCGTTTCTCCGGACGGTAATGCCTTATATCACCAGTAAAAACTCTGCGATTACCGCCGAGCGTAACTGGTTGCTGTCAAAACAGTACAACAGCCAATGGTCGCCTGCCGAGCGCACGCGTCTGAAGGATATTACTCAACGCTACAAAATCAGCTGGAACGGGAATACGCGTCGTATCCCATGGAACGCCCTGCTGGAGCGTGTAGACATTATCCCCGACAGCATGGTTGCTACCATGGCGGCGGCAGAAAGTGGCTGGGGCACGTCAAAACTGGCGCGTACCAACAACAATCTGTTTGGCATGAAATGTGCGAAAGGTGCCTGTAAAAACGGGGCTGGCAAAGTGAAAGGTTACTCTCACTTCAACTCCCTGCAGGAATCGGTTGATGCTTACGTCACCAACCTGAATACGCACACGGCCTATGCGTCATTCCGTAAATCCCGTGCGCAGCTGCGTAAAGCGGACCAGGAAGTGACCGCAACCAACATGATTCACAAGCTGAAGGGTTACTCAACCCGTGGCGAGAGTTACAACAACTACCTGTTTGCCATGTATCAGGACAATCAGCAGTTAATCGCCGCCCATATGTAATATCAACTCTGTAAACGCCTTCCAGCCGGAAGGCGTTTTTCTTTGTGCTAGATAAGGATTTCGCTATAGCGGTCGCGATAGTCTTTTGGTGTGCTGTCGTACTCTTTGCGAAACACCGAGTAGAAATATTGCAGCGACGGGTAGCCGCACATCTGTGAGATTTCATTGATGGAGAGCGACGTTGATATCAGCAGGCTACGCGCCTTTTCCAGTTTTTCCGCATGAATCACCGCGTGAATTGTCTCTCCGACCTCTTCTTTAAAACGCTTTTCCAGGTTTGAACGCGAGATGCCGACAGCATCCAGCACCTGATCCACTTTGATGCCTTTACAGGCGTGATTGCGAATGTAATGCATCGCCTGAATCACCGCCGGGTCATTCAGCGAGCGGTAATCCGTCGAGCGCCGCGCCACTACGCGCACCGGTGGCACCAGTAATCGTTGTAACGGCATGGTTTCGTTATCCAGCAGACGATGCAGCAGCTTTGCCGCCTGGTAACCCATTTGCCGGGTTCCCTGCGCCACGGAAGAGAGCGCAACGCGTGAAAGATAGCGGGTGAGTTCTTCGTTATCGATGCCTATCACACACAGTTTTTCCGGCACCGGAATATGTAAATGGTCACACACTTGCAGAACATGGCGCGCGCGTGCGTCGGTCACGGCGATAATCCCTGTTTGCGGCGGCAGCGTTTGCAGCCAGTCCGCCAGCCGGTTTTGCGCATGTTGCCAGTTCTCTGGCGCGGTGGTCAGCCCCTGGTAAACCACGCCGCGGTACTTCTCTTGCGCCACTAACTGGCAGAAGGCGTGCTCACGTTCTACCGCCCAGCGTTTGCCGCTGGAGGCCGGCAGGCCATAGAACGCAAAACGGTGCACGCCTTTCTCTTTCAGATGCAAAAACGCGCTCTCCACCAGCGCGTAGTTGTCGGTCGCGATGTAATGCACCGGCGGGTAGTGCTCCGGTGTGTGATAAGAGCCGCCCACGCCGACAATCGGCACGTCAACATCCGCCAGCAGCCGCTCAATATCCCGATCGTCATAATCGGCAATCACGCCATCGCCCAGCCACTCTTTGATATTTTCAATGCGGGCGCGAAAATCCTCTTCAATGAAAATATCCCACTCGGATTGCGAGGCCTGCAAATACTCGCCGACCCCTTCGACAACCTGGCGGTCGTAGGCTTTATTGGCATTAAATAACAACGTGATGCGATGGCGCTTCTCAAACATGTTGGTTTGCTTCCTGACTTTCCATCCGATCTCATTATCATATTCATCAAACTGATGAATAAAAAAGATCCGGCAGTGTGATCGCGCCTTAATTCACAACTTTCAGGCCCGCCGTTTGGTGGCAGAATCCATCCACACGGCCAGTAGCAAAATGGCTCCTTTGACGATGTATTGCCAGAACGTCGGCACATCCATCATGCTCATGCCGTTATCCAGCGACGCCATGATAAACGCGCCCATCACCGCACCCGCGACGCTACCAATACCGCCTGCAAGGCTGGTGCCGCCAATCACACAAGCGGCAATGGCGTCCAGTTCGGCGAT
Organism: Kosakonia sp. YIM B13588; assembly: GCF_042788165.1. Taxonomy (NCBI): domain Bacteria; kingdom Pseudomonadati; phylum Pseudomonadota; class Gammaproteobacteria; order Enterobacterales; family Enterobacteriaceae; genus Kosakonia; species Kosakonia sp. YIM B13588. Next base: position 110,844 of record NZ_JBHZPO010000003.1, on the reverse strand, counting down.
GTTCCCGGCAGAAGGTGAGCCAGCTCCGAGGCGCGAGCTGAGGATCAAACCGGCAATCGCCACCATCAATCCGTTAATCGCGAATACCGCAAGTTTGGTGCGCTCGACGTTAATACCGGAAAGCCGTGCCGCTTCCAGGTTACCGCCAATGGCGTAAATACGGCGGCCAAACGCAGTGCGCGTTGCCATAAACATGCCTGCCAGCAGCAAAAACGCCAGCAGCAGTACCGGCGTGGGGACGCCACGGTAATCATTCAGCAACCAAATAGCTCCAAGCACAATCACCGCGATGAGCGCCTGACGGCCGACCGCCGCTGTGGAGGGAGAGGTTGCCAGCCCCAGCGTCTGGCGGCGCATACGTCCGCGCCACTGCCAGAACACAAAAGCCACCAGGCCCAGCAGACCCACGCCGAAACCGACGCCGTCTGGTAAGTAGCTTTGACCAATTTGCGACATTGCAGCGCTGGTGGGCGAAACCGTGGTGCCGTTGGTTATGCCGATCAGTACGCCGCGAAAAGCCAACATCCCCGCCAGCGTGACGATAAATGACGGGACTTTGCGATACGCCACCCACCAGCCGTTCCAGGCGCCGAGTAGCAGGCCGAGCACCAGTGTTACCGCCACGGTCAGCGGTAGCGGCCAGCCCAGCCAGACATCGAAAATCGCCGCCGCGCCACCGAGCAACCCCATCATGGAGCCGACGGAAAGGTCGATTTCGGCGGAGATAATCACAAACACCATTCCCACAGCCAGGATGCCGGTGATGGCGGTCTGGCGCAGCAGGTTGGAGATATTACGCGCGCTCAGGTAGGCACCATCGGTCATGCCGGTGAAAAACAGCATAATCACCACAATGGCGGCAATCATCACAAATACTTGTAAGTTAAGGGACTTTAGCCCGGAAAAAGCCCCTGGTGAGGCGGTAGTTAACTTGATTTCAGACGGGTTGCTTTTCGACATGATGTTCGCTCCTCAGCGCCGCTTCCATGACCTGCTCCTGGGTCAGATTACGATTGATGAGATCGGCTTTTAGCTTGCCTTCATGCATCACCAACACCCGATCGCTTAATCCCAGCACTTCGGGGAGCTCAGATGAGATAACGATGACGGCGATCCCCTGCTGCACTAATTGGTTAATCAGTTTGTAGATTTCGTATTTCGCGCCGATATCGATGCCGCGCGTGGGTTCATCAAGGATCAGGATGCGCGGATTAAGTAACAGGCAGCGGGCGAGAATCGCCTTTTGCTGGTTGCCCCCGCTCAGGCGACCAATAGCCAGCTCCGGGGAGGATGTTTTCACTTTTAGCCGCTGGAGCGACTGTAAAATGCACGCCTGCTCGGCGGCGTCATCCAGGCTGCTTAACGCGCCGGTAAACTGGCTAAGCGCCGCCAGCGTGATGTTCTTGCCCACTGCCATTACCGGCACGATGCCGTCTTTTTTGCGATCTTCCGGCACCATGGCAATGCCAAAGTCGATAGCCTGCTGGCAGTTGTGGATCTGTACCGCTTTGCCATCAAGAAAGATTTGCCCTTCCCAGCGCCCCGGCCAGACGCCAAACAGGCACTGCACCGCTTCGGTCCGCCCTGCGCCGACCAGCCCGGCGATGCCAAGGATCTCGCCGCGCTTCAGGCTGAATGAAATATCGTTCACCCGTTTGATATGACGGTTTACCGGATGCCAGGCGGTAAGATGTTCAACGCGCAGGATCTCGTCGCCTGTCGCATGCGGTTCATTGGGGTAGAGCGCGGTCAGTTCGCGACCTACCATCATCGTGATGATGTCGTCTTCGCTCATGCCAGCGGCATCACGCGTACCGATATGTTTGCCATCACGGATAACGCAGATGGTGTCCGATATCGCTTTGACTTCATTCAGCTTGTGGGAAATGTAAACGCAGGCGATATCGTGGTTACGCAGGTCGCGGATAATATCCAGCAGCACGGCGGTTTCCTGCTCGGTCAGCGAAGCGGTGGGCTCATCAAGGATAAGCAGCCGCACTTGTTTGTTCAGCGCTTTGGCGATTTCGACCAGTTGCTGTTGCCCGAGCCCTAAATCGCCCACCCGGGTATCCGGCGAAATCGACAGGCTCACCTGTTTGAGCAATTTTTCGCAGCGCAGCGTCATTTGGTCGTAGTCCATCACGCCGTGACGGGTGATTTCCGTACCGAGGAAAATGTTTTCCAGCACGGTTAAATGTTTCACCAGCGCCAGCTCCTGGTGAATGATGGCGATACCTTTTCGCTCGGTATCGCGGATATGGCTGGCTTGCAGGGTTTCGCCCGCAAAAACAATTTCTCCCTCGTAACTGCCAGCCGGGTAAATCCCACACAGCACTTTCATCAGCGTGGATTTACCCGAACCGTTCTCACCGCACAGCGAGAGCACCTCACCCGCGTTAAGGTGCAGGCTGACGTTATCTATCGCCTTTACGACACCAAAAGTTTTGGTGATATTTTTCATTTCAAGTAAGTAAGGCATGGCTGCTCCACGTCATTCGCTGATATACAGCGCCTGAAAGAGATGGCAGCCGACGCGCCCGCAGGCGCGCCGACGGTTTTAGAGCTGGTTTTTCTGATGGAAGCCGTCTTTGATGACAGTAGCGTCGATGTTGTCTTTGGTGACTTCAATTGGCGTCAACAGGCGGGCAGGGACATCTTTCAGGCCGTTATTCAGTGAAGCGTCCGCTTTTGGCGTTTTGCCGTTACCCAGTTCGACGGCGATTTCCGCCGCCGTATTCGCCAGTTGGGTGATTGGCTTATAGACCGTCATGGTCTGGCTGCCGTTAATCAACCGTTTCACGCCTGCGAGGTCGGCATCCTGTCCCGAAATCGCCACTTTTCCGGCCAGTCCCTGGGCACTCAGCGCCTGAATTGCGCCGCCAGCGGTCGCATCGTTGGAAGCAACCACCGCATCAATTTTGTTATTGTTTGCGGTGAGGGCGTTTTCCATAATCTTCAGCGCGTTTTCCGGTAACCAGCCATCGACCCATTGATCGCCGACAATTTTAATTTTCCCACTATCGATATAGGGTTTTAATACTTTCATTTGACCGGCACGGAATAACTTGGCGTTATTATCAACCGGCGATCCACCCATTAAAAAATAATTTCCCTGTGGGACTTTGCTTACCAGGCTTTGCGCCTGTAATTCCCCGACTTTTTCATTATCGAAAGAGATATAGAAATCGATATCGGCATTATTAATCATGCGGTCATAAGCCAAGACTTTAATTCCTTCTTGTTTGGCTTCTTTTATTACGTTACTTAATACCTGGCCGTTGTAAGGAATAATAACCAGCACATCGACGCCACGATTGATCATATTTTCAATTTGCGACATCTGCGTTTCTTCATTTCCGTTGGCGGATTGAACAAACACATTAGCGCCGAGCGACTCGGCTTTTTTCACAAAAATATCGCGGTCTTTTTGCCAACGTTCAAGGCGCAAATCGTCAATCGCCATGCCGATTTTCACCTCTTTGGCATGGCCGAAAGCGCTTGCCAGCAGCAGGGAGGCGCAGAGTGTAAGGCAAAGGTTCTTTATCTTCATAATAGTAATACCTTTTGTAGGGTGAAGGGCGAGATAAAAGAAACATGCACTGCTATAGACGAGCAAATTCTTAACGCAGAATTCCTCGCTGGCAATTACAGATTTTTATCCGGGCGTTACGTTTTTTGGTTTATTTGCTGATTTATGACCGCGATCTTATTTTAAAAAAAGCAAAACCGATTTTGCATAAAAAATAGGAAGGCACCTCGCAGCGGCAGATAGCATTATTTTGCGAGCCAGCGCACGTTTGTGCATTCTCTTAATAGCAGTGTGAAATAACGTAATTGAGCGAGTCAGAGAGAGAATCCAGTATTAACGTCAGATTTGTACACTCGCCAATGGAGCTCATTATGCAAGCTTATTTCGACCAGCTGGATCGGGTTCGTTTTGAAGGTCCAAAAACCACGAATCCTTTAGCGTTTCGTCATTACAATCCGGATGAGCTAGTGCTCGGTAAGCGCATGGAAGATCACCTGCGTTTTGCTGCCTGCTACTGGCACACCTTCTGCTGGAACGGCGCAGATATGTTTGGTGTGGGCTCCTTCGATCGCCCATGGCAACAGCCTGGCGAAGCCATCGCGATGGCGAAGCGTAAAGCCGATGTCGCGTTTGAGTTTTTTCATAAACTCAATGTGCCCTATTACTGCTTCCACGATGTGGACGTTTCGCCAGAAGGCGCATCGCTGAAAGAGTATCTGAACAATTTTGCGCAGATGGTGGACGTGCTGGCGGAAAAACAGCAGCAGAGCGGCGTGAAGCTGTTATGGGGCACGGCGAACTGCTTTACCAACCCGCGCTATGGTGCGGGCGCGGCGACCAACCCGGACCCGGAAGTGTTCAGCTGGGCGGCGACGCAGGTGGTGACCGCCATGAACGCCACTCACAAACTTGGTGGTGAAAACTATGTGCTGTGGGGCGGTCGCGAGGGCTATGAAACCCTGCTCAATACCGATCTGCGCCAGGAGCGTGAACAGATTGGCCGCTTCATGAATATGGTGGTTGAGCACAAACACAAAATCGGTTTTCGCGGCACGTTGCTTATCGAACCGAAACCGCAGGAGCCGACCAAGCACCAGTACGATTATGACGCCGCCACCGTTTATGGCTTCCTGAAACAGTTTGGTCTGGAGAAAGAGATTAAACTGAACATCGAAGCCAACCACGCCACGCTTGCTGGTCACTCTTTCCATCATGAAATCGCCACGGCCATCGCGCTGGGGCTGTTTGGTTCGGTGGATGCGAACCGCGGTGACCCGCAGCTCGGCTGGGATACCGACCAGTTCCCGAACAGCGTCGAAGAGAACGCGCTGGTGATGTATGAAATCCTCAAAGCGGGCGGTTTCACCACTGGCGGCCTGAACTTTGACGCCAAAGTGCGCCGTCAAAGCACTGATAAATACGATCTCTTCTATGGTCATATTGGTGCGATGGACACCATGGCGCTGGCGCTGAAAGTGGCGGCTCGCATGGTGGAAGAGGGCGAGCTGGATAAACGCGTGGCGAAACGCTATGCGGGCTGGAATGGTGAGCTGGGCCAGCAAATTTTGCAGGGGCAGCTTAGCCTCGCAGAGCTGGCGAAGTACGCTGAACAGCAGAACATCGCGCCGCGCCACCAGAGCGGTCACCAGGAGCAACTGGAAAATCTGGTTAACTACTACCTGTTTGATAAGTAAACCGTTCTGCGCCGCCGATAACGCGGCGCACTAAAAAGGAGTGGTCACTATGTATATCGGGATCGATCTTGGCACCTCTGGCGTGAAGGTGATTCTGCTCGGTGAGCAGGGCGAGGTGTTGGCCTCGCATACGGAAAAACTCAGCGTGTCGCGACCGCACCCGCTGTGGTCGGAGCAAGATCCCGAAGCGTGGTGGCAGGCGACAGACCGCGCCATTCTGGCATTGGGCGAGGCGCACTCGTTACAGCAGGTGAAAGCCATGGGTCTCGCCGGGCAGATGCACGGCGCGACGCTGCTTGATAAAGATAACCAGGTGTTGCGCCCGGCTATTCTGTGGAATGACGGTCGCTGCGGCGAAGAGTGCGCGCTGCTGGAAGAGAAGGTCAACAATTCCCGTGCGATTACCGGCAACCTGATGATGCCCGGTTTTACCGCGCCGAAACTGCTGTGGGTGCAGCGTCACGAACCAGAAATATTTGCTCGTGTGGCGAAGGTCTTGCTGCCCAAAGATTTTCTGCGCCTGAAAATGTCTGGCGTATTCGCCAGCGACATGTCCGACGCGGCGGGAACCATGTGGCTGGATGTGGCGAAACGCGACTGGAGTGATGACATGCTGGCTGCCTGCTCGCTTTCACGTGCGCATATGCCTGCGCTGTTTGAAGGCAGCGAAATCACCGGTGAATTGCTGCCCGAGATCGCCCGGCGCTGGGCGATGCCCGTCGTTCCGGTTGTCGCGGGCGGCGGAGATAACGCCGCCGGTGCTGTCGGCGTCGGTATGGCAGACGCAGGCCAGGCGATGCTGTCGCTGGGCACATCCGGGGTCTATTTTGCCGTCAGCGAAGGGTTCCTCAGTAAACCCGAAAGCGCGGTACACAGTTTTTGTCACGCACTGCCTGGCCGCTGGCATTTGATGTCGGTAATGCTTAGCGCGGCGTCGTGCCTGGAATGGGCGGCGAAGCTAACGGGGCTGGAGTCGGTTCCGGCATTGATTAACGCCGCGCAACAGGCGGACGATAACGCCGGGGATCTGTGGTTTTTACCCTACCTTTCCGGCGAGCGTACGCCGCATAACAACCCGCAGGCGAAAGGCGTGTTCTTTGGTCTGACGCATCAGCATGGCCGTGAAGAACTTGCCCGCGCCGTGCTGGAAGGGGTCGGTTTCGCGCTGGCGGAGGGTATGGATGTCGTCCACGCCTGTGGCGTCACGCCGCAGAGCATTACACTTATCGGTGGTGGTGCGCGTAGCGCATGGTGGCGGCAAATGCTGGCGGATATCAGCGGATTGCAGCTTGATTACCGCACCGGTGGCGATGTCGGGCCGGCGCTGGGCGCGGCGCGGCTGGCACAAATTGCCGTCAATCCGCAAACGCCTTTGGCGACGCTGCTGCCGCAACTGCCGGTTGAACAACAACACGCGCCGGATGCTGCCCGACATGCCCATTACGCGCCACGCCGCGAAACGTTCCGCCGTATCTATCAGCAGCTACTGCCGTTGATGTCCTGATTTTTCCTGCTTATCCGGCCCGCTGTTCAGGTGGGCTGGAATCACCCTGATGTTGTCCTTTTTTGGTCTTAGCAGGCGCAAAACTCCTTGCCACAATAGCGTTAACCTCACTGAGCAAGGAGTCCTGAAATGTCCCGCACCGCGCTGATTAACATCGACACACAGCAATCTTTTTTCCATCGTGACTACTGGCAAGAAACAGATTTCGCCGCGTTTCAGCAGGCCATTTCCACGCTTATCGCTGGCTGTGAAGCACGCGGCGTACCGGTTGTCGATATCTTTCATGTCGCCGACAGCGGGCCGTTTTCGCTGGAGAGTGGTTTTGTCGCGCCGATGCCCTTCCTGCAACACCGCGCCGCCGTAACGTTTTATAAGCATGTACATAATGCGTTTACCGATACCGGGCTCGATCACTGGCTGCGCAGCCGCGACATCAACCACCTGATTATTTGCGGTATTCGCACCGAGCAGTGCTGTGAAACCACCGCCCGCGTCGCATCGGATCTGGGGTATCGCGTGACCTTTGTCAGCGAAGCGACACTGACCTTCCCGATGACGCATAAAGGGGTTACGCTGGATTGCAACGCGTTGCGCCACCGCACCGAAACCGTGCTGGAAGGCCGCTTCGCTGCCATTAAAACCGTCCACGAAATTCTGGAACTGTAATGACCACAGATGTCTGGTTTGTGATGTTGCCCGGCGTTCTGGCGCTGGATATGACCGGCCCGGCGGAAACCTTCGCGCTGGCAGGCAACGCCTTTCGCCTGCATTACGTTGGGCCGGAAGCCAATGTGTCGACTTCGATTGGCCTGACGATGGGCAACATTGCACCGTTACCGGACACCTTGCCGGAAGGCAGCCTGCTGGTGCTGCCTGGCGTATCCGATTCCTCACGGTTATTTGATACGCCTCAGGCGAACGCGGTGCGGCACTGGCTGATGCGCCTGCAACCGTTGATCCACAGCCAGAGCATTACGTTGATGTGCGTCTGTTCCGGTGCGGTGCTGGCGGCGAAAGCCGGTCTGATGAACGGCATTCAGTGCACCACTCACCATGATGTCATTGCCCGTTTACGCGCGGTGGCACCTGCGGCGCTGGTCAAAGAGAACCGTATTTTCATTGAGGATCGCAGCATCTGGACCAGTGCGGGCATCACCTCCGGTATCGATCTGGCGCTGCATCTGATTAACCGCTTTTGCGGACCAGAGACGGCGCTGTCGGTCGCGCGGGAGATGGTGGTCTGGTTCCGTCGTTCCGGGGAAGATCCGCAAATTTCACCGTGGCTGCGCTACCGTAACCACCTGCATCCGGCGGTGCATCGCGCACAAGATGCGCTGACGGCGGAGCCGCAAAAAGCCTGGCAACTGAGCGACATTGCCGAGCGGGCGCACGTCAGCCCTCGACATTTAACGCGTCTGTTCCAGCAACATCTCGGGATCAGCGTGCGTGATTATCTGGAGCAGTTGCGGCTGGTGATTGCCGAACAGTATCTGCTGCAAGGGCGCGGCACCGAGCAGGCCGCGCTTGCTGCGGGGTTCTCCTCACCGCGCCAGCTACAGCGGGCGCGCCAACGGGCGATTAACTGACGAAACGGCGTTTGTCGAGGCGTTGCACCAGCATCGACAGCGCCAGGCTTGCCAGCAGCGTGGCGGTGAAAATCCAGACGATATCGAGCAGCGGTGACGCGTGGATTTCAACGCCGCGCGTGCGCAGGGCGTGAATAATCAGCGCGTGAAAACCGTAAATACCCAGCGAATGGTGAGAAATCAGCGTCAGCCCCGGCAGCGTGCGGCTATTCAGCGTGTTTTTGATGAGCGTAAACAGCGCAATGGCGCACAGAAAGACCATCGGCCCGCAGTAGAGATACCAAGTATCGGCGAAATTGCCGCGCCATTTCAGCTCATTGAGCGTACCGCGTGAAATCACCAATACCGCGGCTAAAAACAGGGCGGCACAGGCCCAGCTTAATGCCCGTTTTTGCGTCTCCATCATGCCAATAGCGCGCCCCAGCATGCCGTACAGAATGTAGTAAAACGTATCCCCGCCAATATAAAGATTGACCGGCAGCCACTCAAAACCGCCGATTTTCTGCGGCACCGTATTCGGGTTGGCCACAATGCCAATCACCACCACTAATGCCAGCAACATTTTGCTGCTGAGCGCTTTCACCTGAATCAGCGGCGATACCAGGTAAATGACGATAATGGCGAAGAAAAACCACAGGTGATAGAACACCGGTTTTTGCAGCAGATTTTTCAACGACAGCTCGCTGTTAATTGAGGTGAACAGCACGATATAGAGCAGGGCGATAAGGCTGTAGAACACCAGACAAAGCGCAATGCGCAAGAAGTGGCGCGGCTGTGCGCTGCGTTCACCAAAAAAGAGGTAGCCGGAAATCATAAAAAACAGCGGCACGCTAACGCGGGAAGCGGAGTTGAGGATGTTGGCGATATTCCAGTCGAAAGTGGTAATGCTGGCAGGATTGGTGATGTACCAGGTGGTGGTATGGATCATCACTACCATTAAACAGGCTATCCCTCGCAGATTATCTATCCAGTAAATTTTCGACTGCATCAGTTCCTCTGTTTTCACGTTAAAGACAACTCCCTCAGACTGTAAGATTATCTACCTGTCTCATTAGATAATTCTGAGTTTTACCGCTCTTGCTTGTGCGTTTTGCGCAGATTTGCAAAATTTGCGTCCCCCGCCTTTAAAAATAACAGCCCACGAGCAGGCAGTGATAAAAATGATGAAGTGTATTGCCCCCGCGCTGGTGCTGCTATTAGCAGGTTGCAGCGCCTCTGCAGATATTCCCGCGCAGCAAGCGCAAAAAGCCAGACCCGGCCCCGAACATTCGCTGGATATGGAAAATTTATGCAGACAAAACGCCGCACGCCGTTACAACACCGGCGTACAACAAATTGATGTCACTGGCTTTGAGCAATTTCAGGGCAGCTATGAAATGCGAGGTATGACGCCGCGCCGGGAAGCCTTTGTCTGCACTTTTGATGCGGAAGGCCAATTTTTGCACCTTTCGATGCGCTAAACCGCCAGATTCCCGGCCGGCGGCGCGTGCTTTCCCCAATTTTCCTTAAACAAACCCGTTTCGTACTGTATATCTTGCAGCCAGCGGGTATACTGGGCGCTTCCTTTAAATCCACACGTATCCAGCACGAAAGAATATGCAAAAGTTTGATACCAGGACCTTTCAGGGTCTGATCCTGACCTTACAGGATTATTGGGCTCGTCAGGGCTGTACCATTGTTCAACCTCTGGACATGGAAGTGGGCGCTGGTACATCGCACCCGATGACCAGCCTGCGCGCGCTGGGGCCAGAACCGATGGCAACCGCGTATGTGCAACCTTCCCGCCGTCCGACCGATGGGCGCTATGGCGAAAACCCGAACCGTTTACAGCACTATTATCAGTTCCAGGTGGTGATTAAGCCGTCTCCGGATAACATTCAGGAGCTGTACCTCGGGTCACTGAAAGAGCTGGGTATGGATCCGACCATTCACGATATTCGTTTCGTGGAAGACAACTGGGAAAACCCGACGCTGGGTGCCTGGGGTCTTGGCTGGGAAGTGTGGCTGAACGGCATGGAAGTGACGCAGTTTACCTACTTCCAGCAAGTTGGCGGTCTGGAGTGTAAACCGGTTACCGGTGAAATCACCTACGGTCTGGAACGTCTGGCGATGTACATTCAGGGCGTGGACAGCGTTTACGACCTGGTCTGGAGCGACGGCCCGCTGGGTAAAACCACTTACGGCGACGTGTTCCATCAAAACGAAGTGGAGCAATCCACCTACAACTTCGAATACGCGGATGTCGACTTCCTGTTCAGCTGCTTCGAGCAGTATGAAAAAGAAGCTCAGCAGCTGCTGGCGCTGGAAAACCCGCTGCCGCTGCCTGCCTACGAGCGCATTCTGAAGGCCGCCCATAGCTTCAACCTGCTGGATGCGCGTAAAGCCATCTCCGTGACGGAACGTCAGCGCTATATTCTGCGCATCCGCACGCTGACCAAAGCAGTGGCTGAAGCGTATTACGCTTCCCGTGAAGCCCTTGGCTTCCCGATGTGTAACAGAAATAAATAAGAGGCGGCCATGTCTGAGAAAACTTTCCTGGTGGAAATCGGCACCGAAGAGCTGCCACCAAAAGCCCTGCGCAGCCTGGCCGAGTCCTTCGCTGCCAACGTTACCGCTGAACTGGATGCGGCGGGTGTCACCCACGGCGACGTGCAGTGGTTTGCTGCGCCGCGCCGTCTGGCGGTAAAAGTCGCGAAACTGGCGGCTTCCCAACCGGATCGCGAAGTTGAAAAACGCGGCCCGGCGATTGCCCAGGCGTTTGATGCTGAAGGCAAACCGAGCAAAGCGGCTGAAGGTTGGGCGCGCGGTTGCGGCATCACCGTCGATCAGGCCGAGCGTCTGACCACCGACAAAGGTGAATGGCTGCTCTATCGTGCGCATGTCAAAGGCGAAAGCGTGGAAACGCTGCTGCCGAACATGATTGCTAACTCGCTTGGCAAACTGCCGATCCCGAAACTGATGCGCTGGGGCGCGTCGGACGTGACTTTTGTCCGTCCGGTTCACACCGTCACGCTGCTGCTGGGCGACACCGTGATTCCGGCAACCATTCTGGGTATTGCGTCCGATCGCGTGATTCGCGGCCACCGCTTTATGGGCGAGCCGGAGTTCACCATCGATAACGCCGATCAGTACCCACAAATCCTGCTGGAGCGCGGCAAAGTGATTGCCGATTACGACGCGCGTAAAGCGAAAATCAAAGCGGATGCTGAAGAAGCGGCGCGCAAGATTGGCGGCAATGCCGATCTGAGCGACAGCCTGCTGGAAGAAGTGACGTCGCTGGTGGAATGGCCGGTGGTGCTGACCGCGAAGTTCGAAGAAAAATTCCTCGCTGTTCCGGCGGAAGCGCTGGTTTACACCATGAAAGGTGACCAGAAGTACTTCCCGGTGTACGGCAATGACGGCAAACTGCTGCCGAACTTTATCTTCGTCGCTAACATCGAATCGAAAGATCCGCAGCAGATTATCTCCGGTAACGAAAAAGTGGTGCGCCCGCGTCTGGCGGATGCTGAGTTCTTCTTCAATACCGACCGCAAAAAACGTCTCGAAGATCATCTGCCGCGTCTGCAAACCGTGCTGTTCCAGCAACAGTTGGGTACGCTGCGCGACAAGACCGATCGTATTCAGGCGCTGGCAGGCTGGATTGCCGGGCAGATTGGCGCGGATGTAAATCACGCCACGCGCGCGGGCCTGCTCTCCAAATGCGACCTGATGACCAACATGGTGTTCGAATTCACCGACACCCAGGGCGTGATGGGCATGCACTATGCGCGTCACGACGGCGAAGCAGAAGACGTTGCGGTGGCGCTGAACGAGCAGTACCAGCCGCGTTTTGCCGGAGATGAACTGCCGTCGAACCCGATTGCCTGCGCACTGGCGATTGCCGATAAGATGGACACCCTCGCGGGCATCTTCGGTATCGGCCAGCATCCGAAAGGCGATAAAGACCCGTTCGCACTGCGCCGCGCGGCGCTGGGCGTGCTGCGTATTATCGTTGAGAAAAACCTGGCGCTGGATCTGCAAACCCTGACTGAAGAAGCGGTGCGTCTGTACGGCGACAAGCTGACCAACGCGAAAGTGGTCGATGATGTGATCGACTTTATGCTGGGTCGTTTCCGTGCCTGGTATCAGGACGAAGGTTACAGCGTGGATACCATCCAGGCGGTGCTGGCGCGTCGTCCGACCAAACCGGCAGATTTCGATGCGCGTATGAAGGCGGTTTCGCACTTCCGTACGCTCGACGAAGCGGCGGCGCTGGCGGCAGCGAACAAGCGCGTTTCCAATATCCTGGCGAAATCCGACGAGACGCTGAACGATATCGTTCACGCCTCGGTGCTGAAAGAAGCGGCGGAAATCAAGCTGGCGGGTAACCTGGTGGTGCTGCGCGATAAACTGCAGCCGTACTTTGCCGAAGGTCGTTACCAGGACGCATTAATCGAACTGGCGCAGCTGCGCGAGCCGGTGGATGAGTTTTTTGAGAACGTGATGGTGAATGCCGACGACAAAGACGTGCGTATCAACCGTCTGACATTGCTGTCTAAACTGCGTGAACTGTTCCTGCAGGTGGCGGATATCTCTCTGCTGCAGTAATCGTCATGGCAATAAAAAACCCGCTGCGGCGGGTTTTTTTATGTCTGGCGTCAGGGCTGCGGCGTGTTTTGCTCGCCGGGATAAGGGACGAACTGCGTAAACGTGGCGTTGACGCGAACGTTGTTACGGCCTGCGCGCTTGGCTTCATACAACGCATTATCAGCGCTCTGGATAAGCTGCCCGTACTCGGTGTGGCTTTTCTGGCAAAGACTGGCGACGCCAATACTGACGCTGACGATTCCACCGGGGGAACTGGCGTGGGGTAAATCCAGCAGTTGTACGCTGGTGCGGAGTGTCTCGGCGAGTTCAACGGCATCGGCACAGCGGGTTTCAGGTAACAGGGCGCAAAACTCCTCTCCGCCGTAACGGAACAGGACATCGGCAGGGTTTTTCAGCGCGCCGCGCATCGCGGTGGCGATTTGCTGCAAGCACTCATCGCCGCGCTGGTGACCATTGCAGTCGTTATAAAGTTTGAAGTAATCCACATCAATCAGCAGCAGCGAGAGCGGCTTGTTATTGCGCTTGCTGGCGCGCCATTCACGCTCAATGCAAAGGTCGAAATAACGGCGGTTACCCACACCGGTCAGCCCATCTGACAGCGATTGTGACAGCAGCTCATGCGCCTGGTCACGCAGTAGGGATTCGCGGCGCACGGCGGCGGTAACATCGACTATCTGAATCAGGCAATAACGTTCCGCATCGCCTAACGGCACAATGGTGACCGCCTGGCTCAGGCGCGCGCCAGGGCGTGAAGGTTCGGCGTAGAGCGGGAAGGGTGAACGGTGCAAAGATTGCGAAAGCAGGGCAGATAAATTGTGGCCAATAGCCTGACGAATCGCATCGCCGACACGGTGATATGCCAGGTCGGGGAATACGCTAAAAAAATCCTCGCCAACCGTATCGCAGGCCGCACGCCCGGTGTGCGTTTCTAACCACGCGTTCCACAGGGCAATACGGTAGTGTGCATCAACAATGATCACACCGAGGCTTAAGGATGAAAAGGCATCAAACAACAACTTATCTTTCATTTTCAATGCATTCCGTCTGGAACACTGCCGGTTTCTACGCGGCTGATATAAAGCCGGATCTGTTCACGTAAGTCGCGCAGCGCGGACATATCAAGGATAAAGGCGAGATATCCCTGAATCTGCTGGCGCTCAAGCGCAAAATCGATGCGCAGCATCATCACCAGCGGGTCGTTGTCATCTTTATTCGGGTTGAGGATCTGCTTGCTGCTGCCCACACGAACGACGGGCAGCGAACCTTGGAGCTCTTTCTGGAACATATTGGCCAGCGTCCCGACACAGGCGTTGAGCACAATATTACCAATTTCGCTCATCGCTTCGCGTTCCATCTCGCCCAACTCATGCGCGGGGATCAGGTCACCCACCATCATGCGCACAATTTCAAAACTGGCGGCTTCAGGAAACATCAAAATCGCTTCAGTGGCATAAGCACCCTGATAGTGCTGGCTAATACCGAATAACGAGATGCCCGCTCCCAGCTCGTCAGCAGCTTCAGAGCGCGGCGTAAAGCGGATTGTCGGCACCGACATCCGCACTTCTTCATTGACGATATTGCTCATTGCGGCGGCGGCCTGGCCGACACCGATGTTGAAGATCTCCATCAGGCTGTCGGTTTCAATTTCGCTGATATCCGGCAATTCACTCATGGATGTGCCTCCAGGCTGTTCAACAACGCGTGGAGTTGCGGCTCTTTCAGCGGTTTTGGCAGAAAGCCAAGACCGAGCGCTTGCGCAGCGGTTTGGATGGAGTGCTGAACGTTGGCGGTGAGCAGAATGATATGCGTGCCAGGGTGCGTCTGGCGGATGCGCGAAGCGGTTTCCATGCCGCCAATACCCGGCATGTTTACATCCAGCAAGACAGCATAAGGTATGCGCGTTGATGTCAGTTCGATCGCCTCTTCGCCCGTTCCGGCTTCGTCGATTTTCCAGTCCTTGTGCAGGCTGAGCACATACTGGCGTGAAATCATGCGTGACAGGCGGCTGTCATCGACAATCAGGATATATTTCGACATCATTCATTCTCGTCTGGTTATTCATTGCCTGAAAAGGACAATGCAAAGCGCCCGGGGTGGCTCTCTTCCCTGATGAATGCGGCTTAACGTCTCAACATCGTTGTGTTTTCACATAACGCGCTGTTTCGTTGTTTCCTTTGTGAAATTCTCTTCCCGGTTTACACGCACGGCCTGCTACTTTTAGTTAAGTCATCATATTCATCGGCAATAACATGCAAATGATTAGCCTCTTTATGACGAGATGGTGAAAATTTAATCTTGAAGAGGGGAGATGATGCGACTATTCTTTGCGCCGACGAACCTCTCGTCTCACCGGAGCGCCCTCTGAAAATGAACAAACACGACTGATGAACTCGGATCCTTGCTAAACGCGCAGGCGTCAGCAGGGGATATATTGATTTCATTCAGGAGTGCTTATGGCTCATTGCGCCCAGATCCCCGCTTTTATTTTGCATCAGCTCACCTGTCAGTTTGCGACGGGCGAGACGCTTTTTGGCCCGCTTACCCTCTCCCTTGAACCGTCGCTGTGCGGCCTGGTGGGGCGCAATGGTGTGGGCAAAACGCAATTACTCCGTCTGCTTGCCGGGCTAGCCACACCTGCCGGCGGGCATATCGAACGCTTCGGCACGCATACGTATGTTGCCCAGCAGCACGCGGTTTCTGCGCATACCACGCTTGCGGAACTGCTGGGTTACACAGACGTTTTCGCGGCCCGCGAGCGCGTCGAACAGGGCGCTTACCAGCCCGACGATCTCGACAAACTTGAAGGGTACTGGGATCTGCCGGAACGCCTGGCAGCAGCTTTTTCTGACGCCAGACTTCCTGCTTTCGACCCGAATAGACCTGCCATTACGCTGAGCGGTGGCGAGCGCGTGCGGGCACTGTTATGCAGTGCGTTTATCGCCAGGACGGATTATCTGCTGCTGGATGAACCGACCAACCACCTCGACAGGCAGGGGCGTGAGTGGTTTTACGCACAGCTGGCGCAGCGAAACGGTGGGGTGATGGTGGCGACTCACGATCGCGAACTGTTGGCGCTGATGCCGCGCATTCTTGAACTCACGCCCAGTGGGTTGCGCAGTTATGGCGGTAATTATGGCGACTACCAGCGCCAGCGCGATGCAGAGCAGCAAGCCGCGCGGGCAATGCTTGAACACGCCGCCAACGAGCGTCGCCGTACCCGCAGCAGAATGCAGAAAGAGCATGATGCCAGCCAGCGGCGCTCGGCGCAGACGCTGCGAACCGTCGATTCGTTAAATATCGCCTCGTTTGAACGCGTGAAATACAAAAACGCGGCGAAAGAGCGGCCCGATAGCTGGCGCAAGCAGCACCGCGACCAGAATGAGGCGCTTAACGCTGCCGTTAACCAGGCGCGCGAGCGGGTGGAAGAGGAGTTGCCGGTCCTGTTTACGCTGCCTGGCAGCCATCTTCCCGACGGTAAGCAGGTGCTGGTGATGGAGGATTTGCTGCTGCCGCACGTGGCGCTTGCTCCGCTTAACTGGCGTATGGATGGCCCGATGCGCGTAGCGGTGCGTGGGCCGAATGGTTGCGGTAAATCGACGCTACTGAAAGTGATCCTCGGCGAGCTGGCTCCCCGCGCCGGTCGGTGTCAGCGCGCGGTCACCTGCGCGTACCTTGATCAGCATTTATCACAGCTCGATCTCTCGCTGTCGGTGCTGGCGCATCTCAATGCTGGCGATACGCCGATGGAGGAGGGCCTGCTGCGCACCCG
The DNA here is from genome assembly GCF_042788165.1 of Kosakonia sp. YIM B13588. NCBI lineage: Bacteria > Pseudomonadati > Pseudomonadota > Gammaproteobacteria > Enterobacterales > Enterobacteriaceae > Kosakonia > Kosakonia sp. YIM B13588. The sequence continues at coordinate 94,175 of NZ_JBHZPO010000003.1, read as the reverse complement.
TCTGGCGCAACTGCAACTGGGGGCAGATAAAGTAGTGTTACCGCTGGCGGCGCTGAGCGGTGGCGAGCGGTTAAAAGCGGCGCTGGCGACATTTCCTGGCGCGATGCTGGTGGTGTCTCATGATGCGTCATTTCTGCAGGGATTAACGCTTACGCACAGTCTGGTATGGCGGGAAGAGGGCTGGTACTGCGAAGCGGAGTAAGGTGGACATTAACCCCCGGATTAGCGGGGGTTCTACCATCACTATTTATTCAATTAATTGCTTACTGAGCGTTGGGTTCGCATGAATCAGACGCATCAGTTTCATCTCGGTGGCAGTGGGTTTTATTCGTTGTGATTCCCATTCATGAACCATCGATACTGAGACTCCCATGGCACGAGCGAAGTCATCAATTTTAAGCCCGGTTCCACGTCGCAATTGTTCAAAGTCACTAAAGAAATTCGGCTTTTTGCTCAGGGTTACCGGCTGCGTTAGGTCTTTTTTAAAAACAATTTGTTCCAGGCTGCTTAGCAGCTCAAATTCTGGATCTTTATATTCCATCGAGCACTCCTCGTAAAATCACACAGCGGGATCGTGATACAGCTCATTAAGAATAGTCGTGAAAATTCCTGGTGTGGTGGTTGCGCCAGTGATTATTTATGCGTCGAAACGTTTTGATGCTGTTGAAATACACGTTTTGACACGCCGTTACCGCTTAATTGCTTGATTACTCTCAGGCTGCATTTATTCAGTATATTTTTGTAAACCTTCAGCAGAATTTTCGATTAAGAATAATCTGTACAGATTCGCGGAAAATTTCATGCCAGGTCGGTTTCGCGCGTTTAAGAATGCATTGAAGGGGTATCTTGCGAAGCAGACCTGGACTATCCTTGTAAGCCTTCAGGCACGCGTGTGCCGGTATGCGCTTTTATGGGTGAAAGGAGTAACAAAATGGCGACAGGAAAGTCCTGCTCTCGCTGGTTCGCGTCTCTTGCGGCGTTATTAATGGTAGTAAGCCTGAGTGGGTGTTTTGACAAAGAGGGCGATCAGCGCAAGGCGTTTATCGATTTCCTGCAAAATACGGCCATGCGCAGCAGCGAACGACTGCCCGCGCTGACGGCGGATCAGAAAAAACAGTTTGGCCCGTTTGTCTCTGATTATGCCGTGATTTATGGCTATTCCCAGCAGGTTAACCAGGCGATGGACTCCGGTCTGCGTCCGGTGGTGGACAGCGTTAATGCTATCCGCGTGCCGCAGGATTATATGACGCAGCGTGAACCGCTTCGCCAGGCCAACGGTTCGCTGGGCGTGCTGAGCCAGCAACTGCAAAACGCAAAAATGCAGGCCGATGCGTCGCATGCCGCGTTAAAACAGGCTGACGATCTGAAACCGGTTTATGACCAGGTGTTTACCAAAGTGGTCACTAATCCGGCAAATGCGTTGCAACCGCTGATCCCGGCGGCACAGGTATTCACTCAGCAACTGGTTCAGGTGGGTGATTTTATTGCTCAACAGGACACGCAGGTGAGCTTTGTTGCCAACGGTATTCAGTTCCCGACGTCGCAACAGGCCAGTCAGTATAACGCGCTGATTGCGCCGCTGGCGGCGCAGCATCAGGCGTTCAACCAGGCCTGGACGGCAACCGTCGCTGCCACACAGCAGTAATCTGGCGCAGGCAAAAAAAGAGGCGACATGTTCGCCTCTTTTTTATTGCGCTTGCCGTTAGCTCGCCACTTGCGGGTTGACGCAGTTTTTCTCAACCTTGCCGTTCAGCGCGTCGATCAGGTTATCTACCGCGCACTCCGCCATGTTGTAGCGCGTTTCATGTGTTGCAGAACCGATGTGCGGCAGCGCCACAACATTGGGCAGCGACAGCAATGGCGAATCAACCGGCAGCGGCTCTTGCTCAAAGACATCCAGCCCGGCGGCGTGGATCTCGCCGTTTTTCAGCGCGTCGATCAGCGCTGCTTCATCAACCACCGGGCCGCGCCCGGCGTTGATAAAGATGGCCGATTTTTTCATCATCTCAAACTGCACCTTGCCAATCAGGTGATGCGTCTCGTCCGTCAGCGGCAGCACCAGGCAAACGAAATCGGACTCTTTCAGCAGCGTGTCTAAATCGCAATAGCGGGCTTGGAAGCGCTCTTCCGCCTCGGTGTGGTGGCGACGTGCGTTGTAAAGGATTGGCATGCCGAAACCGAAGTGTGCGCGCTGTGCCAGCGCAAGGCCGATGCGCCCCATGCCGATAATACCCAGCGTTTTATGGTGCACATCAATGCCAAACCAGTCTGGGCCAATGCCGGATGTCCATTCGCCCACTTTCACCCGCTCGGCCACTTCCACCACACGGCGCGCGCTGCTCAGAACCAGCGCCATGATGGTATCGGCGACCGTTTCCGTCAGCACGGTCGGGGTGTGCATCAGCAGGATTTTACGCGCGTTCAGCGCATCCACATCAAAGTTGTCATAGCCTACCGAGATAGTCGACGTGGCGCGTAGCTGCGGCATTTTTTCCAGCAGTTCGCTGTCCACTTTTTCACTGGAACCCAGCAACCCTTGCGCACTGGCGAAGGCGTCGGCGTGTTGCGCCACCGTTTCCGGTTTCAGGTTCGCCACGCGGGTCACGGTGAAATGCGTTTCCAGACGTTGCAGCAAATCATCGGGCAAGGCTTTGTACAGGATGATGGATGGCTTCATGCGGTTCTCCCTTGTGATGGTGCGCCTGCCGGAATCTGCTTATTGTTAGCAGGCTTAACAATTAAAGTAAGCCACACGGAGGCAAAAAGCGCCACCCCCATGAAAATGTACGACGCGGACGGGCTGCCGGTTGCGCCGTTGAGATAACCCACCACCCAGGAGCCGCAGAAAGAGCCCAGCGCGCCCATACTGTTGATGAGCGCCATCGCCCCACCGGCGACGTTGCGCGGCAGCATTTCAGGAATAATGGCGAAGAAAGGCCCATAAGGGGCGTACATCGCCGCGCCAGCAACCACCAGCAGTGAATAAGAGACCCAGAAGTGGTTCGCGCCAACCGCCCACGAGCCGATAAAAGCAAACGCGCCAATCAGCAGCAGCGGCCAGACGAACAGTTTACGGTTTTGCAGCTTGTCCGATGCCCACGAGGCGAGGAGCATCGCCAGCGTCGCTGCCAGATAAGGCACGGCGGAGAGCCAGCCGACTTCCACCATGCCCAGGTTTTCACCGCCGCTGCGAATAATCGACGGCAGCCACAGGACAAAACCATAGACACCAATACTCCAGGCGAAATATTGCAGGCACAGCAGCACTACATTGCGGGAGCGGAAGGCTTCGCTGTAGTTGCGTACCGCTTTGATGCCCTGCTGCTCTTTATCAAGCTGGGTTTGCAGCGCGGTTTTTTCATCACTCGACAGCCAGTTCACCTGCGCGGGTTTGTCTTTTACCAACACCCACCAGCAGAACGCCCAAATCACCGCCGGAATACCTTCGATAATGAACATTTCGCGCCAGCCGAAGGACTGGATCAAATAACCGGACACCACCGACATCCACAGCACGGTCACCGGGTTACCGAGGATCAGGAACGTGTTCGCGCGTGAACGTTCGGATTTGGTAAACCAGTTGCTGATATAGATAAGCATCGCGGGCATCACGGCGGCTTCCACCACGCCGAGGATAAAACGAATGGCGGCAAGCATTGGGATATTACTCACCATGCCGGTTAACGACGCGCAACCGCCCCACAGGATCAGGCAGATAAAGATCAGCTTACGTACACTGCGGCGTTCGGCGTACACCGCACCGGGGATCTGGAAAAAGAAGTAGCCAAGAAAGAACAGCGCGCCTAACAGCGAGGAGACACCTTTGGTGATGCCTAAATCGTCGTTAATCCCGGCAGCGGAAGCAAAGCTAAAGTTGGCGCGATCGAGATAGGCCAGGCTGTAGGTAATGAACACGATTGGCATGATATACAGCCAGCGTTTTGTTGAATTTGTAGCGTTCATAAGGTTGCCTCTGTGGTTGAGGTGGTAACCGCCTGTTTGTAGGGTACAGTGCGGTAAATCATGTTTGGCGGCGGGGGGCGTTACAGCGCGCCCAGCTCCGCACGGGTTGGCAATCCTTCGCTGTCGCCCGGCACCTGGATAGCCAGCGCGCCGATGGTGTTACCGCGGCGCACCGCTTCGGGCAAGGTTTTGCCTTCCAGCAGGGCGCTTATTACTCCTACGGCGAAGCCGTCCCCGGCACCGACCGTATCGACGACGTTCTCCACTTTTACTGGCGCAACGGCGCCCTGTTCTCCGCTGGCGGTTTTAAACCATGCGCCATCGGCACCGGTTTTGATCACCACCGCTTTGACGCCGCGTTGCAGATAGAAATCGGCAATCCCTTCCGGCGTGTTTTCGCCCGTCAGGATGAAGCCCTCTTTCAACCCTGGCAGAACCCAGTCGGCCTGGAAGGCGAGACGGTTGAGTTTTTCCACCATCTCCGCTTCGCTTTTCCACAGCACCGGTCGCAGGTTAGGGTCAAACGAGATGGTTTTGCCCTGCGCTTTCATGCTCCGCGCCGCATGTTCGAGCAATGCGTAAGAAGAGACGGACAGCGCGGCCGCCACGCCGCTGAGGTGTAAATGACGGGCGTCGTTAAACAGCGCTGCGTGAAAATCGTCTGTTGAGAGGTGGCTGGCCGCCGAGCCTTTACGGAAGTACTCTACGATGGGATCGGTTCCATTTTCGGCTTTAGATTTCAGTTGAAAACCGGTGGCATAACGCCCGTCGAGCGTCACGCCAGCAGTACCGATGTTTTCTTTACGCAGCGTAGTGAGGATAAAGCGCCCGAAGCTGTCATCGCCGACGCGGCTTACCCAACTGACCTGCAAACCCAGGCGCGCCAGCCCGGTGGCGACATTCAGCTCTGCGCCTGCCGCCCGCTTGATAAACTGCCCGGCATCGGCCAGATCGCCGGTTTCGGTAGCGACAAACATCGCCATCGCTTCGCCAATCGTGATGACATCCAGCGGCTTATGCATGGTGGGGCTCCTCGCGTAACAAATTAACGTAATGACGGGTAACGGCGGTCAGATCCTCGCCCTCGAGCGGGAATTCGATACCGCGCGGCGCATCGGCCGGTAAGTTATTCAGCAGCGCCAGCCAACGGGCATCGGCAGTATCCGGCGGTACGGCACGGAAACTGTCGCCATGTGTCACGGCGGCTTTGACATGGATATAACTGACCGCTGGCGCTAACTGGCGTGCGGCTTCTTCGGGGTGTTCGCCAACCCATAGCCAGTTACCGGTATCGAAGGTCAGGCTCACCGGCAAGGCAAGCGTGTGGCAGGCGGCTTTAAAGCGCAGCATTGGCGCGAGTTTGCCGCAGGCGGTCTGGTCGTTTTCCACCACCAGCGGCACCGGACTGGTCGCCAGCCAGTCGCGCAGCGTTTCCAGGGCAGCATTGTGGCGAAAGTGGCCGAGCGAAACTTTCAGCCACTGAGCTTTCAGCGTCCGCGCTTCTGCCAGCAAGGCCGGTAAGCGCGGGTTCAGTGCGCCATCCGCTTCGAACAGCGCTTCCGGCGCGGAATAACAGACTTGCAGATTGTGCAGGTCGATGGCGAAGGCCAGCGAGGCCAGATGGGTTAACGCCTCTTCGCTTAACAGTTCGCGGCGGATCTCAACGCCGTCGGCTCCGGCTTCGGCAATAATCGGCAGCAGGGCAATTTGCCCGCCCAGCGCCTCGATTTGCGTGTGGCCGTAAGCGGCGGTGACGACGATAATTTTTCTCTGCATTGTCCGACTCCCGGGCGACTTTCTCGCTTTCGTATGTCTTTAACGCTAGATGGAACCGGTTCCAAAGAAAAGATCGCTGTGCCGGAAGTATGATCCTCATCACGAAGGTTATTTAACGCGCTGTGGAACCGCGAACGATCAGTTCGCCGGAAAAAACCTGTTCACGAACCTTGTCGCTGTGGCCTTCAATGCGCCGCACGACTTGCTCGACGGCGGCAAAGCCAATTTGCCAGGTCGGTTGTTTGAGGGTGGTGATGCCAACGCCTGCCAGCTCGGCCCACTCCAGTTCATCAAAACCGAGCAGACCAATGTCGCTGCCCCAGTTCAGACCGATACGTTTTAGTGAACGCGCCACTTGCAGAGTGAGTGCGCCGTTGGCGGAGATAACGGCTTTGCGCATTCCCCGGTGGCTGGCGTGGAACTGGCGCAGGGTATTATCGAGTTGCGCGGCTTCATGCAGCACAATTTCGGCGTTTTCCGCCACCATGCCGGGATAACGGGCAAGCGTTGCGCGAAAGGCGGCCAGCCGTTCTCGGCGGGTATTCACCGAGCCCAGCGGTTCGCTCAGGAACAGCAGCGCTTCAAAACCCTGTTCAATCAGGTGCTCGGTGGCGGTCGTGGCAGCCTGAGTGTTGTCCAGCCCAACCACATCGCAGGCGAAATCGGGAATTTTGCGGTCAATCAGCACCATCGGCAGTGAAGATTGTTGCAGGCGGTTTAGCCCCTCTTCACGCATCCCTACGGCGTTAACCACAATGCCTTCCACCTGGTAACTGCGCAGCAGGTCAAGATAATGCAGTTCCTGATCCACTTCGTTGTTGGTGTTACACACCAGCGGCGTGAACCCTTTTTCGCGACAGGCGGCTTCAATGCCACTCAGCACATGCACGGAGTAGGGGTTGGTGATATCCGCGATGATCAGGCCAATCAAGCGGGTGCGGCCGCGCTTTAACCCACGAGCCATCAGGCTTGGACGGTAGTCGAGATCGGCCACCGCCTGCTCGATACGTGCCAGCAGCGCGGCGGAAAGCAGATGTTTTTCACCATTCAGGTAGCGTGAAATACTGGTTTTTCCCGTTTTTGCCGCTTTCGCGACATCACTGATTGTTGGCCGCGCCGTTTTTGCCATGATTGCTTCCCTCGCCGTGAATGGTTGCCCACACCTTAGCGCGAAATAGCGCGCAATCAAGCACTAAGCGAGGCTTATCACCTGCAGTGTGAGCGTAATGACGTTTAATTCTTTGCTATCGCGCTGCCGCTGTGGATGATAGAGCGCAAAACAAAATCGACACCACCTGCAATCAATCCAGGAGCGCGCGTTGGCAAACTCTGCAATCAAAACTGTTCTCACGGCTGCCCACTGGGGGCCGATGCTGGTCGACACCGACGGCGAAAACGTGCTCGCTTCGCGCGGCGCGCTGCCGACGCGTCACCCCAACTCACTGCAAACTGTTGTGCAGGATCAGGTGCATAGCCCAACGCGCGTGCGCTACCCGATGGTGCGTAAAGGTTTTCTCGCTTCGCCTTCCAGCCCGCAGGGTGTGCGCGGGCAGGATGAATTCGTGCGCGTGAGCTGGGATGAGGCGCTGACGCTGATTCATCAGCAGCACCAGCGCATCCGTGAAACCTATGGTCCCTCGTCGATTTTCGCCGGTTCTTATGGCTGGCGCTCCAACGGCGTGCTGCACAAAGCGGCGACCTTGTTGCAACGCTATATGAGCCTTGCCGGAGGCTATACCGGGCATCTGGGCGATTACTCTACTGGTGCGGCGCAGGCTATCATGCCGCATGTCGTTGGCGGCAACGAAGTCTATCAGCAGCAGACCAGCTGGCCGCTTATTCTTGAGCATAGCGATGTGGTGGTGCTGTGGAGCGCTAACCCGCTCAACACGCTGAAAATTGCCTGGAATGCCAGCGACGAGCAGGGCATCCCCTATTTCGACGCGCTGCGCAAAAGCGGCAAGCGGGTGATCTGTATCGATCCGATGCGTTCGGAAACCGTTGATTTCTTTGGCGACAGCATGGAGTGGATTGCGCCACACATGGGAACCGATGTCGCGCTGATGCTCGGTATTGCGCATACGCTGGTGGAAAATGGCTGGCAGGATGCGGATTTCCTCTCCCGCTGCACTGTCGGGTTCGACACGTTCTCTGCCTACCTGACGGGTGAGCGTGACGGTGTGGCAAAAACCGCCGAGTGGGCGGCAGAGATTTGCGGCATTACTGCCGACAAAATTCGCGAACTGGCAGCACTTTTCCACGAAAACACCACCATGCTGATGTCTGGCTGGGGAATGCAGCGCCAGCAGTTCGGCGAGCAAAAACACTGGATGCTGGTGACGCTGGCGGCCATGCTGGGACAAATCGGCACACCCGGTGGCGGTTTTGGTCTCTCTTACCATTTCGCCAACGGCGGCAACCCAACGCGCCGCGCGGCGGTGCTGGCCTCGATGCAGGGCACGGTGAAAGACGGCATTGATGCGGTGGATAAAATCCCCGTTGCGCGCATTGTTGAAGCGCTGGAAAACCCCGGCGCGCCGTATCAGCACAACGGTATGGACAGGCACTTCCCGGATATTCGCTTTGTCTGGTGGGCGGGCGGTGCGAACTTTACCCATCATCAGGATACCAACCGGCTGATTCGCGCCTGGCAAAAACCGGAGCTGGTGGTGATTTCCGAATGCTTCTGGACAGCGGCGGCGAAACACGCGGATATCGTGCTGCCAGCAACCACCTCGTTTGAGCGTAACGATCTCACCATGACCGGTGATTACAGCAATCAGCATCTGGTGCCGATGAAGCGCGTGGTCGCGCCGCAATATGAAGCGCGCGATGACTGGGAAGTATTTGCTGAGCTGAGCGAACGCTGGGAACCGGGCGGCCGCGCGCGTTTTACCGAAGGCAAAAGTGATCTGCAATGGCTGGAGACGTTTTACAACATCGCAGCCGAGCGCGGTGCCAGCCAGCAGGTGACGCTGCCGCCGTTCGCCGAGTTCTGGCAGGCGAATCAGCTTATTGAAATGCCGGAGAGCGAGCAGCATGCGCGCTTCGTTCGCTTTGCGGATTTCCGTCGCGATCCGCAAGCTAACCCGTTGAAAACGCCGAGTGGAAAAATCGAAATTTTCTCCGAGCGGATTAACAGCTTCGGTTATGCCGATTGTCCGCCACACCCAATGTGGCTGGAGCCGGACGAATGGCACGGCAACGCACAACCGCAGCAGTTACAGGTATTGTCTGCGCATCCGGCGCATCGCCTGCACAGCCAGCTTAACTATTCCCGCTTACGGGAAACGTATGCCGTTGCTGGTCGCGAACCTGTCACGCTGCATCCTGCCGATGCGAAAGCGCGCGGGATTGTTGCTGGTGATGTGGTGCGTGTGTGGAATCAGCGTGGGCAGGTGCTGGCGGGCGCGGTGGTAACCGACGGGATTAAACCTGGCGTGATTTGTATTCACGAAGGCGCGTGGCCGGATCTGGACCCTGCTGCGGGCGGCATCTGTAAAAACGGTGCGGTGAATGTGCTCACTAAAGATTTGCCCAGCTCACGGCTGGGCAATGGTTGCGCCGGGAATACGGCGCTGGCGTGGGTAGAGAAATATCAGGGGCCGGCGCTTACGCTGACGGCGTTTGATCCGCCTGCCAGTTCATGATCCACGTCGGGTGGCGGGTTTCTTCCTGCCAGGCGCTATCTTCGATACGAAAGCCCTGCGCATGGTAGAAGTTCACTGCCCGCACGTTTTTCTGATACACCTCAAGGCTTAGCCAGTTAAAGCGCTGTTTGGCGTGATCCATCAGCGCTTTGCCAATGCCGCGACCAATGGCGGCGGGGCGCACAAACAGCGCCCCGATAAACTGCGCGTCCATCACACTGATAAAGCCTTGCAGCTCGCCGTTCTCTTCCCAGACCCAGGTTTTTGCCACCGGCAAATACGCGTCACGCACTAGCGCTTCGCTGTCCTGCCAGTAACGCACATCAATAAACGGATGGGCAAAGCTTGTGCTCTCCATCCACAGCGTGAGCAACGGCGACAGATCCTTGCTACGCCACGCGCGGATCATGCTTTCCTCCGGGGTGACAGAAACAGCCGGTAATATGGTCGTTGACCAGCCCGCACGCCTGCATAAATGAGTAGCAAATGGTGGTGCCGACAAATTTGAAGCCGCGTTTTTTCAGCGCTTTTGATAACGCATCTGACGCCGGAGTGGAGGTGGGGATTTCCACAAGCGTGGCGGCCTGAGTGAGTTGCGGGATGTTATCAACAAAACCCCAGACAAATTCTGAAAATGGCTCGCCGTTTTGCGCCATCGCCAGGTATGCGCGGGCGTTGCCGATGATGGCTTCAATCTTGCCGCGATGACGAATAATACCGGCGTCTTGCAGCAGAGTTTCTACCTCTTCAGCGGTCATTGCCGCGACGCGTTCAGGATCAAACTGGTGGAAAGCTTTGCGGTAGTTTTCCCTTTTTTTCAAAACGGTAATCCACGATAACCCCGCTTGTTGCCCCTCAAGGCAGATCATCTCGAACAGCTTTTTACCGTCCTTTTGCGCAACCCCCCACTCGGTATCATGGTAAGCGAGATAAAGCGGATCCTGAGTAACCCAACCACAACGCTGCATATCCTTACTCCGTCTGTGATATGTAAAATAAACCTCTGCCTGTCTTGACGCGCACCCCAGAAAGACAATATTTATTAAAGGGTCTTGACCCTAACAAACAACGATAACAATTACGCCGAATTCGGCTCTTCTCTGGAGTCGCAACTTGATGAAAATAAACCGCAGTGGCCTTTCGCTGGTGCTGCTGCCTGCTTGTCTGCTTTTTTGCCAGACGGCAGCGGCCTGGCAGCAAGAATACAGTGGCAGCGACAAACTGAATGTGACCGCCGAACGCTACACCTGGGATAGCGATCGGCAGCCGCGCTATAACGACATTCTTGAAGAGCGCATCCGCTCGACGCAAAATTTGCCCGGCGTGGCGTTTAATCTGCCCGATGAAACCCCGCTAGATTCCATTAGCACCATGAGCATTGGCCTGAATATTCCGCTGGCAAGCCGCGTGACCACCGGCCCGGTTGCGGCGTGGCATTACGATGGCTCAATGACCTCAATGTATAACGAATTTGGCGACAGCGCGACCACCATGCAGTACAGCGATCCGCTGTGGCACGCCAGCGTAAGCTCGCTCGGCTGGCGCGTGGATAGCCGATTTGGCGACCTTCGCCCGTGGGCGCAAATCAGTTTCAACCAGCAATTTGGCGAAAATGTCTGGAAGAGTCAGTCCGGGCTTTACCGCTTAACCGCCGCCAACCAATACGGTAACTGGATGGATGTGACACTCGGTGCGGACATGCTGTTGAATCCGCATCTGGCGGCTTATGCGGCAATGTCGCAGTCGGAAAATGCCACCTTTGGGCAAAATTATCTTTACAGCATGGGCGTAAGCGCACGTTTCTGATCTCTATTTAAAACAAACTTTTTACACTTAAGAAACAATCGTCGCGCCTTTTAGCGCGATAGTATGTACTAACTCACATTTACGATTCGGCGCGGGACGTGTTGCCCGTGCCATTCATTCCCGCTTACGTGCATTTCATTCCTTCTGACGCGCATTTCATGCCTTTTTTAACCAGGTGTGAAATGCGCTTCGTTATTGTTGTCGGCAGTGAATTCCTTCTCTTTCTTTGCAGGACGACTGCCATGAATACACCATCTGCTAATCGCACTCGCTGGCTGACACTGTTCGGCACCATTATTACGCAGTTTGCATTAGGGTCTGTTTATACCTGGAGCCTGTTTAATAGCTCGCTTTCCGAAAAACTGGGCGAGCCGGTAAGCCAGGTGGCTTTCTCGTTTGGCCTGCTGAGCCTTGGTCTGGCGCTCTCTTCTTCTGTCGCCGGGAAATTACAGGAACGTTTTGGCGTAAAACGCGTCACTATCGCTTCCGGTCTGCTACTGGGGCTGGGTTTCTTCCTGACTGCGCACTCCAGCAACCTGCTGATGTTGTGGCTGAGCGCCGGTGTGTTGGTCGGTCTGGCGGACGGTGCAGGTTACCTGCTGACGCTTTCCAACTGCGTGAAGTGGTTCCCGGAACGCAAAGGGCTGATCTCCGCGTTCTCTATCGGTTCTTATGGCCTTGGCAGCCTGGGTTTTAAATTTATCGACAGCCAGCTGTTAGCCAGCGTCGGCCTGGAAAGTACATTTATGATCTGGGGCGCGATTGTGCTGGTAATGATCGTTTTTGGCGCGATGCTGATGACCGATGCGCCGCTGCAAAAAGTCTCGACGGTGAATGGCGTGGTAGAAAACGACTTCACCCTGGCGCAGTCAATGCGTAAACCGCAGTACTGGATGCTGGCGGTGATGTTCCTGACCGCCTGCATGAGCGGCCTGTATGTGATTGGTGTGGCGAAAGATATTGCGCAGGGCATGGTACATCTGGATGTCGCGACCGCGGCAAATGCGGTAACCGTGATTGCCATCGCTAACCTGAGTGGCCGCCTGGTGCTTGGCGTGCTGTCTGACAAAATTGCCCGCATCCGTGTGATTACGCTGGGCCAGGTGATTTCTCTGGTCGGTATGGCGGCGCTGCTTTTCGCACCGCTAAATGCCATGACCTTCTTCATGGCGATTGCCTGCGTTGCCTTTAACTTCGGCGGCACAATTACCGTGTTCCCGTCGCTAGTGAGCGAGTTCTTCGGCCTGAACAATCTGGCGAAAAACTACGGTGTGATTTATCTGGGCTTCGGTATCGGCAGTATCTGCGGGTCGATTATTGCTTCGCTGTTTGGCGGCTTTTATGTCACCTTCTGCGTCATCTTCGCCCTGCTGATTGTTTCCCTGGCGCTCTCTACCACCATTCGCCAGCCGCAACGCCGCGTTTACAAAGAAGCACACGCCTGAAAGTAAAATTGTGCAGAAACCGCCGCAATGTCGGCGGTTTTTCTGTATCTGCCGCACACTCCCGCCAGAGCGACTATCCTTATTGGTCAGGTTCTACCTACTAAAGGAGTCTCAAATGTCTTTAGAAAAAGTGGTTTATCGTGCGAAAGCGAAAGCAACCGGGGGCCGCGATGGCCGTGCAACCTCTTCTGATGGCGTGCTGGATGTGAAGCTGGGCGTGCCGAAAGAGATGGGCGGCGCGGGCGGTGAAGTGACCAACCCCGAGCAGCTTTTTGCCGCAGGTTATTCCGCCTGCTTCCTTGGAGCGCTGAAACATGTTGCGTCGGTAGAGAAAAAGAAAGTGCCGCAAGATGCTTATATTGAAGGGCAGGTAGGCATTGGCCCGTTGCCGACCGGTTTTGGCATTGAAGCGCAGCTGGATATTCACCTGCCAGGCATGGATCACCAGGAAGCGGAAGCGCTGGTGCAGAAAGCACACATCGTTTGCCCGTACTCGAATGCGACCCGTGGCAATATTGATGTGAAGCTGAACGTGATCACCTCCTGATAGCCCATCTCTGTTACGGTTTTCTGACCCCGGCCATATTTTTTTGTAAATATATGGCCGGTTAGCACTTCCTCATGACACTTTTTCCCGCCGCTATGGTCTACTTAGCGCGCTTTAGGAGTTTCCGGGAAAAACTTCCTGCGCGACTTATCACCCTGCGGACGTTAGCGAATAACGCTCGCCAGGTGTTTTTTTCTTCCTTCAGAGTTGCTTGCATGACTTTTATCAAAGCGATGACGCAGCAGAAGCTGAGCTTCCTGCTGGCGATATATATCGGTCTGTTTATGAATAGCGCTGTGTTCTACCGTCGATTCGATGGTTACGCACAAGCGTTCACCGTTTTGAAAGGACTCTCTGCGGTTGTTGAGCTTATTGGTACGGTGCTGGTCACCTTCTTTTTGCTCCGCCTTTTGTCGCTGCTGGGCCGCCGGGTTTGGCGTGTGCTGGCGTCGCTGGTGGTTATTTTCTCCGCGGCCGCCAGCTATTACATGACGTTTCTCAACGTGGTGATTGGTTACGGCATTATCGCCTCGGTGATGACCACGGATATCGATCTCTCCAAAGAGGTGGTGGGCTGGCAGCTTATCGTTTGGGTAGTGCTGGTCAGCGCGCTGCCGTTGCTTTCTATCTGGAGTAACCGCTGTCGTGACACATTGCTGCGCCAGTTGAGTACGCCGGGCGCGCGCATTCGCAGCGTGAGCATCGTGTTGCTGGCCGGTTTAATGGTCTGGGGGCCGATTCGCCTGCTTGATTTGCAGCAGAAAAACTCGGAGCGGACGTCCGGTGTCGATATGCCAAGCTACGGCGGCGTGGTGGCAAACTCTTATCTGCCGTCGAACTGGCTTTCGGCGCTGGGCTTGTATGCCTGGGCGCAGGTGGATGAATCGTCCGACTACAAATCGCTGATCAACCCGGCGAAAAAATTTACCTATGTCGCGCCGAAAGATATCGATGACACCATGGTGGTGTTTATTATCGGCGAGACCACTCGCTGGGATCATATGGGGATGCTGGGCTATTCCCGTGATACCACGCCGAAACTGGCGCAGGAGAAAAACCTGGTGGCGTTCCGTGGTTACTCCTGTGATACCGCGACCAAACTCTCTCTGCGCTGTATGTTTGTGCGTGAGGGCGGGGCGGATGATAACCCGCAGCGCACGCTGAAAGAGCAAAACGTCTTTGCGGTACTGAAGCAGCTCGGTTTTTCCAGCGATTTGTACGCTATGCAGAGCGAGATGTGGTTCTACAGCAACACCATGGCCGACAACATTGCGTATCGCGAGCAGATTGGCGCCGAGCCGCGCAACCGTGGCAAAAACGTCGATGATATGCTGCTGATTAATGAGATGCAGGCTTCTCTGGATAAAGGCACTCCCGGTAAGCGCTTGATTATTATGCATACCAAAGGCTCGCACTTTAACTACACGCAGCGCTATCCGCGCAGCTTTGCGAAATGGACGCCAGAATGTGTCAGCGTGGATGATAAGTGCAGTAAGGAAGAGCTGATTAACTCCTTCGATAACTCGGTGACGTATGTGGATCACTTTATCGATACGGTGATTGATAAGGTGCGCGATCGCAAAGCGATTGTGTTCTATGCGGCCGATCACGGTGAGTCGATCAATGAGAAAGAGCATCTGCACGGTACACCACGCAAAATGGCGCCGCCGGAACAATTCCGCGTGCCGATGATGGTCTGGATGTCGGACAAATATTTGCAGGATCCGCAGAAGGCGCAGATGTTCGCGCAGCTCAAGCAGCAGGCGGCATTTAAAACGCCGCGCCGCCATGTTGAGCTGTATGACACCATCATGGGATGCCTGGGTTATACCTCGCCGAACGGCGGGATTAATGAGAACAACAACTGGTGCCATTTGCCGTCGCAGGCGGCGAAATAAGCCGCTTGCTGGCTTTATCACCAGTCAGTTAGCTTTTTTACACGAAGGGATTGACGGGGCATG
Source organism: Kosakonia sp. YIM B13588 (assembly GCF_042788165.1). Lineage (NCBI taxonomy): Bacteria > Pseudomonadati > Pseudomonadota > Gammaproteobacteria > Enterobacterales > Enterobacteriaceae > Kosakonia > Kosakonia sp. YIM B13588. The sequence goes on along the minus strand of NZ_JBHZPO010000003.1, from coordinate 79,027 downwards.
TCGGCGGCAGTAAGATGCGCCCCGCATTCGGTGATTGGCGCAGCCTGGTAGCGCACTTCGTTCGGGACGAAGGGGTCGGAGGTTCGAATCCTCTATCACCGACCAAATTCAGAAAAACCCAACCGCAAGGTTGGGTTTTTTGCTTTCTGCGTCCGAATGAGGATGAGAACCTTCCAAAAAAGAGAGACAACGCGAAGAGCGAAACCTGCCATTTCATCCGAAATCTCCCTTATCCCCATTTCCCGCTGCCAGTTCACTGTTTTGTGCGATATTCCATTGTATTTTTTTATATATGTTTGAATCTTTTTTCGCGTTGCTTATGGATAGAGGCAGCATTTTCACCTGTGCGTTTTAACGTTCGCGGCATTAATCGCTCATATATTCAGCATTTCGCAAGAATTTTTTCATTATATGCATGAATGTTAATCACTGATTACGGCGAATTAATAAGCGCATTATTCTGGCTACTTGCCGCTAGCACAAATTTCCCTGCTGAAAACAGGCGCCTGAAGTTTTTTTAAACTTTGTTTACCGATTCTCACCGTCGTTGTAAATCCCGGTTACCTGTATTGACGTTTTGACATTCTGTTGACAGATTGTAGGGCGTGAGGGGCATTTCAAGGAGAATCTGCACTGCAACTCAGTCAACCTTGTGAAAGGAATCCCCATCTCTCATAACGCCTTCGGGCACAACCGACCAGACCGGGTAAAAATCTAATAAAGGGCTGTCGGATATACCCACTGCATGGGTAACAACACATATCACATTGGAGCAGAATCAATGAGTATTTCCTTGAAGAAGTCAGGGATGCTGAAGCTCGGTCTTAGCCTGGTGGCAATGACCGTCGCGGCAAGCGTGCAGGCTAAAACCCTGGTTTATTGTTCTGAAGGCTCGCCTGAAGGCTTTAACCCACAGCTTTTCACCTCTGGTACCACTTACGATGCCAGCTCCGTGCCAATCTATAACCGCCTGGTAGAATTCAAAACCGGCACCACGGAAGTGATTCCGGGTCTGGCTGAGAAGTGGGATATCAGCGCCGATGGCAAAACCTACACTTTCCACCTGCGTAAAGGCGTGAAGTGGCAGGACAACAAAGATTTCAAACCGACGCGTGAATTCAACGCCGATGACGTCGTCTTCTCCTTCGATCGTCAGAAAAACGATCAGAACCCGTACCACAAAATCTCTGGCGGCAGCTACGAGTACTTTGAAGGCATGGGCCTGCCGGACCTGATTAGCGAAGTGAAGAAAGTCGACGACAACACCGTTCAGTTCGTGCTGACTCGCCCGGAATCACCGTTCCTGGCTGACCTGGCGATGGACTTCGCGTCCATTCTGTCTAAAGAGTACGCCGATAACATGCTGAAAGCGGGCACGCCGGATAAAGTTGACCTGGATCCGATCGGTACTGGTCCGTTCCAGCTGCTGCAATACCAAAAAGACTCCCGCATTCTGTACAAAGCGTTTGAAGGTTTCTGGGGCACCAAGCCGAAAATCGATCGTCTGGTCTTCTCCATCACGCCTGACGCGTCCGTACGTTATGCCAAACTGCAGAAAAACGAGTGCCAGGTTATGCCGTACCCGAACCCGGCTGACATCGCGCGTATGAAGCAGGACAAAAACATTAACCTGATGGAGCAGGCTGGCCTGAACGTCGGTTACATGTCCTTCAACACCGAGAAGAAACCGTTTGATGACGTGAAAGTGCGTCAGGCGCTGACTTACGCGGTAAACAAAGAAGCGATCATTAAAGCGGTTTACCAGGGCGCGGGCGTTGCGGCGAAAAACCTGATCCCGCCGACCATGTGGGGCTATAACGACGACGTTAAAGACTACACCTACGATCCTGAGAAGGCGAAACAGCTGCTGAAAGAAGCCGGCCAGGATAAAGGCTTTACCGTTGAGCTGTGGGCAATGCCAGTACAGCGTCCGTACAACCCGAACGCTCGCCGTATGGCCGAGATGATTCAGGCTGACTGGGCGAAAGTGGGCGTACAAGCCAAAATCGTTACCTATGAGTGGGGTGAATACCTGAAGCGCGCGAAAGCGGGCGAACACCAGGCGGTAATGATGGGCTGGACCGGCGATAACGGGGATCCGGATAACTTCTTCGCGACCCTGTTCAGCTGCGCAGCGGCTAAAGACGGCTCCAACTACTCTCGCTGGTGCTACAAGCCGTTTGAAGATCTGATTCAACCGGCGCGCGCCACCGACGACCACAACAAGCGTGTTGAACTGTACAAACAGGCTCAGGTGGTGATGCATGACCAGGCTCCGGCGCTGATCGTCGCTCACTCCACCGTTTATGAGCCAGTGCGTAAAGAAGTCAAAGGCTATGTGGTTGATCCGTTAGGTAAACACCACTTCGAAAACGTGTCTGTTGAATAATAAGCACGGTGCCTTTTCCCTCTCCCCTCTGGGGAGGGGGAATTTACATTTGTGAGCAATACAGACGCGCCGTCGCCAGGCGTAGCGTCACTACTGAGAATCCGGGTTATGTTGCAGTTCATTCTCCGACGTTTGGGGCTGGTTATCCCAACGTTTATCGGTATCACCCTTCTCACCTTTGCCTTTGTCCATATGATCCCCGGCGACCCGGTAATGATCATGGCGGGTGAGCGTGGTATCTCTCCTGAGCGTCACGCCCAGTTGCTGGCCGAGCTTGGTCTCGACAAGCCGCTATGGGAGCAATACGTCAACTATGTGTGGGGCGTGCTGCATGGTGATTTAGGCATGTCGCTGAAAAGCCGTCTTCCGGTGTGGGACGAGTTCGTACCGCGTTTTAAAGCGACGCTGGAACTCGGCATCTGCGCCATGATTTTTGCGGTAGCCGTAGGTATTCCGGTGGGCGTAATGGCCGCTGTGAAGCGCGGTTCCATCTTCGATCACACCGCCGTGAGCCTCGCGCTGACCGGTTATTCCATGCCTATCTTCTGGTGGGGCATGATGCTGATTATGCTGGTCTCGGTACAACTGAATCTGACCCCGGTTTCCGGGCGCGTCAGCGATATGGTGTTCCTCGACGACAGCAACCCATTGACCGGGTTTATGCTGATTGATACCGCCATCTGGGGCGAGGACGGAAACTTCATCGATGCCGTTGCGCACATGATCCTGCCCGCCATCGTGCTCGGTACGATTCCGCTGGCGGTGATTGTGCGTATGACGCGTTCGTCAATGCTGGAAGTGCTGGGTGAAGATTATATCCGCACTGCGCGCGCGAAGGGGCTGACCCGTCTGCGCGTGATCATCGTTCACGCGCTGCGCAACGCGATGCTGCCGGTGGTGACGGTGATTGGCTTACAGGTCGGCACGCTGCTGGCGGGCGCGATCCTGACGGAAACCATCTTCTCCTGGCCTGGTCTGGGGCGCTGGTTGATTGATGCACTGCAACGCCGTGACTATCCGGTGGTGCAGGGCGGGGTATTGCTGGTCGCGACGATGATTATCCTCGTCAACCTGCTGGTCGACCTGCTTTACGGCGTGGTGAACCCGCGTATTCGGCATAAGAAGTAAGGGGCCATCATGTCACAAGTCACTGAAAATAAAGTTGTCTCCGCACCGGTGCCGATGACCCCGCTGCAGGAGTTCTGGCACTATTTCAAACGCAACAAAGGCGCGGTGGTCGGGCTGGTTTATGTGGTGATCATGCTGATCATCGCCGTGTTCGCCAACTTCCTCGCCCCGCATAACCCGGCGGATCAGTTCCGCGATGCGCTGCTTGCGCCGCCGGTCTGGCAGGATGGCGGCACCTGGACGCACATCCTCGGTACTGATGACGTTGGCCGCGATACGCTGTCGCGCCTGATGTTCGGCGCGCGTCTGTCGCTGCTGGTCGGCTGTCTGGTGGTTGTACTGTCGCTGATCGCCGGGATTATCCTCGGTCTGGTCGCCGGTTACTTCGGCGGCGTTATCGACAATATCATTATGCGTATCGTCGATATCATGCTGGCGCTGCCAAGCCTGCTGCTGGCGCTGGTGCTGGTGGCTATTTTCGGCCCGTCGATAGTTAACGCCTCGCTGGCGCTAACCTTTGTTGCCTTGCCGCACTATGTGCGTCTGACGCGCGCGGCGGTGCTGGTGGAAGTGAACCGCGACTATGTCACCGCTTCCCGCGTGGCCGGCGCAGGCGCGATGCGCCAGATGTTCGTCAATATTTTCCCTAACTGCCTTGCGCCGCTGATTGTTCAGGCGTCGCTTGGTTTTTCCAACGCCATTCTCGATATGGCCGCCCTTGGCTTCCTTGGCATGGGTGCGCAGCCGCCAACACCGGAGTGGGGCACCATGCTCTCCGACGTGTTGCAGTTCGCACAAAGTGCCTGGTGGGTCGTGACCTTCCCCGGTGTTGCGATCCTGCTGACGGTGCTGGCATTTAACCTGATGGGTGACGGCCTGCGTGATGCGCTCGACCCCAAACTGAAGCAGTAAGAGGCTCGAGATGGCGTTATTAAATGTAGATAAGTTATCGGTGCATTTCGGCGATGTTGGCTCCGAATTCCGCGCCGTAGACCGCGTAAGTTATAGCGTAAGCCAGGGCGAAGTGGTCGGCATCGTCGGTGAGTCCGGCTCCGGTAAGTCGGTCAGTTCGCTGGCGATCATGGGGCTGATTGATTTCCCAGGCCGCGTGATGGCGGAAAAACTGGAGTTTAACGGCCAGGATCTGAAACGCATTTCGGAAAAAGAGCGCCGCAGCCTGGTGGGTTCCGAAGTGGCGATGATTTTCCAGGATCCGATGACCAGCCTGAACCCGTGCTACACGGTCGGTTTCCAGATTATGGAAGCCATTAAGGTGCATCAGGGCGGGAATAAGAAAACCCGCCGTCAGCGGGCGATTGACCTGCTCAACCAGGTGGGTATTCCCGATCCGGCTTCGCGTCTGGATGTTTACCCGCATCAGCTTTCCGGCGGTATGAGCCAGCGCGTGATGATTGCGATGGCGATTGCCTGCCAGCCGAAACTGCTGATTGCCGACGAACCGACAACCGCACTGGACGTGACCATCCAGGCGCAGATCATCGAGCTTTTGCTGGAATTGCAGCAAAAGGAAAACATGGCGCTGATCCTGATCACGCACGATCTGGCGCTGGTGGCGGAAGCGGCGCACAAAATCATTGTGATGTATGCAGGCCAGGTGGTGGAAACCGGCGAAGCGAAGGATATCTTCCGCGCGCCGCGTCATCCCTACACGCAGGCGCTGCTGCGCGCGTTGCCGGAGTTTGCGCAGGATAAAGCGCGTCTGGCGTCATTACCGGGCGTGGTGCCGGGCAAATATGACCGCCCGACTGGCTGCCTGCTGAACCCGCGCTGCCCGTATGCCACGGACAAATGCCGCGAGCAGGAGCCGGAACTGAACACCGTCGATGGCGGGCGTCAGTCCAAATGTCACTACCCACTCGATGACGCCGGGAGGCCGACACTATGAGTACGCACGAGGCCACCTCGCAACAGCCACTGTTGCAGGCTATCGACCTGAAAAAACACTACCCGGTGAAGAAGGGGCTTTTTGCCCCGGAACGCCTGGTGAAAGCGCTGGACGGCGTGTCGTTCACCCTTGAGCGCGGCAAAACGCTGGCGGTGGTGGGCGAATCCGGTTGTGGTAAATCCACGCTGGGCCGCCTGCTGACGATGATTGAAACCCCGACCGGCGGTGAACTTTACTACCAGGGTCAGGATCTGCTGAAGCACGATCCGCATGCGCAGAAGCTGCGTCGGCAGAAAATCCAGATCGTCTTTCAGAACCCGTACGGTTCGCTGAACCCGCGTAAAAAAGTGGGACAGATCCTCGAAGAGCCGCTGCTTATCAACTCGTCGCTCAGCAAAGAGGCGCGTCGGGAAAAAGCGCTGGCGATGATGGCGAAAGTCGGCCTGAAAACCGAACATTATGACCGCTATCCGCATATGTTTTCTGGCGGTCAGCGCCAGCGTATCGCTATCGCCCGTGGTCTGATGTTAGATCCGGATGTGGTGATCGCCGATGAGCCGGTTTCGGCGCTGGACGTCTCTGTGCGTGCGCAGGTTCTGAACCTGATGATGGATTTGCAGCAGGATTTGGGGCTCTCTTACGTCTTTATTTCGCACGACTTGTCGGTGGTTGAGCACATTGCCGATGAAGTGATGGTGATGTATCTCGGCCGCTGCGTAGAGAAAGGCACCAAAGAGCAGATTTTCTCCAACCCGCGTCATCCTTACACGCAGGCACTGCTTTCCGCGACGCCGCGCCTGAACCCGGACGAGCGCCGCGAGCGTATCAAACTGACCGGCGAGCTGCCAAGCCCGCTCAACCCGCCGCCGGGCTGCGCCTTTAACGCCCGCTGCAGCCGTCGTTTCGGCCCCTGCACGCAGTTGCAACCGCAGTTGAAAGACTACCGCGGGCAGTTGGTTGCTTGCTTTGCTGTCGACCAGGATGAAAACGGCGAAAAACCGCACGTTTAATCCCCACGTTATGCCTGGTGGCCCAGTGTTTACCGGATCTACGCAGTGTTGTAGGTCCGGTGATGGTGGTGCCATCAGGCATTATCGTTGATGGCCTTCCCTTATAAACATTCCGGTTTTATTTAGAAATTTCCAAAAATAGTCTGAGACGCCGTGGTGAAATAATTTCAACGGGAATAATGAGTTAGAGAAATACTTCTTTTTAATACAACTATATATATTTCTAAGTATTTCAGGTGGTAATAAAAAATTAACAATAATTTAAGAGACGCCAGCGTATTTGGCTTTTTATTCATTTAAAAATGATATTTAAAATAAGTAATTTATCTTAAGTGTGAATGTTGCTGGGTGATTTTTGTTTAATGGCGTCATTTACACTTTAATAGATTTCGCGTGAAAAAAAGATGGCGCATCTATAGCCAATGTTTATATATTTGCTGCAATTAAACAGCGTTTTAGCCCTACTAAACTTTGGCACGTAAAACCAGGCTGAAAACCATCGCTGAAGCATGACTTCGTACCCGCGTAAACCGCACCGCCGCCATTAAAAAAACCATCACTTGATGCTATCAGGACACCGATCCTGACGATGATGGACGCAATTTTATTTTGTAAATCATGAGAATAACTATGGGTCATTACGATGATTTGCAGAGGTTTAAGGACAAGACTCGCAATCAGAAGCACGATTTTAAGGATCTCTCCGCACAGAACCTCGCACAAGACCAGAGCAATTGGGCAATCATTAACCAGCTTTCTCCTGCCACGGATGAATCAATGCTGGCAATGGGCGGCCATGTGTCACTGCCTGTCCCGCAATCCGCCGATCCTGCGCTTTTTGCCGCGCAAGAGCCGGCTGCGGTGGTGGATGATATTGCACCTGCGCCTGCGTCAACAACTTCTCTGCTAAAAGACGTCGCCAGCCAGCTTGATGCAGTGGCTCCGGCATTCAACGCCGCAGCCTACGCGCCTGCGCCTGCAAGCGTTGCACCGGTTATGCAGATGCCATCACCTGCGAATCCTTCTTCGGCTCCTGTCAGCTATGCGCGCCTGTTCGCAGCGAAAGCGACGGAGGAGAAGCCCCGCGCGGAAAAAAATCAGCCTTTACACTCGTTGTTAGAAAGGATCGCTTCATGCCGTTGATTTGTGTGTGTTCGCCGAAAGGCGGTGTCGGAAAAACGACCCTGACGGCAAATCTGGCCTACGCCCTTGCCCGCGCGGGCAGCAAAGTGCTGGCGCTCGATTTTGACGTGCAAAACGCGCTGCGTTTGCATTTTGGTGTCCCGCTGTCTGACGGGCGCGGCTATGTGGCGCGCGCGGCGGAATCCTCGGACTGGAGCCAGTTTGTACTCACCGCGGGCGGCAACATTTTCGTGCTGCCGTATGGTGATGTCACAGAAGAGCAGCGCGTTGCCTTTGATGAGCGTTTAACGAATGATGAGCATTTTCTGACGCGCGGCCTGAATACGCTGCTCAACTATCCGGGCTTAATTATCGTTGCCGACTTTCCTCCGGGCCCGTCTGCGGCGCTGAAAGCGATGTCGCGGCTCGCGGATGTGCATTTAGTCACGCTGCTGGCCGATACCGCCTCGCTCTCACTGCTGCCCTATATCGAAAATAACCGCCTTACCGGCGATGTGCTGAACCGCAAAGCGGGTCACTACTTTGTGGTCAACCAGAGCGATAACCGTCGGCAAATCAGCCGCGATGTTACCGCGTTCATGGAACAACGTCTGGGCAATCAACTGCTTGGTGTGTTGCACCGCGATGAAAGCGTCGCCGAAGCCAATGCTTCTCAGCAGTCGGTCTTTGATTTCAGCCCGGCGTCCGCCGCGGCGTTCGATATTGAACTGATTGCTAAACGAGTCGCCGGAATTTTGGGCGTCAAAATCGGTGACGGCACGGTACACAACTCACCACGCATGTCAGGCTTCTAACGCTTCGGGCAACGTATGAAAAAGTTTCTCTCTATTTTGCTGGTTCTGGCAGTGCTGCCTGTTGCCTTGTTGGTAGTGATCACCCCCATGGACAGCCAAAAACAGTACATTTTTGGCCTGATCAGCATCGGTATTCTCTGTTTAATGGGCTTGAGCAAAAAACGCTGTATTTCGGTGATCATGGTGGTGATGTCGGTGCTGCTCTCGACGCGCTATATCTATTTTCGCCTGACACAAACCCTGCACTTTAATTCCGAAATTGAAACCATCCTCGGTATGGGGCTGTTTCTCGCGGAAGTTTATGTCTGGGTAATGCTGCTGCTCAGCTACCTGCAAACGGTCTGGCCGCTGAAACGCGAACTCGTACAGTTGCCGGATGACATGAGCCTGTGGCCGACGGTCGATGTCTATATCCCGACCTATAACGAACCGCTGGATGTGGTGCGCGATACGGTGCTGGCTGCGCAGTGCATGGATTACCCGCGCGATAAGATGAAAATCTATCTGCTCGACGACGGCAAACGCAGTGAATTCGCCGTGTTTGCCGCCGATGCCGGTGTCGGTTACATCACCCGCAACGATAACGCGCACGCCAAAGCCGGTAACCTCAACCATGCGATGAAGCTCACCAACGGCGAGCTGATTTGCGTTTTTGACTGCGACCACGTCGCGACGCGCATCTTCTTGCAGGCCACGGTCGGTGGTTTCCTGACAGACCCGAAACTGGCGCTGGTGCAGACGCCGCACTACTTCTATTCGCCCGATCCGTTCGAACGTAACCTCTCTGTCGGGCGCAATATCCCCAACGAAGGGGCGCTATTTTACGGCCCAATTCAGCAGGGTAACGATAACTGGAACGCTACCTTCTTCTGTGGCTCGTGCGCGGTGATCCGCCGTAGCGCGCTGGAAGAGATTGGCGGTTTTGCCGTGGAAACGGTCACCGAAGATGCGCATACCGCCCTGAAAATGCAGCGTCTCGGCTGGGGTTCGGCGTTTATTGATATTCCGCTGGCGGCGGGGCTGGCAACCGAGCGTCTGGTGCTGCATGTGATCCAGCGAACCCGCTGGGCGCGCGGTATGACGCAGATTTTTCGTCTCGATAACCCGTTGTTTGGCCGTGGGCTGACCATTCAGCAGCGCCTGTGTTACCTGAGCGCAATGCTTTATTACCAGTTTGCTTTGCCGCGCATCGCCTTTGTCACCGCGCCGCTGGCTTACCTGCTGTTTAACCTGAATATTATTCACTCTTCGGCCAGCCTGGTGTTTGCCTATGCGCTGCCGCACTTGTTCCTGGCGGTGTACGTTAACTCGCGGCTGAATGGCCGTTTCCGTTACAGCTTCTGGGGCGAGATTTATGACCTGGTGATGGCGTTTCACATTGCGCTACCAACGATGGTGACCATGCTGTTTCCCAAACGCGGCAAGTTTAACGTCACCGACAAAGGTGGGTTGCTGGATGTCGGCTATTTCGACTTCAGCGTGGTGCGCCCGCATTTGATCATTGCCTTGCTGCTGGCGGCGGGCGTGGTCGCCGGGATTGTCCGCGCCTGCGCGCATGACTACTTTGGTGTGGATCCGCGCGTTATTGTGCTGAACGTGGGCTGGGGACTGTATAGCCTTATTTTCCTGCTGGCGGCGATTGCCGTCGCGCGCGAAACCCGCCAGACGCGCAAAACCATCCGTATTGATGTCGATATCCCGGTGCTTATTCATTACGCCAGCGGGATCACGTCGCGCAGCCAGACAGCGGATTTGTCGATGGGCGGCTGCCGTATCGTGGCGCCGGACGATCGTCATCTGACTGATGAAATCGAAGCGATTGAACTGCTGCTGCAATCCGGCGCGATTAGTATTCCGGTGCAAACCGTCGCCAGCGACGAGCAGCATATCCGTCTGATGTTCGACGATATTCCGCTGTCGCGCCGCCGTGAACTGGTGCGCGTGGTGCTTTCCCGCGCCGACGCATGGATCCACCCGCCGAAGCCGCAGGACAACCCGTTCCGCTCCATGTTGACGATTGTGCGTTGTGTCTTTGACCTCTTCTGGCTGACGTGGAAATCACGCCGCGAAAACCGCCGTTTACGTGCGCAGCACGCGGCAAAGGTTGCGCAGGAGGAGAGCGTATGAAACGGCTAACCACGCTTGCTGCACTGCTCGGCGCGCTGTTTATCGCGCCGTTACACAGTGAAGAAACGACGGTTGAATCGCTGCTGCCGCTGAATCTGCCGCCGCCAACGATGGTGCAATCCACACCGACATTTGTACCTTCGGTGATGAGTAGTGTCAGCATCGCGCAGATGGGCCAACCGCAAGGGATCACCCTCAGCGGCGGGCAATTCCAGGGCGGCGTTGATTTTACCCTGCCGGTCGACCAGGTCATGACCAGCGCCCGGCTGGCGCTCAACCTGCGCATCTCGCCGGCGCTGGCGGCGCGTAACGCCACCATGCAGTTGATGCTCAACGGCCAACCGCTCGGCACTGTGCCGCTGACGGCGACCGACAGCGACCTTGCCCGTTACCAGCTTGATATTCCCGCCGCGCTGATGGTCTCCAGTAATAGCCTCAGCTTTAAGATTAACGATGGCGATGCCATGCAGTGTCAGCGCGACCTGAGTGACAAATATCGTGTCACTATCCTGCCAGATTCGCGCTTTGAACTGGAAGGACAGCAGCTGGATATCGGCGCGGATCTGAGCCATTTCCCGCGCCCTTTCTTTGACAGCATGCAGATGTCTCCGGCGGCGATTGCTGTGGCATTCGCCTCAAAACTGAGCCCGGACGCGATTAGCGCCGGGGCGCTGATCGCCTCGTGGCTGGGGATTCAGGCCGATTATCGCGGCGTTTCGTTCGCGGCCTACCACGACCGTCTGCCGGAAAAAAACGGCATTCTGATTGGTCACCCCGGCGAGCAAATTGGCGGTTTAACGCTGCCGCAAACCAGCCAGCCGCTGCTGAAAATTATCGATAACCCGGCGAACCCGGTTTACAAACTGCTGCTGGTGGTAGGGAAAGACGAAAGCGAATTACGCGCGGCGGCCTGGCGTTTAACGCGTGGCAACTTTGCGCTGCAAACCCCGGCAGTGGATGTCGATGCGCAGACGATCCCGTTGAGCAAACCGTACGATGCGCCGCGCTGGATCCCAACCGATCGTCCGGTGAAGTTATCGGAGCTGATCCGTAAAGATCAAAGCCTGACCGCCACCGGGATCTGGCATCCGCCGTTGCAGGTGGCGTTTCGCGCCGCACCCGATCTGTTCTTGTGGGACGGTGAAACCATCCCGCTGCATATTGGTTACCGTTTCCCGACGGAGAACTGGATTGACGAACAACGTTCATGGCTGAGCATGACCCTGAACGACACGTTCCTGCACAACCTGCCGGTCAATAAGCAGGGGGCGCTGGAGACGCTGTGGCACAAGCTCGGTGGCGATGCGCGCCAGGAGCAGTTTGATATGCCGCTGGAGCCGTACATGATTTACGGCGACAACCAGCTTTCGCTCTATTTCAACATCGTGCCGAAAAAGAACGCGCCGTGTAGTACGTTGTTGAATAACAACATTAAAAGCCGCATTGATGATGATTCGTGGATCGATCTTAGCCACACCCGCCACTTTGCGCTGTTGCCGAATCTTTCCTATTTCGTCGGGGCTTCTTTCCCGTTTACCCGCCTGGCGGATTACTCAGAAACGGTCCTGATGCTGCCGGTCAACCCCAGCGAAACGCAGATCGCCACGCTGTTTGATATGGCGGCGCGCTCAGGCAACGCCACTGGAACCGCGCTCGGTCACAACCGCGTGGTGTTCGGTGTGCCGACCGGCGGCAGTTTTCTGGAGCTCTTGCGTGACCGCGATGTGCTGGCGGTAAGCGGTATGGATCAGCATGACTTTAACCGTGCGCTACTGGCGAATTCGCCGTTTGTCACCCACGACAGCACGCTGGGCGTACGTGAGCCTTCCAGCTGGCAGAAAGTGCAGCGCTGGATAGCAGGCGACTGGGCGGCAGAAGGGCTGGAAGCCGATCGCTACTTCTCTTCCAATGAAGCGTGGCGCGGCTTTATCAGCTTCCGCTCGCCGTGGAACGATACCCGGCTGGTGGTGCTGGCGCTTGGCAGCAACGACGAGCAGTTATCGCATCTGCATGACGATCTGACATCGGCAAAAATCAACGCCGGCATTCGCGGCGACGCTGCCATCATCACCAATGAAAACGGTGTGCGCAGCTTCCGCGTCGGCGAGCAGTTCCCCAGCGGCGAAATGCCGCCGCAGATGAAAGTGGTCTGGTACGCCAACCAACACTCGGCGCTGCTGGCGATCCTGAGCCTGCTGGTCGGGTCGCTGGTGGGTGGCATGGTGTATCGCGTGCTTAAAAAGCGCGAGCGTAAACGTCTGGATGCGGGGAACAGCAAGTGAAAAGGGTGACAATAATGCCTAAAAAAACCGCCCGTCGGCTGACAACAATTTGCCTCTCCGGCGCGCTGACGCTGGCGACCTCCGGCCTCGTGCAGGCCGCGTCAAATGACGCGGCGCTCAAGGCGCTGTTTGATCAGGCGAACTACTGGCACGAAAAATCCCACGACGACCTGGCGATGGAATCGCTCAAAAAGGTGTTAATGGTCGATGCCAATAACACTCAGGCGATGTACCTGATGGCGCTGTGGGCACAGCAAAATGGCGATTTGCAAACCGCCGCGCAGTGGCGAGCCAGGCTGGCGAAAACCGCGCCGGACGATAGTGGTTTACAGGCGCTGGATAACGCAAAACAGCTGGCGCAGGTGCCGCAAGGGCAGTTAACGCTTGCTCGCCAGCAGGCGCGCAGCGGCAATGTTCCGGCGGCGCTGGAAACCTGGCGCAGCCTGTTCAATGGCGACACGCCGCCGCCGAGCCTCGCGCCGGAATACTATTTGACGATGGCGGGAGATAAAGCGCTCTACCCGCAGGCGCTGGCGGAAATTCAGCGCTTCGTTGCCCAGCATCCACAGGATAATGCCGCCCGCGTGGCGCTGGGCAAGATGTTGACCTGGCGTGAAGCGACGCGTCGCGACGGGATCTTGCTGCTGGAGCCGATGGCCAGCGGCAATAAAGAGGCAGATGAAGGGCTGCGTCAGGCGCTGCTATGGCTTGCGCCGCAGGCTGGCGATGAACGCTTTTACGATACCTGGTTGCAGCGCCATCCGCAGGATAGCGAGATGCAGGCGTACTACCGTAAAAATGTTGGTGGCAGCGCGAAAGGCGCAGGCTTTACCGCGTTGAATAGTGGCGACAGTAATGCCGCAAAACGACAGTTTGAGCAGGTGTTGCAAACCAACCCGGAGGACGCCGATGCGCTGGCAGGAATGGGGTATATTGCCCAGCGCAACGGTGATTACCAGGCGGCGGCACAATATCTGAACCGGGCGGCGAGCCAGGGAGGCGAGGCTTCAGCAGAACGTAAAGCGCAGGCGGAAGACGCCGCATTTTATGGCCAGCTGGCGCAAGCACAGCAAGCGTTAAAAACGGGCAATGTCAGCCAGGCGCTGGCGCTTTCCGCGCCGCTGGCGCAGCAGAGCGGTGAGCGCGGCACCGCCGCCAAGCTGTTCCGCGCTGATGTGCTCCGCCAGAACAAAGATTACCCTCAGGCGGAACAGGCCCTGCGCGAGATCCTGAACGAGCAACCGCAGAATGCGCCGGCGCGGGAAAATCTCTACTACGTGCTGCGCGATCAAAACAAAGCGGCAGAAGCGCAAAGCATGCTGCGCACGTTACCGGCGAGTTTACAGGAAAAACTGCAACCGCGCGTAGTGACGGGTACGCCTGGCGACCCGCTGCGTCGGCAAGCGCAACAACTGGCAGCCAGCGGAAATACCTCGCAGGCCATTGCCGTGTTGCGCCAGGGCGTGGCGCGCCTGCCGGATGACCCGTGGTTGCGCCTTGATTTGGCGCGTTTGCTGCAACAATCGGGTCAGGAAAATGAAGCCGCGAACGTAATGCTGCCCGCGCAAAACCCGCGAGCCGGTGCCAGTTCGCTGTACGCTGCCGCGCTGTTCGCCAGTGAAAATGGCGGTTGGCAGCAGGCCAGTTCGCTGCTGTCACGTATTTCACCCGCCAGCCAGAATAGCCAGATGCGCGACCTTGCGCAGCGGGTTAATTACAACCTGCAAATGGCGACCGCTGAGCGTTACCTCGCTCAGGGCAATATGACGGCGGCAGCCAATACCCTGAAAGCGCTGGCGGCCACACCGCCGAAAAGCCCGGTCGATGCCGGGAAACTGGCGCGAATGCTGGCGCAGACCGGCGATACCACCACCGCCGTTGCGCTGGTGCGTGAAAGTATGAAACAGGGCGTGCAGGGCAATATTGGCGATTATGCCGATCAGGTTGCGGTGTTGAACCAGGCGGGGCTTAACCAGGAGGCGCAGGCCTTTGTTTCCCGCCCGGATGTGCAGGCGCGCAGCACGCCAGCCCAGCTTGCCGGGGTGCGTAATGGCTATGTGATCAACGAAGCGGATCAACTGCGTGAGCAGGGCAATTATGCCGCCGCGTATGACAAGCTGATCCGCGCGTTGCAAAACGACCCGCAGAACACGGATTTGATGTTCGCGATGGGGCGTTTGTATCAGTCCGGCAAGATGAACAAAGAAGCGGGCGTTCTGTATGACTACCTGATGACGCGCGACAGCGAAGATCAGGCAGCACGCGTCGGCGCGATTGATGTCGCGCTGGCGGAAAATAACGTCGACAAAGCGCAAACCTTAGCCAGTGGCTTGCGCAGCAATACTTCACCGGATCGCCTACTGCTGCTGGCGCGGCTGGAAGAGGCGAAAGGCAATCATCAGCAGGCGATGACCTATCTGCGCAGCGCGCGCGGCAAGCTGGTGGGGCTGGAGTCGAATAACAGCGCGGCAACGCCGACAATCGGCGGTGTGCTGCTGGCGGATAACCCGTTTACCACCACCAGTAAAAGCGCGGCGCCGCAGTCGCTGTATGGGCAAACGCTGCCGTGGCAAGTCGCTCAGGTGGCGCACGAACCGGGCAGTAACTTGCCAGGCACCACGCGTACCGATCTGCCGGTCGAAACGGCGCAAACGCGAACGCTGCGCCAGGTCGACGACATGATGCAGCAGATGAACGAGAAAACCGGCATGTGGTTGCAGGGCGGCGTGGAAATTCGTGGCCGCGACGGGGAAACCGGCACCAGCAAGCTGACGGAAGCCAAAGCGCCGCTCACCTGGTCCAGTTCACCCTTTGGCGATGCGCGTTTTGAATTTACTGCCACGCCGGTTTCGCTCAGTTCCGGCAGTGCTAACGGTGATGCCTGGCGGCGTTATGGGGCGAATCCGCTGGCGAATGGGGTGAGTAACATTGCGACCTCGATTAAAAACGCTAACCAATCCACGGCAACCGACGGCAGCGATAAATTTACCGATCTCGCGAGCTATGCCGATGCCAGCAAACTGTCACCGTTTACCGAAACGGGTTATGACAACCTCACCTCGCTGCTGTCATCGAGCCGTTTGAAGAGTTTGAGCGAATCAAATTATAAGACCAACTATAGCGATCCGATTAAGTCCTCCACCGATTCGCAAAACGCCAGCGGCGTAGAGCTGAATATGGCGCTGAGCGGCGACAGTTATAAGCTTGATATCGGCAGCACGCCGCTGGGGCAGGATTTAACCTCGCTGGTCGGCGGCGTGAAATGGTCGCCGAAACTGACCAATTACCTGACGCTTATCCTTACCGGTGAGCGGCGCGCGGTGACCGACAGTTTGCTGTCATACGTTGGGCTGCGGGACGCTTACTCCGGTGAGCGCTGGGGGCAGGTCACAAAAAACGGCGGTAGCGTACAGTTGAGCTACGACGACGGCGACGCCGGGTTCTACATTGGCGGCGGCGGGTATAGCTATCTCGGTAAAGATGTGGCGAGCAACACCAGCGTGAATGCCAATGCCGGCGTTTATCTGCGCCCGTGGCACGACGATTTCCGCCAGTTGCAGACGGGGCTGAGTGTTGGCTGGATGAACTACTCAAAAAACCTCAGTTACTTCACTTACGGCCAGGGCGGTTACTTCAGCCCGCAAAACTACGTGAGCGTGTCGCTGCCGGTTGATTTGTCGCAGAAAATCGATAACTGGAAACTCAGTATTGGCGGCGCGGTGGGCTACCAGTCCTACACGCAGGACAAGAGCAATTACTTCCCGACAGAACCGGAAGCACAGAAGATGCTGCAACAGCTCGCCGATATGGGTTTTGTGAAAGAGGCGCAGTACCAGGGCGGTTCACAGAATGGCATTGGCTATAACTTCCATGCCGGACTCGATTACAACGTGAATAAAAACATGTCGGTAGGTGGAAAAGTCGGTTATGACACCTTCGGCAGCTACAACGAAAGCACCGCCGGGGTTTGGCTCCGGTACATGCTGGGGGATAAATAATGACAACCAACACTGCAAACACGCTGCTGCTTGGCTATTTCCAGCAACAGCAAACGCCGCCGGGCTGGTTTGATGTGCTGAGCGTGATGATTGACGGCATGGCGAGAAACGTCGGTGAAGCGGAAAGCCTGCCGTTCCTGCGCCAGATGGGTGAAGCGTTAGCGGACCGTGTGCCGCTTCCGGCGTCGGCAACGGTCGGCGAGCTGGAAGCGAATATTAACGCGCAGCTGGCGGTGTTCAACTGGGGGTTTATTGATATCGAAACCACGGAGCACGGCATGGCGTTTCGCCACCAGGCGCTGCCGGTGGCGCGTGAAGAGGCCTACCAGACCCGCTGGTGCTATGCGTTTTGCGCCATTCTTGAAGGGCTTTATTCGCGCTGGCTGCAAAACCAGGGCGGCGAGGCGAGTCTCGTGTTTACCCGCGAAAGGCTCTATTCTGTGGCGGATGTTCTCTTCCGTTACGCTAACCCACAGTGAGTTTGCCCATGTTGAAGCGCGTTTTCACCGCGATGGTGGTGATGGTGAGTCTGCTATTTGCATCCGTTTCCCAGGCCGCTGGCGCCTGGGAGAGTTATAAAGCGCGGTTTTTGATGCCGGATGGTCGCATTGTCGATACCGGCAACAAAAACGTCTCCCACACCGAAGGCCAGGGTTTCGCCATGCTGATGGCGGTCGCCAGCGACGACAAAGCGGCCTTTGACAGCATGTGGGGCTGGACCAATAAAACGCTGAAGAACAAAACCAATGGCCTGTTTTACTGGCGTTATAACCCGGTGGAAGCCGATCCCATCGCTGATAAAAACGACGCTACCGATGGCGATGTGCTGATAGCCTGGGCGCTGCTGCAAGCTGGTGAGCGCTGGAATAATGCCGCTTACCTTGCCGCTTCCGATGCGATTACCCAGGCGGTGCTCAAACATGCGGTTATCAGCTTTGCGGGTTACCGCGTGATGTTGCCGGGTGCCAACGGTTTTAACCTCAACACCTATGTAAACCTGAATCCGTCCTATTTTATTTTCCCGGCATGGCAGGCTTTCGCTGAGCGCAGCCATCAGGTGGTGTGGCGCGATTTGATCAAAGACGGGCAAACGCTGCTTGGCAACATGACGTTTGGCAAAGCGCGCTTACCAACGGACTGGGTTTCACTTTCGGCGGACGGCAAACTGAACCCGGCGAAAGAGTGGCCGCCGCGCATGAGCTACGACGCGATTCGTATTCCGCTGTATGTGAGCTGGCAGGATCCGCATAGCGCGTTGTTAACGCCGTGGCGCAACTGGTGGCAGGGTTTTGGCCGCAGCCAGACTCCCGCATGGGTGGATGTGGCGACCAACGATAACGCGCCGTACAACATGAATGACGGTTTACTGGCGGTGCGGGATTTAACGTTGGGTGTAACGCCTGCACAACCACAGATCACTGCGCAGGATGATTACTACTCCGCCAGCCTGAAAATGCTGGTCTGGCTGGCGCAACAGCGCTAAAGCGATAACCTCTCCCCGCCAGGGGAGAGGTTGGCAGGATCACTGCGGGTAGGGCACCCAGTCACCGCCGTTCAGGCGAACATACGGCTTATTCTGGTACTGCAACACAACGGCGTTAGCGTTTTCGGACACCGGCGCGGTTTGCGGCAGATTACTGGTCAGTTGCTGCCAGTTGACGTTGTCTTCGGTAAAGATTTTGCCATCCAGCACGCGGGTAACAATCTCGGAGATAGCCAGGAAGCTGCTCGGCTGCGTAATGGTTACCGGCGCGCCCTGATGCGGCGCTTTCATACCAAAGAATTTAATCGCCGTTGGCACGTTGGTAATCGACGGGCTTGGGATATCGCGCAAGCCGGAAACCTGCATTTTATCGCCCTGTAGCGCCGCGCCGTGTTCCGGCACCAGCACTACCATTACCTTACGCCCGGATTTATCCAGTTGCGTGAAGAACGCATCCAGCTCATCAAACAACTTCTGCGCGCGCAGTTTGTAATCGGCGGTTTTGCTATTGCCCGGGAAGTGATTGCCATCATGCAGCGGCAGCAGGTTGTAGAAAGTCGCGGTGCGCTGGCCTTGTTTAAAGCTGTCGGACTCCATCCAGCGGTTCAGCACCGCTGTGTCGTCATAAATCGGCGAGCCGTCAAACGAGAGCAGTACCGGCGGCAGCCCCGCCTGGTTCATCAGCGGCGCTTGCATACCGCCGTTGTCGCGCACTTCTTTGAGGAAACCGCCGAACTCACCGTTGTGGTCCATCATCAACTGTTGAGTGAAGCCAAGTTTCGATAGGTTATCAAACAGGTAGCACTGTGTGTTGGCCTGCTGGTAGAGGTTTTTATGCGACGGCTGACCGCAGCTGGCGCGCAGCAGGCGAATCGCCGCCGGGCCGCTGTAGGCGGTGGCCGAGTTGAAGTTTTTGAACTCAATATCAAAGTGCGACCACAGCGGGTGCGACGCCAGACCGGCCGCTTCAATATCGGCCCATGAGAGGGAGCAGATATTGATGAACAGCAGATCGAACGGTTGGGCGTCTGCCGGAAGCTGCGCCGGGAAGGTGCTCTGGCGCTTCTCTTCGGCGGCGTAGAAACTTGCCAGCCACGCGTTCAGATTCTCTGAAGTTGGCGGCGCGGTTTGTGCGGGAATATCGCCAACCACCGGCGTATCGCCCGCCGCTGCGACCGTTGCCGCCGCCGAACCGCCAGTGGTGGTGACGGTCGTGGTCGGTTGGCCCGCCGGCCATAGACTAAATGCCGGCCCGGTCAGTGTCAGCACGTTTAACCAGATCATAATCGCGACGACAAACACGGTGACGCGGACCCATTGCGACAAGAACAACCAGGCAATCAGCATCACGAAAATTGCGCCAATCATCTGCCAGTTGATAAAACGCGTCACCAAATCCCACAGATAATTGGCGCTGAAGCCCGCAACCTGCGAACCCTGGCTCATCATGCTTTCAAGACCTGGCAGCCAGGTGTCGTGCCAGAACAGACCGAAACCGATGGGAATGGCAATCCAGTGACGTAAACGATGCAGTCTGACGCGCGGCAGCGGCATCAGCAGAAAAGCCATAAACACCAGATTCAGCAGCGGGTGAAAGTTAAGGTAGCCCGCCCACAACAGACCGAATTTCACCAGAAAATAGAAATTCCAGCCGGAAAGACCGCGCCAGTATTGCCACAATGGCGAAGGTGTTGAAGTGGTCATAGTATGATTAGTCATGTTTTCGGTCTGCCTTGACGAACGATTCCCGGCGCAGCACGCCTGCCGGTTTTACATAGCGTGGTTTGGTAAACAGTATGCGCAACGCGCTGCGGATAGGGCGTATCCAGTGGCGTGTAAGGTAGCCCAGCGGGAAAAAGATCAGGGCGCAAAGCACCACAAGCTGAATAATATCGCTGACTGACATCATGATGTGCGCTCCGTGGCTTTACTGAATAACCGCAACGGTTCCGGGATCCGACGCCAGCTTGTGCCGTCGTGCTCAGCGTTAATGATTTTCTTCCCGGCGGCGGTGACGGGCAGCGGTTTCGCCCATTTTTCCGGAGAAAGCGTGCGCATTTGCACTAACTCTGCGGCAATCTGGTTATCTTCAAACCACACCACGCGATTAGAGAAAATATCTGCCGTGGGCAGCGGGAATATGTGGTTTAGCGCCGTGTCGAGATCGTTAACCCGGCAGAATGACAAAAACATCACCAGACGATTATCGCCGAGGCTGACAATATCGCCCACGCGGTTTGGGCGGCACAGCGTTAGCGCTTGTTCAACGCGGATGCCTGGCACCGGGCGCAACGCGACCAGAACCCCTTTGCCATCGGCGGGCAACAGTGGGTTATTAACCATATTCCCGACGGCGTCGCAGAACACGTTCCACGGCTGAAAACCGCGCAGTTTTAGCGGCTGAGTCATGGACAGTAATGTGGTGATATCTTCCGGCACCAGGCGGTTAAACTGCTGGCCCTGCACGCTTTCAATCAGCGTCAGACAGCGGGAAAGGGGCGCATTCCACGGGATCACCATATTCGCCCCACAGCCGAGCAACAAACGTTCGTCGGTAGCACGCAGGCTGGCCTGGCTTTCACGAACAATAATTTTCAGCCCGCTGCCGCGCTGGCGGCGCAACGTGTGCACCTGGCGTGCGATATTGTCGATTTGATTGTTTCGCGCAAGGGTGAAAATCAACGTCGCCGCCTGGCTGGAGCGCGCTTCTTCAAATAACGCTTCGTTGGTATCAAATAACGTCCAGTGTTCCGACAGTGGCGGTGCGCCTTCCAGCACGGCGACATTACTTAATATGCGTTTCTCATCGCTGCGGGGTTGCACTGACGTTTCTTCTTGCTGCGCGAGTTGCCAGCGACCTTGATGATGATTAAGCACTAATTGCTGGCGCGCACTAATCCCTTTCTCATTACACCACCAGGCAACATCATAAAGATGCATATCGTTTCGGTAGCGTAAACTCGCCAACCCAAACAACGAACGATATTCACTCATTAAAATGGAAGATTGTTTGTCGTTATTGTTGCCAGGGTTAATAACCAGTAAGGAACATTTATGATATTTCGCCCAGGCATGAGTTCTTTCTAACCACTGTTGTAAATCAGGCGCCGATATATTCTGCCAGGCATTATTTGCGCAGAGCAGAATCAGTAAATAATTTTCAGGTTCAAATGAACAAAGCAAGTCGCGGGCAAAAAAGTATAGACCATTGTTCTGATTTGGCATGGTGAAAATTCTGATTTTATCCGGGCCCTGCTCTTTATCTAACTTAATGATTTTGCGCAGGTCATGACCCATACCGATTGCCGCTACCAGCGCGTCTTTATCCTGGGCCGCGAGCGTTTGATTTATCAGGCTTATTGCATCTTGTTCACGATCGGTATTTACCCACCAAACACCGCCCGCAGGCATATGACGCAATTCGTCCCATAACGACTCAATGCCGATAGAAAATATGGGCTCCACGATGTCCCTCTTGATGCAAAATTGTCTGTATCTCAGTTTACTAGCGAAAGCCGAGAAATAAACCTAACATTGAAATTAAAGAACATCAGATTTAGCATGTAAACGAATTTTCTCGGGTACGATGCCTTGCTACATCTGTACATGTATTTCTATTCGAAGGGATCGGGCCAGAATGCATAACAATGAACCCAAAACGCAGTCAGACCCTACTCTGGGCTATACATTCCAAAATGATTTTCTGGCGTTAAGTAAGGCATTTTCATTGCCTGAAATTGATTACGCCGATATTTCCCAGCGAGAACAGTTGGCGGCGGCATTTAAGCGCTGGCCGCTGCTGGCAGAATTAGCCCGTCAACAATAAGGGATAACCAGGATGGCCATCTTGGGATTACAGGGGATTCGCGGTGGTGTGGGTACAACATCGATCACTGCGGCTCTGGCCTGGTCATTACAAATTTTAGGCGAGTCGGTGCTGGTGATTGATGCCTGCCCTGATAATCTTTTGCGCCTGTCATTTAATGTCGACTTTGAACATCAACACGGCTGGGCGCGCGCGGTACTGGATGGACAAGACTGGCTTGATGCCGGAATGCGCTATACCTCGCAGCTCGATCTCTTGCCTTTTGGCCGTCTGGCGGAAAATGAGTGGGAAAACCTCCATTTATTGCACGAACCGCTTAGCCAACTCACCACCATTTTGCAGGCGCTGAAAACGCAGCAAAGTTATCAGTGGGTATTAATCGATCTCCCGCACGGCGTTTCGCCGCTGACGCGCCAGTTTGTGGCGCAGTGCGACCATCTTTTTACGGTGGTAAAACCCGACACCAACTGCCATATCCGTTTGCATCAACAATTGTTGCCTGCGGGCGCGCATATTCTGCTTAACGATCTGCGCATCGGCAGCCAGTTGCAGGACGATCTCTGGCAGGTGTGGCTGCAAAGCCAGCGGCAGATCCTCCCGACCCTTATCCACCGCGATGAAGCGATGGCGGAATCGCAGGCATCGAAACAGCCATTGGGCGAATACCGGGCAGATTCGCTGGCGGCGGAAGAGATATTAACGCTGGCGAACTGGTGCCTGCTGCACTGCGCGCACACGCAAGAAGTAACCGGTGAGCAGGAAGGGAGCCCGCAATGAGCCGCCTTTCCGCCTGGTTGCTGATCCCGCCGGTGAGCGCGCGGTTAAGCGAGCGCTACCAGCGTTACCGTGAGCACGGCGCTTCCGGGTTTAGCGCAGCCTCTGGCTGTTTCTGGGCGATCCTCGCATGGATGTTTATTCCGCTGGAGCACCCGCGCTGGCAGCAGCTCCGTGCGCAGCAGCATTTGTGGTTCCCGCATATTGATCCTGATAAACCGCGGCCGCTCGATCCGGCGCGTTACCTGCTGCAAACCTTGTGGTTGCTGGTTATGCTCCCCTGGGGTGATAGAAAGTCGCCCCGTCGCCAACGTTTTGCCCGGGCGCGCGTGCTGCGTGGGCGCTGGTATCACTGGCTGGATACGCTGCCGGAGCGCGTAACGCACCGTACCGGCCATCTGGATGATAAAAAAGAGTTGGCGCATATCAGCCCGCGTGCGCGCCGCTTTATTCTCGGCATCATTGTGGTTTTCTCGCTGATCCTCGCCATTCTGTGCATTACGCAGCCGTTTAACCCGCTTTCGCAGTTTGTTTTCCTGATGCTGTTATGGGGCGTGGCGCTGCTGGTACGCCGAATTCCGGGGCGTTTCTCCGCCCTGATGCTCATCGTCCTTTCGCTCACCGTTTCCTGTCGCTATATCTGGTGGCGCTACACTTCGACCCTGAACTGGGACGATCCGGTGAGCCTGGTGTGTGGCCTGGTGCTGCTGTTTGCGGAAACTTACGCGTGGATTGTGCTGGTGCTTGGCTATTTCCAGGTGGTATGGCCGCTTAATCGCCAGCCGGTGCCGCTGCCGAAAGATATGTCGTTATGGCCTTCTGTCGATATTTTTGTACCGACCTATAACGAAGATTTGAATGTGGTGAAAAACACCATTTATGCCTCGTTGGGTATCGACTGGCCGAAAGACAAACTGAAAATTTGGATCCTCGATGATGGCGGGCGCGAAGAGTTCCGCCAGTTCGCCAAAAGCGTCGGCGTTGAGTACATCGCGCGAACCACCCATGAGCACGCAAAAGCGGGCAACATCAATAACGCGCTGAAATACGCGAAAGGCGAGTTCGTGTCGATTTTCGACTGCGACCACGTGCCGACACGCTCGTTCCTGCAAATGACCATGGGCTGGTTCTTAAAAGAGAAAAAGCTGGCGATGATGCAGACGCCACACCACTTTTTCTCGCCGGATCCGTTTGAACGCAACCTGGGGCGTTTTCGTAAAACCCCGAATGAAGGCACGCTGTTCTACGGGCTGGTGCAGGATGGCAACGACATGTGGGACGCCACCTTTTTCTGCGGTTCTTGTGCGGTGATCCGCCGTGGGCCGCTGGATCAGATTGGCGGTATTGCCGTTGAAACCGTCACCGAAGATGCGCACACCTCGCTGCGTTTACACCGCCTTGGGCATACGTCGGCGTATATGCGCATCCCGCAGGCGGCGGGGCTGGCGACAGAGAGCCTGTCTGCGCATATTGGTCAGCGTATTCGCTGGGCGCGCGGCATGGTGCAGATTTTCCGCCTCGACAACCCGCTGATGGGCAAAGGGCTCAAACTGGCGCAGCGTCTGTGTTACGTCAACGCGATGTTCCATTTCTTATCGGGTATACCGCGGCTTATCTTCCTGACCGCGCCGCTGGCCTTTTTGCTGCTGCATGCCTACATCATTTACGCACCCGCGCTGATGATTGCGCTGTTCGTGCTGCCGCACATGATTCACGCCAGCCTGACTAACTCAAAGATTCAGGGCAAATATCGTCACTCTTTCTGGAGTGAGATCTACGAAACCGTGCTGGCATGGTATATCGCGCCACCGACGCTAGTGGCGTTGATCAACCCGCACAAAGGGAAGTTTAACGTCACCGCCAAAGGCGGCCTGGTGGAAGAAGAGTATGTGGACTGGGTGATTTCACGTCCTTACATCTACCTTGTGCTGCTCAACCTGGTGGGGATCCTGGTGGGGATTTGGCGTTATTTCTACGGCCCGGAAAACGAAATACTCACCGTCTTCGTCAGTATCGCGTGGGTGTTCTACAACATGATTATCCTTGGCGGTGCGGTCGCGGTCTCTGTAGAGAGTAAACAGGTTCGTCGCTCGCATCGCGTTGAAATGTCGATGCCGGCGGTGATTGCCCGCGAAGATGGGCATCTTTTCTCCTGTACCGTACATGATTTCTCCGACGGCGGGCTTGGCATCAAAATTAACGGCCAGGCACAGGTGCTTGAGGGGCAAAAAGTGAATTTGCTGCTCAAACGCGGCCAGCAGGAGTATGCGTTTCCCACCACCGTGGCGCGTGTTCACGGTAATGAAGTGGGCCTGCAATTGATGCCGTTGACGACCAAACAGCATATCGATTTTGTGCAGTGTACTTTTGCCCGCGCCGACACATGGGCGTTGTGGCAGGACAGCTTCCCGGAAGACAAGCCTCTGGAAAGTCTGATGGATATTTTGAAACTGGGTTTCCGCGGCTATCGCCATCTCGCGGAATTTGCTCCACCGTCTGTCAAAGTGATTTTCCGCTCATTCACCGCGCTGGTGTCCTGGGTGGTGTCATTTATTCCGCGCCGTCCGGAACGGAATGTGGCAGTGCAGCAACCGATGACGTGACTGGCTCAACAATGATGAAAACGCGATGAAAAGAAAACTTTCCTGGATTTGTGCAGTGGCTATGGGGACGAGTGTTTTATCTCCGGTGATGACGTATGCAGCGCCAGCCCCGACGGTTCCGGCTGTTGCGCCCGCCACTGAGCCGGTGGCAACGCCTGCGCCGGGACAAACGGAATCATTGACGCCAACCACGCCGACAGACGGCCAAAATGTTGTCGGACAGGTAATGCCGGGCGTACCGGGGGCGAATGCGCCGGTGGTCGCCGCCAACGCGCCGTCGCGCGATGTGAAACTGACTTTCGCCCAAATCGCGCCGCCGCCTGGCAGCATGGTGCTGCGCGGTATCAACCCGGACGGCGGCGTTGAGTTTGGTATGCGCAGCGATGAGCTGGTTTCGAAAGCGGTGCTCAACCTTGAGTACACGCCATCGCCCTCTCTGCTGCCGGTGCAATCTCAGTTGAAGGTCTATTTGAATGATGAACTGATGGGCGTCTTGCCGGTCACCAAAGAGCAACTCGGCAAGAAAACGCTGGCGCAGGTGCCGATCAACCCGCTGTTTATCACCGACTTCAACCGGGTGCGGCTGGAATTTGTCGGCCATTATCGCGATGTGTGCGAAAACCCGGCCAGCAGCACGTTATGGCTGGATATTGGTCGCAGCAGCTCGCTGGATTTGACTTACCAGAAGCTGGCGGTGCAAAACGATCTCTCCCACTTCCCGATCCCGTTCTTCGACCCGCGTGACAACAGAGCGCTGACGCTGCCGATGGTTTTCGCTGGCGCACCGGACATTGAACAGCAGCAAGCCGCTGCGGTTATTGCTTCCTGGTTTGGCTCCCGCACCGGCTGGCGTGGGCAGAGCTTCCCGGTCACTTACAACACGCTGCCGGACCGCAACGCGATCGTCTTCGCCACCAATGACAAACGTCCTGATTTCCTGCGTGATGCACCGGCGGTGAAAGGGCCGACCATCAGCATGATCAACCACCCGAATAACCCGTACGTGAAGCTGCTGGTGGTGTCTGGACGTGATGACAAAGACCTGATGCAAGCGGCGAAAGGTATCGCTCAGGGTAACGTGCTGTTCCGTGGCGATAGCGTTACGGTGGATGAGGTGAAACCGCTGCTGGCGCGCCAGCCTTACGATGCGCCGAACTGGATACGTACCGACCGCCCGGTCACCTTTGGCGAACTGAAAACCTATGAAGAGCAGTTGCAGTCGACCGGGCTGGAACCCTCGGCGATTAACGTGTCGCTGAACCTGCCGCCGGATCTCTATCTGCTGCGCAGTACCGGTATCGATATGAACCTGAATTATCGTTACACCGCGCCGCCGACCAAAGACAGCTCGCGCATGGATATCAGCCTCAACAACCAGTTCCTGCAATATTTCAACCTGACCAGCAACCAGGACACGAACCGTCTGTTGCTGCATCTCCCGGTGTTGCAGGGGCTGCTGGACAACAAAACGGATGTCTCTATTCCGGCGCTGAAGCTGGGCGCGGTGAACCAGTTGCGCTTTGATTTCCAGTATATGAACCCGATGCCGGGCGGCACTATTGAGAACTGTGTGACCTTCCAGCAGGTGCCAAACCGCGTGGTGATCGGCGACGACTCCACCATCGACTTCTCGAAGTATTACCACTTTATTGCGATGCCGGACTTACGCGCCTTCGCCAATGCGGGCTTCCCGTTTAGCCGGATGGCCGATTTGTCGCAAACTATCGTCGTCACGCCGCCGCAGCCCACACCTGCGCAAATGGGCACGCTGCTCGATTCGCTAGGTGCGGTGGGCGCACAGACCGGTTTCCCGGCCATCAATGTGCAGCTGACTAACGACGGTAATCAAATCAAGGATAAAGACGCCGACATCATGATTATCGGTACCATTCCACCGGCGTTAAAAGACGATAAGAAAATCGATCTGCTGGTGAATGCGGCGCAAAGCTGGGTGAAAACGCCGCTGCGCCAGACGCCGTTCCCGTCGATTGTGCCGGATGCCGCCGACCGTCAGGCCGATGCGCAAACCGGGATCACGTCCGATGGCCCAATGGCGGCGATTGTCGGCTTCCAGTCGCCGTATCACGATCAGCGCAGCGTGGTCGCGCTGCTGGCAGACAGCCCGCGCGGGTATGAATTGCTAAATGGCGCGATGAATGACAGCGGCAAGCGCGCGGCGATTTATGGCTCGGTGACGGTGATTCGGGAATCTGGCGTCAATGGCCTGCGCGTGGGCGATATTTATTATGTCGGTCACTTGCCGTGGTTTGAGCGCATCTGGTACGCGCTGGCTAACCATCCGGTGCTGCTGGCGGTGCTGGCGGCGGTCAGCGTGGTGTTGCTGGCGTGGGTACTGTGGCGTCTGCTGCGGATCATTAGCCGTCGCCGCCTCGACCCGGATCACGAGTAACGAAAATGAGAACGCGACGTTGGTGGGTGATAGTGGTGTTGTTGCTGGTGGCGGTAAATGTGCGCGCCGCCTGCTCCTGGCCTGCCTGGGATCACTTCAAACAAGCCTATATCAGCGACGGTGGCCGGGTGGTTGATCCCAGCGATCAACGCAAGATAACCACTTCAGAAGGGCAGAGTTATGCGCTGTTCTTCGCGCTGGCGGCTAACGATCGCGACACCTTTGCCAGGGTGCTGCAATGGACGCAAAACAATCTGGCGCAAGGCTCGCTTAGTACCCATCTTCCCGCCTGGCTGTGGGGCAAAAAAGAGGACGATAGCTGGACGGTGCTCGATACTAATTCAGCGTCTGACTCCGATCTGTGGATTGCCTGGTCGCTACTGGAAGCGGGACGTTTATGGAAAAACGACGAGTACAGCCAGCTGGGTAAGGCGCTGTTAGCCCTCGTCGCTAAAGAAGAAGTGGTGACGGTGCCAGGGC
Source organism: Kosakonia sp. YIM B13588 (assembly GCF_042788165.1). Lineage (NCBI taxonomy): Bacteria > Pseudomonadati > Pseudomonadota > Gammaproteobacteria > Enterobacterales > Enterobacteriaceae > Kosakonia > Kosakonia sp. YIM B13588. Next base: position 50,674 of record NZ_JBHZPO010000003.1, on the reverse strand, counting down.
TGGGTTCGATGCTGCTGCCGGGCAAAATCGGCTTTGCCGAACCGACCACCTGGCGTTTTAACCCGAGCTATCTGCCGCCGCAGCTGGCGAGCTATTTCAGCCGCTTTGGCGCACCGTGGTCGACGCTGCGCGAAACCAATCTTCGCCTGTTGCTGGAAACCGCGCCGAAAGGCTTTGCACCCGATTGGGTACGTTTTCAAAAAGGGAGCGGTTGGCAGCTTAAGTCCGAAAAGACGCTGGTGAGCAGTTATGATGCCATCCGCGTTTATTTGTGGGTCGGCATGATGCACGACCGGGACACGCAGAAATCGCGCCTGCTGGAAAAATTTAAACCGATGACCAGCGTGACCGCGAAAAATGGCCGCGTGCCGGAAAAAGTGGACGTGGCGAGCGGAAAAATTCTTGGGGATGGCCCGGTGGGGTTTGCCGCCGCGCTGTTGCCCTTTTTACAGGATCGCGATGCGCAAGCCGTACAACGGCAATGGGTCGCCGATCATTTCCCCGGCGACGATGCCTACTATAGCTATGTCCTGACCCTGTTTGGCCAGGGGTGGGACCAGCACCGTTTTCGCTTCACCCCTCGCGGTGAGTTACAACCTGACTGGGGCCAGGAATGCGCAACTTCACAGTAAGCTTACTCTGTTTCTCACTCGCGCTTGCGCTGGCTCCCGCCGCGCTTGCGGCCGATACTGGCGCGCAGCAGCAACTGCTTGATCAAGTCCGCCTTGGCGAAAGCACCAAGCGCGAGGATCTGGTGCGCCAGTCGCTCTACCGCCTTGAGCTTATCGCGCCGGATGACCCGGAAGTCATCGCCGCGCGCTTACGTTATTTGCTGCGTCAGGGTGATAACGCGGGCGCGCAAAAGCAGCTTGATCGCATGAAACAGCTGGCACCCGATTCCAGCACCTATAAATCGGCGGTGACCACCATGGCGCTCTCCACGCCGGAAGGTCGTCAGTCGCTGCAACAAGCGCGTTTGCAGGCTACCACTGGCCATACGCAGGAAGCGCTTGCGGCCTACGACGCCTTGTTCAAAGGTAATCCGCCGCAGGGCGATCTGGCGGTGGAGTACTGGATGCTGGTGGCAAAAGTGCCCGCGCGTCATGCGGAAGCGGTTAAACGTTTGCAAGCATTGAATGCCGCGAATCCTGGCAACGATCAGTTGCAGGGCGGGCTGGCGCAGATGCTATTTGCCGACGGACGCAGCGCGGAAGGGTATGCGGTGCTGGAACAGATGGCGAAAACCAGCAATGGCCGCGCAGCAGCAGCGAGCATCTGGTATCAACAAATTCAGGCGATGCCGACCAGCGACGCGAGCGTGAAAGCCCTTCAGCGTTTTCTGACGCTGTTTAGTTCTGGCGACACGGTAGACAGCGCCCGTACGCTGCTTGCCGCGCAGCAAAAACAGTTGGCTGACCCGGCGTTTCGCGCGAAAGCAACAGGGCTTGCAGCGGTGGATGCCGGGCAGGGCGCGAAAGCGGTGGGCGAGTTGCAACAAGCTGTCAACGCTAACCGCGCGGACAGCGAAGCGGTTGGGGCGCTGGGGCAAGCCTATTCGCAAAGTGGCGATCGCGCCCGCGCGGTAGCGCAACTGGAAAAAGCTATCGCCATGGATCCGACCAGCGGCAACCGCAGCAAGTGGGATAGCTTGTTGAAAACTAACCGCTACTGGTTGTTGATTCAGCAGGGTGATGCGGCGCTGAAAGCCAACAACGTGCAGCAGGCGGAGCGTTATTACCAGCAGGCACGCAACACGGATAACACTGACAGCTACGCGGTGCTGGGTCTTGGTGATGCCGCCGCGGCGCGAAAAGATAACGCGGCTGCCGAAGGTTTCTATCGCCAGGCGCTGCGCATGGATAGCGGCAACAGCAACGCGGTGCGCGGTCTGGCGAATATTTACCGCGCGCAGTCGCCGGAAAAAGCGGAACAGTTTATTCAGTCGCTCTCTGCCAGCCAGCGGCGCAGCATTGATGATATTGAACGCGGGTTGACGAACGACCGGCTCGCGCAGCAGGCAGAAGCGCTGGAAAACAGAGGTGATTGGGCGCAAGCGGCAGAGTTGCAACGCAAGCGGTTGGCGCTCGATCCCGGCAGCGTATGGATAACCTACCGGCTGGCCAGCGATCTGCGCCAGGCAGGGCAGCGGGGCGAAGCCGATTCGCAGATGAACCGTCTGGTCACGCTCAAACCGCGCGACCCGGAACAGGTCTACGCGTATAGCCTCTATCTTTCCGGCAATAATCAGCAACTGGCGGCGCTGAATCACCTCAATGCGCTGCCGAAAAGCCAGTGGAACAGCAATATTCAGGAGCTAGCCGACAGGCTGCAGGCCAACCAGTTGCTGGACAACGCCAACCGTCTGCGTGATGGCGGTCATGAAGATCAGGCGATAGCATTGCTGGTGCAGCAACCGGCGTCTTCACGAATTGATTTAACGCTGGCCGACTGGGCGCAGCAGCGCGGCGACAATAGTGAAGCACAGCGTTATTACCAGCGTGTTCTGCAAAGAGAACCCGCCAATGAAGAGGCGGTGCTTGGCCTTGCGGAGCTGTATGCCGCAGATGGCAACCATATGGCCGCGCGTGGCGCGCTGGCGAAACTGCCTGCGACGACGCCCGCCCAGCCGCCATCAATCAACACCCAGCGTCGGCTGGCGCTGGTACAAACCCAGTTGGGCGATACCGCCAGCGCAAAACGGATCTTCACAACTATTGTCCCGCAGGCGAAATCTCAGCCGCCATCAATGGAAAGCGCGCTGGTATTGCGCGATGCGGCGCGTTTCGGGGTACAAACCGGCGAGCCGCAGCAGGCACTGGACAGTTATAAAGATGCAATGGTGGCGTCTGGCGTCACGACGACGCGCCCGGTGGATAACGACACCTTTACCCGCCTGACACGCAATGATGAAAAAGATGACTGGCTGAAACGTGGGGTGCGCAGCGATGCCGCCGATCTTTACCGTCAGCAGGATCTGAATGTCACATTGCAGCATGAGTTTTCGGACTCCAGCGGTACGGGCGGGTATTCGGATTTGAAAGCGCATAACACCATGTTGCAGGTGGATGCGCCGCTGTCGGACGGGCGGATGTTCTTCCGGACCGATGTGGTGAATATGGATGTCGGAACCTTCAGTAAACGCGATGACGGCACCTATCGCCCGCGCTTTGGTACCTGTGTTGATGTTCCTTGCGTTGGCGGTAATCGTCACCAGTCTGATAGCGGTGCCAGCGTTGCGGTGGGGTGGCGAAACAATACTTGGTCGATGGATATTGGCACCACGCCGATGGGCTTTAATGTTGTGGATGTGGTGGGCGGGCTAAGTTACAGCAGCGATGTCGGGCCGTTTGGCTATACCGTAGATTTACATCGCCGCCCCATTTCCAGTTCATTGCTGGCCTTTGGAGGGCAAAAAGATCCGAGCAGCAACACCGGTAAAACCTGGGGTGGCGTACGGGCGAACGGCGGCACGCTGAGCCTCAGTTATGACAAGGGCGAAGCGAACGGCGTGTGGGCGAGCCTCGGGGCGGATACGCTGGAAGGCAAAAACGTTGACGACAACTGGCGTGTGCGTTGGATGACCGGTTACTACTACAAGCTCATCAATGAGAACAACCGACGCGTTACCGTAGGCCTGAACAATATGATCTGGCACTACGACAAAGATTTGAGCTATTACACCTTAGGCCATGGCGGTTACTACAGCCCGCAGGAGTATCTCTCATTTTCGGTGCCGGTGTTGTGGCGTGAGCGTACGGAGAACTGGTCCTGGGAACTTGGCGGTACGGTGTCGTGGTCGCACTCCCGCACTAAAATGATGCCGCGTTACCCTCTGCTTAGCCTGATCCCTGCGGATTTTCGCACCCTGGCAAGCGAGCAGACCGAATCCGGCAGCAGCAGTAATGGCTATGGTTATACCGCGCGAGCGCTCATTGAACGCCGGGTGACTTCCCACTGGTTTGTCGGTGCGGGTGTCGATATTCAGCAGGCCAAAGACTACACCCCAAGCCACGCTCTGATTTATGTGCGTTATTCCGGTGCGGGCTGGCAGGGCGATATGGATATGCCGCTCCAGCCTTTGGTGCCGCACGCCGACTGGTAAAAAAGGAGTATTCCTGGCGGGAAATAACGGTATAAAGCGATAATCGCACCGTTGTTAACCGCCAGCGATTCAAGAAGTTATCACCTTCTTTCCCCGCAGTTTTCCGCGAATTGAGATTCTGCTTAGCGGTTTATCTCAAGCGACGTGCGATAGAGTATACTCTGGCGGCTAAATACCCTTTTTTTCTGTTCTGCGCTCATTGTGTCTCTGGAGAGTGATTTTGCGTGTCAGCCGTTCTTTAACCATTAAACAAATGGCCATGGTTGCTGTTGTCTCTATGGTGTTTGTTTTTATTTTCTGCGTCATTTTGCTGTTCCATTTCTTACAGCAGAATCGCTATAACACGGCTACACAACTGGAAAGCATTGCCCGCTCCGTACGTGAACCGCTTTCAGCGGCGATTTTAAAAGCCGATATTCCCGAAGCAGAAGCGATTATCAAACAGATTAAACCGGCGGGCGTTGTCAGCCGCGCGGATGTGGTACTGCCGAATCAATTTCAGGCCTTGCGCATGAGTTTTATCCCGGAACGTCCGGTTCCGGTGATGATCACCCGGATGTTTGAACTGCCCGTACAGATCTCCTTGCCCATCTATTCGCTGGAGCGTCCGGCAAACCCGCAACCGCTGGCCTACCTGGTGCTGCAGGCGGATTCATACCGGGTTTATAAGTTCGTCATCAGTACCTTATCAACGTTAGTGACGGCTTACTTACTTTTAACGTTAATGCTCACGGTGGCGCTCACCTGGTGTATCAACCGGCTGGTGGTTCACCCGCTGCGAAAAATTTCCCGGGCGCTTAATGATCTTCCGGCGCAGGAGCTTGCCGGGCATCAACTGCCGGTGCCTCGCCTCCATCATGATGATGAAATTGGCATCATGGTGCGCAGCTACAACCGCAATCAACAGTTGCTGCTGCGCCAGCAAGAAGAGCTGAACACCCAGGCGACGCATTTCCCGGTTTCTGAACTGCCGAATAAAGCTTTCCTGATGGCGCTGCTGGAGCAAACGGTGACCCGGCAAAACCCGACAGCGCTGCTGGTTGTCGCCTGCGACACGCTGCGTGATACCGCCGGTGTGCTGCAGGAGTCTCAGCGCGAGATGTTGTTGCTGACGCTGGTGGAGAAACTGAAATCGATACTGACGCCGAACAGGGTGCTGGCGCAGGTGAGCGCCTATGACTTTGCGATTATCGCCCACGATGTGAGTGAGCCGTGGCATGCGATGACGCTGGGTAAGCAAGTGCTCACTGTAATTAACGAACGTGTGCCGCTGCATGGCATCCAACTGCGTCCCAATGCCAATATTGGTGTGGCGATGTTTGACGGCAACCTTTCTGCCGGGCAGCTTTACCACCGGGCGGCTTCTGCTGTCGTTAGCGCACAGCGCAAAGGGAAAAACCAGATCCAGTTCTTCGATCCAGAGCAGATGGAGCAGGCACAGCAATGGCTGGCGCAGGAGAGCGACATTCTTACCGCGCTTGATGAGGGACGTTTCGCGATCTGGTTGCAGCCGCAGGTGGATGCGGCGAGCGGCGAACTGGTGAGCGCGGAAGCGTTGCTCCGTTTGCGCCAACCAGATGGCAGCTGGGCATTACCGGAAGGGCTTATCGAACGTATTGAGTCCTGCGGCTTGATGGTCAACGTCGGGTATTGGGTGCTGGAAGAGTCCTGCCGTCTGCTGGCGGGCTGGCAATCGCGCGGCATTATGCTGCCGCTCTCGGTGAACCTCTCGGCCTGCCAGTTGACGCATCCCACCATGCTGGCCGATATGCTGGATTTGTTGCAGCGTTACCGTATTGCGCCGCAAACGTTGATCCTCGAAGTGACAGAAAGCCGCCATATTGATGATCCCCAGGCAGCAGTAGCGATTTTGCGCCCGCTGCGTGACGCCGGGGTGCGCATTGCGCTGGATGATTTCGGCATGGGCTATGCCGGGCTGCGCCAGCTGCATCATATGAAGTCGCTGCCGGTGGATGTGCTGAAAATCGACAAAATGTTTATTGAAGGCTTGCCGGATGAAAACAGCATGGTGGCCGCCATTATCCACCTGGCACGTAGTCTGGATCTGCGCATCGTCGCTGAGGGCGTGGAGAATGAAGCGCAGCGGGCATGGCTGGCTGATGCGGGTGTTGATGTGGCACAGGGCTTTTTATTTGGCCGCGCGGCGTCTGCCGAGGCGTTTGAACAGCAGTTTTTCGCCGTATCGGATAAGCCTGAAAACACGTAATTTGTTACGGGCTTGTGCGAGTCAGTTCAAAGTTTTTAACATTGTTGTTTCAGATTTGATGTAAGTTTATTTCTGTCATGTTTGACGGGTGTTATTTTTAAACCGCAGGCTAACTGAAAACCCTACAAAGCCTGAGGTTTAATATCAAGGACACCTTATGAAAACCTCCCTGTTTAAAAGTCTCTACTTTCAGGTTCTGACCGCGATTGCCATCGGTATTCTGCTTGGTCATTACTACCCTGAACTCGGGGCGCAGATGAAACCGCTTGGTGATGGCTTCGTGAAGCTCATCAAGATGATCATTGCCCCGGTGATTTTCTGTACTGTTGTTACTGGTATCGCCGGCATGGAAAGCATGAAGGCGGTGGGTCGTACCGGTGCGGTTGCACTGCTCTACTTCGAAATTGTCAGTACGCTGGCGCTCATTATCGGGCTGGTTATCGTTAACGTGGTGCAACCGGGCGCCGGAATGAACGTTGACCCTGCAACACTTGATGCCAAAGCCGTGGCGGTTTATGCCGAGCAGGCGCAACAGCAGGGGATTGTCGCCTTCTTGCTTGATGTCATACCGGCGAGCGTGATTGGCGCTTTCGCCAGCGGCAATATTCTCCAGGTGCTGCTGTTCGCGGTGCTGTTTGGCTTCGCGCTGCATCGCTTAGGCCATAAAGGCCAACTGATTTTTAACGTTATCGAAAGTTTCTCGCAGGTGATCTTCGGCATCATCAATATGATCATGCGCCTGGCGCCGATTGGCGCATTCGGGGCGATGGCGTTTACCATCGGCAAATATGGTGTCGGTACGCTGGTGCAACTCGGCCAGTTGATTATCTGCTTTTATGCCACCTGTATTCTGTTTGTGGTGGTGGTGCTGGGCACAATCGCCCGTGTTACAGGCTTCAGCATCTTCAAATTTATCCGCTATATCCGTGAGGAACTGCTGATCGTTCTGGGTACCTCTTCGTCTGAATCGGCACTGCCGCGCATGCTGGAGAAGATGGAGCGCCTGGGCTGCCGTAAATCAGTAGTCGGGCTGGTTATCCCAACCGGCTACTCCTTCAACCTGGATGGCACCTCCATTTATCTGACGATGGCGGCGGTGTTTATCGCTCAGGCGACCAACAGCCATATGGATATTTTCCATCAGATAACGCTGCTGGTCGTGCTGCTGCTGTCGTCAAAAGGCGCCGCCGGGGTGACGGGCAGCGGGTTTATAGTGCTGGCTGCCACGCTTTCCGCCGTCGGGCACTTGCCGGTGGCGGGGCTGGCGCTGATTCTGGGCATCGACCGCTTTATGTCCGAAGCACGCGCGCTGACCAACCTGGTGGGCAACGGCGTCGCGACTATCGTGGTGGCGAAATGGGTAAAAGAGCTCGATCAAAAACAGCTGGTCGACACGCTGGATAACCGTTCCAGCGCGGCGAAAACCCCCGGAATTTCTTCATAATTTCGTGACTTATGACCGCAGTCCCTTGTCGGGCTGCGGGTACCTGCGCATAATTACCTCCTGGGCTCGTCACAATTTACGATGAAATTTCGTGATAATTCACGTCGCGATGTGACGTTTTGCATTTCCCGCGGTCTAAAAGCGAAGTGTTTTAACACGCTTTTAGCCCCTTTGTGCGGGCATACTTTTTAACCAGGAATGTTGATTAGGGGTTCACATGCAGGGCACAAAAATTCGACTGTTAACGGGCGGTTTGCTGATGCTGGCGGCTGTCGGTTATGTGCAGGCAGATGCGCTCCAGCCTGACCCGGCCTGGCAACAAGGGACGCTGGCAAATGGTTTTCAGTGGCAAGTTCTGGCCACGCCCCAGCGCCCCAGCGATCGCATTGAGATTCGCCTGTCTATTGATACCGGTTCGCTCACCGAAGGCAGCCAACAGAGCGGTTTCAGCCACTTTATCCCCCGCGTTGCGTTGACCCATAGTGGTCGGCTTGAACCTTCCCAGGTGCGCTCGCTGTGGCAACAAGGTATTGACCCGAAGCGCCCGCTGCCGCCGGCGCTGGTCTCCTACGAATACACGCAATATAACCTCAGCATACCGAACAACCGCAGCGACCTGCTGAAAGAGGCGATGGTTTACCTGGCGGATGCCGTCGGCAATCTCACCATCACGCCGGAAACGGTCAATCACGCCCTCGCCAGCAACGATATGGTTGCTACCTGGCCGCCCGATACCAAAGACAGCTGGTGGCGCTACCGGCTGAAAGGTTCGCCGCTGCTGGGGCACGATCCCGCCGGAACGCTGAAAGAGCCGGTTGATGCGGCACAACTGAAAGGTTTCTACGAAAAATGGTACACGCCGGACGCCATGACGCTGATTGTGGTCGGCAACGTAGATAGCCGCGCCATCGCCGAGCAGATAGGTAAAACCTTCGGCGAGCTGAAAGGAAAACGCCAGACGCCTGCGCCGGTTGCGACGCTGTCGCCGCTGCCGCGCCAGTCGGTTAGCTTGATGACCGAAGGCGTCACCCAGGATCGTTTGTCGATTATGTGGGATTCCGCCTGGCAACCGATTCGCGAGTCTGCCGCGCTTGAGCGTTACTGGCGTGCGGATTTGGCACGTGAAGCCCTGTTCTGGCATATCCAGCAGAACCTGAGCAAAAACAACGCCAAAGAGATTGGTCTCGGTTTTGACTGCCGGGTGCTGTTCCAGCGGGCGCAATGCGCCATTAACGTTGATTCACCCAATGACAAGCTCAATACCAACGTCGGCGTGATTGCGCGTGAGCTGGCGAAAGTGCGTGAGAAAGGGCTGCCGGAAGAGGAATTTAAAGCGCTTATCGCGCAGAAAAACCTTGAGCTGCAAAAGCTGTTCGCCACCTATGCGCGCGCCAGTACCGATATTCTGATCAGCCAGCGGATGCGTTCTTTGCAAAACCAGGTGGTGGATATTGCGCCGGAGCAGTATCAAAAGCTGCGCCAGAACTTCCTGAACAACCTGACGCCGCAGATGCTGAATCAGGATCTGCATCAGCAGCTTTCACAGGATATGGCGCTGGTATTGCTGCAGCCGAAAGGTGAGCCGGAGTTCAACATGAAGGATTTGCAGGCAACGTGGGATGAAGTGATGGCACCACCAGCGGATAACGCCGCAGCGCCTGCTGCCAGTGGTGACGAAAGCCATTCTGACGTCTCGGACATTCCCCCGCAGCAGTGATGCTTAATTGCCCCTCTCCGGTAAAGGAGAGGGGTGAACTCCGTTATTGCGGCATGGCATCGCGCGGAATAATCGCGCCGCGATACTGAATGACCGTGCTGGCGGTTAAATGCCCGCGTTTTGCCGCTTCTGTCGCGTCGCCACCGGTCAGACGTACTGACAGGTAACCCGCGCTGAAGGAATCCCCGGCTGCTGTGGTATCAACCACTTTCTCTTTCGGCAGTTTCACCGCCGGAACTTCCACCAGCGCTTCACCAGCAATCGCTACCAGGCAGGAGTCTGCGCCGCGCTTAATAACCACTTCTTTTACGCCCGCGCGCTGCGTGCGTTCGATAACTTCTTCCACCGGTTTCTCGCCCCACAGCAGGTCTTCGTCATCCAGCGTCAGGAACGCGATATCCGTGCAAGCCAGCATTTGCTGATAAACCAGACGCGTCTCTTCTTTGCTTGCCCACAGGCGCGGACGGTAGTTGTTATCAAAAATCACTTTGCCGCCATTCGCACGGCATGCCTGCAGCAACGACAACAGCTTGTTGCGGCTTGTCGGGCTAAGAATGGCAAGGCTGATGCCGCTCAGGTAGAGATAATCGAAGGTCGCAAGCTGTTCGCAGATAGCCGCAGACTGCTCGCTCTCCAGCCAGAATTTGGCGGCCGCTTCGTTACGCCAGTAGTAAAAAGTACGCTCGCCGGTGCTGTCGGTTTCGATGTAATAGAGACCAGGCAGGCGGTTTTCCATCCGTTGTGTCAGGCTGGTATCGACATCCTCGCTTTGCCAGGCATCCAGCATCTGCTGGCTGAAATTGTCGGTGCCAAGCGCGGTAACATAGTGCACGGAAAGCGCCGCAGGATTGACCTGGCGGGCGATATAAACAGACGTGTTAAGCGTATCGCCACCAAAGCCACGGTTCACTTCCGTGCCTTTTTGTGACAGTTCAATCATGCATTCGCCAATGACGGCAATTTTCCTGGACATAGTCATCAACCTGGATCAGATAAATTAACGGTAGTGTGCGTTAGTGGGTGATTCGTGGTCAACTATATTAAAACAACGTTCCAGTATTTTTTTGAGCTAAAGCCTGTTCCTGGCAGATTTCCCGTCGGCGGTTTTTAAATTTGCCCGCAGACGGAGCGTAAAGTTATCGACACGCCCGCCGATAACTCATTGACGAATTCCTCCCGGTCATCGCCTTCGACAGGACAGCAGAAATGAAGTTAAAGCAGGTCATCCAGCAGCTAAACATTCCGGAAGCAAGCATTGAAAGCTTGCAGGAGCGTCGTTATTGGCTGCAATGCGAACGTGCTTATACTTATCAGCCCATCTATAAAACCGATGGTCGTCTGATGGCTGTTGAAGTATTGACCATTGTTACCCATCCGTCGCAGCCGGAAACGCGAATTGCGCCGGATCGCTACTTTTCCGAAGTGGCGGTGCGCCAGCGTGTTGATGTGGTGCATGAGCAAGTGGCGCTGCTGGCGGAACAAAAAGCGTTTTTCCTCAGCAATGATGTGCTGGCCTCGGTGAATGTTGATGGCCCAACGCTGCTGGCGATGCGCCAGGATACCGATCTGATGACACTGGTTAATTCGCTGCCGTGGATCCGCTTTGAACTGGTGGAACATATCCGTCTACCGCAGGATTCAACGTTCGCCTCGATCAGCGAAATCGGCCCGCTGTGGCTGGACGACTTTGGCACCGGCATGGCGAATTTCTCTGCGTTAAGCGAAGTGCGTTACGACTACATCAAAGTGGCGCGCGATCTGTTCATCATGCTGCGTAAAACGCCGGAAGGGCAAAATCTGTTCACCATGCTGTTGCAGTTGATGAACCGCTATTGCCAGGGCGTGATTGTCGAAGGTGTGGAAACGCTGGAAGAGTGGCGCGATGTTCAGGATTCGCCTGCTTACGCGGCACAAGGCTACTTTCTCTCCCGTCCGGTTCCTTTAGCCAAACTTGAACACGTGATACTCGAACTGTAACCGCAGCCCTTTCCGCGAGCCTCTACTATCTTTATGACAGGTAAGGCTTTAAAGGAAAGGCAGAACGATGACAAAAACGAGTAAAGCGATTAACGCCGTCTTCGCGACGTTGCTGTTGCTGATTGTGGTCGCCATTATCATCATCGCCACATTCGACTGGAACCGCCTCAAACCCACCATTAACGAAAAAGTCTCCATGGAGCTTAACCGTCCGTTCGCTATTCGCGGCGATTTGGGCGTGGTGTGGGAGCGGCAAAAAGAGGAAACCGGCTGGCGCAGTTGGGTTCCATGGCCGCATGTTCACGCCGACGATATTATCCTGGGCAACCCGCCGGGCATCGACGAAGTGACGATGGTGCATTTACCCCGCGTTGAAGCCACCCTCGCGCCGCTGGCGCTATTCACCAAAACCGTTTACCTGCCGTGGATCAAACTGCAACAACCCGATGCCAGGCTGATTCGTCGCTCGGAAAAGCTCAATAACTGGACCTTCACGCTCGCCAGTGACGCCAACAAAGACGCCAATGCGCAGCCTTCCAGTTGGTCATTCCGGCTGGATAATATTCTTTTTGATCGTGGGCGTATCGACATTGATGATGCACTCAACCGCGCCGATATCGAGATTCTGGTAAATCCCTTAGGCAAGCCGCTGCCGTTTAGCGAAGTGACCGGCAAAAGCGACAGCAAAGTCAAAGCCGGGGATTACGTCTTTGGTTTGACGGCGAAAGGGCATTACAACGGCCAGCCGCTCTCCGGCAATGGCAAAATCGGCGGCATGCTGGCGCTGCGCAGCGAAGGGACGCCTTTCCCGGTGCAGGCCGATTTCCGCTCCGGTAACACGCGCGTGGCGTTTGTCGGCACCATTAACGACCCAATGAACATGGGCGGTGCCGACCTGCAACTCAAGTTCGGTGGTAACTCCCTTGGCGAACTGTATGATTTAACCGGCGTGCTGCTGCCGGATACGCCGCCATTTGAAACCGATGGCCATCTCATCGCGAATCTCAACAACGAAAAAGGGTCGGTGTATGACTATCGCGACTTTAATGGTCATATCGGCGAAAGCGATATTCATGGCACGCTGCGCTACACCACCGGCAAACCGCGACCAAAACTGGAAGGCGACGTTGAATCGCGCCAGTTACGGCTGGCGGATTTGGGGCCGCTGATTGGTGTCGATTCCGGCAAAGGCGCTGAGCAGTCAAAACGCACCGAGCAGCAAAAGGGTGAGAAAGCGGGGCAACCGGCGGGCAAGGTGCTGCCGTATGACCGCTTTGAAACCGACAAATGGGACGTAATGGATGCCGATGTGCGCTTTAAAGGCCGCCGGATTGAGCACGGCTCAACGCTACCCATCAGCGACTTGTCGACCCATATTCTGCTGAAAAATGCCGACCTGCGCCTGCAACCGCTGAAATTTGGTCTTGCGGGCGGCACCATCTCATCGAATATCCATCTCGAAGGGGATAAAAAACCGATGCAAGGGCGGGCGGAGATTCAGGCGCGGCGGCTGAAGCTCAAAGAGCTGATGCCCGATGTTGAACTGATGCAGAAAACCCTCGGTGAGATGAACGGTGACGCAGAGCTTCGCGGCGTGGGCAACTCCGTGGCGGCGCTGCTGGGCACCAGCAACGGCAACCTGAAACTGTTGATGAACGACGGTGTGGTCAGCCGTAACCTGATGGAAATTCTCGGTCTTAACGTCGGCAACTATATTGTCGGTCAGCTGTTTGGTGATGACGAAGTACGGGTGAATTGCGCCGCTGCGAACCTTGATTTAGTCAACGGTGTCGCGCGTCCGCAAATCTTCGCTTTTGATACGGAAAACGCGCTGATTAACATTACCGGCACCGCCAGCATGGCGTCGGAACAACTCGACTTAACCATTGATCCTGAAAGCAAAGGCGTGCGGATTGTCACGCTGCGTTCTCCGCTGTATGTGCGTGGCAGTTTTAAAAACCCGCAGGCGGGCGTTAAACCCGGGCCGTTGATTGCGCGCGGTGCGGTGGCAGCAGCGCTGGCAACCTTAGTCACCCCGGCGGCGGCACTGTTGGCGTTGATCTCGCCATCAGAAGGCGAACAGAATCAGTGCCAGACCATTTTGTCGCAGATGAAACACTAAGCAGCACAACGGGAAGTGGCCCTCTCTTCAGCGAAGAGAGGGCAAAAAGGTTACAGCGACTGGTGTTTGGTTTCGTGAGTCAGCAGCAGCGCGATAAGCGTTAATGTTGCCATCGCGGCCAGGTAAATCCCGACGTACATCAGACCATAATTCGCCTGCAGCCAGGTGGCGATATAAGGTGCCACCGATGCGCCGAGGATCGACGACACGTTGTAAGAGAATGACGCGCCGGTATAACGCACTTCCGTCGGGAACAACTCCGGCAGCAGCGCGCCCATCGGGCCGAAGGTCAGCCCCATCAGGCTCAGGCCAATCAGCAGGTAGGCCATCACCAGCGCCGGGCTACCGGAACCGAGCAGCGGCGGGAAAACAAACAGTGCGAACAGAATAATCAGCGACGTGATAACAATCATGCTTTTACGGCGGCCAAACGCGTCCGCCAGCAGGCCAGCGACTGGCACCATCACACCAAAACCGATTACCGCCATCATCAGCATCCATAGCACTTCGTTACGCGGCAGTCCAAGGCCCTGCGGCGAGGTACTGAAGGTCATGGAGTAGACCGTCATAATGTAGAACAGCGTGTAGGTCGCCAGCATGATAAAGGTGCCCAGCACGGTGACGCGCATATGTTTGGTCAGCAGCGTGCCCAGCGGCACTTTCACCTGTTTCTTCGCGGCGGCGACTTTGGCGAACACTGGTGTTTCATGCAGCGAAACGCGAACGTACAGGCCAATCAGCACCAGCACGGCAGAGAAGATAAACGGCACGCGCCAGCCCCACGCCATAAACTGCTCATCGGTCAGTAACCAGGAGAGCAGCAGGAAGGTGCCGTTCGCAAAGAAGAAGCCAATTGGCGCGCCCAGTTGCGGGAAAGAGCCGTACAGCGCGCGTTTGCGCGGCGGGGCGTTTTCCGTGGCCAGCAGCGCCGCGCCGCCCCATTCGCCGCCCAACCCCAGACCCTGGCCGAAACGCGCCAGTGCCAGCAGCAACGGTGCCATTACGCCGATGGTTTCGTACCCCGGCAGCAGGCCGATCAGCACGGTTGAAATCCCCATCGTCAGCAGCGACGCCACCAGCGTCACTTTACGGCCAACGCGGTCGCCAAAGTGTCCAAACACAGCGGAACCAATCGGGCGCGCAATAAAAGCAATGGCGAAGGTCGCCAGAGACTGTAGCGTGGCGGCCGTCGGGTCGCCCTGCGGGAAGAAGATATGCGGGAACACAATCACCGCGGCGGTGGCGTAAATATAGAAATCGAAGAACTCGATGGCGGTGCCAATCAGAGACGCAACGACGACTTTATTACGTGAATTTACCGGCGGATTTTCCTGCTCGTTGTCGAAAGTTGTAGCTGTAGCTTGCATAGAATTTTCTTATTTTTGCGCGAACGAACGACCATATTAGCCACAGCAAAAGCGACATTTCAATCTGTAACAAACCGGGTTTTCGCGCGAAAAACAGGCAAAAAGCGAATAATTTTCAGACTCACGATTTACCTTCTATGAAATGCTTCACAGTTTTTAATAATTAGAGAATAAAACTGGTTTTTGGTTAAATAAAAGTTACGGACTGGATTTTCATGCTGAAAACGCCGAGCGGGCTGAAATATTCCATTTCCTTCAGCCCGATAGCAGGATTAGCGGTGGGTTTTGTCCGGCATGCGCGGGTCGCCTTTGTACTGCGCGGTGGCGATCCACGCGGCGCAAAATAGCGTCAGACGAGCAAAGAAGTAGAAGAATGCCATCAGCCCGAGCACCGAACCAAACGCCGCACCGGAGGGCGATTTCACCAGCGATGGCAGTGTCCAGGTCATGATGATTTTGATCACTTCAAACCCAATTGCGGCGAGAAATGTACCGCGGATCAGCGCTTTCTTGCGCGGGCGGTGGCGCGGCAAACGCCAGAAGATCCAGAAGAAGAGCAAATAGTTCGCGAAAATAGAAATGGCCAGGCCAATCAGCCGCCAGGCTGGTTTCAGCCATTCGATGTAATTGAGATGCAGCGCGTTGATGATCAACTGTTGCGCGGAGCCCGCCACCGACGTTATTGAAAGCGTCACGATCAGCGCGACTAACAAGCCAATCAGCGAAATGAAGTCGCGGAAATACTTTACCCAGATTTTTTCTTCATCCTGCGCGTTACGCTCCCAGACATCGCGCGACTGAGCGCGGATCGCCTCACGCAGGTTGCCGGTCCAGTTCACGCCGGAATAGAGGGCGATAGCCAGCCCGACAATCCCTACCGTCGTGCGCTGCTGCACGGCAATATTGAGGGTGTTTTGCAGTGTCGAAGCCATCGTCGGGTCGCTCACGCTCATCAGGATTTTATTGAAGATGTCCTGCAATAGCGTTGGGTGCGAGGCGAGTACAAAACCGGCGGCGGCAAACGACACCATCATGATGGGTATCATCGACAGAAACGAGAAGTAGGTGATAGCCGCGCCAAACTGGTTACCCATGCGGTCGTTAAAACGTTCCGTTGCGCGGATCAGGTGTGCAACCACAGGCCAGCGCTGGATCTTTTGCACCATGTCGGTGAGTGATGCCAGCGTTGTACTGGCGGCAGTGGGGGCAGAATGTTTCTTTTCGGTGGGCTGCTCAGCCATCTTCCTGACGGGTTCGTAGTCGAGGTCTTGCGTCGGGCGTTTTTCATGATTTTCCGGCGTCATCAGGTCTGTTTTCCTTCTCCTGAATGTGTTGTAACTGAAATTATAGCTGCTAGTGGTCGACGTAATCCTTCAGCACGGTTGCCAGCCACTCCATAAACAGATGCACGCGGCGCGACAAATTACGGCGGTGCGGGTAAATCAGCGAAACCGGCATCGGTTCCGCACGATATTGCGGCAGGATCTCCACCAGTTTCCCCGTCCGCAGCGCTTCGCGTACGCCCACGCGCGGAACCTGAATAATCCCTAATCCGGCCAGGCAGGCAGAGTGGTATGTTTCGGTGCTGTTTACCGTCAGTATTCCACCCGTTTTCACCCAGTGTGTCTGCTTATCCTGCCAGACCTCAAAGCCCGGCGGGCGCGTACCGAGGTTAACGGCGTAATGCACCAGCGCGTGGGAGGATAAGTCGTCGAGCGTTTCGGGGTAGCCAAAACGCGCCAGATAATCGGGGCTGGCGCAGTTAATGACCGACAGCCGACCGAGCTGGCGGGCGATCAGGCCGGAATCTTTGAGCGTGCCGACGCGCACGACGCAGTCGAACCCTTCGCGAATAATATCCACCAGCCTGTCGCTGCTGCTGAGCTCCAGTTCAATGCCGGGGTATTGTTGCAGGAAAGCGGGCAGGCGCGGGATCACAAGGTTTTTCGCCACCCCGACCGGCATATCGACGCGCAAACGACCGCTGATGCTCGATGGATCATGCAGGAACATGCCGTCGAGCTCATCCATATTCGCCAGCAGATCTTTCGCCCGCTCGTAGTAAACCATGCCGTCCTGCGTGAGCTGGACGCGGCGCGTGGTGCGGTGCAACAACTGGGTGCCGAGGTGCGTCTCCAGCGCCTGAATCTGGCGCGATACGCTACCTTTAGGCAGCCCCATCGAATCCGCCGCGCGGGAGAAACTCTCCAGTTCCGCCACGCGAATAAACAGTTGCATTGCGTAAATTTTATCCATCACCACACTCGATTGTTGCCTGTAGTGAAACAGTGAAGCGTAATTTAGCACCTTTATTGTTTATTAGTCAGCTAATAAGCTTTTTCCACAGTCTGACAACAGCGAAACGAGGTTTCTTATGACACAACATATTGCTTTAGTGACGGGTGGCAGCCGCGGTTTGGGTAAAAACGCGGCGCTGAAGCTGGCGGCGAAGGGAACGGGTATTATCCTGACCTACAACAGTAACGCCGAAGAAGCGCAGAACGTGGTGCGTGAAATTGAGCAAAAAGGCGTGAAAGCGGTGGCATTGCAACTTAACGTCGGCGATATCACCGGGTTTGATGCTTTTTTGCGTAATGTGCAGGAACAGTTGAAATCGGTGTGGCAACGCGAGACATTCGATTATTTATTGAACAATGCTGGCGTCGGTATCAGCGCAACTTTCGCTGAAACCAGCGAAGAGCAATTCGACCAGATGGTGAACATCCATTTTAAAGGACCATTCTTTCTGACGCAGTTGCTGTTGCCGCTGATAAAAGAGGGCGGGCGCATTCTGAATGTTTCGACTGGCTTAACGCGTTTCTGCCAGCCGGGTCGTGCCAGCTACGCCGCAGTAAAAGGGGCGATGGAAGTGTTGACCCGCTATCAGGCGAAAGAGCTAGGCGAGCGCGGTATTTCCGTCAACATCATCGCGCCGGGCGCGATTGCCACCGATTTCAGCGGCGGCGTGGTGCGGGATAATGAGCAGGTTCACCAGTACATTGCCTCGCAAACCGCGCTGGGCCGCGTCGGGCAGCCCGATGATATCGGCGATGCGATTGCCGCATTGCTGAGTGACGATTTGGCCTGGATGACGGCGCAACGCGTGGAAGTGTCGGGCGGGATGTTCCTGTAAAACTGGTCACGCCCGGCGGCGTTTTCGCTCCCGGGCGTGCAGTGTTACTGTTTCTGAAAATGCGTTACCCGAACACGCGCCGGTTGTTGTTTTTTATCCAGCGAACCGCTGATGCCGACCAGTTCATCCGGCGACACGGATTTACCATCAAATATCGCCACAGGGATATAAAGCTGAATCTGATCGGTTTTGTCGCGGAACAGGTAAAGATCACCGCTCTCCTTCTCAACCAGGTTACCGCGCAGCGAGACGGACGCGCCATCATGCAGGGCTTTTGCCTGTTTGACGGTCATGGTGCGCGCATCTTCCATGCCGCGATAGCCGTCATCCATTTTATGCGGCGGTGGCGGCGCTTTGTCCGCTTTCAGACCGGGGGCTTCTTCTGCGAATGCCGTCATGGAGAACAGCGCCACCAGACTGGCGGCAAGCACAATTTTCTTCATAACCTCTCCTGAATATTGCCAGAACACGTCCTTAAGCCTGGCAGAGCATAGCGAACTATGCTGACGAATTATCATTTTTCGTCATATTCTTGGCGCAGTAAGCCAAACAGCCAGTCGTTATGCCAGCGTCCTCCCAGCCAGTAGGACTCGCGCAATTCGCCTTCGAGGATAAATCCTGTTTTTTCCAGCAAGTGTCGGGATGCGTGATTTCCCGCCGTTACGGTAGCGGTGAGTTTACGAATACCGCCTTCGCTGAAGGCGTAATCACACAGCGCTTTTAGCGACTCCTGACCATAACCTTTGCCCTGCGCGGCAGTCGCGAACAGGAAGCCGACTTCGGCGCAATCATCCTCGCGGTGAATATAACCGGTTACGCCCAGCGGTTCGTTTGTCGCCGTGTCGCGTACCAGCAGGCAGAGCCAGTGGCGGCTGCCGGGGGACCAGGGAGCCAGCCGGGCGTCGAATGCTTCACGGATCTCATGTTCACTGCGGGCATCGGCAACATAGCGCATTACCTGCGGATCTTGTTGCAGCGAAATAAAGAATGACCATGCCTCTTCTGTTATTGGCGAGCAGGTCAGTCTTGGGGTAAAAAGTATTAACACAGTGAATGTCTCCTGCTGTTTTTTTTTCGGCTTGAAACCACTATCACTGATAATAATCGTCAACTGCGCTATCTTTTAGCTACTCATAAATAAAGAAAAAATTAAGCGCTCAGGTTGGCCAGTTAATTGTTTCTTCAGTTGTACTTAAAGGAAAATAATGACTCTTTCTGCCCCATTGAATACGGGTGAACAGTTTGAAAAATGCATTGCTATTATTCGCGAGGCGTCTGTTGAAATCTTATTGCTGCTGAATGTGCATTTTGATGAAGGCAAAGACCCGCGCTGGTTTTTGGAACAACTGGATGTTGCGCGCCTGAGTTTGGGTGGCTGGGGCGCGGTGGCTAAACGACTCAAACTCAACGATGCGGAATTAACACAGTTCACTTTACAGCTGCGTCACTTGCAGCAGCTCGTTCCGCGATATGAGAGCGGGCAGAATGTGACGGAAAATCAGCTTATTGCGGCGCTGCGATTTATCAGCGCGCTGGAAAACCTGCGTAATAAGCAGAAGTTGCTGAGCTACAACACGGTCTTGCCGTCGGATGATGCGCAGCAGCGGCAAGGGCTACAGCAGCTTCGCGCCATGGAAACGATGATTAAATCGCTGGTGATGCAGGTGTGGCCGGATAGCGAAAAGCTGCGTAATCACCTGAAAACACAGTTTGGTGCCGATCGTGTGCGGCGCTGGTTACGGCTTGGCGATCACAATGATGTACTGAGCGGCATGCGGTTTAGCGAGCTGGCACTGTTGCTGATAGATAAAAAAGAGTTTAGCCAGCGTTATGCCCGGCTGTTTAATGACGCCTCGGAGCTGAACCTGCTACTTGAACCGCGCAAAACGTTGCAAACCTTTCTGGATGACATTCGCCAGATGCGCGCAAGCGTGGTGTCAGGACAGCCGCTCACCTCTAATCAGTTGCTGTTATTGAACAGCTATTATCCGCAAATTACCGGACCGGTTCAGCGCGCGTTTGACGAGGGGCGCACGCAAACCAATCCCGCTGAAATACTGCGTGAGGCCGGCGGGGAGTTAGACGCTTACTGGGAGCAGACGCGGAAAAAAGATCGCGCTGCCGGAGGTGATGCGATGCCGATGCGTGACAGTATTGATAAGCCCGCAAAACGATCAGTGCGCAGCCGCGAAGAGCGCGACCAGATGCTCTCTGGCGTGCTGTGGAGCGCGGTCGGTGTGATGGTGTTGCTGATGGTGATTGGCGCCTTCTGGATGTTTACCAGCGGGATGTCTGGACCGGTGGCGCGCCAGGCCCGGGTTACCGTGCCGATTGCCGAGGATCGCGAACGCCCCTCACCAAAAGAGGAACTCAGCCGCCTGGGGCTGCCGCGCGACGAAAATAATTTCCGTGCGGCGATTGATCGCAACGATACGCGCGTGGTGTCGCTGTTTTTACGTACCGGGATGAACTGGAAACTCTCCTGGACGGAAAACGCGGTTATAGCGGATTACAACGATGTGCTGGATCTGCTGCTGAGATATCGCTTGCAAATGGATGAGAATCGCCCTTGTCGCCGTTTTATCGCGACGCTGACCCATGAAATGGCGGTGAACAACAAAAAGCTGACCTCGATTACGCGCGACTATTTACGCGCGTTTTGTACCGTCAAGCCGGTAGTAGATCGTCAGCGGTATGAGATGGAGCAAGCGCAGTTACGTTTCGAAGCCGATCCGTCGGATGAAAATCGCAAGTGGTCGGATATTCAAACCTCGATTTATGACGTGATTGATTAATTTTCTCAGGCACATGCTTTCGCGTTACGAACAGCAAACTGGCACATCCTGGCGCTTACAAACGTAAGCGACCAGGATATGCCAGCATAGCCAATCAAGTGATAGCGCGCCGCTGAAGCGGCAGCTTACGGTTCGCCGTACAAACCGATAAGGCGGCGCACCACACCGTTCGTCCAGCCGAAACCATCCTGTAACGGGTATTCACCCCCGCCACCTTCTCGCGGCGTACTGCTGGCGATGTGGTACTTCTCAATCAGCTTGTGATGCTGCTGATAGTAGTGATTTACCGTCTGCAACCAGCTATGGGCGATCTCATTGCCCAGCGAGTCGTTACCGTACATTTTGAAGCCCTGGATCGCCATCCATTGCAGCGGTGCCCAGCCGTTGGGTTTATCCCACTGTTCGCTGGTTTCGTACTCTGTTGCCAGAATACCGCCAGGTGTGAGCAGGCGTGCTTTTACGGCGTCCGCCAGCCGCTCTGCCTGCTCATGAGTCGCCATACCCACATACAGCGGGACAATACTGGCCGCGGAAAACAGCGCCATCTGCTCACGACGCCAGTCGTAGTCACGATAACAGCCATTCTCGTCATCCCACAGATAGCGGTTCACGGCCGCGCGGCGGTCGCTCGCTTTCTGGCGGAACAGCGCTTCGCGTTCTCTGTCGCCTTTAAGCCCGGAAATATTGGCAATCGCGCTTTCCAGTTTGAACAGAAACGCGTTCAAATCAATCGGGATAAACTGCGTGGTGCGAATGCTCGCCAGCCGTTGCGCATCGCGCAGCCAGCGCGAGGAGTAGTCCCAGCCGGAAGCCGCGCCCGCGCGCAAATCGCGATAGACTTCACTTGCCGGTCGCCCTGAATGGCGCGCGGTTTCAACGTCCTCAAGCCAGGATTCGTCGCGCGGCGTGTCGCGATCGTCCCAGTAGCGGTTGAGCAGCGAACCGTCTGGCATACGCACCGCGTGGCGGTACGCCTGGTTCAGCGCCAGCGATTCGGCGCCATCCATCCAGAACGCGTACTCCATTAACAGGTGATCAAGATAGCGCCGCGCACCGCGTACGCCGTCCTCTTCAAATAGCTCGACCATCAGCGCGAAAACTGGCGGCTGCGAGCGGCTCAGATAATACGTGCGGTTGCCGTTCGGAATATGACCGTAACGCTCAATCATCCATGCGAAGTTATCCGCCATACAGCGCAGCAAATCGTCGCGACCGCTCTCTGCCAGCCCCAGCATAGTGAAGTAGGAATCCCAGTAGTAGGTCTCGCGGAATCGTCCGCCGGGCACAATGTAAGCCTGCGGCAGCGCCAGCAGAGAGGACCACGGAATGTGATCCTGCGGCTCGCGGGTGAGTATCGGCCACAACTGGTCGATATGCTCTTTTAACGAGTTCTCCGGGTTGGAGACATACGCTTTGGAATAGTCCTCCGGCATCCAGAAATGCGCTTTCACGAATTGGCGCAGATCGAACTCCGGTTTACGTTTGATTTTGCGATAGCGAATCAGAATATCGAGCGGATCCATTTTCGGCGCGCAGTCGGGAAAGGTTTTACTGTCGGCAAAAATGCGCGACGACTGCACGTGTTCAAACAATTCAAGATAACGATCGGCAGGGGTTAGCGCGTCGGACGCCGGTAACCCTTCGATCATTTCCGGCTCCGGCTCCGCCTCGATCATTTCATCCAGTTTTAACTCGCACGGATCGGTTTCGTAGACGATCTCTTCCTCAATCACGAACTCGACGGATTCTGCGCTTTGTAGTTTCTGGTTGAACATAAGGATTATGGCCTCCGGATGTCGTCGTAAAAAATTACGGGTGTTGCCCGGCTATCTATTAAGCGTAGACATTCGCTTCGATCCGTGAAGGACGAAGTGTGCAGTCGATCACGTTTTAGCGTGGTAAGAAATGAACGCCAAAACTCACAACCTACTGATTAATAGTGTATAAAACGTACTGAAGCTCATTTAACGCAGCGGCGAAATTAGGAGCATTCGTTTTGCAACGATTTGTGAATAATCGCCCGCATAACCTAATCATGGGGTGTAGCCGGTCAGTACCCCCGCAATGACTGAGGAAAAGCCTTTGCAGCTCGTCTCTATTACGTTAGAGCAATGTCTCGATATCCGCCATACGGTACTGTGGCCGCATTTTCCCCGTAATGCTTCGCGCGTAGAAGGTGATGACGATGCCCGCCATTTTGGTGTGCTTGAAACCGGGCAAATTGTCAGTTGCTTATCGGTTTTTATGCTTGATGAACGGCGGTGCCAAATCCGCAAATTCGCCACCTTGCAAACGCATCAGCAGCAAGGTTATGGCCGCTTTCTGTTGCAGGGCGTGCTGGAAAAGTTAGTCCAGGCGGGCGTTGAGTTTGTGCAACTGGATGCCAGAACGTCGGCGGCGGCATTTTACGCGCGCTTTGGTTTTATGGCGCAAGGCGAACCGTTTTATAAACAAGAAGTGCAATACATTCGTATGTCGCGCACGGTGTAAAACCCGGCGACGAACGCCGCCGGGGTAAGGATCAACGCGGGATTTGCTGCGTAATGCAGTGGATGTTGCCACCGCCGAGCAAAATCTCACGCGCCGGAACGCCAGTAATGACGAAATCCGGGAACATCTCTTCGAACAGTGCTTGCGCTGCGCCATCGGTCGCCGAATCCAGCAGCGGGTAAATAATCTGCTGGTTACTGACCAGGTAGTTAACGTAGGAACCCGCCAGGCGGTTGCCTTCGTGGCGCTCAATCGCTGTGCCTTTTTCGACATCGCTGGTCTCTTCAGCGCTGGCGAACAGCGGCAGCGGAGATGGCACTTTCCACACTTTCAGCGTGCGTCCTTGCGCATCTTTAGTGTTTTCCAGCACCTCAAGCGCGGCAACGGAGCGCGCGTACTGCGGATCGTTCTGGTCGTCAGTCCAGTGCAGAGCGACTTCGCCAGGACGAACGAAACAGCACATGTTATCGATATGACCGTCGGTTTCGTCATTGAACACCCCTTCCGGCAACCAGATAATCTGCGTCACGCCCAGATAGTCGCGCAGTTGCTGCTCGATCTGCGCTTTACTCAGATGCGGGTTGCGGTTCCGGTTCAGCAAACATTCCGCAGTGGTCAGCAACGTGCCTTCGCCATCGACGTGAATGGAGCCGCCTTCCAGCACCAAATCGGTGTTATAGCATGGCATCTGGTGGTAAGCCGCAACCTGCCCGGCCACCAACTGATCGCGATCCCAGCTTGCATACAAACCGCCATTCAGCCCGCCCCAGGCGTTAAATGTCCAGCTAATACCACGCTTTTCACCGGCGTTATTGACCACCACGGTCGGGCCCGTATCGCGCATCCAGGCATCATCGCTTTCCATTTCTACCAGCGTCACTTCCGCTGGCATGGTGGCGCGCGCTTTGGCCATTTCGGCGGCAGGCACACCCATGATCACTGGCGTGTTGCGCGAAATCGCTTTGGCGACCGCAGAAAACGCCTGCTGCGCCGGCGCGGCGTCGGCACGCCAGTTATCGGTGCGGTAGGGCCAAATCATCCACACCGCCTGATGCGGCGCCCATTCCGCCGGCATGGCGAAACCATCTTTCACGGGCGTGGTCAGCTGTACCATCGCTTAGCTCCTTACGCTGCCATCGGAGGTGGCAATCGCGCTGTACATATTCGGGCGGCGATCGCGGAACAGCCCCCATGCGGCGCGCTGTGCGGCAATGGCGTCGAGATCGAAGGTGTGCACCAGCACCGCTTCGTCGGTTTTGTTTGCCTGCTCAACCAGTTCACCGGTCTGATCGGCGATAAAGGAGGAGCCGTAGAAGGTCATTTCCAGGCCTTCGATGTATTTGCTGGTTTCAGTGCCAATACGGTTAGACGCAATCACTGGGATGACGTTCGCGGCGGCGTGGCCCTGCTGAACGCGCGTCCAGTGCGGCTGGCTGTCGATATCCGGATAAGCCGGTTCTGAACCAATCGCGGTCGGGTAGAAAATCACTTCTGCGCCTTGCAAGGCGAGAACGCGAGCGGTTTCCGGGAACCACTGATCCCAGCAGATGCCGACGCCGATTTTCGCATAGCGGGTGTCCCACACTTTGAAACCCGTATCGCCAGGGATGAAGAACTGTTTCTCCTGGTAAGCGGGGCCGTTTGGAATATGGGTTTTACGGTAGGTGTCGAGCACGCTGCCGTCGGCGTCAATCATCACCAGCGAGTTGTAATAGGCGTTGTTGCACTTTTCAAACAAGCTCAGCGGCAGCACCACTTCCAGCTCTTTGGCAAGCGCAGAGAAGTGTTTGATCAATGGGCTGTTCGCCACTTCCTGCGCCAGTGCGTAGTGTTCCGGGCTTTGATCGATGCAGAAGTAAGGCGCGGCGAACAGCTCCTGAATCAGGATCACCTGCGCGCCTTTGCTATGCGCTTCACGCACCAGACGTTCAGCATTTTGAATGTTCTTATCCAGATCCCAGCTACACGCCATTTGCGTTGCGGCGACGGTTACATTTCTCATAAAAAACTCTCCCGTTGTTCTCGGTTCAGGCAGTGCAAATCGTCAGCACTTATTTTGCTGCAAACTATAGCAACGAAATACGTTATGCATAAAATGTATTGTTATCATGAAAACATGAACAGGATGCATAGTAGTGATCGACCTGAATTTGCTGCGGCTGGTGCCTATTCTGGCGAAAGAGAAGAGCGTGACCCGCGCGGCGCTGAAAGCGAATCTGTCGCAATCTGCTTTTAGCCATGCCCTGAATCGCCTGCGTGAGCAGCTCAACGATGAGATGTTTATCCGCACGCGCAACGGCATGGAACCGACGCCCTACGCCGCGATGATGATCCCGGTGATCGAGAGCGCGCTGAGCAAGCTGGATACCGCCACGCGCGGGCCAAGCCATTTCGATCCGCTGCGCGACGCTCACACGTTTTACATTGGCGCGGTGGACTATTTCGAGTTCATGTTTATGCCGGTTCTGACCGCGCGGTTTAAAACTATTGCGCCGAATGTCCGGCTGTCGGTCGATATTCTTTCAGAAACCATTAAGGTTGAGCGAGTGGAGCAGGGGCAACTGGATGCGTTCATCGGCGTCGATAACGTTCAGCATATCCCGCATTATTTTAATAAACATAAGCTTATCTCCGACCACTTTGTCGCTATCGCTTCCGTCGAACGCACCGATTTGCCGGAACAGCTCACCATGAGACATCTGGTAAGTGAAGCGCAAATCCATTTACCGGCGGTCAGCTCCGGCGCGGATCATATTGACGGCTGGCTGCTCGAACAACACCTCTACCGGCCGCTGGCGACGGTAGTACAAAGTTACGCCGTTGGTGGGCGCGTGGCGGTGGCGACTGGTTATTTAATGTGCGTGCCGTTTCGCATTGCCAGGGAACTGGCAACAATGTTGCCGCTGCGCATTATGCAACTGCCGGAGGGCGCGCCATCATACGATTTGCTGCTGCTGACCCATCGATTATTCGACTACCAGCCAGCGGTGCAGTGGCTGATTAACGAACTGAAGGCGGCGAGGATTTAGCGGGAAAAATGATTTCACACAAACCGTATTGCTTGAATGCTTACTTAAAAAAGCGGGAATGCGTTTTTATTTTCTTAGGTTGATCAATTAATGTTGATATTATTAGATATGCATTTATTTAATTCTTGGGCGTATTTTTTATGAGAATAGTCTCAATGAATGGGCGGCGGCAATATTGATGCCAGTGAGTTGTTTCCTTGGCGACTATAGAAAATGTTAAGATGGTTAGTGTTGTATTTACTGGCTGACAATTATAGGTATTAAATCCAAGGAGAAAGGTGTGGCGGATAATGAAGGCTCGATAAGGTTATTGACATTAGGCGAGTTGCGCCTTGCTAAATCAGTTTTCGGAAATTCGATTCCTTACCACACTGTTTGGATTCACCACGATAGCTATTTCCCATTGGGACTGCAAAAAAGAGAATTTGCTATGTCGCCTAATGGTGAATTGTATTTTCGGGATTGGTTCAGAGATGATTCTTCACGGGAAAAATAGATTTACAGCATCTTTTTATTCATGAAATGACACACGTTTGGCAACGAGAACGTGGTATGCAGGTCAGACTCAGAGGTCTTTTCAGCTGGAATGCCGACTACGGCTATCGCTTAGATGGGCGAAGACTCGCACAATATCCGCTTGAACAGCAGGCGCAGATAGTGGCTGATAATTTTGTTCTCGAAACATATGGATTAGGTAATGGGATAGAGCTTAAGACATCAAAGACGGTCACCTCAAGAAATATCGTGCAACATGAGGCTGATTTGAAAGCTCTTTATAGAGTCGCGTTACGTAATTTCCCAAATGGATTATGAAAATGAAAATATGCGCTAAATGTGTTCCTTTTTTGTTTCTACCTCTGCTTAGCGGTTGTCCAATGGGGGATCGGCTGGACCAACGATATAAGCCAGCGGAGACCACCTTGGTCACATTGAAGAATGAGCAAATTTGTTTTGGGATCCTCTCTGCTGAAGATTATCAGCCTGTATTTATCAGCATTGCACCGCGCCACACTCCTCATAAAGAGCGTTGGTATCAGCAACATCCTCGCTTATCTGTTAATAACGGTGAAATGTGCATTCCGCCTGGTGTTTATAAATTTCCCGCTAAAGGGCAGTTTGTGGCGAGCTTCACGCTGGAATCGAAAGAAAAAGCAAAAACTACTGAATTTAATACCCGTCGTTTTGATACTGCTTTTGAGATAAAAGAGGGGCACGCAACAGTAATCAAGGTTGATAAAAATGAGTTTTAAAAGAGACCGTTGCTTCGCTTTGGTACGATATTTCACTGGCAGGCATAAAGCAGGATAAAAACTACTTCTGCAAAGTTGATCTTTCCGTGTGTAAAATGCGGCCTCATTACTTTTTTATAAGAGCCTGGCTCGAATGGTTGTGATTCTCTTATAACTTTCGGATGGATATACCGGAATATGAAAGCGCTATTGATTCGTCATCCGCAAACCGAGTGGAACCGGGCAGGCATTATCCAGGGGCAGCTCGATAGCCCGCTAACGACGCGCGGGCGCGAAGAGGGCCACGCTTTGGTTCGCGGGCTGCGGGATGCGGGGATTCACCCTGACGTCGTTTTTTCATCGCCGCTCGGCAGGGCGCAGCAGATGGCTTTGTTAATCGCGGAACAATATCACTGTGATATCCGCCTCGACGATGCGTTACAGGAGCAGAATTTCGGTGAGTTTGATGGTCAGCTGCTGAGCGATATTCGCCGGGAATATCCCCGTTTCGGTGATGATGAGGCTTTTCAACCGCCGCAGGGTGAATCGCTGGGGCAGGCCGCGCAGCGGTTGCTCGACTTTTTACACCGCTTGCCGGATCTCTGCCCGCATGACACGGTAGCGCTGGTGTCGCATGGGCAAATTATGCAGGCGGCGATAGCGCAGTTACTGGAAATCTCCCTCGAAAATGTGGCGCGTTACCACCATCCCAATGCCAGTTATTCACTGCTGGAGATCAACGACGACACCTGCCGGGTAGTGCGCTGGGGAGTGGCCAGCCATTTGCTGGGGTTAAAAAGCGGCTAACTGCCGCGCCTGATGGTCACTTCTTAAAAAAGCCGGTAATTTTTTGCATCAACGACGGTTTCGCCTCTGGTATTGCCCACGATGGATTTAATAAATCGCCCGGCAGCAGATAGAGGCGGTCATCATCGTCCCGCACTTGCGCCTTCAGGGCTGCAGCGATTTCCAGCATTTTGCAGTAGAGCGGTTCTGCGGGCGATTTGGTGGTGATTGCGCCATCATTCCACTCCAGCCAGCAGGTTTCTTGCCCTTTCCATAGCGCGTAAAATTCACCGTTGCGCCGATCAAAAGCGAGCTCTTCATCATGATTCACCAGTTGAACCCATTCTTCGCTGCCGATCGGCTGCGTTTCGCTTTCCGACCAACATTCCGCCCGGGTGATATGCATTTCCCAGCCCATTAATGGCTCCTTTTTTGCTGCCGAATAATGTTGCGATTTTGTCAGAGCATCGCGCCGGTAAGACGGTAAAAAAAAGAAGCCCGCAGGGGCTTCTCTTCGTGTTTAACGCACAGGAAATACGTGTAGCGCGCTGCTTAACGCATAGTAACGAATTCTTCAGCGGCTGTCGGGTGGATTGCCACTGTGTTATCGAAGTCTTTTTTGGTCGCGCCCATTTTCAGCGCCACCGCAAAGCCTTGCAGCATTTCGTCCATGCCGGAGCCGATACCGTGAATGCCGACAATTTTCTCCTCCGGGCCAACGCACACCAGCTTCATACGACACGGCTGGCGATGGGTGGTCACGGCGGTATACATCGCAGTGAAGGATGATTTGTAGATTTTCACCTGGTCATCGCCATACTGCTCACGTGCTTGCGGTTCGGTCAGGCCAACGGTGCCAATCGGCGGATGGCTGAACACCACGGTCGGAATATTGCTGTAGTCCAGATGCTCATCCGGTTTGTTGTTAAACAGACGTTCGGAGAGGCGGCGACCGGCTGCCACGGCGACCGGTGTCAGTTCTACCGCGCCGGTGTTATCGCCCACCGCGTAAATGCCCGGCACGCTGGTGTTCTGGAACTTATCGACTTCGATATACCCTTTGTCGTTGGTTTTCACGCCGGTGACCGCAAGGTTGAAATTATCGGTTGCCGGTTCGCGGCCAATCGCCCAAATCAGGCTGTCCACGGTTTGTGAACGGCCATCTTCCAGCGTCAGCGTCAGGCTGCCGTCGGCGTTTTTCACCACCTCTTTCGGCACCGCGTGGGTGTGCAGCGTCGGGCCTTCTGCCGCCATCACTTCAACCAGCGTTTCAGTGATTAACGGATCAAAGCTGCGCAGCGGCGCGTGTTTACGCACGAACAGGTGCGTTTCGGCACCCAGGCCGTTGATCACGCCCGCCAGTTCCACGGCGATATAACCTGCGCCAACCACCGCCACGCGTTTTGGCAGCGCGGGCAGTGCGAAGAAACCGTCGGAATCAATACCGTATTCAACGCCCGGAATATTCGGATGGCTAGGACGGCCTCCGGTGGCGATCAGGATATGGTCGGCGGTGATGGTTTCGCCGTTCACTTCCACGGTTTTGGCATCGACAAAGCGCGCGAAACCCCGGATCACATCGACATTGTTTTTACCCAGCACGTTATCGTACGAGGTATGAATGCGGTCGATGTAGGCGCTACGGCTGGCAACCAGTTTGCTCCAGTCGAAATGGTTCACGGTGGTGTCGAAACCGTAATCCGGGCCGTACAGATGAATCGCTTCAGAAATCTGCGCCGCGTGCCACATCACTTTTTTCGGCACGCAACCGACGTTCACGCAGGTGCCGCCAAGTTCTTTTGCTTCGATCAGCGCGCATTTTTGACCGTACATAGCCGCACGGTTAATCGATGCGATACCGCCGCTGCCGCCGCCAATAGCGATGTAGTCGTAATGTTTGCTCATGGTTGTTTCCTTAATCCTGAACGAAGTCGAAAATGTTCGCGATTGTAGCGCGCAGCCGAAAAGGTTCCACCAATGGCTGCGATTACTCCGGCACCACCTGGTGAATCAGCGTATGTCCGGTGCCGGCTGGCACCAGTTTGCTGTGCAGCCACGGCAGCACGCTGTTCATTTGCGCTTCGAGTTTCCACGGCGGGTTAATCACAATCATGCCGGAAGCCGTCATGCCGCGCTGATCGCTGTCCGGGCGTACACCCAGCTCGATTTGCAGGATGTTGCGAATGCCGGTGGCTTCCAGATCGCGCAACATACGTTTGATTTGCTGGCGCAGCACCACCGGATACCACAGTGCGTAAACGCCGGTGGCAAAACGTTTGTAACCTTCGTGGATACCGCTGACTACTGCCTGATAGTCGGTTTTCATTTCGTAGGGCGGATCGATAAGGATCAAACCACGACGGGAAACCGGCGGCAGCTTGGCTTTTAACTGTTGATAGCCGTCGCCGCGCGCGACGCGAGTGCGGCTATCTTTCTGGAACTCCTGGCGCAGCAGCGGGTAGTCGCTCGGGTGCAGTTCAGTCAACAGCAGGCTGTCCTGCTCGCGCAGTAGTTCGCGGGCAATCAGCGGAGAACCCGGGTAGTAACGCAACTGCTCGCTACGGTTGAAATGACGCACCACGTTCATGTACGGCTCCAGCTCAGCCGGTAAATCATCCT
The DNA here is from genome assembly GCF_042788165.1 of Kosakonia sp. YIM B13588. Lineage (NCBI taxonomy): Bacteria > Pseudomonadati > Pseudomonadota > Gammaproteobacteria > Enterobacterales > Enterobacteriaceae > Kosakonia > Kosakonia sp. YIM B13588. The sequence continues at coordinate 19,637 of NZ_JBHZPO010000003.1, read as the reverse complement.
GCTGCCAGATACGGGCAATGCCTTCCAGATATTCGCCAGTGCGTTCTGCATGTTCGCCGGAAAGCTGATAGCGCCCGGCACCTGCGTGGGTGTCGAGATAGAGAAACGGTTTCTCTTTTTCTTTCAGCGCTTCGATTATCAGGCTCTGAACGGTGTGTTTAAGGACGTCGGCATGGTTGCCTGCGTGGAAGCTGTGGCGATAACTGAGCATGGATACTGAGATTCCGGAAAATAAACGAGATTTCGCACAGTTTACCGCAGATTGGTGCAGATTACCGTAGCCCGCGCCCGCTTGTTTCAGCGGGGCGCAAAAGGTTTCAAAACATAACTGTGTCATGAAAATGTCAAACTGTGGGGCTAGCGTCGCTTTCAGACAAGGTAATTGTTTGAATAAAAGGATAAAAAATGAAAATTCGTCTCACGCTTTTAACTGCCGCGCTGCTGTTGGCTTATCAGGCGAGCGCGAAAGATATTTCCGTTATGCAAGCGCGCGATATCGCGAATACGACGACGCCTGCGTCAGAAAGCCAGGCGTATATTGCACTGGAAGCGCAGTCGCTGGCGGGCTTGCGCCAGGCGTTGCAGGGAAGTGCCTCCTCGTTGACGCGCGATCAACTTGAGCACTCAGCCCAGCATCAACAAGCGGACAACGCGTGGCTAAAAGCGCGGGGTTATGACTTCCAGGTCAAAGCCAATCAGCAAGCCGGGATTGCGCTACTTTCCGCATTTAGTTCGCTGCCAAAAACGACGCTGGATGCCAACCTGCAAACTGCCGAGGAAATTAACCTCAACGCGACAAAAGGTTTACGTCGCCAGGCGCTGGCCGATGCCGAAGGCATCAGCTATCTCTACTTTATTGCCGATGCGCTGGGACCAAAGCTGGGCAAAGCGTTTCTCACCGCCTATGACAAAGGCGAGTTGGGCAAAGCCGCGGCGCTGATCAAAGCGACGGAGATCAGCACCAGCGCGGCGAAAAAGCACTTTGATTACAAGCGTCCATTCCTGATTGCGGGCAACACCATTCACCTGGTGGCGGACGATGTGGTGGTGAAAGACAATAAAGCCTACACCGCAGACGGCGGCTCTTTCCCGAGCGGCCACACCAATACCGGCTATACCGATGCGCTGCTGATGGCGGAAATGCTCCCGGAACGTTTTGATGCGCTGATGACGCGCGGTGCGCGCTACGGCTACTCGCGCGTGGTGTTAGGTGTGCATTACCCGCTGGATGTAATGGGGTCGCGCATGGTGGCACAGCGCAATGTGGCACATTACCTCAACGATGCGGCTTACCGTACGATGTTTAACGAAGCCCGCGATCAGTTGCGTGCCGCGCTGGAAAAAGAGTGCGGTACGACGCTGGCGCAATGCGCGCAGACCGCCGGCAAAGACGATCCTTATCGTGACCCGGCAATGCGCGATTTCTACCGCTTTACAATGACCTACGATCTGCCACAACAGAAAGGGGCAGCGAAAGCGGTGACTGTACCACAAGGCGCAGAAGTGCTGCTGGAAGCGGCGCTGCCGAACCTTTCTGCCAGCCAGCGCCGTGCGTTGATGGTGAAAACGGCCTTACCGGCGGGTTATCCGCTTTCCGGCACGACAGATGAGCAAAATTTCTGGCAGCGTTTGAACTTGTCCGCTGCCTTCGAAATGGCGCATAAAGCGCGCTGAGTTACCCGCATAACGACGCCCGGATGGCGCAAGGTCGCCGGGCTTTTTCTTCGCTGCTGCTTATTGCAGCGATACCCAGCTAAGCGCAACGTCCGGGATTGAAATCTCCTACACTTAACCCCATGCTAGAAAACATTGCCAAGCGCCTGAGCGCTTTATTCACCTCATTCCAAGGACTGCGCATATGACCAACCCTTTATTGACGCCTTTCGTGCTGCCACCGTTTTCTCAAATCCTTCCTGAGCATGTTGTTCCCGCCGTAACCAAAGCGCTGGACGATTGCCGGAACGCGGTGGAAAGCGTTGTCGCGCAGGGCGGCCCGTATACCTGGGCGAATCTTTGCCAGCCGCTGGCGGAAGTGGATGACCGTCTTGGTCGCCTCTTCTCGCCGGTCAGCCACCTGAACTCGGTGAAAAACAGCCCGGAGCTTCGCGAGGCTTACGAACAAACGCTGCCGCTGCTCTCTGAATACAGCACCTGGGTTGGGCAGAACGAAGGGTTATACAACGCCTACCGCGATCTGCGCGACGGGGAGCATTACGCTTCGCTGAGCGTCGCTGAGAAGAAATCGGTCGACAACGCCCTGCGTGATTTCAAATTGTCGGGCATCGGCTTGCCGAAGGAGAAACAGAAACGTTACGGCGAAATCGCCGCGCGTCTCTCTGAGCTCGGCAATATCTACAGCAACAACGTGCTGGACGCCACCATGGGCTGGAGCAAGCTGGTGACGGACGAAGCGGAGCTGGCTGGTATGCCGGAAAGCGCGCTGGCGACGGCAAAAGCGCAAGCGGAAGCCAAAGAGCAAGAAGGCTGGCTGCTGACGCTGGATATCCCGAGCTATCTGCCGGTGATGACCTACTGCGACAACCAGGCGCTGCGTGAAGAGATGTATCGCGCGTACAGCACCCGTGCTTCCGATCAGGGCCCGAACGCCGGGAAATGGGACAACAGCCCGGTGATGGCGGAGATCCTCGCGCTGCGCCACGAGCTGGCGCAACTGCTGGGCTTTGAAAGCTACGCCTTTAAATCGCTGGCCACTAAAATGGCGGAAAACCCGTCGCAGGTGCTGGAGTTTTTAACCGATCTCGCCAAACGTGCGCGTCCGCAGGGCGAAAAAGAGCTGGCGCAGTTGCGTGCTTTCGCCAAAGCCGAGTTCGGTGTGGATGAGCTGCAACCGTGGGATATTGGCTACTACAGCGAAAAACAGAAACAGCACCTTTACAGCATTAGCGACGAACAGTTGCGCCCGTACTTCCCGGAAGAGCGCGCCGTGAACGGTCTGTTCGAAGTGGTGAAACGCATTTATGGCATCACCGCCAAAGAGCGTAAAGATATCGACGTTTGGCACCCGGATGTGCGCTTCTTTGAACTGTATGACGAGAGCAACGAGCTGCGTGGCAGCTTCTACCTGGATCTCTATGCTCGCGAGAACAAACGCGGCGGCGCCTGGATGGACGACTGCGTGGGTCAACTGCGCAGAGCCGATGGCTCGCTGCAAAAACCGGTGGCTTATCTCACCTGTAACTTTAACCGCCCGGTGAATGGCAAACCGGCGCTGTTTACCCATGATGAAGTGATCACCCTGTTCCATGAGTTTGGTCATGGTTTGCATCATATGCTGACGCGCATTGAAACCGCCGGTGTGGCGGGCATCAGCGGTGTGCCGTGGGATGCGGTCGAGCTGCCGAGCCAGTTTATGGAAAACTGGTGCTGGGAGCCGGAGGCGCTGGCGTTTATCTCCGGTCATTACGAAACCGGCGAGCCGCTGCCGCAGGAGCTGCTGGATAAAATGCTGGCAGCGAAGAACTATCAGGCAGCGATGTTTATTCTGCGCCAGCTGGAATTCGGCCTGTTCGACTTCCGCCTGCATGCCGAGTTCAGCCCGGAGCAAGGGGCGAAAATCCTCGAAACGCTGGCAGAAATCAAACGCCAGGTTGCGGTAGTGCCGGGACCGTCATGGGGGCGCTTCCCGCATGCGTTCAGCCATATTTTCGCTGGCGGTTACGCGGCAGGTTACTACAGCTACCTGTGGGCCGATGTGCTGGCGGCGGATGCGTTTTCCCGCTTCGAAGAAGAGGGGATTTTCAACCGCGAGACCGGGCAGTCATTCCTTGACAACATCCTGACTCGTGGCGGTTCGGAAGAGCCCATGGATCTGTTCAAACGCTTCCGTGGCCGCGAGCCGCAGATTGACGCGATGCTTGAGCATTACGGTATCGAAGGCTAATGCATTGAAAATCTGTTTGCTGGATGAAACGGGCGCCGGAAACGGCGCCTTATCTGTTCTTGCGGCCCGCTTTGGGCTGGAGCAGGACAATGACAACCTGATGGCGCTGGTGCTCACGCCGACGCATCTGGAGCTCCGTAAGCGCGACGAACCGAAGCTCGGCGGGATTTTTGTCGACTTTGTCGCCGGCGGCATGGCACACCGGCGCAAGTTTGGCGGCGGGCGTGGTGAAGCGGTGGCGAAAGCGGTCGGCATCAAAGGCAGCTATCTGCCGGAAGTGGTGGATGCGACTGCGGGGCTGGGACGCGATGCGTTTGTGCTGGCATCGGTGGGCTGCCGGGTGCGGATGCTGGAGCGCAACCCGGTTGTCGCCGCGTTGCTGGAAGATGGCCTGAATCGCGGCTATGCCGATGCGGAGATTGGCCCGTGGCTGCGTGAACGGCTGCAGTTGATTCATGCCTCAAGCCTGACCGGGCTTGCGGATATCACACCGCGCCCGCAGGTGGTTTACCTCGACCCGATGTTTCCGCATAAGCAGAAAAGCGCGCTGGTGAAAAAGGAGATGCGGGTGTTTCAGTCGCTGGTTGGCCCGGATCTGGATGCCGACGGTTTACTTGAGCCCGCGCGCCAGCTCGCCATTAAACGCGTGGTGGTTAAACGCCCGGATTATGCACCGCCGCTGGCAGGGTGCGCGACCCAATCGGCGGTCGTCACGAAAAGTCATCGCTTCGATATCTACCCCGGTTCCGGAGAGTAAACAGACGGCGGCATGGGCTGCTCCCCGTAAGGCTGTACCAAAAACCAGCCACTTCTGTGAGCTTAACCCGACAACACGGCACCAACATCTGTTGATGACCACATGGGGTTTGTAGTGAGCAATAAAAAGCCCGGCCGCATTGCGCGAGCCGGGCGGTATTTAGCCTAACGTTTAGCCGTTAGCGTAATATCAATCTTCTTCTTCATCCCGCAGCGGGACAATCAGCATATCGACGTGCACGGTGTTAATAAGCTGGCGTGCGGAAGACATCAGTTTGCTCCAGAAATCCTGATGGTGGCCGCATACCACCAGATCCATATCGTATTTCTTAATAGCATCCACCAGTACTTGCCCCAGATCGCCGCTGCCGCTCAGGGTTTCAGTGATCGGGTAACCTGCGTTGGTGGAAAGCTCGGTCAGTGCCTGATGCGTTTCGTCGGAGATACGTTTTTGCATATCGCCGAGGTTAACGTCGATAAGGCCTGTATAAAGATCGGAGTAGTTTACATCGACATGAATCAGGGAAATTTTCGCGTTGTACGGTCGCGCCATGGATACCGCTTTCTCAACCAGCAATTTGCTTTCGGGGGAGAGATCGACTGCGATAAGGATATGTTTGTAAGCCATAGTGTTACTCCTTCCATAAGTTGTCGATGACCATCGGGGTTAAAACCCCCTGATGCTGTTGCACTGCGCCCGCATCCTGCGTTTCACGTGAGCGTAGCGCCCGGCCTTAAAGATCTCATTGTGAAGATATTTCTACCTTATAACGCTCTTTTAGCACCGTCAATCAACCTGGATCACGATTCACTTAAGCCAGATTTACAGCCAGATGCGTTGATGATGGTGATGCTTGTGGCAAAAAAATAAACTGATCTCCTACACTATAAATAAACCGTACGGAAAACAGACGGTGTCCCTCAGTTGTCTGGCGCATGGAAGCGAAGTCAATTGCGGGACACCGCCTGTGTTGTCATCCCGTACGGCGATTAATACTCTTCGTTGTTTGGCTTGGTTGGGTATCCGGGAGCGAGGGTCCAGGAGCGAATCTCTGTGGGCGGTCGCCGGGGAGGGGATATGGTAATCAGCACTGTTGCGCTGTTTTGGGCTTTGTGTGTCGTATGTGTGGTTAACATGGCGCGTTATTACTCATCGCTGCGTGCGCTGTTAGTAGTACTTCGCGGATGCGACCCTCTACTTTATCAATACGTGGACGGTGGCGGCTTTTTCACTTCCCACGGTCAACCGAGCAAACAGATGCGGCTGGTGTGGTATATCTACGCCCAGCGCTATCGCGACCATCATGATGATGAATTTATTCGCCGCTGCGAGCGTGTGCGCCGTCTGTTCATTTTAACCAGTTCGCTCTGCGGTCTGGTAGTCGTAAGCCTGATCGCGCTGCTGATTTGGCACTGAATTGAAACCATAAAAAAACGGGCCAGTAAGCGGGCCCGTTTTTTGTCATGCGCGAAACGCGTTAAATCAGATGCAGTGACAGCCAGTAGAGCACGCCGGACAGAATAATCGATGCTGGCAGGGTGAAGACCCAGGCCATCAGAATATTGGTCACGGTTTTACGCTGCAGGCCACCACCGTCAACGATCATCGTCCCGGCAACGGAAGACGACAGCACGTGCGTAGTGGAAACCGGCATCCCGGTATAACTCGCCAGACCGATAGAAACGGCGGCCGTCATCTGCGCGGACATGCCCTGCGCATACGTCATGCCTTTCTTACCGATCTTCTCACCGATGGTTGTCGCCACGCGACGCCAGCCAATCATCGTACCCAGGCCTAACGCCAGCGCGACGGCCATGATTATCCAGATTGGCGCGTACTCGATGGTGCTCAGCATATCGCCTTTCAGCTTCTTCAGCAGACGCTGGTCGTCAGCGCTGACTTCCGGCTGCTTCGCCACCTGGTCGGTGATATCAGACAGGCAGAGCATAATGCGACGCAGCTGGCTGCGTTGTTCCACCGGCAGTTTGTCGTAGCTTTCAACGTTGGTCAGCATCGTTTTCGCGCGATCCAGCGCCATAATGGCGCGTCCCGGATGGCAATGGAACTCACCCGGTTGGGTGGCCACTTCTTCCGGCGTTGGAATGAGCGGATCGACACCGGTCGCTTTTTGCAGCAGCGCCGGATGTTGCTGGAAGTACGTTTCCACGTTGTTGACGGCATCACGCGTACGGGTGATGTCGTAACCGGAGGCATTCATATTGACCACGAAGCCCGCAGGTGCAACGCCAATCAGCACCAGCATAATCAAGCCGATACCTTTCTGACCGTCGTTCGCACCATGCGAGAAACTCACGCCAATCGCCGAGAGGATCAGCGCGATGCGCGTCCAGAACGGCGGTTTTTTCTTGCCGTCGATTTTCTCACGTTCAGCAGGAGTCATATGGATGCGCGCACGTTTTTTCGTATTGCTCCAGTAACGACGCAGGATAAACACCAAACCGCCAGCGAAGACCAGGCCTACGATCGGTGAAACGATCAGCGAAGCGAAGATATTCAGCACTTTCGGGATGTTTAACGCGTCCACCACCGAGGTGCCGGTCATCAACGCATTGGTTAAACCAATACCGATAATCGCGCCAATCAGGGTGTGGGAGCTGGAAGCAGGCAGGCCCAAATACCAGGTGCCAAGGTTCCAGATAATAGCGGCCAGCAGCATGGAAAAGACCATCGCCAGGCCATGCGCAGAGCTAACATTCAGCAGCAGATCGGTCGGCAACATATGCACAATCGCATACGCGACGCTCAACCCACCCAGCAAAACGCCGAAGAAGTTAAACACCGCTGCCATCACGACCGCCAGCTGAGAACGCATAGCGCGTGTATAAATGACGGTTGCTACGGCGTTGGCTGTGTCATGAAAGCCGTTAATAGCTTCATAGAACAGAACAAAAACCAGAGCAAGCAAGAGTAATAGCCCGGTATGAAGATCCAGGCCGGCAAACAAATGTACCATAGGTCGTTAAGCCATTTTGAGGACATGAACGCGGCGCATTATCAGGGACATTGGCAGCGTCGGCAAAGTGAATTATGGATTTTTTTTGACATTATTTCTTAAATTAAACTGACATTTTAAAATTAATTTATATTTTTCAATGCCCTGTTACCTTTCGCGCGTATTCACGCTGGTGCGACCAGCGTGAACTCTTTACAATCCGCCACGATTTATCAATGAGGGTGAAGTTGTGGAAAAGTTTGATGCCATTGTTATCGGCGCCGGTGCGGCGGGCATGTTCTGCGCGGCGCTGGCCGGGCAGGCGGGCCGTCGGGTGTTATTGCTGGATAATGGCAAAAAACCTGGCCGCAAGATTTTGATGTCCGGCGGAGGACGCTGCAACTTTACTAACCTTTATGTCGAGCCTGCGGCATATTTGAGCCAAAACCCGCATTTTTGCAAATCTGCGCTGGCGCGCTACACCCAGTGGGACTTTATCGATCTGGTCGGTAAATACGGCATCGCCTGGCATGAAAAGACGCTGGGTCAGCTTTTTTGCGATGATTCGGCGAAGCAAATCGTCGATTTGCTGGTGGCCGAATGCGAAAAGGGCAACGTTATCCAGCGTCTGCGTACGGAAGTGCTTAGCGTTGAGCGCAACGACGATGGCTACACCTTGCAACTCAACGGCGAAAACGTGCAGGCGAAAAATCTGGTCATTGCTTCCGGCGGTTTGTCGATGCCGGGGCTGGGAGCCTCGCCGTTCGGTTATAAAATCGCCGAGCAGTTCGGTTTAAAGGTGCTGCCAACGCGCGCCGGGTTAGTACCGTTTACCCTGCATAAACCACTGCTGGAGCAGATGCAGACGCTTTCCGGCGTCTCGGTGCCATCGGTGATCACCGCCGAGGACGGCACGGTTTTCCGCGAAAACTTGCTGTTTACCCATCGGGGATTATCCGGCCCGGCCATTTTGCAAATTTCCAGCTACTGGCAGCCCGGTGAATTTGTCAGTATTAACTTGCTGCCCGATGTCGATCTGGACGGCTTCCTCAATCAGCAGCGCGATGCGCACCCGAATCAGAGCCTGAAAAACACCCTGGCTTTGCAGTTGCCAAAACGGCTGGTGGAGTGTCTGCAACAGCTTGGACAGATCCCGGATGTCACCTTGAGACAGCTCAATAGCCGCGAGCAGGAGAATCTGGTTGCGCTGCTGACGAACTGGCGCGTGCAGCCGAATGGCACCGAAGGGTATCGCACTGCAGAAGTGACGCTCGGCGGCGTCGATACTCATGAGTTGTCGTCGCGCACCATGGAAGCCCGCAATGTGCCGGGGCTGTACTTCATTGGTGAAGTGATGGATGTCACCGGCTGGCTTGGCGGGTACAACTTCCAGTGGGCGTGGTCGAGCGCCTGGGCCTGCGCACAGGCCTTAGCGGCGGATCCTTCTGCCTGAGTCCGCGCTGCGATGAATAAAAAAGCCCTGCCCGGGCTTTTTTATCGCCGGTGAATCGCTCATGTTTCTTTTGTTACAGCGGCACGCCTGAGCTGGTGGAGACGAGAGCGCTTTCAGGAAACGTGCGGTGTTTGCTGAGGTTGTACTGGTCCACGGTTTCGAACATCTGGGCGAAAAGGGCATCGTCTTTTTTCGCCCAGAATGTCTCTAAATCATCCCCGCCCCATATCTCGTGGGTATGGCATACAAATTCGAGCAAACCGCTTTCATGCGGCGTGAAGTCGATACGTTTGGCGCTATTCGCCGCAATAATGTGTTGATAGAAAAGCACGATCTTACAGTCGCAGCCTTGCGCGTTGTACAACGACAGGAATTCGTTGAGATGCTCCCGTAAAAGGGAGAGATCCGAATGCTCGGTGATTCTGTGATGATAGAGAAACACAAAATCTTTTTTGCCCCGGTATTGTAGCTGGCGGGAAATGCGGCGTTGAAATGCGCGGCTGTCTTCTTTAATTCTTAGCGGGTCATGATGGGTGAATTCAAAGCCCAGCATATGTCTTTCGCTGTATTGCCCCACGCATTTTTCGTAAAACGTCGAACGCACAACGGCATGCTCGCCATCCGGGAAATGTTGTAAATGCTCTTTTTCCAGCAAATGGCGATAATCGTCTTTTTCCATTTGCAGAATATATTCAATATTCGAGCGGCCAGATGAAAAAACGGAACTGAAGGATTTTCGGTTATGTCGGCGAAGAATATCATCGGGAAGGCAATTCTCACCCAATGAAACCCAAAGTACTTGCGAAGTGAAATTATTGCGATATTTCCATTTTTTATGCAGGTTGCGCATCGTTCTTTTCAGCGATTTGAGGTTATCTCTCACGCGTTGTTTAATAGCTTCGCCTTTCATCAGGGGCACCTCATGTTGTTATTACACCATTCCAAATAAAGTGATGAGTCACCTTATCGCTGCTGATTTTTATCTGTTCCGCTGCTTTTGAACATGTGCACAGCGTGAATATAACTTGTTGTATTTATTATTATTTGGTGCGTTTTTTCTATTTTGCGCTGGCATTGTGAAATAAATAAATTCGATTTACTGAGAGTGATCAGTAAATTACGGGCATATCAATGACATCCGCTATTACTTCCGTTTTGCGGATTTTAAAATAAGAAAACTTGGGTGATAGCCTGGTGATAATTATTTCTTCTTACAGAGAAGATAAATTATGCCAGTCATAATAATAGAGTTAGGTCATATACATGATATATCCTAAGTTATGCTCTTTATTAAGAAATTCCTCACGGCACGTTGCATTAGCGCCGTGAACAGGAGATAAATTTGATATAAAGACTCACACGCCGTTACATATTTTACACTTTGTCTTGCCTTTACCCTTCATCAGGAAAATCTCAAAATCGTCCGACCGGTTTGATGAAGGTCGCGGAATTAAAATAAAGCCGCGTCAATTTTTGTGGAGCCGACTGTTTTTACACCTTTAATGTTTGCCGTCCTCTGCCGATAACCTCAGCACGCCCTCTGTTGCGCAATGACTGAAAATATCTCTGACAAGGAATGAGAATGAAAACCGGCACGTTACTTCTGCCCGCACTGCTTGCCACCGCTATTAGCGTTCAAGCCGCTGATTACCCTGAAATCCAGGGCAAAAAAATCGTCAGCAACACAGTAAACCCGTTGTTAATGCTGCGCGTGAACGACCGCATTTCCGCCATGAATCAGGTGGTGTTTGACGACGGGCAACACATTAACCGCTGGGATGGTTTTGATTGCACCACCAACAAAGCGGTGAAGCTGTACTGGGAAATGCTGGATGATAAAGACGCGGTGGTTCGCCGCTTCTACGGCGACAGCTACGACCGTTACGCAGAGCCAAAACCCCAAAGCGCGCTGGATGATATTGCTAAAAATCTTTGCCAGGCTTCCCGACTGAAAAACCCAGGCTGGGTCTATATCGAGAAAATGTCGAAATACGAAACGCCAATCCTGCTGGATACGGCTTCTGTGTTGCGGGTTAATGAGTTAGTGATCGCTAAAATTGGCTTTGAATACAGCGAAATCACTTTCGATCCGCCGTATGACGCGCCCTACGATTTGAAACTTGAAGTACATGGCTATAACTGTGAAACCCAGCATGACAATGTGATTGCCGGGCTGGATATCACGCCCGAAGGTTATGTCTCGGACAGCCTGACTGGTAAAGCGGCACAGCGTCGCGCGGACACGTTTGTCAACACACCAGCCACCACCGCTGCGTTGAAACAGCTTTGCGCCATGAGCACGCCCACTGCGTTTAAAGGGGAAGGGGTGTATGTTCCGTCAACGAAGAAAAAAAGCGTCTCCACCCTCCTTGGCCCAGGTCTGCCAGACTTCACCAATAATTCACCGAAATGGATGGCCCAGTTCCCGCTGCACGCAGATATCGAAAAGCAGGCTCTGCAAATCGTTAATCCGTGGGCCACACCGCGCTTTAAAAAGCTGACATGGAACATGCAATGGAGCGATAACGATGTCGTACCGATGCAACTCGATGTGCAACCCAACGGGCTTATGCTGCTGCTGGAAAACTACAAAATGTTCAAGGCGCAGCGCCTGACGATGGGCAACCTTGGGCAGTTAAAAGGAGCCATCAGTCTGAGTTACACACCAACGGTAACCCGTGAACTTCACACCAATCTGCGCTTCCCGCTGCACCAGGGGCAGACATTCACCTTTGATACGGTGGCACCGAAAACGGGCAAAGATGAGAAGAACACGGTGATCAATCGTCGTTGCGAAGTGACCGGCAGTGATGACGCGCGCCAGGTAAGCAGCGTGCTCAGCGGACGTTACTGGAAAGTCGCCTGCGAGATTGAAAGCGATGGCGAAACGCGAAAAGAGACGCTGGCCTGGCTGTCTGATCTGAACGTCTTTATGCCGTTAACCCAGTGGGTAAAAGGCAAAGAGGTACCGGTGAAAGTGACCAATATTGAAGTCACACGCTAGTCAAACGTAAACCTGAGCCGCCTGGCTCAGGCACAACCGTTAGCCAGACCGCCAGGCGGGTTTTCACCTGCCGGTGCAGGCAATGCAGAGCGTGTAAAAGCGTTATTCGCAAGTGCCATGCGTTGAGGTATGAATCAACGCATGGCGCTATCAGTAGCGGCGGAATGAAGAGAGTTTATGCAACTGGCGACCACGGCCGTCAAAGTTGTCTTCGTTCAGCCAGCTATTCATCATCGACGAGAGACCCGACCATTCGCGCACGGTAATCGAGAACACCGTAATATCGCTCAGCCGGCCTTTACGAATTTTCTTCTCCCGCAAAATGCCTTCTTTCACAAAACCAATACGTTCCGCCGAATGAATCGCGTCCGCGTTATAACTGCCGGTGCGCCATTCACATCTGCGATACTTCAACTGGTCGAAAAAGTAAGACAAAACAAGATAAAGGCTTTCGGTACTCATACGTGTTCTTTTCATTAACGGCGTCCAGTTAACGTCGCCAATATCAAAAGAACCATTTTCCTGATCGAATTTCCCGGTATAAAAAATACCTTTTATTTGCTTATCCTCTTTATCTTGTACCGCGAAATAGATCCTGTCAGGGCGTGACGCGAGATTTCTGAGATAGGCATAACATGCGGTCATATCTTTCGGCCGGGGATCTTCAAGATAGGTCCAGTCCCGGTCATCATCAATGCTTTGCCATTCCGGGAAGAGATCTTCCGCGTGATCCACGACAAGCGGTATAACGTCGCAGTAACGGCCTTTAAGCGAAATTTTTTCTGGCAGCGGGCGTCTTGTCCAGTCCTGGATCTCCTGACCAATGCGCTGTCCATACTGATTAAAAAATTCCATTATCCCCTCCTGATTATTACGAATTTAATCCTGCTTAACTCTTATTTAATGGGTGTTAAATGGCAATGACATATAGAGCTATATTTTATCGGCATATAATTATGAGACTTTATATAATCACGCAAATAATATAACGGCGGGTGTTTTAAAAACTTATACTGCTTTTCATCTGGCGTGTCTGCGCTTTCGCGTGAAAGTGGGATAATAATCGCGAAACATGTATTGCATAATTTAACTTAGCGCTTTTGAATAACACGGTTGCAACAGCGCAATAGCAATTTAGCGGCATAAGATTTGGCCTAAGCGTCATTTTTTAACGATTGTTCCCCGTCTGCTTGTAAAAAAATGACTCTTTTTTTAGTAGGTTAATCGCGGATTAGGATAATTCCTGGCATTTCTTGACGCGAAAAACCAGACAATATTGATCTTTTTGTTTACAGCAATCGTGCGGTAGCTTTTTCTCAAACCCGTAAGGTTAAACTTCTGGACAGCACCCGGAATCGTGCATGTCCCTACGTCAGGATCCGATTTATGAGCAATCGAATTACTGTTCAGTTACCCGTCGAAGGACTGCTTTTCTGGAAGATTTCCGGACGGGAAGCGCTGTCCGAAGCCTTCACCTTTAACCTGCAGTTGCTGGGCACCGACGCGCGAATGGACCGCAGCACGCTGCTGGGTAAATCGGTGACTGTCGCTATTCCAACCCAAACGCTGACCGGCGCGCCGCGCTACCTGAACGGCAAAATCACCCGCGTGGCGGTGAGCGCTATTGAACTTTCCGGCACCCGCTACGCAGTGTATCAACTCACTGTTGAACCCGATCTCTGGCCGATGAAGCGCGACCGCAATCTGCGCATCTTCCAGGGCCAGACAGTACCGCAAATCGTGAAAACCCTGCTCGGCGAATACCAGGTCAACATTGAAGACAAACTGACCGGCAGTTACCGCACCTGGGACTACTGCGTGCAGTACCAGGAGAGCAGCTTTGATTTCATCAGCCGCCTGATGGAGCTGGAAGGTATTGCTTACCACTTCCGTCACGAAGCGGACAAACACACGCTGGTGCTGACGGATGCGGCGACTCAGCATGATCCCTTCAGCGGTTACGAAACGATCCCTTATCACCAGACCCCTTCCGGTGGCAGTACCGACGAAGAGGGCATCAGCCAGTGGGCGCTGGAAGATAGCGTAACGCCGGGGCTTTATAGTCTTGATGACTACGATTTCCGCAAACCCAACGCGTGGCTGTTCCAGGCGCGGCAAAATCCGAGTTCACCCTCGCCTGGTACCATCGATGTTTATGACTGGCCAGGCCGCTTTGTCGAACACGGTCACGGCGAGTTTTACGCCCGCATCCGCCAGGAACGCTGGCAGGTGGAGCATCAACAAATTGAAGGCACGGCGACGGCAATTGGCATTGTGCCGGGCAGCACGTTCCAGTTGACCAATGCAGCGTTCTTTAACGATAACGGCGAATATCTGGTGACGGCGGCGAACTACTTTTTTGAAGAGAACCGCTATGCCAGCGGTGCTGACAGCGAAACCATTCACCGCATTGATTTCAGCGTTATTCCTTCCTCGGTGGTGTTCCGCCCGGCGCAGCAAACCGCATGGCCGCGCACCTACGGCCCGCAAACTGCGCGCGTCGTTGGCCCGCAGGGTGAAAGCATCTGGACGGATAAATATGGCCGCGTGAAGGTGAAATTCCACTGGGACCGGCTGGCGAAAGGCGATGACACCAGTTCCTGCTGGGTGCGCGTCTCCAGCGCATGGGCCGGGCAGGGCTTCGGCGGGGTGCAGATCCCGCGCGTGGGCGACGAAGTCGTTATCGACTTTATCAACGGCGACCCGGACCGGCCAATTATTACCGGACGTGTCTATAACGAAGCCAGTATGCCACCGTGGGCGCTGCCCGCTGCCGCTACGCAAATGGGCTTCCTCAGCCGCTCAAAAGATGGCTCGGTCGATAACGCCAACGCCCTGCGTTTTGAAGACAAAGCGGGCGAAGAGCAGGTGTGGATCCAGGCGGAACGTAACATGGATACGCACGTAAAAAACGACGAGACGCACAGCGTTGGCGGTTCACAAAGCGTGAGCGTCACCCGTGATTACACCGGTTCGGTGGCGGGCAAACATACCCAGGCAACACAGCTCTCGCACGAACAACTGGTTGGTGGCGGCTTTACACAGATGGTGCAAGGGCCGCTGGTGCAGGCTTCCGACAACAGCATTCAACTGGTGGCGGGTCAATCGGTGCTGACGCTGGGCGCAAACGGCACCGTCACGCTGAAATGCGTGGACTTTCAGATCGATGCTATCGGTTCGGGCGCTATCAACACTGCGGGCCTGCTGGATTTAAACCTGACAAAACCGACAAAAGGTGAAGATGCGCAACCCACCATTGCGCAGATCCAGGCGGCGGTAAAAGCGGCATTTAATCAAGGGACGGATAAATAATGGCGACGGCGCAATTTGTACTTTCCGAAGGCGAACTCACGCTGCCGGATGCTTACCAGGATCGCAGCATTAACGTGCTGAAATTCAAAGAGAACAACGCAACACTGGTGATTACCCGGGCGTGGGATATCAAACCCGGCGACGAAGAGAGTTTCCTGAACCAGCAACTGGCGAAAGTGAAGCGCAGCATGCGCAAAGTGGTGACCGGGGAAACGCAGGACAGCACGGTTGCCGGGCAGCCCGCCCGCGAAGTGTCGCTGCGTTTCGAAAACCAGGGCGCAGTGATATATGAAAAACTCGCCGTGACCCGCATTGACGACCATCTGCTGGTGCTGACGCTCAGCCGTACCATGCCGTTTGATACGGATGCGGACGCGTTCTGGACATCAATCCGTACAGGTTTACAGCTGAGGGCGTAAGGATGACGGATTACATCGCGGCCCGCATTGAAGACCCGCTGGTTCATAGCTCTGCGCTGGCGGATATGGTCAGTGGGTTGGTAGAAGGGGCGATTGTCCTGGGGATTGTGTTCGTCGCCGGAACGGGCATTGGCGCCGTGGTGGGCGCCGTGGCGATTGGCGCGCTGATGGTCAGCGGTACGCTGGGCAAAATTGGTGATGCGGCCGGGAAAATGGTGGATGCGCTCATCGACCCCGGACCGCCGGATGCGCATATCGTATCCGGCTCGGACGATGTCTTTATCATGAAAAAAAAGGCGGCGCGCGCCGCCGCGACGGTGGACAGGGGCTATTTACAAAACCTTGCCGCCGCGCCTGCCGATGACAGCATCGACTGGGCGGCTATCGGCATGTTAGCCCTTGCTGGTGCAGCCGCGGTGATGAAAACCGCCCTGAACCCGAGTGCAGCGCTGCTGGCGGTGGCCGAACGCGCCAGCCATCTCACGCTCGACGACATGAAAAAGTGGGGCTCTAATCTGTGGGATGACTTGACGCAGCCGATGGTGGAGAGCGCCGATCCGCATGCCACACCGATGCCGAAAGATAACGTCGACTGTAAAAAAGGGCATATGGTCACCAGTAGCAACTTTGTCGCCCAGGGTTCCAGAACCGTTTTAATCAACAACCAGCCTGCCGCGCGCAACGGCGAGAAAAGTACCTGCGAAGCCGAAATCAAAGTCAAAGAAGATCCGCGTGTGCGCATCGGCGGCGAAACCATTACCGTGCGCGACATCCGCAGCGGCAAAAACCAACTCGCATACCTGATTGGCAACCTGCTGGGGAGCCTGGGTATTGGCGCGCTGTCGCGCCTGATCAAAATGGCCTGTGAGCGCCAGCTTATCCGCGGCCTGCTCAAAGAGATCATTTGCCCGCTCGGCGGTATGGCCGTTTCACAGGTTCTTACCGCAACGGCCATCAACGCGGTGAGTACTGCTTTCCCGGTAAACATTCCTACCGGAGCAAAGGTTCTCGCTAAAGAAGAGGATCTCGATTTTGTGCTGCCAGACCGTATGCCGCTTTACTGGCAGCGCATCTATCACAGCCGCAACCGCGCCACCGGCATGCTCGGCACCGGCTGGATGCTGCCGTTTGAAACACGGCTGCTGCGCCTGGCCGATAATCAGCTGATCTTCCGCGATATGAGCGGGCGCGAGCTGGGGCTGGGCGAAGTGCTCAGCGGCGATATGATCTCCTACCCGGAAGATGGTCTGAAGCTATTTTGCAGCCCGAACGGGGCGATGGTTATTCAAACCGGCGACGGCGAGCAACAGATTTATGAGCCGGATCCAACGCGTCCCGGTGAGTGGCGCATGCACCGTCTGTATGACCGCCACGAAAACGCCCACTATTTTAGCTGGAATGAACAAGGTCAACTGGCGCGTATCTCCAGCGATAACGAAGCGCTGGACGTAGAACTGGAGTACGAAGCAGCGTTCGGACGACTGCGTGCGGTTTACCAGGTTTACGGCGGCGCACGCCATCTGCTGGTGTCCTATCGTTATAACGAACAAGGGCAACTGATTGCCGTTATCGATGCCGATGATATTGTCACCCGCCAGTTCGGCTGGGATCGCGCCAGCGATATGCTGGCCTGGCATGGCTTTTCGACCGGCTTAACCGTGCATTACCAGTGGCGTCCCGCAGCCGATTCCAGCCACTGGCGCGTGAGCGGCTATCAGGTGCATGACGAACAAGGCGCGGTGCTGGAAAACTGGCGTATCGACGCTGATGAAACCAAACGCTACGCGCGCGTCAGCAACGATGAAGGCGTGGTGAGTGAGCACCACTGGGATGCGTTGTACCGCATCACGGATTATACCGATGTGCACGGCGGCAACTGGCAATTTAGCTGGTCGGGGAAATCTGAGCAGCCGCTTGCTGTGATTCAGCCGGACGGCGGTCGCTGGGAATATGCGTGGGACGATCGCGGCAACATGATGCTGGAGCGCGATCCGCTCGATCGCGCGACGCTGAAAACCTGGCACCCGCTGTACGATTTCCCGCTGACCGAGGTGTTACCGGACGGCGCAAGCTGGCGCTATGAGTACAACCTGGCGGGCGATGTGGTGTCGTTGACCGACCCGGAAGGTGGTGTAACGCGCTTTGAGTGGAACGACCAGGGTGATTTACTCCGCCGTATCGATGCGCTGGAAAACAGCCACCGCTTCTGGTGGGATGCGCTGGGGCAGTTGATCCGCGAAGAGGATTGTTCCGGTAATCTGAGCCGCCGCCAGTATGACGATGCCGGTCGGCTTGTGCTGACTACCGATCCGCTTGGCAACACCGAACGCTATATCTGGAGCCCGGCAGGCCGCCTCAAAACGTTCATCCGCGCCGATGGCCGCGAAACCCTCTTCCGATACAACAAAGCCGGGCTGTTATGCGGCCAGAGCGTAGATGGCGTCAGCGAGCGCAAAGTGACACTTAATGCACGCGGGCAAGTAACCGAAGCCACCGATCCCGCCGGGCATGTTACCCGTTTCCGCTTTAACCGCGCGGGTCGTCTGGTAACGCTGACCAACGCCAACAATCAGCAATGGCGCTTTGATTACACCGCCACCGGTTTGCTGACGCGCCAGTATGATTACGCCGGGCGGCAAACCGAATATCAGTACAACGCGGCGCAGCAAGTCGCCACGCTGGTGCGCCACCCTGTTAGCGGCAGCAACCTGCCGCCGCAGGTGATGAATTACGAATATGACGCGCTTGGGCGCATGGTCGCGCGGGAAACCGAGCAGCACCGCACCGAGTACCGCTATAGCGAACTGGCAACGGAAGTGCGCCGCTATGTCTACAGCGAGTGGCGTCAGGCGGCGATTGATATGCGCGAACCGGAAAACGCAGAAGTGATTGTTTTCCAGCGCAATAAACTTGGCGACCTGGTGAGCGAGGAGAACCACGCTGGCAAATTCGTACACCAGTACGACGCATTAAGTAACCTCAGCGCCACCACGTTCCCGGACGGGCGGCAGATGCAGTGCCTGCGCTACGGCACCGGGCATCTGCTGGAGATGCAGCTCGTCTTCGGCGGCAAAACGCTGCCCATCACTGGTTACCAGCGCGACAAACTGCACCGCGAAACCCATCGCACGCTGGGCGCGCTGGAGCTGGAGACGCAGTACGATATCGCCGGGCGCATCACGCAGCGCCGCTGCATGGACAATGTGCGCGACCGGCTGGTCTTCGAACGCCGCTACCAGTGGGATCGCGCCGACCAGATTATCCGCCAGATGTATACCGACGGCGCGCCGCCAAGCCCTGCGGAGAAATACCGTCAGTCGCTATGGGGCTACGACGCGGCAGGGCGTATGACACAGAGCATTCAGCCAACCGGCGAAGAACGTTTCTGGTATGACGCGGCGGACAACCGCACCACGCCGGATTTACCGCCGGTGTGGGACAACCTGCTGAAACGCCTGGAGGGCGTACGCTGGGAGTATGACGGTTTTGGGCGCATGACCGAACGCCACGACAGCCATCGCGGCACGGTGCAGCGCTTCAGCTATGACGATGAACACCGCATCAGCCAGGTGATTATTGAGGGCAACGCAGAGTTCACCCGGGCCGCATACCGCTATGACGCGCTCGGTCGCCGCACGGAAAAACAGGTGTGGCGACGCCATACCCGCAGCGCGGAACGCACGCAGTACGCGTGGTCGGGACTGCAGATGGTCGGCGAATGCAGCGACAGCAACCCGGACGCCGCCGTGCAGTATATCTATACGGAAAACAGCTACGAACCGCTGGCCCGCGTCGACAGCCGCGGCGGGCACGCGGAAGTTTACTGGTATCACACGGA